>NZ_CP108455.1:5200000-5932500 GCF_036241575.1 Streptomyces sp. NBC_01267 | reverse complement strand
GGAACGGACGCTTCCTTTGTACTCACCGCCGAACACTCTCCGCGGCTTTCCTCCGGGCTTTTCCCTTCGGTCTTGCGTTTCCGACTCTATCAGACTCTTTCGTGTCCGATTCCCGGTCGGCCGGGGTTCGCTTTCCAGTTCTTCGCTTTCGCGTTTCCCTTTCCGGCGATTCCGACTTTATCAGAGATTCTGAGTCGGAATTCCCCACCCGATTTTGGTTGGCCCTGGCGCACGAGTGCGCCTGCTTCCCGCTCAGGTGGAGCCGTAAACGTACTGGAGCGGGGCTCCCCGATGCAAATCGGGGAGCCCCGCTCCGGACGGCGCGTCAGACCTCGACGACGACGGGAAGAATCATCGGGCGCCGGCGGTAGGCGTCGGAGACCCACTTGCCCACCGTGCGGCGGATCAGCTGCTGGAGCTGGTGGGGCTCCAGCACGCCGTCCTGGGCCGACTTGTTGAGGGCGTCCTCGATC
Organism: Streptomyces sp. NBC_01267; assembly: GCF_036241575.1. Taxonomy (NCBI): domain Bacteria; kingdom Bacillati; phylum Actinomycetota; class Actinomycetes; order Kitasatosporales; family Streptomycetaceae; genus Streptomyces; species Streptomyces sp. NBC_01267. The sequence goes on along the minus strand of NZ_CP108455.1, from coordinate 5,932,027 downwards.
CTCGGCACGACGGCACTGAACGCCGCGTCGTCGATACCCGAGCCCCTGGCCTGGATGTGGGGACCGCCCACGATCTTGCCGCTGGAGCTGTCGACCACGATGAAGACAGAAATGATGCCCTCGTCGCCGAGGATGCGACGGTCCTTGAGCGAGGTCTCCGTGACGTCGCCGACCGAGAGGCCGTCGACGTACACATAGCCCGCCTGGACCTTGCCGACGATCCTCGCCTTGCCGTCCACCAGGTCGACGACGACGCCGTCCTCGGCGATGACGATGTGGTCCTTGGGGACCCCTGTCATCGCACCGAGTTCCGCGTTCGCACGGAGGTGGCGCCATTCGCCGTGCACCGGCATCAGGTTCTTCGGCCTGCAGATGTTGTAGAAGTACAACAGCTCGCCGGCCGAGGCGTGGCCCGAGACGTGGACCTTGGCATTGCCCTTGTGGATGACGTTGGCGCCCCAGCGGGTCAGGCCGTTGATCACCCGGTAGACCGCGTTCTCGTTGCCCGGGATGAGCGACGAGGCCAGGATCACCGTGTCGCCCTGGACGATCCGGATCTGGTGGTCCCGGTTGGCCATCCGGGAGAGGGCAGCCATCGGCTCGCCCTGCGAGCCCGTACAGACCAGTACGACCTCGTGGTCCGGAAGGTCGTCGAGCGTCTTGACGTCGACGACCAGGCCCGCCGGGACCTTCAGATAGCCCAGGTCACGGGCGATGCCCATGTTCCTGACCATCGACCGGCCGACGAACGCCACTCTGCGTCCGTACTCGTGCGCCGCGTCGAGGATCTGCTGGATGCGGTGCACATGGCTGGCGAAACTCGCCACGATGATGCGCTTCTGAGCGTTCGCGAAGACCGTGCGCAGGACGTTGGAGATGTCGCGCTCGGGCGGGACGAAGCCGGGGACCTCCGCGTTCGTCGAGTCGGAGAGGAGAAGGTCGATGCCTTCTTCGCTCAGCCGGGCGAAAGCGTGCAGGTCGGTGAGACGACCGTCCAGCGGGAGCTGGTCCATCTTGAAGTCGCCCGTGGCCACAGCCATACCCGCGGGGGTACGGATGGCGACCGCGAGGGCGTCCGGGATGGAGTGGTTGACCGCGATGAACTCGCAGTCGAAGACGCCGATGCGCTCGCGCTGGCCCTCGGTGACTTCGAGGGTGTACGGGCGGATGCGGTGCTCCTGGAGCTTCGCCTCGATCAGGGCGAGGGTCAGCTTGGAGCCGATCAGCGGGATGTCCGCCTTCAGACGGAGCAGATAGGGCACGCCACCGATGTGGTCCTCGTGGCCGTGCGTGAGCACGATGCCCTCGATGTCGTCCAGGCGGTCCTTGATCGTGGTGAAGTCCGGCAGGATCAGGTCGATACCGGGCTGCTCCTCCTCGGGGAAGAGCACGCCGCAGTCGACGATCAGCAGCCGGCCTCCGTATTCGAAGACCGTCATGTTCCGGCCGATCTCACCAAGACCGCCGAGTGGCGTGACGCGCAGGCCGTTCTTGGGAAGCTTCGGCGGTGCGCCGAGTTCGGGATGCGGATGACTCAAAAGACTCTCCTCACCACACACGCCACGTACCTGGGGCACGTGGCGCGCATGACATTCGTGCACTTGCTGTTGTCAGGGTGATCTTGCGTATTCAGTTGTGAAGTCTGTGTTTAAAGTTCTACCCCGCCGGCGGCAAGATCGATCTTGAGCTGCGCCGTTTCCTCAGGGGTGAGTTCCACCATGGGCAGACGCAGCGGTCCGGCAGGCAGGCCCTGGAGGGTGAGCGCCGCCTTGGTGGTGATCACTCCCTGCGTACGGAACATGCCGGTGAAGACCGGGAGCAGCTGCTGGTGGATCTCGGTCGCCTTCCCGACCTCGCCCGCGAGGTGCGCTTCCAGGAGGGCGCGCAGGTCGGGGGTGACGAGGTGGCCGACGACGGAGACGAATCCGCAGGCGCCGACCGAGAGCAGCGGGAGGTTCAGCATGTCGTCGCCGGAGTACCAGGCCAGACCACTGCGTGCGATGGCCCAGCTGGCGCGGCCGAGGTCACCCTTGGCGTCCTTGTTGGCGACGATCCGCGGGTGCTCGGCGAGCCGGACGATCGTCTCGGTGTTGATGGGGACACCGCTGCGGCCAGGGATGTCGTAGAGCATGACCGGCAGCTCGGTGGCATCGGCGATCGCGGTGAAGTGCCGGAGCAGGCCCTCCTGCGGCGGCTTGTTGTAGTACGGGGTCACAGCCAGCAGCCCGTGGGCGCCCGCGCGCTCGGCGGCGCGGGCCAGCTCCAGGCTGTGCCGGGTGTCGTTGGTACCTACACCTGCGATCACGTGGGCGCGGTCGCCGACCGCCTCACGCACCGCCCGTACCAGGTCGTTTTTCTCCGCGTCGCTGGTGGTCGGGGACTCGCCCGTGGTGCCGTTGACGACGAGGCCGTCGTTACCGGCGTCCACCAGATGGGTGGCGAGTCGCTGCGCGCCTTCGATATCGAGCGCGCCGTCCGCCGTGAAGGGCGTGACCATGGCGGTGAGGACCCGCCCGAAGGGGGTCTGCGAAGTGGAGATCGGAGCCATGGGTACCACGCTACTCGCTGCTCAGTACGTGCCGTCCCCTCGGGGGACGAGAGCTACGGAGCCCGGCACTGCCTGCTCGGGGGTTCAAGCAGTGCCGGGTCCGTTTGATCAGCCTAGATGAACTTCACCAAACGGTGCAATACGGACACCTCGCGCGGCCCAACCGTACATCTGTGCCCTATGGGGCGACCCGGCCGTTGGCATTGAAGGCCTCATGGGTGAGCGGCATGAGCTTCGTCCAGTGCTCTTCCATCTTCTCGCCGACCATCTCGATCTCCCGTTGCGGGAACGAGGGCACCTTCGCCATCTCGTGCTGGGTGCGCAGGCCGAGGAAGTGCATCAGCGAGCGCGCATTGCACGTCGCGTACATCGAGGAGAACAGGCCGACGGGCAGGACCGCACGGGCCACCTCGCGGGCCACACCGGCGGCCAGCATCTCCTGGTACGCGTCGTACGCCTGCCGGTAGGAGTCCTCCATCGCGCGGCCGGTGAGCTCCTGCTGGGCCTCGGTGCCCTCGACGAACTCGTACTTGCCGGGGCGGCCCTGCTGGACCAGCTTCCGGGCCTTGCCGGGGATGTAGAAGACCGGCTCCAGCTCACGGTAGCGGCCCGATTCCTCGTTGTACGACCAGCCGACGCGGTGCCGCATGAATTCACGGAAGACGAAGATCGGAGCGCTGATGAAGAAGGTCATCGAGTTGTGCTCGAAGGGGCTGCCGTGGCGGTCCCGCATCAGGTAGTTGATGAGCCCCTTGGAGCGCTCGGGGTCCTTCTGGAGCTCCTCCAGCGACTGCTCACCCGCCGTGGAGACTCGGGCCGCCCACAGCACGTCGGAGTCGCTCGCGCTGTGCTTCACCAGTTCGACGGTGACGTCGCTGCGGAAGCTCGGCTTGTGGTCTGGGGTGGGAGTGCTACTCACCGGCGGGGTCCTTCCAGTTGCATCGCTCGGGCGGCGCCCACTCTACGGCGCAGCACCGACAGCCGGGGTCGGACGAACCGTCAGCAGAAAACTTCTGCCCATTCCCGGAAATCGGGCACCGATCGGCGACTTCGGACGTCTGAACCAGTGGAACCACAGTGGAACCAGATGATGCGTGACCCAAGGAGAAGTGCCCCAAATGTTCCGCCGGCGAGAGGCCGTACCCTTCACATTCGTCGCTGACGCCGAACGCTTCCGAAGCAATGTCGAGCCGCCGCCCCGTCAGCGTCCCAGCAAGTCCCAGTTCGCCGGGCGCACCCTGCTCGGCCTCACGGTGGTCGCCGGTCTCGTCGGCTCGGTACTGTTCGGGCTGCCCGCCCTGGCCGCCGATCAGCCCCCCAGCCAGACGCATCAGTCCGAAGCGTCGCACGGACACTGACTCGTCCGGACCCCTGAGGTGGTCCGACGATGATCTCATCGGTAGCCTCACCGGGCACAGCCAATCGAGCGTGCTTGTGAGTGAGGATCAGTCGTGCCCCTGCCTTTCCTGACGGCCGACCGCGCGTTTGACGCAGCCGCCGAGAATGCCGACGATGTCGCGCTGCCGTTCGACGACCACGACCTGTGGCGCCGCCCCTACCGCCCCGGACCCTGGCGGGTCGGGGCGGCAGCTCTGCTTCTGCTGCTCGCCTCGTTCATCCTGCTGGCAGCGATGATCATTGCCTTCGCCGGTGCGCTGCCGGGCGCCGCCGCCTGTCTCGGCTTCGGCCTCGTGGTCGTCCTCTGCGCACTGCGACTGCTGCGCGTCGGCACCTGGGTGAGCAGGCACGGAGTGCGTCGTGTGGGCTTCCTCATGACGCATACCGTCCCGTGGGACAAGACACAGGCCGTGCGCACGGTGCAGCAGCCGGTCCGCTGGCTCGGGCTGCCGCGCACCGTGCAGGGCCAGGCTCTCGTACTCGTGCAGCAGGGTGGTGCGCAGTTGGCGCCGCTGCTCACCGACCACAACGCCGACTTCCTGTCACGTCACGAGGCCTTCGACCGGGCGGCGGACACCGTCGAGGCGTGGAGCGCGGAGTACGCGCGTACGTGAGGGAACGAAGTACCGCCCGCAGGCCCGTCAGATGCTGACGGGCCTGCCTGCGTGCAGGGCGATGGCGCGCTGCATCGCCTTGCGGGCCCGCGGGGTGTCCCGGGCGTCCTGGTAGGCGATCGCGAGCCGGAACCAGCAGCGCCAGTCGTCCGGGCTGTCCTCGGTCTCCTCCTTGCGGCGGGTGAAGACCGCGTCGGCCGAGTCACGGTCGATACGACCGCTGGGCGTCCGCACCAACTCGTCGACCGGCAGGCCGCCTTCGGCGTCCAGTTCGGCGGCGAGCCGGTTGGCCCGCTGCACGAACTGGGTGTTCTTCCACAGGAACCAGATGCCGATCAGCGGCAGGATCAGCACGGCCACGCCGAAGGTGACCGTGAGGAGCGTGCCGTTCTGGATGAGCAGGACGCCGCGGCTGCCGACCAGGACGAAGTAGAAGACCAGGACGGCGGCCGTGACGAGGTAAGTGATCTTTGCGCGCATCGTGTGTCAGCCCAGATCGAGGAAGTGTTCCAGGCCGAGTGTGAGGCCGGGGGTGGTCACCACGCGGCGCGCGCCGAGCAGGATGCCCGGCATGAAGCTGCTGTGGTGCAGGGAGTCGTGGCGGATGGTGAGCGTCTCGCCCTCGCCGCCGAGCAGCACCTCCTGGTGCGCCAGGAGGCCGCGCAGCCGTACGGAGTGCACCGGTACGCCGTCGACGTCTGCGCCGCGGGCGCCGTCCAGTGCGGTGCTCGTCGCGTCCGGCTGCGCAGCGCAGCCGGCCTTGTCGCGGGCAGCCGCGATCAGCTGTGCGGTGCGCCGGGCGGTGCCGGACGGGGCGTCGGCCTTGTTCGGGTGGTGCAGCTCGACGACCTCGACCGACTCGAAGAAACGTGCCGCCGCCTGGGCGAACGTCATGGTGAGCACGGCACCGATGGAGAAGTTCGGGGCGATGAGAACGCCCGTCGAAGGGGATGCGTCGAGCCAGGAGCGGAGCTGCGCGAGGCGCTCGTCGGTCCAGCCGGTGGTACCGACGACGCCGTGGATTCCGTTGCGTACACAGAACTCCAGGTTGTCCATCACCGAGTCCGGGTGGGTCAGGTCGACGGCGACCTGTGCACCGGAAGCGGTGAGTACATCGAGCTCGTCGTTCCGCCCGAGGGCGGCGACCAGTTCCATGTCTTCGGCGGCGTCGACGGCCCGTACCGCTTCGGAGCCGATGCGACCCCCGGCGCCGAGAACCGCCACGCGCAGCTTGTTGCTCATTGCTCGCTCTTCCTTGTGGTTAGGAGACCGCTTCGTGGAGGCGGTCGGCCTGCTTGTCCTTCAGCGGCCCGATGACGGACAGCGAGGGACGCTGTCCCAGGATGTCGTGGGCGACCTCCCGGACTTCCTCCGGGGTGACCGCCGCGATCCGCTCCAGCATCTCGTCGACCGAGAGCTGGGAGCCCCAGCACAGTTCGCTCTTGCCGATGCGGTTCATCAGCGCGCCGGTGTCCTCCAGGCCGAGCACCGTGGAGCCCGAGAGCTGGCCGATCGCGCGGCGGATCTCCTCGTCGGTCAGGCCCTCGTTCGCGGCCTGGTCGAGTCCGTCGCGGCAGATCTTCAGTACGTCGTGGACCTGGCTCGGGCGGCAGCCCGCGTAGATGCCGAAGAGCCCGCAGTCGGCGAAGCCCGAGGTGTACGAGTACACGCTGTAGGCGAGGCCTCGCTTCTCCCGCACCTCCTGGAAGAGGCGTGAACTCATGCCCCCGCCGAGTGCGGTGCTGAGGACGCCGAGCGCCCAGCGGCGGTCGTCGGTCCGGGCCAGGCCGGGCATGCCGAGGACGATGTGGGCCTGTTCGGTCTTGCGGTTCAGCAGCTCGACACGGCCCGCGGTGCGCAGGGTCCGGGAGCCGCCGCGCGGTGCGACCGGGACCGCGTCGGTGCGCGACAGGGCGCCGGCCCGGTCGAACGCCTCGCGGACCTGAGTGACGACCGTGTCGTGGTCGATGTTGCCCGCCGCCGCGACGACCAGGTTCGTCGGGTCGTAGTGCTTCTTGTAGAAGCGCGCTATCCGGCTGCGGTCCAGTCCGTTGACGGTGTCGACCGTGCCGAGCACCGGGCGGCCGAGGGGGGTGTCGCCGAACATCGTCTGTGCGAAGAGGTCGTGCACGACGTCGCCCGGGTCGTCCTCGGTCATCGCGATCTCTTCGAGGATGACGCCGCGCTCGGCTTCGACGTCCTCGGCGGTGATCAGCGAGCCGGTCAGCATGTCGCAGACCACGTCGATGGCGAGCGGCAGGTCGGTGTCGAGGACCCGCGCGTAGTAGCAGGTGTACTCCTTCGCCGTGAAGGCGTTCATCTCGCCGCCGACCGCGTCGATCCCGGCGGAGATGTCGAGGGCGCTGCGCTTGGCCGTGCCCTTGAAGAGGAGGTGTTCGAGGTAGTGCGTCGCGCCGTTCAGGGTGGGGGTCTCGTCGCGTGATCCGACGTTGGCCCAGATCCCGAAAGTGACGGAGCGTACGGAGGGCAGGGTCTCGGTGACGACGCGCAGGCCGCCCGGGAGGGTGGTCCTGCGGACCGCGCCGCTGCTCTGCGTTGCGCCTTTGCTCACTTTTCCGTCCTTGAGAAGCACTGGGGTACGGGCGACGGCCCGCGCCTCCGAGGAGGTGCGGGCCGTCGTCACGGAACTACGGGACGTCACTTGTCGGCGTCGTCCTTCTTCTCCGTGTTGTCGGAGTCGGCTTCGCCCTCGATCACGGGGACCAGGGACAGCTTGCCGCGGGAGTCGATCTCGCCGATCTCGACCTGGACCTTGGAACCGACCGCGAGCACGTCCTCGACGTTCTCCACGCGCTTGCCACCGGCGAGCTTGCGGATCTGCGAGATGTGCAGCAGGCCGTCCTTGCCCGGCATGAGCGACACGAACGCACCGAAGGTGGTGGTCTTGACGACCGTACCCAGGTAGCGCTCGCCGACCTCCGGCATGGTCGGGTTGGCGATCGAGTTGATCGTGGCGCGCGCGGCCTCGGCCTGCGAGCCGGCCTGGGCACCGATGTAGATGGTGCCGTCGTCCTCGATCGTGATGTCGGCGCCGGTGTCCTCCTGGATCTGGTTGATCATCTTGCCCTTGGGGCCGATGACCTCACCGATCTTGTCCACCGGGATCTTGACGGTGATGATCCGCGGGGCGTTCGGGGACATCTCGTCCGGGACGTCGATGGCCTCGTTCATCACATCGAGGATGTGGAGGCGGGCGTCACGGGCCTGCTTCAGCGCGGCGGCCAGGACCGAGGCGGGGATGCCGTCGAGCTTGGTGTCGAGCTGGAGCGCGGTCACGAACTGCTTCGTACCGGCGACCTTGAAGTCCATGTCACCGAAGGCGTCCTCCGCACCGAGGATGTCGGTGAGGGCGACGTAGTGCGTCTTGCCGTCGATCTCCTGCGAGATGAGGCCCATGGCGATACCGGCGACGGCGGCCTTGAGGGGCACACCGGCGTTCAGCAGGGACATGGTGGAGGCGCAGACCGAGCCCATGGACGTCGAGCCGTTGGAGCCCAGCGCCTCGGAGACCTGACGGATCGCGTAGGGGAACTCCTCGCGCGACGGCAGCACCGGCACGATGGCGCGCTCGGCGAGCGCGCCGTGGCCGATCTCGCGGCGCTTGGGCGAGCCCACGCGGCCGGTCTCACCGACGGAGTACGGCGGGAAGTTGTAGTTGTGCATGTAGCGCTTGCGGGTCACCGGGGAGAGGGTGTCCAGCTGCTGCTCCATGCGGAGCATGTTGAGGGTGGTGACGCCCAGGATCTGGGTCTCGCCACGCTCGAACAGCGCCGAGCCGTGCACGCGCGGGATGGCCTCGACCTCGGCGGCGAGCGTACGGATGTCCGTGACGCCACGGCCGTCGATGCGGACCTTGTCCTTGATGACGCGCTCACGCACGACGGACTTGGTCAGCGCGCGGTACGCGCCGGAGATCTCCTTCTCGCGGCCCTCGAACTTCGGGAGCAGCTTCTCGACGGCGATCTCCTTGACGCGGTCCAGCTCGGCCTCGCGCTCCTGCTTGCCGGCGATGGTGAGCGCCTTGGCGAGCTCGGGGCGGACCGCGGCGGTGAGCGCCTCCAGGACGTCGTCCTGGTAGTCGAGGAAGACCGGGAACTCGCCGGTGGGCTTGGCAGCCTTGGCGGCGAGGTCGGCCTGGGCCTTGCAGAGCGCCTTGATGAAGGGCTTCGCGGCTTCGAGACCGGCGGCGACGACCTCTTCGGTCGGGGCCTCGGCGCCGTCCTTGACGAGCTGGATGGTCTTCTCGGTGGCCTCGGCCTCGACCATCATGATCGCGACGTCGCCGTCCTCCAGGACGCGACCGGCGACCACCATGTCGAAGACGGCGTCCTCGAGCTCGGTGTGCGTCGGGAAGGCGACCCACTGGCCCTTGATCAGGGCGACACGGGTGCCGCCGATCGGGCCGGAGAAGGGCAGGCCGGCCAGCTGCGTGGAGCAGGAGGCGGCGTTGATCGCGACCACGTCGTACAGGTGGTCGGGGTTGAGCGCCATGATCGTCTCGACGATCTGGATCTCGTTGCGCAGGCCCTTCTTGAAGGAGGGGCGCAGCGGGCGGTCGATCAGGCGGCAGGTGAGGATCGCGTCCTCGGAGGGCCGGCCCTCGCGGCGGAAGAAGGAGCCGGGGATCTTGCCGGCCGCGTACTGCCGCTCCTCGACGTCCACCGTGAGGGGGAAGAAGTCGAGATTGTCCTTGGGCTTCTTGGAAGCGGTGGTGGCCGACAGCACCATGGTGTCGTCGTCCAGGTACGCCACGGCGGAACCGGCGGCCTGCTTGGCCAGCCGGCCCGTCTCGAAGCGGATGGTGCGGGTGCCGAAGGTTCCGTTGTCGATAACGGCCTCGGCGTAGTGGGTCTCGTTCTCCACTAGCGTTTTCTCCATACTCGTCGTCTTTCGTCCCCCTGCCCGTGTGGCGGGGAACGGTGTGGAGAAGCGCGCCTTGATTGCGGGGCCGGTCTTCGATCGAAGCACCCGGGTGATGTCCCGGGGGCCACTACCGAGGACCGGCGGCGGCGTGAGCGCGCTTCCCCTCGTTCGGTACTGCGTTGTACACCCAGATTACTGAGCTTGGTCCTGGTTCCGCACGTACAGCGGTCGTCCGTACGGAAGCCGTACGTACGGCAAAGGGAGCGGTCCCCAGGAAATGGGGCCCGCTCCCTCGCACAACGTTCTTACTTGGCGCCGCCGGCCGCACCGCGACGGATGCCGAGGCGGTCGACCAGCGCACGGAAGCGCTGGATGTCCTTCTTGGCCAGGTACTGGAGAAGGCGGCGACGCTGGCCGACGAGGATCAGCAGACCCCGGCGGGAGTGGTGGTCGTGCTTGTGCATCTTGAGGTGCTCGGTCAGGTCCGAGATACGGCGGGAGAGCATGGCGACCTGAACCTCGGGGGAACCGGTGTCGCCCTCCTTCTGGCCGAACTCGGTCATGATCTGCTTCTTCGTAGCGGCGTCGAGCGACACGCGTACTCCTCGTGAGTCTTCAGGCCACCGAGTGCCCCAGGTCGAATACTCTGGGGAGCTTCCGTTACTCGGGAGGCGGGGATCCGCTGGGCGCTGCCCCCGGAAAACCCGGAGACGCGTACACAAGCGGCCGTCACACAGCGTACCAGCCTTTTCCATGTACCTGAACGGCGTAACGCGACGCGCCGCACGGCCCCGGGATCTGATCTCCGCGATGTGAGCTGCGTCATGCTCCTCTTCTGCTCCGGGCACACAGTGCTGTCCGGGCGTGGTCAACGACAGCAGAAGGGGCGTCGCAGTGACGACGAGTACCGACGAGGGACCGGCCGAGGCGGACGACTCCTACGAGGACGAGGTGCCGGTACGCAAGAGGCGCCCCGGCAGCATTCTGGCGAGCTGGGCCAGCACCACCGATCATAAGACGATCGGGACCATGTACCTGTGCACCTCGTTCGCCTTTTTCTGCATCGGCGGGGTGATGGCCCTCGTGATGCGGGCCGAGCTGGCCCGGCCGGGCACGCAGATCGTGTCGAACGAGCAGTTCAACCAGGCGTTCACGATTCACGGCACGATCATGCTGCTGATGTTCGCGACGCCGCTGTTCATCGGGTTCACCAACTGGATCATGCCGTTGCAGATCGGCGCGCCCGATGTGGCGTTCCCGCGGCTGAACATGTTCGCGTACTGGCTGTACCTCTTCGGCGCGCTCATCGTGATGGGCGGCTTCCTCACCCCGAACGGCGCGGCCGACTTCGGCTGGTTCGCCTACTCCCCGCTGACCGACACGGTTCATTCGCCCGGGGTCGGCGGCGACCTGTGGATCATGGGGCTGGCGCTCCAGGGCTTCGGCACGATCCTCGGTTCGGTCAACTTCATCACCACGATCGTCTGCATGCGCGCGCCCGGCATGACGATGTTCCGGATGCCGATCTTCGTGTGGAACGCCCTGCTGACCGCCGTACTGGTGCTGCTGGCCTTCCCGGTCCTCGCCGCGGCGCTGCTCGTCCTGGAGGCGGACCGCAAGTTCGGCTCGCGTGTCTTCGAGGCGGCGAACGGCGGGGCGCTGCTCTGGCAGCACCTCTTCTGGTTCTTCGGCCATCCCGAGGTGTACATCATCGCGCTGCCGTTCTTCGGGATCGTGTCCGAGATCATCCCGGTCTTCAGCCGCAAACCGATCTTCGGGTACATCGGCCTGGTCGCCGCCACGATTTCGATCGCCGGTCTCTCGGTGACGGTGTGGGCGCACCACATGTACGTCACCGGCGGTGTGCTGCTGCCGTTCTTCTCCTTCATGACCTTCCTGATCGCGGTGCCGACCGGCGTGAAGTTCTTCAACTGGATCGGCACGATGTGGACGGGCTCGCTGTCCTTCGAGACGCCGATGCTGTGGTCGATCGGCTTCCTGGTGACGTTTCTCTTCGGTGGTCTGACCGGTGTGATCCTGGCTTCGCCGCCGATGGACTTCCACGTCTCCGACTCGTACTTCGTCGTCGCGCACTTCCACTACGTCGTCTTCGGCACCGTGGTGTTCGCGATGTTCGCGGGATTCCACTTCTGGTGGCCGAAGTTCACCGGCAAGATGCTGGACGAGCGGTTGGGCAAGATGACCTTCTGGACGCTGTTCGTGGGCTTCCACGGCACGTTCCTGGTGCAGCACTGGCTGGGTGTCGAGGGCATGCCGCGCCGGTACGCCGACTATCTCGCCGCTGACGGCTTCACCACGCTCAACACGATCTCGACCATCAGCTCCTTCCTGCTGGGCCTGTCACTCCTGCCGTTCTTCTACAACGTCTGGAAGACCGCCAAGTACGGGAAGAAGATCGAGGTCGACGACCCATGGGGCTACGGGCGTTCCCTCGAATGGGCGACGTCCTGCCCGCCGCCCCGGCACAACTTCGTCACTCTGCCGCGGATCCGTTCCGAGTCCCCGGCGTTCGACCTGCACTATCCGCACATCGCGGCTCTGGACGTGGCCCAGAACCACCACAAGAGCACGGCGGCCGTGGCGGGCGAGGACGAGCGGCGGTGACGCCCACACCCCGGAGCGGGCGAGAAGGGGCGGACACCGACAGGGACAGTGCGCGGGGTCTGATGCGGATCGAGGGGTACCTCCTGTGGAATGCGGAGGTCGAGGAGGCCCGGCGCCGGGCCTCCGACTTCGTCGCGCAGTTGCCGTGGCTGACGACCGCGCAGCGCGAGGACGTGGAGCGGGTCTACGCCGCGGACCGGATGGCCGCCTCACGGGACGCGCTGCTGCGGATCACGGCCCGCATCGCCGAGCTGCGGGACGAGTACACGGCGCGCTACCAGCAGCTCCAGAGGCGTTGCATGGCGGTCGCCGTCATGGCCGTGGGCGCCGCGGGCGGAACCTGCACCGCGGTCACGATGCTCATCCGGTGACCCTCCCGTCACCGGTGGGCCGTCCGTACGGGGTCTCCTTCCGAAGCCGTGAGCGGGCCGGGCTCCCCAAGTAAGGTGGGAGGGGAGCTCGTTCGCACCTCGGAAGGAACCATCGCGCCATGGCTGACGCAAGCGACAAGGCACGCAAGGAACGCGAGAAGGAGGAGCTCTACGCCCTCGACATCTCCGGTGTCGAGTGGAAGAGCGCGCCCGGCACCTCGGAGCACGAGGAGCGGGTCGAGATCGCGTACTTGCCGGACGGGGCGGTGGCCATGAGGTCGTCGATCGATCCCGACACGGTGCTGCGGTACACGGAAGCGGAGTGGCGGGCGTTCGTACTCGGCGCGCGGGACGGGGAATTCGACCTGGAGCCGGCTCCGCACAACGGCGGGCTCGCGAACGCGTCGGAGTAGCCGTCCGCCGCCAGGAGCAGTCCACGTCCCGGCGGGGCTCACGGCCGGGGTGTTCCGGCCGTGAACGTCTCCGGCCGAGACCCGATCGTTGAGTTCCTCTCCCGAAAAGGGTGACAGACCGATTTTGGAAGGCTTTTGACGCCTTCCCTCCGTTTTGCCTCAGGTGATACGGCGTAGCAGAGGCTCCTTTGGGCGGGTCCTGACGGATAGGTCACTACTCCCGGGGTGCTCCGCCATGCCGTGCCGGTGCGATTGGTGATTAGGCTGGGACCGGGCGCACGTCAGAACCCGTGAGCGGGTCGTACGCGTCCTACGGGGAGAGCCAGGCGGTTCGGACGACAACGGTCGCCCCACCACTACGGCACGAGGGTGCACGGCCACACCAGCGGGAGGCATTGTGAACAGCGATCGGGACGAGATTCGCGGGGGAACGAACTCACCCGTGGACGACCAGTCCGACGCGGATCCCGCCGAGTCGGGTGAGTTCACCATCGACTACACCCCGCCCGCCTGGTACACGCAGAATGCGTCCGAGGCGCAGGCCCAGGCCCAGGAGTCGGCACCGACCCCTCCGCCGCCCGCGCCCGTGACACCTTCACCCGCGCCGCCCGCACCGCCGGTTCAGCCGGTTCGGCCGTCGGAGCCCGCGCCGCCGGTCGGGGGTCCCGCAGCCGTACCGGGTCTGCCGTTGACCGGTGGGTTCCAGCCGAACTGGGCTCCCACGCCGCCGCCCGTCGCGCAGGAGGCGGCGGCCGACCCCGAGTTCACTGCGACGCCGGAACCCGAACGTGGGTCCGGGGCTGCGTCCGGGCCTGAGCCCGAGACCGCTTCCGAAGCCGATGTGGATGGCGATGTGGATGGCGCTCCTGTGGCCGAGGTTGCGCCGGAGGCGGAGCCGGAACCGGAGCCGGAACCGGAACCTGCGGCTGATCCTGAGCCCGAGCCCGTTCCCGAGAAGGCCGGCGAGGCGTTCGGTGGTGGGGAGTTGGAGAGCGGCGCGACCATGAAGTTCTCGCCCTCCGCGCTGAAGCGGGAGTTCGAGAAGCTCGAAGCGGCAGCCAAGGCAGCGCGGGAGCAGGCCGTCGCGCCGGCGCGCTCCGGACCGGAAAGCGCCCCCGTGGAGCCCCCCGCGCCCGCTGCCGAAGCGGTGGAGCGTCCTCCCCGCACGAGTCTGTCCGATGCGTTCGCTGAGATCTCCGCCGCGTTCGACGCCTCGGTCGCCGCGGATGCCGCAGGTACGGCGGGTGCTTCGGGTGCTTCGCGGACGTCCGCTCCGCACCCGGACGTCGAGGACGAGCCGGCTCCGGCGGTGCCCGAGGCCGAGGCCGCCGTGGAGAGCAGCGCGGAGACCGCACCGGTCGCCGGATCCGCTGAGCCCGTCGAGCCCTTCGAGCCCTTCGACGCTGTGCCCACCGGGCCGATCACGGATGCGGTACCGCAGGAGGTACGGCCCGCGCCGGAGCCGCAGGACGCTCCGCCCGCACCGGCCCAGCCCTGGTCGCCCACGCCGTCGGCGCCCCCGCAGAACGAACTGCCGCCGCTGCCGCCCGCGTTCCAGCCCGCGACGCCGGCCCCGGCGCCGCAGTGGCCGATGAGTGCGCCGACCGCAGATCAGTCCCAGCCCTACCAGCCTCACCCGCAGCAACAGCAGTCGCAGCCGCCTCAGGCCCCTCCGCTGGGCTCTCCGACGGCGCCGCCGTCCTGGCCCGCGCAACAGGCGGCCGGGGCTCCGGGTCCGTCGGACGGGTACGGATTCCCGCAGCCCACTCCGCCCCAGGCACACCAGCCCCAGGTGCCGCAGCAGCAGGCACCCCAGGCGGGTTACGGATTCCCGCAGCCCTCGGCGCCCATCCCGCAGCAGCCCCAGCCGCCGCAAGAGCACGCGGGCTACGGATTCCCCCAGCCGACACCGAATCCGCTGCCGCCCGCCGTACCCCACCAGCCCCAGGCGCCCCAAGTGCCCCCGCCGACCAGTGGCTACGGGTTCCCGCAGCAGCCCCAGCCACAGCCCCTCCCTCACCAGGCACCCCAGCCGCCGCAGGGCGGGTACGGCTTCCAGCAGCCGCCCGCGCAGCAGGCACCCCAGGGACAAGCACCTCAGGGACAGGGTCCTCAGGGACAGGGCCCTCAGGGACAGGGCCCTCAGGGACAGGCTCCCCAGGCGGGATACGGATTCCCGCAGCCGGCACCGGTTCCGGCCGCACCCGCCGTACCCCAGCAGCAACCGCACGCTCCGCAGCCGCAACCGCAGGCCCAGCAGCCCCAGGACCCCAACCAGCCGCCCCCGCCGCAGCATCAGCAGCAGCAGCCCGGCGCGCCGGTCGACCCGCGTACCGGCGCCGCCTGGCCGCAGCCCGTCGCGCACGATCAGCGGGAGCGTTCCGTTCCCGGCGCGCCTCTCGGGTACACGGCGGCCGTCGAGCTCTCCTCCGACCGGCTGATCCGCAACAAGCAGAAGGCGAGGAGCAGTCGCAGCGGCCCGGCGGGCGCGTCCCGCTTCAAGCTCGGCGGGAAGAAGGAGGAGGCCGAGCGGCAGCGCAAGCTCGAACTCATCCGTACGCCGGTGCTGTCCTGCTACCGGATCGCCGTCATCAGCCTCAAGGGCGGCGTCGGCAAGACCACGACGACGACCGCGCTGGGTGCCACGCTCGCCACCGAGCGGCAGGACAAGATCCTGGCGATCGACGCGAACCCGGATGCCGGAACCCTCGGCCGTCGGGTGCGCCGTGAGACCGGGGCGACCATCCGTGACCTGGTCCAGGCGATCCCGTACCTGAACTCGTACATGGACATCCGCCGGTTCACCTCCCAGGCGCCCTCCGGTCTGGAGATCATCGCCAACGACGTGGACCCCGCGGTCTCCACGACGTTCAACGACGAGGACTACCGGCGCGCGATCGACGTCCTGGGCAAGCAGTACCCGATCATCCTGACCGACTCGGGTACGGGGCTCCTCTACAGCGCGATGCGGGGCGTACTCGATCTCGCCGACCAGCTCATCATCATCTCCACCCCGTCCGTGGACGGTGCGTCCAGCGCGAGCACCACGCTCGACTGGCTCTCCGCGCACGGCTACGCGGAACTCGTGCAGCGCTCGCTCACCGTCATCTCCGGGGTTCGCGAGACCGGCAAGATGATCAAGGTCGACGACATCGTGCAGCACTTCGAGACCCGCTGCCGCGCGGTCGTCGTCGTGCCGTTCGACGAGCATCTGTCGGCGGGCGCCGAGGTCGACCTCGACATGATGCGGCCGAAGACCCGGGAGGCGTACTTCAATCTCTCCGCCCTGGTCGCGGAGGACTTCCAACGTGCCCAGCAGGCACAGGGGTTGTGGACCGGCAACGGTCAGGGGGCGCCGCCGCACATGGCGCCGCCGATGCCGGGCCAGCAGCAACAGCCGTACGCTCCGCAGGCACCTCAGGGGCCGCAGAGCCCTCACGGACCGCAGGCACCTCAGAGCCCTCAGCAGCCGCATCCCCCACAGCCGTATCCGCAGTATCCGCAAGGGTCGCAGCCGCAGCAGCCGTACGGTGGTCAGCAGCCTCCGCAGCAGCCCTATCCCCCGCAGCAGCAAGGCTGGCAGCAGCCGCCGGCCCCTCAGCAGTAAGGCGATAAGGGTATAGACCACTGAAGGCCCACACCGGCGGTAACGGTGTGGGCCTTCAGCCATTTACGCAGACCAGGCCGTGTCTGGAGGACCGTTGACACCTTTGGAGCACCGCTGATAAACCTTCGCTTCACCAGCTGGCGACTCCATGATTCACCCTGACGCGAGGTCAACGCCCCATGGACAGAAGAGTTCCGACCGGCATATCCCGACACCGATCCCGTTCCCGTCTGCTCCTGGCCACGGGTGTCACCGCGTTCGCCCTGGTGGCCGGGGCCGCGACCCCGCTGAACCCGGTCCCGCAGCAGGCCCACGCCGCCGAGGCCAAGGCAGGTTCCGGGTCCGGCGGCAAGAAGGTCCTCACCGTAGCCGTCAACCAGAGCGTCGACTCCATGAGTCCGTTCCTCGCCACGCGCCTGGTCTCCACCACCGCGCTGCGCCTGATGTACGACTACTTGACCAACTACGACGTCAAGGACGGCCACACCGTCCCCGGGCTCGCCACCGCGTGGAAGTCGTCGGCGGACAAGCTCACCTGGACCTTCACCATCCGCAAGAACTCCACGTGGTCGGACGGCGAGCAGGCCACCGCGGACGACGCCGCCTGGACGTTCAACAAGATGATGACGGACGAGGCAGCGGCCACCGCCAACGGGAGCTTCACCTCGAACTTCAAGAAGGTCACCGCCCCGGACCCGCGGACGCTGATCGTGCAGCTGAAGAAGCCGCAGGCCACGATGACCGCGCTCGATGTGCCGATCGTGCCGAAGCATGTCTGGGAGAAGGTCGGGGACTTCTCGAAGTTCAACAACGACAAGCAGCTCCCGGTCGTCGGCAACGGGCCGTTCATCCTCACCGACTACAAGGTCGACCAGTACCTGAAGTTCAAGCCGAACAAGAAGTTCTGGCGCGGCGCCCCGAAGTTCGACGAGCTGGACTTCAAGTACTACAAGGACAACGACGCGGCCGTCGCGGCCCTGCAGAAGGGCGAGGTCTCCTTCGTCTCGGGCCTCACCCCGGCCCAGACGGCAGCGCTGAAGACCGAGAAGAACATCAAGGTCAACGACGCTCCGGGCCGGCGCTTCTACGCGCTCGCCACCAACCCGGGGGCCAAGGCCAAGGACGGCAAGAAGATCGGCGACGGCAACCCGGCGCTGCTCGACCAGCGGGTGCGCCAGGCGCTGTTCGCCGCCACCGACACCAGGACCATCATCGACAAGGTCTTCCAGGGCCACGCCGTCGAGGGCGCCGGATACATCCCGCCGCGTTTCAGCGACTACTTCTGGAAGCCCGCCGCCGACCAGAAGATCGCGTACGACCCGGCCAGGGCCGCGAGCCTCCTCGACCAGGCGGGCTACAAGAAGAACGGTGACGGCAAGCGCGTCGGCGAGGACGGCAAGCCGCTCAGCTTCCGGCTGCTGTGCCACGCCACCGACCCGAACGACAAGGCCATCGGCAAGTACATGCAGGAGTGGTGGGGCAAACTCGGCATCGGCCTCAAGGTCGACTGCCTCGACAACGTCTCCGACCCCTGGCTGGCGGGCGAGTACGACCTGGCCTTCGACGGCTACTCGGTCAACCCCGACCCGGACTACGTCCTCTCCATCCACACCTGCGCCGCACTGCCGAGCACCCCCAAGAGCACCGGGGCCACCGACAACTTCATCTGCGACAAGCAGTTCGACGCGCTGTACGCCGAGCAGGCCGCCGAGTACGACCCGGTCAAGCGAGCCGATCTCGTCAAGCAGATGGAGTCACGGCTGTACGACACCGGGTACATGAATGTCATGGCGTACCCGAACGCGGTCGAGGCGTACCGCACCGACCAGATCAAGTCGATCGAGACGATGCCGTCGGCCGCGGGGAACATCTGGGGCCAGGACGGCTACTGGAGCTGGTGGTCGGCCGTCCCGACGAGCAGCGACGGGTCCTCCTCCTCGTCGTCGGGCTCGTCGACCGGTCTCGTCATCGGGATCGTCGCCGTCGTCGTCGTCATCGGGCTCGGAGGCTTCGTCGCCCTGCGCCGCCGTTCCACCGCGGAAGACCGTGAATAACCCATGAGCGCTGCAAGCACCACTTCGCTCGCGGAGGGTGCGGCCGACGGCCCGGTCCCGGTCAGGACCGGGCCGTCCGGCCCCCGCACCCGTAACGCGACCGCGTATCTGCTGTACGTGGCGGGCAAACTGGGCGGCGCGGCCGTCTCCCTGCTCGCCGTGCTGGTCACCAGCTTCTTCCTGTTCCGGATCATCCCGGGCGACCCGGTCCGCACGATGACACA
Organism: Streptomyces sp. NBC_01267; assembly: GCF_036241575.1. NCBI lineage: Bacteria > Bacillati > Actinomycetota > Actinomycetes > Kitasatosporales > Streptomycetaceae > Streptomyces > Streptomyces sp. NBC_01267. The sequence goes on along the minus strand of NZ_CP108455.1, from coordinate 5,913,289 downwards.
CGGCCACCCGGTCACCCAGGGCCAACTCAACCAGCTGCGCAAGCAGTTGGGACTGGACCTGCCGCTGTGGCAGCAGTTCACCGAGTACTGCACCAAGGCGCTCAGCGGCGACCTGGGCACCTCGTACCAGTTCCACGCGCCCGTCGGCGAGCTGATCGCGCAGAAACTGCCCGCGACCCTGCTGCTCACCGGGGTGGCCGTGGTGGTCTACTCCGCTCTCGGCCTCTGGCTCGGCACCCGTTCCGCGTGGGGCCACGGCGGGATCGGCGACAAGATCAGCACAGGGGTGGCGCTCACCCTGTGGTCGGTGCCGGCCTTCTGGCTCGGGCTGCTGCTGATCATCGTCTTCTCGGTGGGCATCGGCCCGATCCCGGGGATGTTCCCGACCGGCGGGATGGAGTCGGGCGGTCTGCACGGGTTCGCCTACGTCGCCGACGTGGCGCACCACATGGTGCTGCCCGTCATCACCCTCGTCGCGGTCGGATACGCCCAGACGCTGCTGGTCATGCGTTCCTCGCTGCTCGACGAGATGGGCAGCGACTACCTGACGACGGCGCGGGCCAAGGGGCTGCGCGACGATCTCGTACGCCGCCGCCACGCGGTGCCGAACGCGCTGCTGCCCACCGTCACCATGGTCTTCATCAACTTCGGTCATGTGGCGGCCGGTTCGATCCTGGTCGAGACGGTGTTCTCCTGGCCCGGCCTCGGCGGCCTCTTCTACTCGGCGCTGAGCGTGCCCGATCTGCCGTTGGTGCAGGGGCTGTTCGTCGTCTTCGCCGGCGCGATGATCCTGATGAATCTCCTCGCCGATCTGCTCTATCCGCTGCTCGATCCCAGGGTGGGCCGATGACGACCGCACATCCGACCGCGGGCTCGCTGGCCTGGACCCGGCGGCGACACTCCGTGGCCCGTTTCTGGCAGCAGTACCGCACGCACCGGGCCGGTGTCGTCGGCCTGGTGGGGCTGGTGCTCATCGCGCTGATCGCCCTGACCGCTCCGCTGCTGGTCGGTAGTGACGTCCAGAGCGTGACCAAGGCCCCCGGTACGGCCCTGGAGGCACCCAGCGGTGAATTCCCGCTGGGCACCGACCAGTTCGGGCGTTCGCTGCTCGGTCTGCTGGTGTGGGGGGCGCGGATCTCGCTGACCGTGGGGCTGCTGGCCGCCGCGCTGTCGGTGGCGATCGGCACCCTGGTGGGGATCATCGCCGGGCACTTCGGCGGCTGGTTCGCGACGGTGCTGATGCGGATCACCGACTGGTTCCTGGTGATGCCGACCCTGGTGCTGGCGATCGTGCTCGCGACCGTGCTCGACCACTCCGTGTGGACGGTGATCCTGGCGATCGGTGTCACCAGCTGGCCGACGACGGCCCGGCTGGTCCGGGCCCAGACCATCGCCGTCGAGTCGCGTCCCTACATCGAACGGGCCAGGGCGCTGGGCGGCGGTCACGGGCATGTGATGTCCCGGCACGTCCTGCCCAACGTCGTGCCGCTGGTGCTCGCCCAGACCACCCTCGGCATCTCCGGCGCCATCCTCACCGAAGCGACGCTGGCCTTCCTCGGCCTCGGCGATCCGACGGTCATCTCCTGGGGCGGCATGCTCCAGGACGCCCGCGAGGCCGGCGCGGTCTCGTCCGGGCACTGGTGGTACCTGGCGCCGCCCGGCATCGCCATCGCGCTCGTCGCGCTCTCCTTCACCCTCTGCGGCCGTGCCGTCGAGGCCGTGCTCAACCCGAAGCTGGGGGTGGCCCGTTGAGCCTCCTCGAAATCAAGGACCTCCGGGTGACCTACGGGTCGGGGGCCGCCGCCGTCCCTGCCGTACGCGGGGTGGACCTGACCGTGGGTTCCGGGCAGAAGCTCGGGATCGCCGGTGAGTCGGGGTGCGGGAAGTCGACGCTGGCGCTGGCCCTGCTCCGGCTGCTGCCCGCGTCGGCCACGCTGAGCGGCGAGATCCTGCTCGACGGCGAGGACGTCCTCACCATGAAGTGGGGCCGGCTGCGGGCCGTGCGGTGGGCGGGTGCTTCGATCGTCTTCCAGGGCGCGATGCACTCCCTCAACGCGGTGCACCGGATCGGCGACCAGATAGCCGAGCCGCTGCTCGTCCACCACCAGGCGTCCCCGGCCGCCGCTCGCAAGCGTGCCTGCGAGCTGCTGGAGCAGGTCGGTCTGCCCGCGGGCCGGGCGAACGCCTACCCGCACGAGCTCTCCGGCGGGCAGCGGCAGCGCGTGATGATCGCGATGGCGCTGGCCTGCGGTCCCCAGGTGATCGTCGCCGATGAGCCGACCACCGCGCTCGACGTGATGATCCAGGCCCAGATCCTGCGGCTGATCGAGCAGTTGGTGGCGGACCAGGACATCAGCCTGCTGATGATCAGCCATGACCTGGCGGTGCTCGCCGACACCTGCGACCGGCTGGCCGTGATGTACGCGGGCCGGGTCGTCGAGGAGGGCCCTGCCCAGGAGGTCTTCACCGCCGCCGCGCATCCGTACAGCCGGGCGCTGTCCGGCGCGTTCCCGCGGATCGGCGACCCGGCTTCCCGGCGGGCTCCGCGCGGCCTGCCGGGGGATCCGCCGGACCCGGCTTCGCTGCCCGCGGGCTGTACGTTCCACCCGCGCTGCACGGTGGCCGTGGACGCGTGCGCGACCCGGGACCAGGCGCTGCGGGACGCGGGCCCGGGCCGGCAGGCGGCCTGTCTGCTCGTGGAGCCCGGGGCCGGTACGCCCGCGCAGCACGGCACCGAGGAAGCAAGGAGTACGTCATGACCACCACTCCCCTGCTCAGCACGGCCGGACTGAAGGTGACCTTCCCCGGCCGTCGCGGTGCCGCGCCCGCCCGCGCCGTCGACGGGGTGGATCTCGACATCCGGCCCGGTGAGATCGTCGCGCTGGTCGGCGAGTCGGGATGCGGCAAGACGACTCTCGCGCGGGCGCTGCTGGGGCTCGTCAGGCCGACGTCCGGCGAGGTCACCTTCGGCGGTGAACCGCTCGACCACTCGTCCCGCGCGCTCAAGGCGTACCGCAAGCGGGTGCAGCTGGTGCTCCAGGACCCCAGCGGTTCGCTCAACCCCCGGCACACCGTGTACGAGGCGGTGGCCGAGGGGCTGCGAATACACCGGTACCAGGGCGACGAGCGGGCCGCGGTGGCCGAGGCGCTGTCCCGGGCCGGGCTGCGGCCCCCCGAGCGGTTCTTCCTGCGGTATCCGCACGAGCTCTCGGGCGGCCAGCGCCAGCGGGTGGTGATCGCGGGTGCGCTGGTACTGGAACCCGAACTCGTCGTGGCCGACGAACCGGTGGCCTCCCTGGACGCCTCCGTACGCGGGGAGATACTGGCGCTGCTGCTGCGACTGCGGGACGAACTGGGGCTCTCCGCGCTGATCGTCACCCACGATCTGGGCCTGGCCTGGAACATCGCCGACCGGGTCGCCGTGATGTACCTCGGCCGGATCGTCGAGACGGGTGAGGTGGACCAGATCCTGACCGCGCCCCAACACCCTTACACCCAGGCGCTGTTGTCGGTCATGCCGGACGCGGGGACCGATCCGGTGATCCTCACGGGGGAGCCGCCGGACCCGTCCCGGGTGCCGTCCGGCTGCCGGTTCCACGCCCGCTGCCACATTCTCGCCTCGGGCGAGGCGGAGCGCGCGGGGGTGGCCGACGCCTGCCGTACGAAGGAACTGCCGGTGCTGGCGAGCGGCGGGGAGAGCCAGGTGGCGTGCCACTGGGCGACGGCACGGAAACCCACGGGGACGGTCCCGGCGGCTTAGGACCTGTCCGGCCGGTGGAGTGGGAGCGGCGCGTCAGGGAGCCGTTCCCACCGGTGTCACGGGCCCGGCGCCCCGGACGCGCAGTCCGGGCGTCAGCGCGAGGGAGACCACGACGGAGGCGAGGGCCATCACCGTCATCGCCGTCGCGGCCGACGTGTGCTGGGCCAGGGCGCCCGCCAGCGCCGCCCCGACGCCCTGGAGCGTGAGCATCCCCGCGGTGTGCAGGCCCAGGGCCTGGCCCTGCACGTCGTCCGGGACCAGCTCCACCAGGCGTTCCATCAGCACCAGGCTCGCGGAGTAGCCGACGGAGGCCAGTACGACGGCGGCCACCGCGACCCACAGGGCGGGACGGAGCGCGAAGACCAGGTAGGGCGCGGCGAGCAACAGGCGCAGCGGGGTGGCGAGCCGGGCCCGCCACCCCGGTGGCACGATCCGGCCGACCGTCACGTCCCCGGCCAGCATCCCGAACGCCGCCACCGCGAGCAGCAGCCCCGCGTGCCGGGGCGAGTACGGCACGAAGACCGCCTCGCAGCCGACGATCAGACCGTTGGGCACCCACAGGGCGAGATAGACGTACCGGCGCGGCGCGGACGACCAGAGCACGGTGTTGACCCGCCAGGTCTCCCGGACCGGGCCCCTGCCGGGGTTGCCCGCCGAGCGGGCCGCGCGGGTCCGCAGTCCGATGAGCGCGACGAGGGCCCCGAGCAGATCGAGTGCGGCGGCGACCAGCAGCGTGCCGCGCGGCGACAGGGCCGTGACGAGCGCTCCGCCGACCGCGAACCCGGCGATCTGCATGATCCCCACCGACATGTTCAGGGCCGAACGCCCCAGTACGTACGCCTCCTTGGGGAGGATCTCGGCGAGCAGCCCGTAGCGCACCCCGCCGCCCACCGAGCCGGCCAGGCCGAGGCCGAACAGGACCACGAAGGTGCCCTGGATCGGCAGTTCCGGAACGGCGAGCACGGCGGTGCCGGCGCCGGCGGTCAGCGCCAGGCCGGTCATCGCCGCCCTGGGCGGCAGCCGGTCGGCCGCGGAGAGCAGTGCGACGGCGCCGACCACCTGCGCGAAGGAGCCGCCGAACATGCTCAGCGCGGAGAGCAGCGGCGAACGGGTCGCCGAGTAGACCAGCGAGGCCAGTGCGATCCCGCTGACGGTCGACGCCGCGACGAAGAGCGAGACGGCGGTGAAGAGCGGGGTGAACTCCGGTGCCCTGAACAGGTGTCGGTAGGTGCGCATGCGCTGGATTCTGAACAGGCGCCTCCCTGCGCGGATAATGTTTCGCGGGGAGGCGAAACATGGGGCTGTGGGTGCTCGACGCGGACACACTGGCGCGCAGCCGGTTCGTGATCTCACAGCTCACGGAGGCTTTCGCCTGTCTGGTCACGCTGGACTCCGGGCTGGCCGCGCACCCCGGCGAGCAGCACTGGCTGGCCGCGCACCGGCCCGCCTACCAGGAGCTGCTGGAGGCGGATCCGGTCACCCGGCTCCTGGTGCGGACGGCCCTGCGTCCGCACTGGATCGCGGACTTCCTGGTGCCCGCGCCGCCGCCCGACGGCGCGGAATTCCACGACGAACTGGCGGTGATCCGCGCCACCGCACCGTCCGAGGCCCGCTACGACCTGGCCATGGGGGTGGGCGGCCAGCTGCCCGCCGCGCTGTACCGGAACGATCTGCCGGAGCGCGCGGCCGACCTCCTGGAGTGGGTGTGGACCCGGACGGTGCTCCCGTACTGGCCGCGGCGCAAGCGTCTCTTCGAGGCCGACATCCTGGCGCGCACCCGGCTGCTGACCACGGGCGGCTGGGCCGCAGCGCTGGAGGGCATCCGGCCGGGGATGCGCTGGCTGGGCGAGGGCAGGCTGCAGATCAACCACTACGTCAATCCGCCGCTGGAGGTCTCGGGCGCGCAGCTGCTCTTCGTCCCGGCGAGCGGACGCACCGGCTGGGTCTCCTGGGACAAGCCGCACCGGTTCTCCGCGGCCTACCCGTGCGTGGGCCAGCTGGCGGAGCCCGACCGGAGGGCGGATCCCGGCGCGCTCGGCAGGCTGCTGGGCACCGGCCGGGCGGGGGTCCTCGTGCTGCTCGACGCGCCGAAGAGCACGACCCAGCTGGTGGCGCTGTCCGGGCAGGGGCTGGGGTCCGTGGGGCGCCATCTGAAAGTGCTGCTGGACGCCGGGCTGGTGCTCAGACGGCGGGCCGGACGGTCGGTGCTCTACTACCGCACGACCGCCGGGGACATGCTGGTGGCCGCGCAGGCCTGAGCGCTGAGCCCACGCCTCTCGGCCCACACCCCTCTGCCCACGGCCGGACAGGCCCGGTCAGCGCGCCTCGTACGCCTCGATCAGGGCGGTGCAACGCTTCACGTCGTCCGCCATGGCCACCAGCAGCGCGTCGATCGACTCGAACTTCTCCATGCCGCGTACGTACGCGAGGAAGTCGACGGCGACATGCATCCCGTACAGGTCGAGGCCGACGCGGTCGATCGCGTACGCCTCGACCGTGCGCTCCGTGCCGTCGAACTGCGGGTTGCTGCCGACCGAGATCGCCGCGGGCATCCGCTCGCCGTCCGCGGTGAGCCAGCCCGCGTACACCCCGTCGACCGGGATCGCGGTGTGCGGCAGCGTCTCCACGTTCGCCGTGGGGAAGCCGAGCTCCCGGCCGCGCTGCGCGCCCCGCACCACCACGCCCTCGACGCGGTGCGGACGGCCGAGGATCTCGGCGGCGCCCGTCATGTCGCCCTCGGCGACGAGGCGGCGGGTCAGGGTCGAGGAGAACGGCTCGCCGCCGCCCGCCTCGCCGCTCACCGAGAGGTCCACGACGTCGACCTCGTAGTCGTACGTCCCGCCCAGCTCGGCGAGGAAGCCGACGTTCCCGGCGGCCTTGTGGCCGAAGCGGAAATTGGGGCCCTCGATGACCGCCAGCGCGTGCAACTTGTCGACCAGCACCTTCACGATGAAGTCGGCGGGCGACAGCTTCGAGAATTCGCTGGTGAAGGGGAGGATCAGCTGTGCGTCCACGCCCAGTTCCGCCATCAGTTCGGCCCGCCGGTGGTGCGGGGCGAGCAGCGGCGGATGGCTGCCGGGGCGGACGACTTCGCTGGGGTGCGGGTCGAAGGTGACGACGACCGACGGCACGCCCAGTTCCCGGGCCCGCCGCACGGCCCGCCCGATGATGAGCTGGTGCCCGCGGTGCACGCCGTCGTACGAGCCGATGGTGACGACGCTGCGCCCCCAGTCCTGGGGGATGTCCTCCAAGCCACGCCAGCGCTGCACTGAGACCGCTCCTCGCCCGAACCCGTGTACGTGATCACTACTCTGTAGGTACAACAGGTCTAAGACTGCCATGTCCGGCGCGTGCGGCTTGCATCGGCATGGGCGCTGCCAGCTTCTGAACCATGTGCCGGGTACTCGGTCCGACCAGCAGCGCCCACTCCTGCGGTGCCAGGGCCAGCCAGTCGGCGAGCTGCCCGGCGAAGCCCGGCACCTCCCCGGCCAGTTCGACCAGGTGCCGGTCGAAGCAGGCCGCCCCCTCGGGCGTCCGGACCAGCAGCAGACCGGTGCGGCGTACCAGGTCACGGGTCCTGGGGTCGGTGCGGCGGTCCGAGCCGAGCGCCGCCGCCCGCAGCAGTGCCTCCAGTACCTCCAGGCCGTCCCTGGCCTCGTACCGTTCGTACTCCAGGAGTACGTCGAGCAGCTCGGCCCGCATGGCGCGCGAGCCCCGGCCGCCGGGCGCGGCGAGCACCGGCGCCAGGGCGACGCGCACCTGGCGGGGATGCCCGCGCAGCAGTCCGGTGACCAGCGGGAAGAGAAGGGAACGGGCCGCCGGGCCATCCTCCAGGCGGCGGTCGACGAACGCCGCGGCGTGCACGGCTCCCGCCGGGTGGCGGTCGACGTACTCGTGGACGAGGGCGGCGGCGCGGCGGGCGGGAGCCGGGGTACTGATCCCGGCGAGCGCGCCCAGGATCTCGGCCGCGTCCCGGGGCCGCCGGCGCAGCGCCGCCTCGAAGGCCGCGAAGACCGGCTCCGGGTGGGTGGGCAGCGCCTCGGCCAGCGCGGCGACGAGCAACGGTGACGACGGTTCCGCGGCGAACAGCGCCAGCGCGCACGGCAGATGGCGGGTGCGGGTGTGCGGATCCCGTACGAGGAGGGCCAGCGCGGCCCCGTGCAGCGCGCTGTCGGCGGGGCGGGCGAGCAGCGCGAGCGCCGCGTACCTGAGCAGTTCGCGGTCGGGGCCGGTCCGGGCGTGTACGGCGGCCCGCACTCCGAAGTCCGCTGCGGCGGCCCGGCGTTCGGGCCGGTCGTCGTGCGCCCAGCGGTCGACGGCGCGGCACAGCGCGGCCGGTTCGTCCTCGGCGAGCGCGACGAGCAGCTCGTCGGCGCGGGGGTGGGCGGTGGCGACCAGCGCCTCGGCGAGATCGTCGACGGCGAGCGCCCGCCGGGTGTACAGCAGCGCCTGGGCCGCTCCGGCGACGGTGGGCCGCAGCTCGGCGTGGGCTTCGGACGGCAGCGGCCGTTCGTCGCTGAACCACCGGCAGAGCAGCGGCTGTACGGAGCGGGGTTCGGCCGCGAGCCGCCGGGCCGCGGCATCCAGATAGCGGTCGCCCCCCTGCCCACCCGGTGCGCCGTCGGCGGGCACCAGCCGCCGCAGCAGATCGAGCCGCCCGCCCTCGCCGAGCCGCAGCCGCTCCCAGAACGCGCTGTCGAAGACGCGGAAGCCGCCGATGTGGCGCGGCCCGCCGGAGCGGACGGAGAGCAGCGTGATCCGGTCGGCGAGAAGCCGTAGCACCCCGATGTAGGGGCGGCAGTCGGGGACCCCCAGCAGGACGTCGCCCAGCAGATGTGCGGCCCACCACTCGGCGTCCCCGAGCGGCGCCGGGGGCTCGGCTGCTTCAGGTCCCCGTCCCGGCCGCGGAACCCGTGGTCCGACGGGAGCCCCGGCAGCGGACGCGTCCTGCAGCCGGTCCAGCTCCTCGATCAACTCGCGTAGCCTGCGCCCCAGTTCATGGGCCCCCTCCCGGCGTCCCAGCAGGAGCAGCGCCTGGACCACCGGGCCGATCCGGTGCCTGGGCACGGTGAGCGGGCGCTCCCTGACCTCCGTGCCGGGAGCCGGGGTGCCCCCGGACTCGGCGCCCGGCCGGGACGGCAGCCGGGTGGCGGGCCCGCCGGGCGTCTCCTCGTGGCGGCGGTGCACCAGCGCGTACAGCGCCGCGTCGACGTCGAGGTGCTCCCCCTGCACCCAGTCGGCGAGCTCGCCGTGGGCGAAGCGGTAGCCGGAGCCCGCGGGGACCAGCAGCCGTTCGGTCAGCACCGCGGACGCCCATCCGGTGCGCCAGGGGAACAGCTCCTCGAAGGAGGTCCGGTCCAACTCCCCCTGGCCGGGCCCCAGACAGCGGCGGGCCGCCTCGTGCACCTGCCCGGAGACGGTGGCGGCCAGCCGCCGCACCGCGGTGCCGCGCGGCGCCGGACGCTCCGTGGCGGCGATCCGCACGGCGATCCGCAGACACATCAGGTCCAGGTACGCGGCGAAGACGTCCTCCCGGGTGGGTCGGCCGTCCACCCCGCCGGGGAGGGCCGCCCGCACCTCGGCGAGCATCCGCAGCGTCAGCGGGTGGCCCGCGTCCCGCGCGGTGAGCATCCCCTCCGGAATGCCGTATCCCAGCCGGGCCCGCTCGGCCTCCCGGGGCGGCAGATCCCCGATCCGGACGCAGCCGCTGCCCGGCCCCTGGAGGGCCACGGCCTGCTCCCAGTACTCCGGGCGGCAGGCGACCACCATCCGCGCCCGGTGCCCGCGCAGCCACCCGGCCGTCCCGGCGGTCCACTCCGGCAGTGCGCGGGCCAGTCGGGGCGGCATCTCCTCGGGGCTGTCGAGCAGCACGAGCAGCGGCTGCCCGGCTGCGTCGGCGAGTGCGGCGATCCGCTCGGGAGTGGCGCCGTCCATGCCGTCGGTGCCCACGATGCGCCCGGCCTGGCGCACCGTACGGGCCATCGCGTCGGCGACCGAGGTGTCCTCGGCCCGCAGATCGGCGCCGCGCAGCCACAGCGTCGGGGCAGGCTGCGCCCCGCGCGCCCGTCGCGCCGCGAGGGCGGTGAGTTCCGTCGTACGTCCGGTGCCGGGGGCGCCGACCAGCCCGAGCACGGGTGCGCCGCCGTCCGGGAAGGCCGCCAACTCGCTGACGATGTCGGCCCGTTCCACGGGATCGCGGCAGAGGTCCGCTTCCGCCGACAGCCCGAGGGAGGTGGCCGTCAGCTCCAGCACACCCGCGAGGTTGAGGTCTTTTCCGTACCCCGGCACGGTGGCCGCGTTGCGCCGCAGCAGCGGGGCCAGCGCGGCCCCGCGCAGCGGGACGGCCAGACCTGCGGCCGGGTAGGTCCCGCGCAGTGCCGTGCCGAGCACCCCGAGCACCGCCCCGGTGGACGCGTCCACCACCGGTCCCCCGGCGGCCGACCCGCCCTGCCTGAGGGCGTCACTGCCCTGGGTGCCGATCGCCAACTCCACTGCGGCGCCCAACAGATGGGTGCTTCCGCCCGTGGTGTAGGTCGCCGGTGACTCGCCCAGGACGCGCGCCTCGCGCCAGCCGAGGGCGGCGACCCGTACGTAGGTGCCGGTCTCGATCCGGTCCCTGGCCGAGATGGGCAGCGGCGGGACGTCCAGACCGTCGGTCCGCACCAGCGCGAGCCCCAGGTCGGGCAGGGCGGTGATGTCATCGGATTCGGCGCGGCAGGTCAGCCCCGGCGCGCCGTGCAGCACGGCTCCGGTCAGCCCGTCGACCGCCTCGTGGCTGGTCACCACCGTGCCCCGGTCGTCGGCGACGAAGCCGGTGCCCCTCGGCCTGCCCGCCGGATCGCAGATGCGCACCAGCGTTTCCCGGTCCCCGCTTCCCATAGGTCCGACCGTAGGCGCGCAGTGATCGCGGGGAGAAGCGCGCAAGCCGAAAGCGCCCCCCAACGCTCCGGTCGTTCACTCCGAGCGCCTGCCCAAAGGAGTGAATCCAGGTGCCGGGATGGACAGACCTCTTGCGAGGGGGATCGTGGAGCGGGCAAGCGGCGCTGCCCGCTCCACGGTGGGTGGAGCGACGGGTCCCCGGCCGCCGGGCCGGGACCCGGTCGGTGTCAGCCGAAGACGGCGAGGCTCTTCGCCTTGCCGCCCTGGTCCTCGACCAGCGCGAGGAAGCGCCCCTCGGGACCGAAGGCCGCTACCGCTCCCGCGGGATACGCGGGCATGTCGAGCCGGACCCCGTTGAGCAGCAGCCGGGCCCGCCGGTCGTCCACGTCCCAGCGCGGGAACGCGGCGGCGGCGGCATCGGCGGCCGGCATCACGGTGAGCTCCTCCTGGAGCTGGTCCAGCGTCCGGGCCGCGTCCAGTCCGTACGGGCCGACGCGGGTGCGGCGCAGCGCCGTCAGATGGCCGCCGACCCCGGTGGCCGCGCCGAGGTCGCGGGCGATGGCCCGGATGTACGTACCGGACGAGCAGACCACCGAGACGACCAGGTCGACCACGGGGGTCCCGTCCTCGGCGACCTCGTGCCGCACGTCGTACACCCGGAACGAGGAGACGGTCACCGGGCGGGCCGGGATGTCGAACTCCTCGCCGCCGCGCACCCGCGCGTAGGACCGCTTGCCGTCGATCTTGATGGCGCTGACCTTGGACGGCACCTGCATGATGGCGCCGGTCTGCGCGGCCACCCCCGCGTCGATGGCCTCGCGGGTCACCCGGGAGGCGTCGGTGGACGAGGTGATCTCGCCCTCCGCGTCGTCGGTGACGGTGTTCTGGCCGAGCCGGATCGTACCGAGGTACTCCTTCTCGGTCAGGGCGAGATGGCCGAGCATCTTGGTGGCCTTCTCGACACCGAGGACGAGAACGCCGGTGGCCATCGGGTCGAGCGTGCCCGCGTGGCCCACCCGGCGCGTCCGCGCGATCCCGCGCATCTTGGCCACGACGTCGTGCGAGGTGAAGCCGGACGGCTTGTCGACGATGACAAGACCGTCCAGCGGGCCCTTCCCGGCGCCGGCCGGGGGGGTCGTGTTCTGCTGTGTCATTCGGAGGCGGTGTCCCCGTCGTTCTCGGCGTCCTCTTCCGGCTTGCGGTAGGGGTCGGCGCCGCCCGCGTACGTGGCGCCCGAGGACGCCTCGCGCACCTTGGCGTCCGAGGCCCTGGCCCGGTCGAGCAGGTCCTCGATCGCCTTGGCGTTCTCCGGCAGGGCGTCCGCCACGAAGGCGAGGGTCGGGGTGAACTTCGTCCCGGCCGCCGCTCCGACCGCCGAGCGCAGGATGCCCTTGGCGCTCTCCAGGCCCGCTGCCGCGCTGGCCCGCTCCTCGTCGTCGCCGTAGACCGTGTAGAAGACCGTGGCCTCCCGCAGGTCGCCGGTGACCCGGGTGTCCGTGATGGTCACGTGCGTGCCCAGCCGGGGGTCCTTGATGCCACGCTGCAGTTTCTCGGCGACCACCTCCTGGATGAGGTCCGCCAGCTTCTTCGCCCGCGCGTTGTCGGCCACTGGTCCGTCTCCTTCTTAAGCCGTGCTCAATCGTCTTCGTCGCCGTGCAGCCGCCGTCGTACGGACAGCAGCTCCACCTCCGGCCGGGCGGCGACATGGCGCTCGCACCGGTCGAGTACTTCGGTGAGGTGCTCCGTCTCGCCGGACACCATCGCGAGGCCGATCCTGGCCCTGCGATGAAGATCCTGGTCGCCGACCTCTGCCGCACTCACCGCGAATCTCCGCTGGAGCTCGGCCACGATGGGCCGTACGACGGAGCGTTTCTCCTTCAGCGACCGTACGTCGCCGAGAAGCAGATCGAAGGACAGTGTCCCCACATACATGCACGTCCGGATGTCCCGCCGGTTCGGGGTCGCGCCCCGCCAACCACTTGACGGGGACACCAGAACCGTACACGCAACAGCCGGGGCCGCTCGACGGATATAACTCCCGCCGAGCGGCCCCGACTGACGCTGTACGGATCAGCCGCAGTGCGGCTCAACCGCGATACGGATCAGCCGCGGGGCTTCTCGCGCATCTCGTACGTCGCGATGACGTCGTCGATCTTGATGTCGTTGAAGTTCCCGAGGTTGATACCGCCCTCGAAGCCTTCGCGGATCTCGGTGACGTCGTCCTTGAAGCGGCGCAGACCGGAGATGTTGAGGCTCTCCGCGATGACCTTGCCATCGCGCAGCAGGCGCGCCTTGGTGTTGCGCTTGACCTCGCCGGAGCGGACCAGCACACCGGCGATGTTGCCCAGCTTGGACGAGCGGAAGATCTCGCGGATCTCCGCCGTGCCGAGCTCGACCTCTTCGTACTCCGGCTTGAGCATGCCCTTGAGGGCCGCTTCGATCTCTTCGATCGCCTGGTAGATGACCGAGTAGTACCGGACGTCCACGCCTTCGCGCTCGGCCATCTGCGCGGCCCGGCCTGCGGCCCGCACGTTGAAGCCGATCACGATGGCGTCGGAGCCGGTCGCCAGGTCGATGTCCGACTCGGTGACCGCACCCACACCGCGGTGCAGGACCCGGATGTCGACCTCTTCGCCGACGTCGAGCTGGAGCAGCGAGGACTCGAGAGCCTCCACCGAACCGGACGCGTCGCCCTTGATGATGAGGTTGAGTTCCTGGACCAGACCGGCCTTGAGCGCCTCGTCCAGGTTCTCCAGGGAGAACCGGACACCCTTGCGGGCGAAGTTGGCGTTGCGCTCACGAGCGGCACGCTTCTCGGCGATCTGACGGGCCGTACGGTCCTCGTCGACCACCAGGAAGTTGTCGCCGGCACCCGGGACATTGGTGAGACCGAGGACGAGGACCGGGGTCGAGGGACCCGCCTCTTCCACGTTCTCGCCCTTGTCGTCGAGCATCGCGCGGACTCGGCCGTACGCGTCGCCGACCACCATCGTGTCGCCGACCCGCAGGGTGCCTCGCTGGACCAGGACGGTCGCGACGGCACCACGGCCGCGGTCGAGGTGGGACTCGATCGCAATACCCTGCGCGTCCTGCTCCGGGTTGGCCCGCAGGTCGAGCGAGGCGTCGGCGGTGAGGACGACGGCCTCCAGAAGAGCCTCGATGTTGAGGCCCTGCTTGGCGGAGATGTCGACGAACATCGTGTCGCCGCCGTACTCCTCGGCCACCAGCCCGAACTCGGTGAGCTGGCCGCGGACCTTGGTCGGGTCCGCACCCTCGACGTCGATCTTGTTGACCGCGACCACGATCGGCACGTCGGCCGCCTTGGCGTGGTTCAGCGCCTCGATCGTCTGGGGCATCACACCGTCGTTCGCCGCCACCACGAGGATCGCGATGTCGGTGGACTTCGCACCACGTGCACGCATGGCGGTGAACGCCTCGTGACCCGGGGTGTCGATGAAGGTGATCCGGCGGTCCTCGCCGTTGACCTCGGCGCCGACCTGGTACGCACCGATGTGCTGCGTGATGCCGCCGGCCTCGCCCGCAACGACGTTCGTCTTGCGGATCGCGTCCAGCAGCCGGGTCTTACCGTGGTCGACGTGACCCATGACGGTGACGACCGGCGGACGGGAGACCAGAGCCTCTTCGCCGCCCTCGTCCTCACCGAACTCGATGTCGAAGGACTCGAGGAGCTCGCGGTCCTCCTCCTCCGGGCTGACGATCTCGAGGACGTAGTTCATCTCGTCCGCGAGCAGCTTCAGCGTCTCGTCGGAGACGGACTGCGTGGCAGTGACCATCTCGCCGAGGTTCATCATCACGGCGACGAGCGACGCCGGGTTGGCGTTGATCTTCTCCGCGAAGTCGGTGAGGGAAGCACCGCGCGACAGCCGGACAGCCTGTCCGTTGCCGCGAGGCAGCATGACGCCGCCCACCGACGGGGCCTGCATGGCCTCGTACTCCTGGCGCCTCTGCCTCTTCGACTTGCGGCCACGGCGGGCGGGCCCGCCGGGACGGCCGAAGGCACCCTGTGTCCCACCACGGCCACCGGGGCCGCCGGGACGGCCGGCGAAGCCGGGACGTCCACCGAAGCCGCCACCGGGGGCGCCGCCACCGGGACGACCGCCGAAGCCGCCGCCACCGCCGGGACGACCGCCGCCGCCGGGACCTGCCGGACGACCAGCGAAGCCGCCGCCGCCCGGACGTGCGCCGCCGCCACCGGGACGAGCACCGCCGCCACCGGGACCACGACCGCCACCGCCGGGACCGCCGCCGGGGCGGGGGCTGGCAGCGGGACGCTGCGGCATCATGCCGGGGTTCGGACGGTTACCGCTGGGGGCACCGCCGGGACGCGGGGCGCCGCCCTGCGGACGAGGCATGCCACCGGGGCTCGGACGGGCGCCGCCCTGACCCTGGGGACGCGGAGCGCCACCGGGACCACCCTGCGGACGCGGGCCGCCGGGGCGGTCCTGACCGCCACCGGGGCGCGGGGCACCGCCGGGACGGGGCGCCTGCGGGCGCGCCATGCCGGTGGAACCGCCGGAGGTGAACGGGTTGTTGCCCGGACGGGGACCGGCCGGACGGTTGCCGCCGGGGCGCGGGGCGCCCTGGCCTGCGGGACGTGCCGGACGCTCGCCGCCACGCTGACCGCCGTCACGCTGGCCGCCGTCGCGCTGGCCACCCTCACGCTGACCGGCCGGAGCCGGACGGGCGGGACGGGGCCCAGGCGTGGCGCCCGCGGGACGCGGGGCCTGCGGGGCTGCGGGCTGAGCGGGCGCGGGGGCCGAGAACTCGGCAGCGGGAACCGGAGCCGCCGGAGCGGGCTTGGCCGCTGCGGGCTTCGGACCCGGACGCGGTCCTGCGGCAGCCGGGGAAGGCGCCGCGGGAGTGCTGGGTGCGGCGCTCTGCGGAGCCTCGGCGGCGGCCGGCTTGGGAGCCGGGGCACCGGGCTTCGGAGCACCGGGACGGGCCGCGGCAGCCGGAGAGGGCGCCGCCGCACGGGGGGCGGGGGAAGGCGCTGCCTTGCGGGGCGCGCCGGGCTTGGCAGCGGACTTGCCGGCGTTACCGCCGGGCCCCTGCAAAGCGTCAGTCAACTTGCGTACAACCGGCGCCTCGATCGTCGAGGACGCCGAACGTACGAACTCACCGAGTTCTTGGAGCTTGGCCATGACGACCTTGCTCTCAACTCCGAACTCCTTGGCGAGTTCGTATACCCGGACCTTAGCCACTTCGCTCCTTTTAGGTCCGGGTTACCGCCGGACCGTCGCTACTTCATGGGCGTACTCATCGCGTACTCATCGAGTGCTCATCGCAATCTCGACCTACTTCCAACTCGCGAGGTACCTGACCGCACGGGGACCCGTGCCGTTCTCTTCTTACGGTGCTGCCTGCTCGACATACTGGTTCAGCTCCGCACTGTCGAGCGGGCCCGGGGCCTTGAGGGCCCTGGAGAACGCCCGACGGCGGACCGCCAGGTCGAGACAGACCGAGGCGGGATGCAGATACGCACCCCGGCCGGGCAGCGTACCGCGCGGATCAGGGACGCATTTGCCCCCGACCGCGACGATGCGCAGCAGTTCGCTCTTGACCGCACGCTCCCGGCATCCCACGCAGGTTCGCTCAGGGCACGCTCGGTCGGCTGTCCGGCCAGACACGATTAAGTCTACCTCCCCGTATCGACCTCACCCATTTGGGGCAGGAATCGAACGGATGTTGTCTTGAACTTTTCTGGATCTTACGACTCCGGGCTCCGGCCGGGGACGCTCAGTCCTCGTCGGACCCCTGCTCGGTGTCCGGGCGGATGTCGATGCGCCAGCCGGTCAGCCGGGCGGCCAGACGGGCGTTCTGCCCTTCCTTGCCGATGGCCAGGGAGAGCTGGTAGTCGGGGACCGTGACCCGCGCGGAACGGGCACCCAGGTCCACGACCTCGACCTTGGTGACCCGGGCCGGCGACAGCGCGTTGGCCACCAGCTCGGCCGGGTCGTCCGACCAGTCCACGATGTCGATCTTCTCGCCCAGCAGCTCGGCCATGACATTGCGCACCCGACTGCCCATCGGGCCGATGCAGGCGCCCTTGGGGTTGAGGCCCGAACGCGTGGACCGTACGGCGATCTTGCTGCGGTGGCCGGCCTCGCGGGCGATCGCCTCGATGACGACCGAGCCGTCCGCGATCTCCGGGACCTCCAGCGCGAAGAGCTTCTTCACCAGGTTCGGGTGCGTACGGGAGAGGGTCACGGACGGGCCGCGGACCCCCTTCGCGACGCGGACCACGTACGTACGCAGCCGCAGGCCGTGCGTGTAGTTCTCGCCGGGCACCTGCTCCTGCACGGGCAGGATCGCTTCCAGCTTGCCGATGTCGACCAGCACGTTCCGCGGGTCCTTGCCCTGCTGCACGACCCCGGCGACGACGTCGCCCTCGCGCCCGGCGTACTCGCCGAACGTCAGGTCGTCCTCCGCGTCGCGCAGCCGCTGCAGGATGACCTGCTTGGCCGTGGTCGCGGCGATCCGGCCGAAGTCGGACGGGGTGTCGTCGAACTCCCGGGCCTCCTGGCCCTCTTCGAGATCAGCCGGGTCCTCCTTCGCCCAGACCGTCACATGACCGTTGTCGTGGTCGAGGTGCACGCGCGCGTGACGGCGGCTTCCCTCGGTGCGGTGGTAGGCGATGAGGAGGGCCGACTCGATCGCCTCGACCAGCAGGTCGAAGGAAATCTCCTTCTCCTTCGCCAAGCCCTTCAGAAGCTTTACGTCGATGTCCATGGCTACGCCTCCTCTTCCTTCTTGTCCTTGCGGTTGAATTCGAGCTCGACGCGCGCCTTGGCGATCTCCGCGAAAGCGATCCGGCGGGCGGTGGGCTTGCGCCCCTTCACGCCCGGCACTTCGAGATCGAGACCTTCGTCGTCCACCCCGAGGATGCGCGCGATCAGTTCGCCGCCGTCGTCCAGGGTCAGCTTGGCCAGGCGGCCGACGGCCCTGACGTAGTGGCGGTGCTCCGAGAGCGGGCGGTCCGCGCCCGGCGAGCTGACTTCGAGGACGTACTCGCCCTCGCCCATCAGGTCGCTCTCGTCGAGCTTCTCCGAGATGGCCCGGCTCAGCTCGGCGCAGGTGTCCAGTTCCACGCCCTCGTCGGAATCCACGGTGATCCTCAGTACGCCACGCCGGCCGGCCCGGGACACCTCGATCTCTTCCAGATCCAGGTCCTTGGCGGCGACGAGCGGTTCCAGCAGCCCGCGCAGCCTCTCGCTCTGGGTGGTGCTCATCCGGGTGACTCCTCGGCCGCGTGTGCTGTTGTGGGATCGTCGCGTGTCGGATCAAAGGGTATCCGGTCGCGAGGGGTGTTGCCGTCCTGCCGCCGTTGACCCGCAGGTACGCTCGCCTGCGGTGATCACTTCGGGCCGAGGGAGAACACGTGCGGCGCACGGGGACCACACGCAGGCATGTGCTGAGCGTGACGGCGGCTGCCACTGCCGGTCTGCTGACCGGCTGCTCGGAGCAGCCCGCTGCCCACCGTACACAGGGTGCGGGTGCCCCTGACGCCGAGGCCGCCCTGCGACGGCGCTCCGCGCGCACCAGCGGGACGCTCCTCGCCCTGTACGACGCGGTGCTCACACGCCATCCGGACCGGGCCACGGAGTCGTTGGTGCGACCGCTGCGGGACACGGTGGCACAGCACGTCACGGTGTTGACGGGGGCCGGCGGAACCGCTCCCGCACCGTCGCCGTCGGGCCACGGCCCCGCGGCAGGAGGACCGGCGGCGCCCGCGGTCCCCGCCGACCGGAAGGCCGCGGTGCGGGCCCTCGCGAAGGCCGAGCGGCACACCACCGACGCCCACACCACGGCGCTCGCCGACGCCCCGCCGGAGCTGGCCAGGCTGCTGGCCTCGGTCGCTGCGGCAGGCGCCGTCCACGCGTATCTGCTGACCCGGGGGGACCACTGATGAGCTCGCTGGAAGCGGCGCAGGCGGCGCTGGCCGCCGAGCACGCCGCCGTGTACGGGTACGGGGTGGTGGGCGGCCGGGTCGCCGCGGGCCGCAGGACCGAGGCGCACCAGGCGTACGACGCCCACCGCGCCCGGCGTGACTCGTTGGTCCGCACCGTGCGGGACCTGGGCGGCAAGCCGGTCGCCGCGTCGGCCGCGTACGCGCTGCCCTTCAAGGTGGCCGGCCCGGCCGACGCGGTGCGGCTCGCGGCGGAGCTGGAGGACCGGGTGGCGGATGTCTACTCCGACCTGGTGCGGGCCGCCCGGGGGCCGCTGCGGCACGAGGCCGCGCTGACCCTGCGGGAGGCCGCGGTGCGGGCTGCGCGGTGGCGGGGCGCCGGCAGCGTAGCCTTTCCGGGGCTCGTCGAGCGGGCTGCCGCAAGCGCCGGAAAGGGAACCACGCACGTATGACTTTCGAACCGCCGCAGCGGCTTGTCCGGGCGCTCGGCGAGACGTACGGGGAAGCCGCCGCCACCGACTGGCTGCACCGGATTCCGACTGATGCGCAAGTGGCCCTCGACGTACGGGAGTTGACCGCCGAGCGGGTACAGGCGCCGGGCGGCCGCAGCAGCCTGATCGTCCTGGTGCGCCGGCCCGACGGCGGCCCCGCGGTACTGAAACTGGCTCCGCCCTTCGCCAGGCCCGACCTGGAGCGGGCCGCTCTGGCGCACTGGGCCGGCTGGGGCGCGGCGCGGCTGCTGGACGAGCCGTCGCCCGACGCCACCGTTCTGCTGCTGGAGCGGCTGCACCCCGAGGTCTCGCTGCACTCCCTGCCGGAGGCCAAGGCGCTGCTGGAGGCCGCGGACACGGTCCGCAAGCTCTGGGTCGAGCCACCGGCCGGGCACCCCTTCGAGACGGTGGCCGAGCGGACGGCCCGGCAGGGCGAAGCGATGCGCGCGACGGCCGAGCCGCTGGTGCTCCCGCTGGTCGAGGCGGCTCTGGCGGCGCGCGACGAACTGCTCGCCGCTCCCCCGGAGCAGCTGCTGCTGCACGGCAATTTCCGCCAGAGCAAGGTCCTGGCGGGCGGACGCACGCCGTGGCTCGCCGTGGGTCCCGACCCGGTGGTCGGCGAGCGCGCGTACGACCTGGCGCGGCTGGTACGCGACCGGGTGGACGACCTGGTGGCCGCGGCGGTCGGGCCTTCGACGGTGCGGCGCCGGGTGAACCGGCTGGCGGACTCGCTGGAGGTGGAGCACGCGCGGCTGCACGGGTGGACGCTGTTCCGTGCCGTGGAGTCGGGGGTGCGGGCCGTTGCCGCCGGGCGGCGCCAGGACGGGGAACTGCTGCTGGAATTCGCGGGGTGGCTGTAGCCGCGCTGCCCGCGGAGGGGCGCACCGGTGTCCCTCGCCGGACGCACATGAGAACGCCGGACGGGCACGGAGCCCGTCCGGCGAGGACACAGGAGGTCCGGGGGCGCGGCCCCCGGGGGATCAGCCGACGATCCGCGCGATGGCCTCGTCCACCGTCAGCTCCTCGCGCTCCCCGGTACGGCGGTCCTTGAGCTCCAGGACACCGTCCGCGGACCGGCGGCCCGCCACCAGGATCGTCGGGACACCGATCAGCTCGGAGTCGGTGAACTTCACGCCCGGGGAGACCCCGGGGCGGTCGTCGACCAGCACCCGTACGCCTGCCGCGTTCAGCTTCTCGGCCACGTCCAGCGCCAGTTCGGTCTGGAGGGCCTTGCCCGCGGCGACGACGTGCACGTCCGCGGGTGCGACCTCGGCGGACCAGCAGAGGCCCTTCTCGTCCGCGGACTGCTCGGCGAGTGCCGCGACCGCGCGGGAGACACCGATGCCGTACGAGCCCATGGTGACCCGGACCGGCTTGCCCTGCTGGCCGAGTACGTCGAGCTGGAAGGTGTCCGCGTACTTGCGGCCCAGCTGGAAGATGTGGCCGATCTCGATCGCCCGGTCCAGCTTGAGGCCCGCGCCGCAGGAGGGGCAGGGGTCGCCCGCCTCGACCACCACGACGTCCAGGTAGTCGTCGACCTCGAAGTCGCGTCCGGCGACGACGTTGCGGGCGTGCTTGCCGGGCTTGTTGGCGCCGGTGATCCAGGCCGTGCCGGCCGCGACCCGCGGGTCGGCGATGTAGCGGACCTTCTCCAGGCCCTGCGGGCCGACGTAGCCGCGTACCAGGTCGGGACGGTCCTGGAAGTCCTCGGCGGTGACGAGTTCGACCACGGCGGGGGCCAGGTGCTCGCCCAGCTTGCCGAGGTCCACCTCGCGGTGGCCGGGGACGCCGACGGCCACGATCTCGCCGTCCACCTTCACCAGCAGGTTCTTCAGCGTGTCGGCGGCGGGGACACCGAGGTGCGCCGCCAGGGTCTCGATGGTGGGGGTGTCGGGGGTGTCCAGCTCCTCGACCGGGCCGTGCTGCTGGTCCGCCACCGGCGGGGCCTCGAAGGTCACGGCTTCGGTGTTCGCCGCGTAGGCACAGGACGGGCAGTCCGCGAAGGTGTCCTCGCCCGCCGCGGCCGGGGCCAGGAACTCCTCGGAGGCCGAGCCGCCCATCGCGCCGGAGACCGCGGAGACGATGCGGTGGTCGAGACCGAGCCGCTGGAAGATCTTGATGTACGCCTCACGGTGCAGGCGGTAGGACTCGGCCAGGCCCTCGTCCGTGGTGTCGAACGAGTACGAGTCCTTCATCTGGAACTCACGGCCGCGCAGCACACCGGAGCGCGGACGCGCCTCGTCCCGGTACTTCGTCTGGATCTGGTAGAGCATCACCGGCAGGTCCTTGTAGGACGAGCACTGGTCCTTGACGGTCTGGGTGAAGATCTCCTCGTGGGTCGGGCCGAGGAGGTAGTCACCGCCCTTGCGGTCCTTGAGGCGGAAGAGCAGGTCGCCGTACTCCTCCCAGCGGCCGGACGCCTCGTACGCCTCCTTGGGCAGCAGCGCGGGCAGCAGGACCTCCTGCGCCCCGATGGCGTCCATCTCCTCGCGCACGACGCGGGAGACGTTGTCCAGGACCTTCTTGCCCAGCGGCAGCCAGGACCAGATCCCGGCGGCGTTGCGGCGTACGTATCCGGCGCGGACCAGCAGCTTGTGGCTGAGCGTCTCCGCGTCCGCCGGGTCGTCGCGCAAGGTCTTGACCATCAACCGGGACATGCGCTGGACCTGGGCCATGGTGACTCTCCTGCTTGGCTGTGTTTTCCGGGGGAGACCCCCCGGACCCCCGTCGGTGATGTCAGGAGGTTAGCCGGGCCCGGTGGGCGGGCGGAAATCGGTCCCGTGGGCGGGACCGGGCCGACCGGGCCTGTTCAGCGGGAGCGGGGCGCCCATCACGGCGTACGGCATCGCCGCGCTCGGGAAGTGGACCCGGCGCGCGAGGTCCCGGTATCCCAGGGTCCGGTAGAGGCTGCGGGCGGGGCTCTCCTTGTCGATCGCCGACAGGATGGAGCGCGGCTGGCCGGCGCTGTCGGTGATCGTGGTGATCAGCCCGCGGCCGATGCCGCGGCCCTGGAAGCCGGGGTGGACGTGCAGTTCGGTGATGACGAAGGCATCGTCGAGCCAGGAGTCGCAGCCGGTGTTGTGCAGGTACGGCTCGACCACCGTGGACCACCAGTGGGAGCGGTCGTTGGGCATCCCGTAGACGAAGCCGACGAGCCGCCCGGTGCGGGTCGTCGCACCCAGGGCACGGGCGCCCGGGTTCTGCAGATGCCGCAGCACGATGTGGCGGCGTACGGAGACCTCGGCCTCGCTCAGCCCGAACGCGAGCGCCTGCACGGCCAGCGCCTCGTCCACGCGCCCGTCGAGATCGACCGGACCGATCCCGACGTCGTCCTGGTTCGGGGGCCGGTCCCCGGGGAAGCGCACCATGACGGGAGACTACCTGGCCCCGGACGGGTCACGCCGGGAGTCCCGGTACTCCCCCGCCGGCCCCGATCGGTGGCTGGTCGGCGAGTGGTCAGTGGGCGGGGAAACCCTCGCGGAAGACGGGAAGCTTCTCGCCCGCCTCGACGGGCAGGTGGAAGCGGTTCTGCCGGGGCGGCATCGGGCAGTTGTACTGGTCGGAGAATCCGCAGGGCGGCACGAAGGCACGGTTGAAGTCGAGGAGCACCTTGCCGTCACCGGTGTGGGTGACGAAGAGGAAGCGCCCGGCTCCGTACGTCGAGTCGCCGTTGGTCGGGTCGCCGAGGACCAGCAGCAGGGTGCCGTCGTCGTCGAAGGCGCTCAGCGTGTACGGCGTGCCGTCGACGGTGAGCACGATGTCGCCCGGGACGACGAGGTCGCGGCTGCCGCCGTTGTCCCTGATGTGCTCGAACCCCACCCGGCGCGCGCCGGGCACCGGGATGTACTCGGCCTCCCGTACCCACTCGGGGTCGTACGGGAAGACGTCGATGTGCTCGAAGTGCCGGACGGCGGGGGAGGCCGCGTCCCAGACGCGCAGTCCGTACTCCGGCTCTCCGCTGACCATGTCGGTGCGCTCGACCGCGGTGACCGTCACGGTCTCCGGCTGTCCTGCCCGGACCGCGTCGAGGTCGGGGCGTTCCCCCGCGGGCAGCCAGCGGGTCTCGACGAGTGCCAGGTTTCCGGTGGGGCCGGTGACGGAGCGGTGCCGTTCCGCACGCCAGGCCTCCCATGCCTGCTCGCCGGAGCCGGCGGGGACAGCGGGTACGGCGGGGACTTCGGGACCGGACATGGCAGCACTCATTCGCTCGGACGCTCGTCGGTTGTCGGTTGTCACACCACGAGGGATCGGACACCGCGTGAGGCTCACACCAAAGGGATTTCTTTATCGACCATAAGGCTCGCTGATGTCAAACGCCGCGAAACGGCCGAACCGCCCCCTGTGGGGCTCGTCTCAGAAGAGCACACTCATGAAGGCGCCGACCTCGCGGAAGCCGACCCGCCGGTAGGCCGCGCGCGCGGCGGAGTTGAAGTCGTTGACGTAGAGACTGACCACGGGGGCGACATCGGCGAGCGCGTACTCCAGCACCGCGGCCATGCCCGTTTCGGAGAGTCCACGGCCGCGGTACTCGGGGGCGACCCAGACACCCTGGATCTGGCAGGCCAGCGAAGTGGCGGCGCCGATCTCGGCCTTGAAGACGACCTTGCCGTCCTCGATGCGGGCGAAGGAGCGGCCGGAGCCCACGAGTTCGGCGACGCGGGCCTGGTAGAGCAGCCCGCCGTCCCCGGCCATAGGTGACACACCGACCTCCTCGGTGAACATGGCCACGCAGGCGGGCATGACCACATCCAGCTCGTCGCGGCGGATCCGGCGGACGAGCGGATCGGGGGCGATGTCGGCCGAGGGCTGTTCGGTGACCATCAGCGGCTGATTGGCGCGGACGTCACGGGCGGGGCCCCAGCTCGGTTCGAGCAGTCGCCAGAGCAGCGCGGTGGGCTCGGCGGGACCGACGATGGAGGAACAGCGGCGGCCGGCCTTCCGGGCCCGGTCCGCGAAGGCGCGTACCGCGTCGGGGCCCGCGCAGATCGGGACGAGGTTGGCGCCGGAGTAACAGAGCGAGCGGAGCCGCCCCTCCGTGTACCAGCCCCACATCTCGCCGCCGAGGCGCCAGGGGTCGAGCCCGGCGACCTGAACGCGGGAGGTCACGAAGGCATTGACGACGGGCTCGCTGTGGAGCAGTGCGAGCGCCGCGTCGAGATCGCTGGGTTCGAGGACCCGGGTGGTGGTCTGCGTCAACACGTGGGGCCTCACCATACTGTCTGCTGATCTCCGCACTGTACCTGGCGTGTCGGCCGGGCGCCGTGCATGGAAGAAGCCCCGTCCACCTGGTGGACGGGGCTTCCCGGGTACGGACCCGGATCAGCTGATGGAGACCTCGGGCTCACCGGAGGGGATGCCGTCCCGCTCCATCTGCTCGGCGATCTTCATGGCCTCTTCGATGAGGGTCTCGACGATCTTCGACTCGGGGACGGTCTTGATGACCTCGCCCTTGACGAAGATCTGGCCCTTGCCGTTGCCGGACGCCACACCCAGATCGGCCTCGCGTGCCTCACCCGGACCATTGACGACACAGCCCATCACGGCCACGCGCAGCGGTACTTCCATGCCCTCCAGGCCTGCGGAGACCTGGTCGGCCAGCTTGTACACGTCCACCTGCGCCCGCCCGCAGGACGGGCAGGAGACGATCTCCAGACGGCGCTGCTTGAGGTTCAGGGACTCCAGGATCTGGATGCCCACCTTGACCTCCTCGGCGGGCGGCGCCGAGAGCGAGACGCGGATCGTGTCGCCGATGCCCTCGCTGAGCAGCGCACCGAACGCGACGGCGGACTTGATGGTGCCCTGGAAGGCCGGACCGGCCTCCGTCACCCCGAGGTGCAGCGGGTAGTCCGACTGCGCGGCGAGCTGCCGGTAGGCGTTGACCATGATCACCGGGTCGTTGTGCTTGACCGAGATCTTGATGTCACGGAAGCCGTGCTCCTCGAAGAGCGACGCCTCCCAGAGCGCCGACTCCACCAGCGCCTCCGGGGTGGCCTTTCCGTACTTCTTCAGCAGCCGCGCGTCCAGGGAGCCCGCGTTGACCCCGATACGGATCGGCGTGCCGGCGTCGGAGGCCGCGTGCGCGATCTCCTTCACCTTGTCGTCGAACTGCTTGATGTTCCCGGGGTTCACCCGCACCGCCGCGCACCCGGCGTCGATCGCCGCGAACACGTACTTCGGCTGGAAGTGGATGTCCGCGATGACGGGGATCTGCGACTTCTTCGCGATCGTGGCCAGGGCGTCCGCGTCGTCCTGTGTGGGGCACGCCACCCGTACGATCTGGCAGCCCGACGCCGTCAGCTCGGCGATCTGCTGGAGCGTCGCCCCGATGTCCGAGGTCCGCGTCGTCGTCATCGACTGCACCGACACCGGTGCGTCCCCGCCGACGGCGACCGTGCCGACCTGGATCTTGCGGCTGACCCTCCGGTCGGCGAGCTTGGTCGGAACGTCCGGCATTCCGAGAGAAATCGCAGTCATGCGCAGTGCATCCCCAAGGGTGGATCGAGGTCCCGGATCACCGGGCTTCGGCCTCCGAGATTACGTCACCCCGGGCGCCACACGAACACCCGCGCCCACGAACCACCCAAAGCGGACGGCCGCACACGGAAGGTGTGCGGCCGTCCCGGAACGTCCGGCCCGGGGCCGTTTCCGACCGGTATCAGGTGATTTTGACCGGGTTGACGATGTCGGCGACCAGGACGAGCAGGGTGAAACAGATGAACACCCCGGCGACGACGTAGGCGACGGGCATCAGCTTCGCCACGTCGAACGGGCCCGGATCCGGCCGCTTGAAGACCTTGGCCAGATTGCGCCGCAGCGCCTCCCACAGGGCCCCCGCGATGTGTCCGCCGTCCAGCGGCAGCAGCGGCAGCATGTTGAAGAGGAACAGCGAGAGGTTGAAACCGGCCAGCAGGAACAGCATCATCGCCAGCTGGTTCTGCGCCGGTACGTGCAGCGTCATCACCTCACCGCCGATCCGGGCCGCGCCGACCACCCCGACCGGGGAGTCCGCCTTGCGCTCGCCGCCGTCGAAGGCCGCGTTCCAGAGGTCCGGGATCTTGGACGGCATGGCGATGATCGAGTCGACGCCGTTCCCGACCATGTCGCCCATGCGGCCCACCGAGGCGCCGAAGGAGAGCGGCTTGATCTCGGTGAGCGCGGCGAAGCCGAGGTACCCGGCCGGAACGTACTTGTCCGGGATCACGTCCCCGTTGGAGTCCTTCTTCGCCACCATGTTCTTGGCCAGGTCGGCGTGCAGGGTCTGCTGCTTGCCGTCGCGTACGACCGTGAGCGTGGCGGGGCCGATGGTGTCGCGGATGTGGTCGGACAGCTCGTTCCAGCTGGAGACCTTCGCGCCGTCGAAGGCGACGATCTTGTCGCCCGCCTTGAGCCCGGCGGCCTTGGCGGGTGAGACCGCGTCCCCCTTCTGGCAGGTCTGGCGCTTCTCGCTCTGCGAGATGACGCACTGCTGGACGCCCGCCACCTTGGTGGTCTGGGTCTCGAAACCGAAGGACATCGCGACCCCGACGAAGATCACGACCGCCAGGATCAGGTTCATGAAGGGGCCCGCGAACATCACGATGACGCGCTTCCACGGCTTGCGCGTGTAGAAGAGCCGCTGCTCGTCGCCCTCCTCCAGCTCCTCGAAGGCCGCGGACCGCGCGTCCTCGACCATGCTGCGCCAGGGGGACGTGGACCGGGACTCGATCCGGCCGTCCGGGCCCGGCGGGAACATGCCGATCATGCGGATGTAGCCGCCGGCCGGGATCGCCTTGACCCCGTACTCCGTGTCGCCCTTCTTCCGCGACCAGATGGTCGGGCCGAAGCCGACCATGTACTGCGGTACGCGGATGCCGAAGAGCTTGGCCGTCGAGAGGTGGCCCAGTTCGTGCCAGGCGATCGAGAAGAGCAGCCCGAACACAAAAATGACGATGCCGATGACCGTCAACAGAATCGTGGTCATGCGCGAGCCTCCGCTGTGGCCTTCTGGGCGAGTTCACGGGACCGGGCGCGTGCCCAGGTCTCCGCATGCAGGACGTCCGCGACCGTGAGAGAAGTTCCCGTACGCGGCTCGCCGTGCTCGGTCACGACCGCGGTGACCGTGTCCATGATCCCGTTGAACGGGAGTTTTCCGGCCAGGAAGGCGTCGACGCATTCCTCGTTCGCCGCGTTGAAGACCGCGGGGGCCGTGCCGCCGAGCGAGCCGACGTGGCGGGCGAGCCCGACGGACGGGAAGGCCTCGGTGTCGAGCGGGAAGAACTCCCAGCTGGACGCCTTGGACCAGTCGAAGGCGGGGGCCGCGTCCGGGACCCGCTGCGGCCAGCCGAGTCCGACGGCGATCGGGCCGCTCATGTCGGGCGGGGTGGCCTGGGCGAGCGTCGAGCCGTCGGTGAACTCCACCATGGAGTGCACGTACGACTGGGGGTGCACGACGACCTCGATACGGTCGAACGGCACGTCGTAGAGCAGGTGCGCCTCGATGACCTCAAGACCCTTGTTGACGAGGGTCGCGGAGTTCACCGTGATCACCGGGCCCATTGCCCAGGTGGGGTGCGCGAGCGCGGCATCGGGTGTGACGTCCGCCAGCTCGGCCCGCGTCCGGCCGCGGAAGGGGCCGCCCGACGCGGTGACGATCAGCTTGCGGACGTCCGCGCGCTTGCCCGCCGCCAGCGCCTGGAAGAGCGCGGCGTGCTCGGAGTCGACCGGGATGATCTGGCCGGGCCTGGCGAGTGCCTTCACCAGCGGGCCGCCGACGATGAGCGACTCCTTGTTGGCGAGGGCGAGCGTACGGCCCGCCCGGAGTGCGGCCAGGGTGGGCGCCAGCCCGATCGATCCGGTGATGCCGTTGAGCACGGTGTGGCAGTCGGACGCCGCGAGTTCGGTGGCGGCCTCGGGTCCGGCGAGGATCTCCGGGAGCGGTTCGGAGCCGTACTCCGCCTCAAGTGCCTCGCGCAGCGCGGGCACGGTGTCCTCGCGGGCGACAGCGACGGTACGGACGCGCAGCCGGCGGGCCTGTTCGGCGAGCAGGGTGACCCGACCGCCGGCGGCGGAGAGCGCCGTCACACGGAAGCGGTCGGGGTTGCGCAGCACCAGGTCGATGGCCTGGGTGCCGATGGACCCGGTCGAGCCGAGGACGACGATGTCCCGGCGTCCTTCGGTGGGGTCGAAGACGATGTGCGGGTCGGCGAGGGTGACGGGGCTGTCGCTCATGCCCCCCATTGTTGCCGCATCTGCTGTGCGTCAGGACAGTGCGCCCCGGTTCGGCCGGGCCGACGGGGTGTCCGGGCCGGTCGCGGCCAGAAACTTCTGCCACTGCTCGTCGACGACGGCCGCCGGCACTCCCCCGTCGTCGTCCGCCGAGCCGCCCCCGGAGCGGAAGGAGAGGGTGGTCGATCCGGACCGTACGACGGTCAGGTACGCGTAGCGCTCCGCCTTCCCCTCGGGTTCGCGGACGGTGAGGCGGAAGGCCTTCGCCTCGTCGCCGATCCGCGGTGACCGGATCGTCTCGGTCCTGAGGTATCCGGCCTCCACGACGGACCGGTCCTCGGTGAAGCCGCCCCTGCACCGGGTGCCCGCCACGGCGAGCGCCTTCATGACCCGGGCGGCGTCCCCGTGTGCGTACGACCGCAGTTGTACGGCGATGTCCTCGCCCAGCAGCCGGCCGGGCCTGCGGAGCTCGCGGTTGACCTCGGCGTGCGGGGCGCCGTAGCGGCTGCCCGCGTCCTTGAGGCTGACGAGGGGCAGGCAGTCGGCGGGCCGGGCGGTGTACTCGTCGCCGAAGGGGGCGCCGAGACCGTACTCGCTCGCGGTGAACGACCCCACGTCCTCGCCCGGCGTGAAAGAGGCGGCGGTGAGCCGGGCCCTGCTGAGCGGGCCGGGCACACCGGCGGGCTTCGCGGCGGCCGACTTCGCGTCCTTGCGGTCCTGGCCGCCGCAGGCCACCGCGCCCGCGCACAGGACGGTGATGAGCGCGGCAGCAGCCGCGCGGCACCACTGCCGGGTCTCCGTCTGGTACATCGTCACCCCTTGCTTCCGATCAAGGTCCGATTCTCGGGCACGGAAGTGCTCCGGGTCCGGCCGATCGGGCAATCGGCACCCGCTCCCCTCACCAGGTGCGCTGAAGCTCCGCGAACGCCTCGTGGAAACCGGGGAACGTCTTCCGTACGCAGCCGGGGTCGTCGAAGGTGATGCCCGGTGTACCCAGGCCGGTGACCGCGAACGACATCACGATGCGGTGGTCGCCGTGCGTGGTGATCCGGGCGGGGCGGGGCGCACCCGGCCGGATCTCGATCCAGTCCGGCCCGGTGGCGACGTCGATGCCGAGCGCGCGGAGGTTCTGCGCGCACGCCTCCAGCCGGTCGCACTCCTTCACCCGGGTGTTGCCGACGTCCTCGATCCGGACCGGGGACGCCGCGTAGGGGGCGATGGCGGCCAGCGTCGGCATGGTGTCGGAGATGTCGCGCATGGTGACCGTGAGCCCGCCGAGGCGGTCGGGGCCGGTGACGGTGGTTCCCGTCCCGGTCGTCCGGACGTCGGCGCCCATCCGCCGCAGCACGTCCACGAACCGCAGATCGCCCTGGAGCGCGCCGGTGCCGAGGCCGGGGACGGTGACGCTGCGCCCGGTGACGGCCGCCGCGGCGAAGAAGTAGCTCGCGGTGGAGGCGTCCGGCTCGACGGCGTACTCGGTGGCCCGGTAGCCGCCGGGCGGAACCGTGAACACCTGGCCCTCGCGGACCACTTCGACGCCGAAGCTGCGCATCATCGCGAGGGTGATCTCGATGTACGGGGCGGAGACGAGGTCCGTGACGGTGATGCGCAGACCCGTTTCGGTGAGCGGTCCGAGCATCAGCAGCGCGGTGAGGTACTGGGACGACTGGCCCGCATCGAGGGTGAGTTCCCCGCCCTTGATGCCCGTCGCGTCGATCCGCAGCGGGTGGTGCCCCTCGGCCTCCTCGTGCACCAGGTCGACGCCCAGCTCCTGGAGGGCGCGGGTGAGCGGGGCGAGCGGGCGGCGGCGCATCTGCGGTGACGCGTCGAAGCGGTAGACGCCGCGGCCCGCACTCGCGAGGGTGGGCAGGAAGCGGGCCGTGGTGGCGCCGTCCCGGCAGTACACCTGCGCCTCGGCCACCGCGGGGCCTTCGGGGCGGCCCTCGACGCGCCAGGCGTCCGGGCCGCGGTCCACCTGGTAGCCGAGTGCGGTCAGTCCCCCGGCGAACCCCTCGGTGTCGTCGGAGACGAGGGGGCGCAGCAGGGTGGTGGTGCCTTCGGCCGCCGCGGCCAGGAACAGGGCGCGGGCGGTGACGGACTTGGAGCCGGGGATTTCGATCACGGTCACGGACGGACATTCTGCCGTGCGTGCGCGCCGGGCGCCGGGGCGGTCCGGACAGTGGACCGCCCCGGGCAGGGGGTCAGCGGATTCTGCGGTGGACGTTGTCCGTCGTGGACGGTCCCGGGGTCGCGTCGGCGATCCAGGGGCCTTCGCCGGAGGGGTCGACGATGCCCTGTTCCAGCCAGGTGTACGTACCGGACAGGACCCCCGAGACCACCGTGCGGTCCAGGTCGTCGGTGTTGCTCCAGAGCCGGGTGAAGAGTTCGTCCACCCGGATGCGGGCCTGGCGGCAGAAGACGTCGGCCAGTTGGTACGCCTCGCGCCCGTGGTCGTCCGACGAGCGCAGGAGTTCGGCCCGTACGCAGGCCGCGCTCATCGCGAAGAGTTCCGCGCCGATGTCGACGATGCGGCCCAGGAAGCCCTGCTTGGTCTCCATCTTTCCCTGCCAGCGCGACATGGCGTAGAAGGTCGAGCGGGCCAGCTTGCGGGCAGAGCGTTCGACGTGGCGCAGGTGTACGGAGAGGTCCGGGTGGCCGTGCGGGTGGAACGCGGCGTACGCGCCGGGGAGCTGTCCCGGGCCCGCGACCAGCTTCGGCAGCCAGCGGGCGTAGAACGCGGTGGCCTGTCCGCCCGCCCGTGCCTTGTCCTTCAGCGAGGCGTCGGGGTCGATCAGGTCGCCCGCGACCGAGAGGTGGGCGTCGACGGCCTCCCGGGCGATCAGCAGGTGCATGATCTCCGTCGAGCCCTCGAAGATGCGGTTGATGCGCATGTCCCTGAGCATCTGCTCGGCGGGGACGGGCCGTTCGCCGCGGGCCGCGAGGGAGTCCGCGGTCTCGAAGCCCCGGCCGCCGCGGATCTGGACCAGTTCGTCCGCCATCCGCCAGCCCATCTCGGAGCCGTAGAGCTTGGCGAGCGCGGCTTCGATGCGGATGTCGTTGCGGTCCTCGTCGGCCATCTGGGAGGAGAGGTCGACGACTGCTTCGAGGGCGAAGGTGGTCGCGGCGATGAAGGAGATCTTGGCGCCGACCGCCTCGTGGCGGGCCACGGGCCTGCCCCACTGTTCCCGCTCGGCCGACCACTCGCGGGCGATTTTCAGACACCATTTGCCGGCGCCCACGCACATCGCGGGAAGCGAGAGGCGCCCGGTGTTGAGGGTGGTGAGGGCGATCTTGAGACCGGCGCCCTCCGGGCCGATGCGGTTCGCGGCGGGGACCCGGACCTGGTGGAACCGGGTCACGCCGTTCTCCAGGCCGCGCAGGCCCATGAAGGCGTTGCGGTGCTCGACGGTGATGCCCGGGGAGTCCGCCTCGACGATGAAGGCGGTGATGCCGCCCTTGCGGTCCGCGGTCCTCGGGACCCGGGCCATCACGACGAGCAGATCCGCGACGACACCGTTGGTCGTCCAGAGCTTCACCCCGTCGAGGACGTACGTGTCGCCGTCCGGGACCGCCGAGGTCGCCAGGCGGGCCGGGTCGGAGCCGACGTCCGGCTCGGTGAGCAGGAACGCCGAGATGTCGGTGCGGGCCAGCCTCGGCAGGAAGGTGTCCTTCTGCTCCTGGGTGCCGAACTGCTTCAGCGGCTGCGGGACACCGATGGACTGGTGCGCGGAGAGCAGCGCGCCGACGGCCGGGCTGGCCGAACCGATCAGGGACAGTGCCCGGTTGTAGTACACCTGCGTGAGGCCGAGACCGCCGTACTTGGTGTCGATCTTCATGCCGAGCGCGCCGAGCTTCTTGAGCCCGTCGACCGTCTCGTCGGGGATCCGCGCCTCGCGTTCGATCAGCGCGCCGTCGATCCGCGTCTCGCAGAAGACGCGGAGCTTCGCCAGGAAGGCCTCGCCGCGCCGGGCGGCCTCCGCGTCGGGCAGCGGATGGGGATGGATCAGGTCGAGGCGGAAGCGGCCGAGGAACAGCTCCTTGGCGAAGGACGGCTTGTGCCAGTCCTGCTCCCGCGCGGCCTCGGCGACCTGGCGCGCTTCACGCTCGGTGACCCGGGGCTTGTCGAGTGGTGCGGTCATGAGGGGTACTCCTCACCGCGGATGTGGGGTGGACACACCTGCCTGCGACCAGGGTGGTGCTACTCGTCCGTATCTACCCCATTCCTGCCACTGCGGCCACCCCTCGCGCGTACGAGGGGTGGCCGGGCCGGGAACAGCTGCGTCCGTTCAGGTCACGCGGTCACTACGGTCACAGCGAGACGCCCGTGAAGACCATGACCCGCTCGTAGGTGTAGTCCTCCATGGCGAAGCGCACGCCCTCGCGGCCGACGCCGGACTGCTTGGCACCGCCGTAGGGCATCTGGTCCGCGCGGTACGACGGGACGTCGCCGACGATCACGCCGCCGACCTCCAGGGCGCTGTGGGCGCGGAACGCCGCCTGCACGTCGTGCGTGAACACGCCCGCCTGCAGGCCGTACTTGGAGTCGTTGACGGCGGCGAACGCCGCTTCCTCCCCGTCGACCCTGGTGAGGGTCATGACGGGGCCGAAGATCTCCTCGCGGGCGACCGTGGTGTCCGCCGGTACGTCGGCGAGCACGGTCGGCGCGTAGGCGGCGCCGTCGCGGGTACCGCCGGCGAGCAGCTGGGCGCCCGCCTTCACGGCCTCGTCCACCCAGGTCTCGACGCGCCTGGCCGCGTCCTCGCTGACCAGCGGGCCGACGTCGGTGGCGGCGTCCGCGGGGTCGCCGGTGCCCTGCGCGGCCACGGCCGCGACGATCTTCGGGACGAGCCGGTCGTACACCGAGGCGTCGGCGATCACCCGCTGCACCGAGATGCAGGACTGGCCGCCCTGGTAGTTCGAGAAGGTGGCGATCCGGGACGCGGCCTGGTCGAGGTCCTTCTCGGAGGCGTAGTCGGCGAGGACGACGGCCGCGCCGTTGCCGCCGAGTTCCAGCGTGATGTGCTTGCGCGGAACCGAATCCATGATCGCGTAGCCGACCTTGTCGGAACCCGTGAAGGAGATGACCGGGAGCCGCTCGTCCTGGACGAGGGCGGGCATCCGGTCGTTGCTCACCGGGAGGACCGACCAGGAGCCCGCGGGCAGCTCGGTCTCGGCCAGCAGCTCGCCGAGCACGAGTCCCGACAGGGGCGTCGCCGGGGCGGGCTTGAGGATGATCGGCGCGCCGACCGCGATCGCCGGGGCGATCTTGTGGGCGCACAGGTTGAGCGGGAAGTTGAACGGCGCGATGCCGAGGACCGCACCACGGGGGAAGCGGCGCGTCAGCGCGAGGCGGCCCACGCCACCGGCGTCGGTGTCCAGGCGCTGTGCCTCGCCGCCGTTGTAGCGGCGGGCCTCCTCGGCGGCGAACCGGAACACCGAGACGGCCCGGCCGACCTCGCCGCGGGCCCACTTGATGGGCTTGCCGTTCTCGGCCGTGATCAGCTGCGCGATCTCCTCGGTGCGCTCGACCAGGCGGCGCGAGACGTGGTCGAGGGCGGCGGCGCGTACGTGCGCGGGGGTCGCCGCGAATGCGTCGCGGACCGCGTGGGCGGCGGCGACGGCCTCCTCGACCTGGGCGTCGGTCGGAACGGCGACCGTGCCGACGGTCCGGCCGTCCCAGGGTGAGGTGACGTCG
The DNA here is from genome assembly GCF_036241575.1 of Streptomyces sp. NBC_01267. Taxonomy (NCBI): domain Bacteria; kingdom Bacillati; phylum Actinomycetota; class Actinomycetes; order Kitasatosporales; family Streptomycetaceae; genus Streptomyces; species Streptomyces sp. NBC_01267. The sequence continues at coordinate 5,879,333 of NZ_CP108455.1, read as the reverse complement.
AAGGTGTCCTCGCCGGTGGCCTGGCGGCCGGCGAGCCAGAAGGCATGGGTGGAAGTCATGAGATTCCGGCCCTTCCGTGGTGGTGGGTGGTTGATTCCAACGGTAGGGGTACCGGAGCGGCGTTGTGTTTGTCCGGGGTGGAGTGGTGGGGGCGGTGCGGGGTGACGGAATGTCGCGTGACAGGGCGGGGCGGTGAGTTGCGCCCCGCCCCGTCACCACGGACCGTTCCCCGATCGCGGGTCCGCCGCCTCCTGCCTGGTCACGGCTCGGCCGGTCGCGGGTCGGCCGGGCACGAGTCGGCCGGGCACGGCACCGCTGGTCACGGCATGCTGGTCGCCTTCAGCGCCAGCCACAGCTCCATGCGTACGTCCGGATCGTCCAGCGACCGCCCCAGGATCTCCTCCACACGCCGCATCCGGTAGCGCAGCGTGTGGCGGTGCACCCCGAGGTTCGCCGCCGCCGCGTCCCACTGGCCGTGGTGGGCGAGCCAGGCGCGCAGGGACGCCACCAGGTCGCCGCGGCCGGTCGCGTCGTGCTCGTGCAGCGGCCTCAGCATCCCGTCGGCGAACGCCCGTACCGCGTCGTCCGCGAGCAGCGGGACCACCGAACCGGCCGCCAGGTCCTCGTGCTCGACCAGGACCCGGCCCCGGCGGCGGGCGACCGAGAGCGCCTGTTCGGCCTGGCGGTACGCGGAAGCCGCGGCGATCGTGCCGGCCGGGGCCGACTGGCCGACGACCACCTCGCTCTCCTCGCCCGTGGGGACCGGGGGCTCCACACGAGCGCGGTCGGCCTCCAGCCCGCGGGCGTACGCCGTGCAGGCCGTGACCGCCGCTCCCGCGTCGGCGGCCAGCACGACCAGCCGTTCGCCCTCGGGGACCACGAGCACCATCTCGCCCGCGCGGGACGCACCGGACTCCAGGGCCTCGGCCAGTTCGTGGAGAGCGGTCGGTGCGCCCTCGGCGATGAGGAGTCGGTACGGAGCGTCCAGCAGACCGTTGTAGAGGTCCCCGGCGACCGTCCGCGCGTGGTCGGGCTCCCCGGCCAGCAGCATCCGGAGCACCGCCGCACCCAGCCGCTGCTCGGCCGCGCGCAGTGCACGCGAGCGCTCCGTGGTCAGGGTGAGCAGGGCGACCGCGGAGTGCACGGCGTACCGCTCGGCGGTGCCCAGGGGCGCGCCCGTGCCCACGGCGAGCGCGCCGTGCGGGCGGCGGCCGGTGCCGAGGGACTGGAGTTCGACGCGGTCGTCCGAGCCTCCGACGACGGCGCTCGCCGGGGCCGGGCGCCCGCCGAGCCGCGCCACGTCGGGGGTGAGCCGGGCGGCCCGGCGGGCGGCCCACTCCGGGGCGGCGGCCACGACGGCTCCGGACGCGTCGTACAGCGCGGCCCAGCCGTTCACGTGCGAGGCGAGCCGCGCCAGCAGGTCGCCGGGGCCGTCGCCGCCCAGCGCGGCCCGGGTCAGCTCGCGCTGGGCCTCGAAACCCGCGGTCACCGAGCGGTACTGGTCGGCCGCGATGGCCGCCGAGACCGCCTTGCTGATGGCCAGGAACGGCGTACGGCGGGGCACCTCCAGGAGGGGCAGGCCCTCCTCCTCGGCCGCGGTGACCAGAGTTGCCGGGATGTCCTCGTAGTGGACGCCCACCGCGAAGCCGAGCCCGACCACTCCGGCCTTGGCGAGCCGTCGTACGTACCGCCGCATCGCCTCCGGGTCCTCGGTGTCCAGCGTCATGGCGGTGATGAGGAGGAGCTCACCGCCCTCCATGTACGGAACGGGGTCGGCGAGCTCGCTCACATGGGCCCAGCGCACCGGCGTGTCCAGGCGGCCCTCCCCCGCTCGCACGGTCAGTTTGAGCGTGGAGTGGTGGACGAGCGAGGCGAGCGTGGGCGGCATGGCAGGACCGTAGGACCTTCGGCTGAAGAACGGGTGAGAAGTGCGCCGTCCCGTATGAACGGCTCCCCCGATTCTGCCAGGGCGTACGAGTCGCTGTACCGGATCAGCCGCGCAGATCCACCAGGAGCGGTGGCGCGTGTTCGCCGCGCACCGTGGTCAGGGACAGCACCGCGTGGCTCGCGGGCACGGAATGTGCCAGGTCGGAGGCCGACCACCGCTCGCGCTCGACCTTCCGTACCGTCACCGCGTCCGTCGTCACCGCCTTCCCTGTGACAAGTTTCCTGAACGAGTGGATGGCCCGGGTCAGCGGCTGATCTGCGAAGACCGTGCGCTGGGTGACGTCCCTGGTCTCCACCCACTCGGTGCCCCACGCCTCCGCGAACGACCGGCCCTCCCAGGTGGTCACACCGGAGAAGGCCATCCGGCAGCCGACGGCCCCGAGCAGCGCGGTGTGCAGTTCCTCCGGGACGTCGCTGAGGCTGCGCAGGGTGAGTACCGCCCCGGCGTGGGCGGAGCGCAGCCGCTGGACGGAGCGGACCGAGTCGGCGGTGACGGTACGGGTCGCGTCGTCGAGGACGAGGCAGGCGAAGAGCGAGCGGTCGGCGCGGACCGACGCGCTCGCGGTGAACTGGGCGAGCACCAGCCGTGCGAGCACCCGCGAGGCCTCGGCGTGGCCGCGCTCGGGCAGGTCGATCCGGACCCGGACGGGGTGTTCCAGGGAACGCAGCGAGAAGGGCCTGGACCTGCCGTCGGTGTCGAAGAACCCGGCGAAAGCGGGCCGGTCGAGGGTGGCGACCCGGTCGGCGAGCGCGGGTCCGGGATCGCCGGGCGCTCCGGACTGCCGGGCGCGGGCGTCGAGTTCGCGCTGGAGGCCGAAGTGGCCGCCCGCGTCGAGCGCCTCGCGCAGGGTGGCGAGCGCCGCGGGCACTCCGTCGAGGAGCTCGCGCAGCTCGGGCACGGAGGGGAAGTGGCCGTGGGCCGCGCGGTAGGGGCCGAGCAGCTGGGCGAGCGCGGTGGACGCGCGCCTGCTGTCCACCTCGGGGAGGTCGCCGGTGAAGGCCTCGGCGAGTACGGCCGCGGCCTCGTCGGGGTCGGTGGTGCCGCCGTAGAGGTCGAAGTCGTACACGGAGGCGGGGTCGCCGAACTTGACCACCACGTCGTACGCGTCGTCGGGCCCGAGCTGGGTGCCCGCCGCGGCGACGACGATGACGGCGGCCTGGCCCGCGAGCGCCTGGAGGGCCAGCGATTCGACCACGGGCCGCACCAGATGGCGGGTCTTCCCGGTGCCGGGCGGGCCGACGGCCAGCAGCGAGGTGCCGAGCAGTTCGGGGTCGAGGGCGAGTCCGGTGCCGCGCCTGGCGTACGGATTGCGCTCGCCGGGCTCGACCGTGCCGAGCCTGACCTGGCGTTCGAACAGATCGTGCCGGGCCGCGCGCACCGGCAGGTCACGGGCGCCGGAGGGGTGCACACAGGCCGCCGAGCCCATCCTGCGCACCGCGTCGGTGAAGGATTCGAGCCGGGAGGGATCCGCCTGCACGGAGCGCCAGGCCCGGCGGACCCGGGTGTAGTCGACGTCGTTCATCCGCCCGGAGCGCACCTCGTCGGAGAGCCGGTCGGCGAGTTCGACGAGGCCCTGGGCCCGCAACTCCGGCCAGTCGGCCGGGCCGGTGGCAGGTGCGTCCGGCGCGGCGCGGTGCGCGGTCGCGGCGTGCGGCGGCGCGGGGCGGTCCTGCGGGTGGCGGGCGGCCCGCAGCAGCGAACCCCAGCGGCCGAGCCTGGCGAACGGCCAGGCAATGGCGAGTGTGATCAGCGCGTACACCGTGTACGCCACGGCCGCCGCCGCGACCGGGTCGCCGCCGCCGGTCAGCCAGGGCCGCGGCAGCAGCATGAAGACCAGGTCGAGACCGGGCAGGGTGCCCGCCCAGACGAACATCCAGACGACGAACCCGACGGCCGCCGCGGCCACCGCGCGGACGCGCGGCCCCCGGCCGTCGACGGTGCGCTCGAAGAGCGCGCGCCAGTTCCCCAGGCGGCCGAATCCGTAGAGCAGCGCACCGGCGATCAGGAACCGGTAGAACTCCAGGGCCCGGACGGCACCCTCCGGCGCGGGTTCGCCCATCCGCTGGCGGCTCCACCAGTCGCCGGGGGTGAAGAGTTCCAGCGGGATGCGCCAGTACGGGATGTAGCCGTTGCGCCACAACGACCAGACCAGCACACAGGCCAGCAGCGAGATCACCGCGCCGCTGACCAGGGTGCGGCCGGGGACGTGTGCGGACTCCGGCGGGCGCTCCACGTGTCCGTACGCCCAGACGCCCGGCCCCGCGTGGTGGCGCGGGGCGTCCAGCCACTCGGTGAGCACCGGGCCGGTCGCGGGTGCGTAGGTCGGCGCGGGCGGGACCACGGGCGGCCCGGCAGGACGCGGTAAGGGGGTGGCCCCCCGGGTGCCGCGTGCGTCGTACGTGCCTTCGGTGTCCATGACCCCTGCCCCCTGTACCAGCCAGGTCTGCCCTGTGCGGTGCGCCTCGATCTCGCGCCTCAATCTAGTGCCACGTGCCCACTGCCGGGCGCCGTCACGCGCCTATGTCCGTCACGGACAACGACACGCCCCGATCACTCCCGAACGGAGCATGCCGCGGCCCGGAGCGCACCCCTAGCCTGCTGAAAAGAGGAAGCGTCCGATTTCGTCCCACAGGAGCCCCCCATGTCCGCTCTCCCGCAGGAGCGCCGCGTCGTCACCGCCATCCCCGGCCCGAAGTCGCAGGAGCTGCAGGTCCGTCGCAACGCCGCGGTCGCCGCGGGTGTCGGCTCCGTGCTGCCGGCCTTCACGACCCGCGCGGGCGGCGGCATCATCGAGGACGTCGACGGCAACCGGCTGATCGACTTCGGTTCCGGCATCGCCGTGACCTCGGTCGGCGCGTCCGCCGAGGCCGTGGTGCGCCGGGCGTCCGCGCAGCTCGCCGACTTCACCCACAGCTGTTTCATGGTCACGCCGTACGAGGGGTACGTCGAGGTCTGCGAGCAGCTCGCCGAGCTGACCCCCGGCGACCACGCCAAGAAGTCGGCGCTCTTCAACTCCGGCGCCGAGGCCGTCGAGAACGCGGTGAAGATCGCCCGCGCGTACACCAAGCGGCAGGCCGTCGTGGTCTTCGACCACGGCTACCACGGCCGTACGAACCTCACGATGGCGCTGACCGCCAAGAACATGCCGTACAAGAACGGCTTCGGCCCGTTCGCGCCCGAGGTCTACCGGGTGCCCGTGGCGTACGCCTACCGCTGGCCGACCGGCCCGGAGAACGCCGGAGCCGAGGCCTCCGCCCAGGCCATCGACATGATCAAGAAGCAGATCGGCGCGGACAACGTCGCCGCGATCATCATCGAGCCGGTGCTCGGCGAGGGCGGCTTCATCGAGCCCGCGAAGGGCTTCCTGCCCGCCGTCGCGCAGTTCGCCAAGGACAACGGCATCGTCTTCGTGGCCGACGAGATCCAGTCCGGTTTCTGCCGTACGGGCCAGTGGTTCGCGTGCGAGGACGAGGGCATCGTCCCGGACCTGATCACCACCGCCAAGGGCATCGCGGGCGGGCTGCCGCTCTCCGCGGTGACCGGCCGCGCCGAGATGATGGACGCCGCGCACTCCGGCGGCCTGGGCGGTACGTACGGCGGCAACCCGGTGGCCTGCGCCGCGGCTCTCGGCGCCATCGAGACGATGCGGGAGCTCGACCTCAACGCGAAGGCGAAGCGCATCGAGGAGGTCATGAAGACCCGCCTGGCGGCCGTTCAGGAGAAGTACGACATCGTCGGCGACATCCGCGGCCGTGGCGCGATGATCGCGATCGAGCTGGTCAAGTCCGGCACCAAGGACCCGAACCCGGAGGCGACCGCAGCTTTGGCCAAGGCTTGCCACTCCGTGGGACTGCTGGTCCTGACCTGTGGCACCTACGGGAACGTGCTGCGTTTCCTGCCGCCCCTGGTCATCGGTGAGGACCTGCTGAACGAGGGTCTCGACTTGCTGGAACAGGCCTTCGCAGGCGTGTGACCTCCGGCTACAGTCGGGCACTGTGAAGAACGTGTGGGGGGCCGATGGCGGGATGGAGTTCCGTCTGTCGGCCCCCGGGGCATCTGCCGTACGGTTGCGGCAGATGAGAGAAACACCCCGCTCACAGGTGACTGTGAGCGATTCCAGGCAAGGGCCTCCCCAGCTCACGCCTGGCTGTGCCTTCGCGCACACCACCGGAGCTTCGGACTCCGGGTCTCCTCACCGATCGGATGGCCGCTCGCCCCACACCCCCCGGGGCGCGCGGCACACCGGTCCTGGCGGCCGCCCCGGAACTACCCCCCCTGTTCCCGGGCGGCCGGCTTCCCTTCCTCCCCGGACCCCGCTGCGGCGTGTGCTGTTCTCCGCGCTCGGCTGTGCGGTCCTCTTCGCGCTGATCACCTGGCAGGTCATGTCCACGGGGCCGCTGCTGCAGCTGGACGTGCGCGTCGACCACCAGCTGGTCGGCACCGGCCCCGGTCGGCTGAGCGCGTACCTCTCGGACCTGGGCAACGCGCAGGTCGCCGTGGTGGTCCTGGTGGCCGCGATGGCGTACGCGCTGTGGCGCGGCAGCCGTTTCGACGTGCTGGCCGCCGGGCTGGCGATGGCCGCGGTGCCCGCCCTGGTGGTCCCGCTGAAGCTCTGGGTGGCGCGGCCGGGACCGCTCGACCCGTCCACCGGGTACTTCCCCTCGGGTCACACGGCGACCGCGATGGTCGCGTACGGCGGAGCGGCCCTGCTGCTGACGCCGTACACGCGGCGGAACTGGCCGGTACCCGCCGCCGTCGTCCTGACGCTGGCGACGAGTACCGGTCTGGTGCTGCACGGCTACCACTGGCCGCTGGACGTGGTGGCCAGTTGGTGCCTGTGCGGTGCGCTGCTGCTGATCAGCTCCACGGGTATGCGTCGAAGTTCTTCGAGAACTCCTCCTTGTTGAACAGGTCCCAGTTGATGGACCAGGTCATCAGGCCGCGCAGGTCCGGCCAGCTGCCGTGGGTGGCGTAGGAACCGCAGTCGGTCTTCTTCGTCAGGCAGTTGAGCGTCTTGTTCACATCGGCCGTCGAGGTGAAGCCGTTGCCCGCGTTGGTCGAGGCCGGAAGACCGATGGCCACCTGGTCCGGGCGGAGCGGGGCGAAGATCTTCGTCTGGTCGCCGGCCACCGGGAAGCCGGTGAGCAGCATGTCGGTCATGGCGATGTGGAAGTCCGAGCCGCCCATGGAGTGGTACTGGTTGTCGAGGCCCATGATCGAGCCCGAGTTGTAGTCCTGGACGTGCAGCAGGGTCAGGTCGTCGCGCAGCGCGTTGATCACCGGCAGGTAGGCGCCGGCCCTCGGGTCCTGTCCGCCGAAGGGGCCCGAGCCGTAGTACTGGTACCCGAGCTGGACGAAGAAGGTCTCCGGCGCCATGGTCAGGACGAACGTGTCGCCGTACTTCGCCTTGAGCGTCTTCAGCGCGGAGATCAGGTTGACGACGACCGGGGTGGTCGGGTTGCGGAAGTCGGTGTCGCCGGTGTCCAGGGAGAGCGAGTGGCCCTCGAAGTCGATGTCCAGGCCGTCGAGTCCGTAGTCGTCGATGATCTTCGAGACGGAGGAGACGAAGGTGTCGCGGGCGGCGGTGGTGGTGAGCTGCACCTGGCCGTTCTGGCCGCCGATGGAGATCAGCACCTTCTTGCCCGCCGCCTGTTTGGCCTTGATGGCGGCCTTGAAGGCGTCCGCCGACTCGACACCGGGGCACTCGGTGACCGGGCACAGGTTGAAGCGGATGTCGCCGGAGGTGGGCGACGTCGGTTCGCCGAAGGCCAGGTCGATCACGTCCCAGGAGTCCGGGACGTCGGCCATCTTCGTGTAGCCGGAACCGTTGGCGAAGCTGGAGTGGAGATAGCCGACCAGCGCGTGCGCGGGCAGCGCCCCCGCGCCGGTGCCGCCTCCGCCCGTCGCGCCGGTGGTGGCGGTGACGGCCGCCGACTTCGACGACTCGCCCGCGGAGTTGGTCGCGGTGACCTGGAAGTTGTACGCGGTCTGCGCGGTGAGCCCGCTCACGGTGGCCGAAGTGCCGCTCACCGAGAGGGCCTTGGCGCCGTCGCGGTAGACCGTGTAGCCGGTCGCCCCGGGCACCGCGTTCCAGGAGAGGCCGACACCGGTGGCGGTGACGGTGCCGGTCCTGAGCCCGTCGGGAGCGGCCGGGAGCTGTACGGCGGGACCGCCGGGGCCGACCAGGCTGACGTCGTCAGCGTAGTAGGCGGGGGTGCCGTACCAGCCGTGCGTGTAGATCTGCACCGATGTGGTGCTCGCGCCGGTCTTGAAGGTGGTCTTGAGCTGTTGCCAGCTGCCCGCCGACTGGGTCCAGGTGGAGACGTCGGTGGTTCCGGTGCCGGAGGCGCCGAGATAGACGTAGCTCCCCTGCACCCAGGCGCTGAGTGTGTACGTCGAGTCGGGCGCGACCGTGACGGTCTGTGCGCACTGGGCGTCGTCCCCACCGGCCGGGGTCGCCTTGAGGGCCGAACTGCCGCCGTGCACGGGCGAGCTCACGGCGGCGCCGCTGCCCGCCGTACAGCTCCAGCCGTCCAGGCCGGACTCGAAACCGCCGTTCCCGGCGAGTTCCGAGTCGGCCGCGTGGGAGACCTGGGCCGTCGCGACGAGTCCGCCCGCCGCGAGCGCGGCCGTGGCGAGCACGGCCAGGAGTCTTGAGCGTTCCACAACTGCCTCCGGACATGGGGGGATTGATGTGGTGAAGCGCGCTCAACATGGTCCAGACCAATTGGACTGTCAAGACTTCCCGCACGTGCCGACGGTGGTTCAGACCAATCCGTCACCAATGTCGTCCGCCATGAGGGCCGCCGCCTCGTGCATGGCCAGTTCGAGAAGGGCCGGATCGATGAGGGTCCCCGAACCGTCCGGGGCGATCAGCCAGCGCACCCCGCCGACCGGCCGGAAGGCCGGACGTCCGGGATGCGGCACCACGATCCAGGTGCCGTGTCCGGCGCCGCGTACGCCCGTACCGATCCAGCGGGAGGCGGTGCCCGGGGGTACGAAGAAGCCCGTCCTGGCCTCCCCGAAGTCCGCGAGGACCGGACCCGGCCGGTCGACGAGGCGGGTCAGGACGTCCAGGGTCGGATAGCCGAGCTCCCCCGGAACGATGAGTACGTCCCAGCGCAGTCCGGCGGGCAGGAGCGCGACCCCCGACGGGTTGCGCTCCCACTCCCACCGGCACGCATCAGGGTCCGGTGCCACCGAAACGAGCCACTCCACCGCGGTCCTTGCCCCCGTGCCAACCATCGCCCGGCCTCCATTCGTGTACGCGCAGATGTTGCGTGCACAAGGAGAGAGGGGCCCGGCCGTGATCCATGACGCGGGTTCCGCACCTTTCCTGCGGTGAACCGGGTCACATCCGGATCGCGGCCGGTCCCCTCGGGGCCCGCTTCGCCCAGGACCGGGGCAGGCTCTGCTCAGCACCCGGTCAGGCTTCACTCGGAAGCGCTCGGACGTCCGGAGCGCTCGGACGTCCCGGATCGCTCCGGAGCCGGAGAGCGCTCAGGAGTCGAAGCCGAGTCCCAGCTTGTCCATCGACTTCAGCCAGAGATTGCGCCGCCCGTCCCGCTCGTCCGCCCGCGCCAGCGACCACTTGGTCAGCCCGATCCCCGCCCAGGCGAACGGCTCGGGCGGGAACGGCATCGGCTTGGTGCGCACCATTTCCAGCGCGGTGCGCTCCGTCCGCTCGCCGGAGAGCAGGTCGAGCATCACGTCGCCGCCGAACCGGGTGGCCCCGACGCCCAGGCCCGTGAAGCCCGCCGCGTAGGCGACCCGGCCGCCGTGCGCCGTACCGAAGAAGGCCGAGAACCGTGAGCAGGTGTCGATCGCGCCGCCCCAGGCGTGACTGAAGCGGATCCCTTCGAGCTGTGGGAAGCACTGGAAGAAGTGCTCGGCGAGCCTCAGATAGGTGTCGGGGCGGTGGTCGAGATCGGCGCTCATCCGCCCGCCGTACGGATAGATCGCGTCGTAGCCGCCCCACAGGATGCGGTGGTCGGCGGTCAGCCGGAAGTAGTGGAACTGGTTGGCGCTGTCACCGAGCCCCTGCCTGTTCCGCCAGCCGATCGCGGCCTGCTGCTCCTCGGTGAGCGGCTCCGTCATCAGCGCGTAGTCGTAGACCGGGACGGTGTACGGACGCACCCGCTTGACCAGCGAGGGGAAGATGTTCGTACCCAGCGCGACGTGCCGGGCGAAGACCCTGCCGTACGGCGTACGGACCGCCATCCCGGTGCCCGAGCGGGCCAGGTCGAGCCCCCGGGTGCGTTCGTGGATCCGTACGCCGAGACCGAGGCAGGCCTGCTTGAGGCCCCAGGCCAGCTTGGCGGGGTGCAGCATCGCCACCCCGTCCCGGTCGTACAGCCCGCCGAGGAAGGTCGGTGAGTCGACCTCGGACCGCAGCGCGTCCTGGTCGAGGAACTCACCGCCCCCGAGGCCGAGTTCGGTCACCTCCTGGTGCCACTCGCGCAACTCGTCGACCTGGTAGGGCTGGGTGGCCACGTCGATCTCGCCGGTGCGCTCGAATTCGCAGTCGATCCCGTACCGGGCGACGGCCGCCTCGATGGCGTCGAGGTTGCGCGCGCCCAGTTCCTCCAGCTTCTTGATCTCGCCGGGCCAGCGTTCCAGCCCGTTGGCGAGGCCGTGGGTCAGCGAGGCGGCGCAGAAGCCGCCGTTGCGGCCCGACGCGGCCCAGCCGATCTCGTTGCCCTCGATCAGTACGACGTCCCGGCCGGGGTCGCGCTCCTTGGCGAGCAGCGCGGTCCACAGACCGCTGTAGCCGCCGCCGACGACCAGCAGGTCGCAGCTGGTGTCGCCGGTGAGCGCGGGCAGGGCGGCGGGCTTGCCCGGGTCCTCCAGCCAGAACGACACCGGCTCGGCGTCGGCGAGTGATGCGGCAAGGGCACGGGTCATGGCGGCTGGGGCCATGGGTTCCACTCCTTCAGGGACTGCTCAGTGCTGTGTGCTGTTCTTGCGGCGGTTGCTGATCAGCTGACCGCCGAGTACCACCAGTACCGCAATGATGAACATCGCCGTACCGATGACGTTGATCTGCACGGGCGTGCCGCGCTGCGCCGATCCCCAGACGTACATGGGGAAGGTCACGGTCGAGCCCGCGTTGAAGTTGGTGATGATGAAGTCGTCGAAGGAGAGCGCGAAGGCGAGCAGTGCGCCCGCCGCGATCCCCGGTGCGGCGATGGGCAGGGTGACCCGCAGGAAGGTCTGCACCGGGCTCGCGTAGAGATCGCGCGCGGCTTCCTCCAGCCGGGGGTCCATCGACATCACACGTGCCTTGACCGCCGTGACGACGAAGCTGAGGCAGAACATGATGTGCGCGATGAGGATGGTCCAGAAGCCCAGCTGGGCGCCCATGTTGAGGAAGAGCGTCAGCAGCGAGGCGGCCATGACGACCTCGGGCATCGCCATCGGCAGGAAGATCAGCGAGTTGATCGCACCGCGCGCCCGGAACCGGTAGCGGACCAGCGCGAAGGCGATCATCGTGCCGAGCACGGTGGAGCCGATCGTGGCCCAGACCGCGATCTCCAGCGAGAGATTGAGCGAGCCGCACATGTCCGCGACGCCGCAGGGGTCCTTCCAGGCGTCGAGGGAGAACCGCTGCCAGGTGATGTTGAAGCGCCCGTTGGGCTTGTTGAACGAGAACACCATCACGACGATGTTGGGCAGGATCAGATAGGCGAGGGTGATCAGGCCCGCGATGGTGACGAGATGGCGGCGGAGCCAGCGCGTGGAGTTCCTCAGCATCAGACCAGGTCCTCCGTGCCGGCTCGGCGGATGTAGACGGTGACCATGATCAGCACGATCGCCATGAGAATGAAGGAGAGCGCGGCGGCTGTCGGATAGTCGAGCACGCGCAGGAACTGCGACTGGATGACGCTGCCGACCATCTTGGTGTCGGTCGAGCCGAGCAGTTCGGAGTTGACGTAGTCACCGGCCGCCGGGATGAAGGTGAGCAGGGTTCCGGAGACGACACCCGGCATGGACAGCGGGAAGGTCACCTTGCGGAAGGTGGTGGCCGGGGTGGCGTAGAGGTCCCCGGCCGCCTCGTGCAGCCGTCCGTCGATCCGCTCCAGCGAGGTGTAGAGCGGCAGGATCATGAACGGCAGGAAGTTGTACGTGAGTCCGCAGACCACCGCCATGGGGGTCGCCAGCACCCGGCTGCCCTCGGTCCAGCCGAGCCAGCTGGTGACGTCCAGGATGTGCAGCGTGTTCAGCACGCCCACGACCGGGCCGCCGTCCGCGAGGATCGTCTTCCAGGCGAGCGTGCGGATCAGGAAGCTGGTGAAGAACGGCGCGATGACCAGGATCAGCACCAGGTTGCGCCAGCGGCCCGCCTTGAAGGCGATGAGGTACGAGAGCGGATAGCCCAGCAGCAGACAGAGGATCGTCGCCGTGCCCGCGTAGAGCAGGGAACGGATGAACTGCGGGTAGTACTCGTGCAGGGCGTCCCAGTAGGTCTGGAAGTGCCAGGTGACCCGGAAGCCCTCCTCCAGCGAACCGGTCTGCACGGACGTCGACGCCTGGTAGATCATCGGCAGGGCGAAGAAGACCACCAGCCAGACGATGCCGGGGAGCAGCAGCCAGTACGGGACGAGCCGCTTGCGGACCGGGCGCTTGTGGACCACGGGCCCGGCCTCGGGGGCGGCGGGCGGTGCCTCGGTGACGGTCACGCCGCCTCCTCGACACCTGCGGTGCCCGACTTCCCTGCGTCCACTGCCTGGCCCGCGTCGAGGCCGAAGGTGTGCTCGGGGTTCCAGTGCAGCACGACCTCGGCGCCGGGCCGAAGCCGTGCGTCGCGCTCGACGTTCTGTACGTAGACCTCCAGCTGCGGGCAGACCGGGCTGTCGACGACGTACTGGGTGGAGACCCCGATGAAGCTGGAGTCGGCTATCCGGCCGGTGACGCGGTTGCGTCCGTCGGCTATCTCCGCGGCGTCGTCCGCGTGCGCCAGGGCGATCTTCTCCGGGCGGACCCCGACGAGCAGCTTGCCGCCGCTGCTGGTGGCGGCCGTACATCGGCTCGCGGGCAGCCGCAGTTCGGTGCCGGACGCGTGCACGGTGATGTCCTTGCCCGCCGTGACGACCTCGGCCTCGATGAGGTTCGACGTGCCGAGGAAGTTGGCGACGAAGGTGGTCTGCGGGTTCTCGTACAGATCGGCGGGCGCGCCCAGTTGCTCGACCCGGCCGCCGTTCATCACCGCGACGGCGTCGGCCATGGTCATGGCCTCCTCCTGGTCGTGGGTGACATGGACGAAGGTGATGCCGACCTCGGTCTGGATCCGCTTGAGTTCCAGCTGCATCTGACGGCGCAGCTTCAGGTCGAGGGCGCCGAGCGGCTCGTCGAGGAGGAGCACCTGCGGGTGGTTGATGAGCGCGCGGGCGACGGCGACGCGCTGCTGCTGGCCGCCGGAGAGCTGGTGCGGCTTGCGGTGCGCGAAGTCGCCGAGCTGGACGAGGTCGAGCATGTCGCCGACCTGCTTCTTCACGGACTTGATGCCGCGCCTGCGCAGCCCGAAGGCGATGTTCTCCGTCACGTCGAGGTGCGGGAAGAGCGCGTACGACTGGAAGACCGTGTTGACCGGGCGCTTGTACGGCGGCAGGTCGGTGACGTCCCGGTCGCCGAGCCGGACCGTTCCGGTGCTGGGGTCCTCAAGCCCGGCGATCATGCGCAGGGTGGTGGTCTTGCCACAGCCCGAGGCGCCGAGGAGGGCGAAGAACGTGCCCTGGGGAACGGTCAGATCCAGCGGGTGCACCGCGGTGAAGGACCCGTAGGTCTTGCTGATCCCGGCGAGACGGACGTCGCCGCCTTCATTCGTCTGTGTCATGGGTACGGTCCCAGGTTCGTAAGGGAGGAGGAGCAGAAGGAAGCAGAGAAAGGGGGAGGTCAGGTGCCGATGAGCTTGGCGAACTTCTCTTCGTACGCCGTCTCTTCCTTGCTGGAGAGCGAGCGGAAGGAGTGCGACCTCGCGGCCATCGCCTTGTCCGGGAGGATCAGCTCGTTGGCCGCCATGGCGGGGTCGATCTTCGTCAGTTCCTCGCGCACGCCGTCGACGGGGCAGACGTAGTTCGTGTACGCGGTGAGCTTCGCGGCGACCGCGGGCTCGTAGTAGTAGTCGATGAGCCGCTCGGCGTTGGCCGTGTGCCTGGCCTTGACCGGGATCATCATGTTGTCCGTGGACGTCATGTAACCGGCGGCCGGGATCACGTACTTGACGTGCGGGTTGTCGTGCTGGAGCTGGGTGATGTCGCCGCCCCAGGCCACGCAGGCGGCGATGTCGCCCTTGTCCAGGTCGCTGATGTAGTCGTTCCCGGTGAAGCGGCGTATCTGGTTGCGGTCGACGCCCTTCTGGAGGCGGCCGATCGCGGCGTCGTAGTCGGCGTCGGTGACCTTCGCCGGGTCCTTGCCCATGTCGAGCAGGGTCATCCCGACGGAGTCCCGCATCTCGGAGAGGAAACTGACCCGGCCCTTGAGCTTCGGGTCGTCGAGCAGCTGGGTGACCGAGTCGACCTTCCGGCCGCCGGTCGCCTTGCTGTTGTACGCGATGACGGTGGGGATTCCGGCCCAGGGGTACGAGTAGGCGCGGCCCGGGTCCCAGTCGGGGCTGCGGAACTGGGCGGAGAGGTTGGCGTACGCGTGCGGGAGCAGTGACGAGTCCAGCCGTTCCACCCAGCCGAACCGGATCAGCCGGGCGGCCAGCCAGTCGGTCAGGATGATCAGGTCCCGGCCGGTGTCCTGGCCGGCCGCGAGCTGCGGCTTGATCTTGCCGAAGAACTCGACGTTGTCGTTGATGTCCTCGGTGTACTTGACCTTGATCCCGGTGCGGCGGGTGAACGCCTCCAGCGTGGGCCGGTGCTTCCCGTCGTCGGTGACGTCCATGTACTCGGTCCAGTTGGAGAAGTTGATCTCCTTCTCCTTGGCCGAGTGGTCGTCGGAGACCGGGGCCCCGCCGTCCCGTTTGGCTGCCGGGATACCGCAGCCGGTCAGGGTGGCGAGGCCGCCGGCCGTCAGCGCGCCGAGGCCCGCCGTACGCAGCAGCGCACGGCGGCCGAAGGCCCCTCTGCCGCTGGTCAGCGTGCGGTGGGCGGCGGCCAGCTGGGCCGGGGAGAGACGGTCTGGCTCGTACTGCTCCATGGGCGGTGTGCCCTTTCTTTATCGGTCCCCGAAGATCGTGCGGTGCCAGTCCTTGCGGGCCACCGCGGTGTTGTCGTACATGACGTGCTTGACCTGTGTGTACTCCTCGAACGAGTACACGGACATGTCCTTGCCGAAGCCGCTGGCCTTGTAACCGCCGTGCGGCATCTCGCTGATGATCGGGATGTGGTCGTTGACCCAGACACAGCCGGCCTGGATCTCCCGGGTCGCGCGGTTCGCGCGGAAGACGTCGCGGGTCCAGGCGGAGGAGGCCAGACCGTACGGGGTGTCGTTGGCGAGCGCGATGCCCTCGTCGTCGGAGTCGAAGGGCAGCACGACGAGGACCGGGCCGAAGATCTCGGCCTGGACGATCTCGCTGTCCTGGGCGGCGTCGGCGATCAGCGTGGGGAGATAGTAGGCGCCGTCGCCGTCGGGCGCCGCACCACCGGTCACCACCCGTGCGTAGCCACGCGCGCGCTCGACGAACGCGGCGACCCGGTCGCGCTGGGCATGGCTGACCAGCGGACCGAGGTCGGTCGACTCGTCGAAGGGGTCGCCGAGCCTGAGGGTGCTCATCAGCGCGGCGACGCCCTCCACGAAGGCGTCGTAGAGCGGGCGCTGGACGTACGCGCGGGTGGCGGCCGTGCAGTCCTGGCCGGTGTTGATGAGCGAGCCGGCGACCGCGCCGTGCACGGCGGCCTCCAGGTCGGCGTCGTCGAAGACCAGGAAGGGGGCCTTGCCGCCCAGTTCGAGGTGGATCCGCTTGACGGTGTCGGTGGCGATCTCGGCGACGCGCTTGCCGACGGCCGTCGACCCGGTGAACGAGGTCATGACCACGTCGGGGTGGCCGACGAGGTGCTCGCCCGCCTCCTTCCCGAGGCCGTTGACGATGTTGACGACGCCGTCCGGGATGCCCGCCTCGGTCGCGGCCTGCGCGAACATCAGCGAGGTGAGCGGGGTGATCTCGGCGGGCTTCAGCACGATGGTGTTGCCCGCGGCGATGGCGGGCAGGACCTTCCAGGCGGCCATCTGGAGCGGGTAGTTCCAGGGGGCGATGGAGCCGACCACGCCGATCGGCTCGCGCCGTACGTACGAGGTGTGGTCCCCGCTGTACTCACCCGCGGACTGGCCCTGGAGGTGACGGGCGGCGCCCGCGAAGAAGGAGGCGTTGTCGACCGTGCCGGGGACGTCGAACTCACGGCTCAGCTTGATCGGTTTGCCGCACTGGAGGGATTCGGCGTACGCGAACTCCTCGGCCCGCTCGGCGAGTACCGCCGCGAAGCGGTGCAGCGCGTCGGAGCGCTCGCCCGGGGTCGCCGCGGACCAGCCGGGGAAGGCCGCGCGGGCCGCCGCCACGGCGGCGTCGACATCGGCGGCACCGGCCGTCTCGTAGCTGAACACCACCTTGCCGGTCGCCGGGTCGACCACGTCCTGGGTCTTCCCTGAGGAACCGGGCCGCAGCTGCCCGTCGATGTACTGTGCGCCCGCCGCGAAGCGGTCCTGCACCTGGAAGCTGTTGACCATCGTGCTCTCCGTAGCTCACGCTCGAATTGACTGCCGATCCTGGCAGAGCAACAGATATGCAACAAGTGATTCCGTTGTTTCCTTTTGGTTACGCGACGGAATCGGTCGACCATGTGTCGCGTCGGCCAGGAAATCCACGACGGAGTGTCAGTGGCGGCTGCCAGACTCCCGTGCATGGAGAGGACCGACGCACTCGCCGCCCGGATCGACGCGGGCGAGCGGATCAAGTTCCTGGCCTTCTGGGGGCATACGCCGAGGCCGGACGGCCGTATCGGGACGAGTTGTCTCAGTCAGTGGTGGCCGTCACCGTTCGAGGTCGACGGCGTGCGGTACGCGACGGCCGAGCACTGGATGATGGCGGCCAAGGCACGGCTCTTCGGCGACGCGGACGCGGAGCGCGCGGTGCTGGCGGCGGCGAATCCCGCACTGGCGAAGAAGGCCGGGCGGCTGGTGCGCGGCTTCGACGAGGAGATATGGCAGCGCGAGCGCTACGGAATCGTGGTCGAGGGCAGCGTGCACAAGTTCGGCGCGGACGCGGCGCTGCGTGAGTTCCTGCTGGCGACCGGGGACCGCGTGCTCGTCGAGGCCAGCCCGATGGACCGGATATGGGGCATCGGGCTGGCCGCGGACGACGAGCGGGCCCAGCAGCCGGCCCGCTGGCGCGGGCTCAATCTGCTGGGGTTCGCGCTGATGGACGCCAGGGACCGGCTGCGTACGGCGACCGGCTGACGGACCGCCGCACGCGGCCGGTCCGGTTACCGTCCGGCGTCGGTGGCCAGCGCGCTGGAGTACGAGGAATCGTCCCCGTAGTCGTACGAACCGGAGTCGTCGCTGTTCGCGATGGTCCAGATCATCAGGCTGAGAAAGGCAGCGCTGAACAGGATCCCGACCGAGCCCAGGATGATCCCGGCGAGCGCCATGCCGCCGTTGTTCGCCTCGCCGCGGTTGGCCCGCTTACGGCCCAGGATCCCGAATATCAGGGCGAGTCCGCCCAGGATGATGCCCAGACCCCAGCCGCAGAAGAAGACCACGCTGATGATGCCGAGCACCAGCGCGGCGGTCCCGAAGCCGTTCTCCGGACCACGCTGGACGGTTCCCCAGCCGCCCTGGCTGCCGTACCCCGGGTATCCGGGGTAGCCACCGTAGGGAGCGGGGCCGGGCTGCTGGCCCGCCCCCGGGTAGGACGGGTAGCCGTACGCCCCGGGAGCCTGCCCGGGACCGTTCGGCCCGATCGGCGGGGGCGGTACGGAGCCGGGCGGCGGGAATCCGGGCGGTGCGAAGCCCGGCTGCGCGAACCCGGGCGGCGCGAACCCGGGCTGCGGATAGCCGGGAGGTACCGAACCGGGCTGCGGGTCACCCGGCTGCGCGGGACCCGGCTGTCCCGGAACGGCGCCGGAGGGAGCCTCCGGCACGGCCGTGACCGTCTGCTGATCGTGCACCGGACTCTGCGGCTGCGGCGGTGTCTGCGGCTGCGGCTTGTCCAGCGGCACCTTGTTCTCGCTGTTCCCGGGCGGAGCCCATGGGTCCTTCGGCGGTTCGGGATCCCCCGAAGGGTGCGGTACGTGGTCTGACATGGGCCTCCCCCATCCTCGGCTCGTCATGCTAAGGCCTGCATGCCGGACAGGTCCCGGGGCCCGCACCCCGGACCACCCGCCGGGAGAGCGTGCCTACGATGTTCTCCGACCGGCAGCACCGACCACACCCCCGACCGCACCCCGGAGGACCCCCGATGACCGACCTGCACCCCTTCGTCGCGGGGCTCCCCAAGGCCGAACTGCACGTGCACCACGTGGGTTCCGCGACGCCGCGCATCGTCGCCGAACTCGCGGCGCACCACCCGGACTCCATAGTGCCCACCGATCCCGAGGCGCTCGCCGACTACTTCACGTTCACCGACTTCGGGCACTTCATCCAGGTGTACCTCTCCGTGGTGGACCTGATCCGTACGCCGGAGGACGTGCGGCTGCTGACCTACGAGATCGCGCGCGACATGGCCCGCCAGAACATCCGGTACGCGGAGCTGACGGTCACCCCGTACTCCTCCACCCGGCGCGGCATCCCCGAGGCCGCCTTCATGGAGGCGATCGAGGACGCCAGGAAGTCGGCCGAGTCGGAGCTGGGCACCGTACTGCGCTGGTGCTTCGACATCCCGGGTGAGGCGGGGCTCGAATCCGCCGCGGAGACCGCGCGGCTCGCGGTGGATCTGCGCCCCGAGGGGCTGGTCTCCTTCGGGCTCGGCGGCCCCGAGATCGGGGTGGAGCGCCCGCAGTTCAAGCCCTTCTTCGACCGGGCGCGCGCGGCGGGCCTGCACTCGGTGCCGCACGCCGGTGAGACGACGGGCCCCGAGACCATCTGGGACGCGATCAACCACCTGGGCGCGGAGCGCATCGGCCACGGCACCAGCGCGACGCAGGACCCGAAGCTGCTGGCCCACCTCGCCGAGCAGCGCATCGCGCTGGAGGTGTGCCCGACCTCCAACATCGCGACCCGGGCCGTCCGTTCGCTCGACGAGCACCCGGTCAGGGAGATGGTGGACGCGGGCGTCCTGGTGACGATCAACAGCGACGATCCGCCGATGTTCGGCACCGATCTCAACAACGAGTACCTGGTCGCCGCCCGGCTGCTGGACCTCGACGAAGCGGGCATCGCGGCCCTCGCGAAGAACGCCGTCGACGCGTCCTTCCTCGACGACGCGGGCAAGGCCCGGCTGACCACGGAGATCGACACGTACACCGCGAACTGGCTGGCGCGGTAGCCCTCGGCGGGAGGGGTCGGCGAGGATGACTCCATGCGCACCGTCACTGCCGTCGGCCACCGCGGCGATCCCTATCTCTTCCGTGAGAACACCCTGCCCTCCGTCCGCTCCGCGGTGGAGCGGGGCGCGGACGCGGTGGAGATCGATGTCCGGCTGACCCGCGACGGCGAGGCCGTGCTGCTGCACGACGCGACACTGGAGCGGCTGTGGCGCCACGACCGACCGCTCTCCCGGGTGTCGGCGGACGAACTGCGGGGGCTCACGGACGGTGGCGTCCCCACGCTCCGCGAGGCGCTCCTGGCGGCCGGCGGCCATCGCGTCATGATCGATCTGCCGGATGCCACACCGGCCGCGGTCCGCGAGGTCGTCGCCGTCGTGCGGGAGTGCGGCGCGGGCGAGCGCGTGTACTACTGCGCGGGGCCCACCACCATGCTCCGTGTGCGGGAGGCCGATCCCGGCGCCGAGATCGCCATGACCTGGACGACGCTCGCCCCGCCGCGTCCGGTGCTGCTCGACGCGGTGAAGCCGCGCTGGCTCAACTACCGTTTCGGGCTGCTGAGTCCGCAGCTGTGCGAGCGGGTGCACCGGGACGGGCTGCTGGTCTCGGCCTGGACCCCGGACACCAAACGCGCGATGCGGCGGCTGATCGGCGCCGGCGTCGACTCGATCACCACGAACCGCGTCGACGCACTGTGCGCGGTCCGCGCGGCCTGACCGGCAGCCGCAGGCCGCTCACAGCCCCACGATCTTGTTCCACCGCTTGGTGAACTCGACCCGCTCCGCCGACGTGATGTCCCGGGCTATGGCGAGACGCTTGCGCATCGTGTCGTCGGGGAAGATCAGCGGGTCCTCGGCCAGGTCGGCCAGGTCCTTGTCCTTCGACGAGGCCAGCACCTCGCGCGCCGCCGGGACGGGGCACACGTAGTTCACCCATGCCGCCAGCTCCGCCGCGACCGCGGGCTCGTAGTAGTAGTCGATCAGCTTCTCCGCATTGGCCTTGTGGCGGGCGAGGTTGGGGATCATCATCGACTCCGCCCACAGCTCGCCGCCCTCCTCGGGCACCACGAACTCGATGTCCGGGCTGTCCGCCTGGAGCTGGATCACGTCGCCGGAGTACGCCTGGCAGGCGAGCACATCGCCGGTGGACAGGTCCTTGATGTAGTCGTTGCCGGTGAAGCGGCGGATCTGCTTCTTCCGTACGAGCTTCTCGACCTGGTCGCACATGGTGTGGAAGTCGTGCGCGGTCCACCGGGTGATGTCGGCGCCGTTCCCCTGCATGAGCAGCGCGAACGCCTCGTCGAGCCCGGAGAGCAGCGTGACCTTGCCGCGCAGGTCGGGCGCCCAGAGGTCGCTCATGTGCTTGATCTCGCGGCCGACCTTCTTGCGGTTGTACGCGATGCCGGTGATCCCGGACTGCCACGGCACGCTGTGCAGGCGTCCCTTGTCGAAGGCGGGCGAGAGGAGCTGCGGGTCCAGGTACTTGGCGACGTTCGGCTGCTTGGCCCGGTCCATCTCCTGGACCCAGCCCAGCCGTACGAACCGGGCCGCCATCCAGTCACTGATGACGATCAGGTCCCGCCCGGTCTGCTGGTGGTTCATCAGCGCCGGGCTGATCTTCCCGAAGAACTCGTCGTTGTCGTTGATCTCCTCGGTGTACTTCACCGAGATCCCGGTCCGCTTCTCGAAGGCGTCGAGCGTGGGCCGTTTCGACGGGTTGTCGTCCGCGGTGTCGATGTACAGGGGCCAGTTGGCGAAGACCAGGCTCCTGTCCTGCGCCGAACTGTCCTGCCCGGCCCGCTGTCCCGGCTTCACGTACGCCGCGGGCACCCCGCATCCGGTGAGCGCGGCCAGCGCGGCGAGCGCGCCGGAACCACGGAGGACCGTACGCCGGGAAACACCAAGATCTGCCATGCCGGACAGCCTCTCCTCATGCAGGTGGGGCGGGCAATGGACAAGGTGTCCACTGCCCGCCCCGTCGGGCGACACTCCGCCGTATCAGCTGTCCAGGGACGTCATCACGTGCTTGATGCGCGTGTAGTCCTCGAAGCCGTACGCCGACAGGTCCTTGCCGTAACCGGACTTCTTGAATCCGCCGTGCGGCATCTCGGCGACGAGCGGGATGTGGGTGTTGATCCACACGCAGCCGAAGTCCAGGTTCTTGGACATCCGCATGGCCCGTGCGTGGTCCTTGGTCCACACCGAGGAAGCCAGCGCGTACTCCACGTCGTTGGCGTAGGCGAGGGCCTGCTCCTCGTCGCGGAAGGGCTGGACCGTGATCACCGGTCCGAAGACCTCGTGCTGGATGATCTCGTCGTCCTGCTTCAGCCCGGACACCACCGTGGGGGCGTAGAAGAAGCCCTTCTCGCCGACGCGCTTGCCGCCCGCCTCGACCTTGGCGTGCGCGGGCAGCCGGTCGATGAACCCGCTGACCTGCGCCAGCTGGTTGGCGTTGTTGAGCGGGCCGTACAGCACGTCCTCGTCGTCCGGCTGACCGGTCTTCGTGTCGGACGCGGCCTTGGCCAGTGCCGTCACGAACTCGTCGTGGATCGACTCGTGCACGAGCACCCGGGTGGCGGCCGTGCAGTCCTGACCGGCGTTGAAGTATCCGGCGACGGAGATGTCCTCGACGGCCTTGGCGATGTCGGCGTCCTCGAAGACGACGACCGGCGCCTTGCCGCCCAGCTCCAGGTGAACGCGCTTGACGTCCTTGGCCGCGGACTCGGCGACCTGCATACCCGCCCGTACCGAACCGGTGATGGAGGCCATCGCGGGCACCTTGTGCTCCACCATCGCGCGGCCGGTGTCCCGGTCGCCGCAGACGACGTTGAACACGCCCTTGGGTGCGACGGCCCCGATGATCTCGGCCATCAGGAGCGTCGAAGCGGGGGTGGTGTCGGAGGGCTTCAGTACGACGGTGTTCCCCGCGGCCAGGGCCGGGGCGAACTTCCAGACCGCCATCATCATCGGGTAGTTCCACGGCGCGACCTGCGCGCAGACACCGACCGGCTCGCGCCGCACGATGGAGGTCAGGCCCTCCATGTACTCACCGGCGGAGCGGCCTTCGAGGAGCCGTGCGGCTCCCGCGAAGAAGCGGATCTGGTCCACCATCGGCGGGATTTCCTCGGTGCGGGTCAGCCCGAGGGGCTTCCCGGTGTTCTCGCTCTCCGCGGCGATCAGGTCCTCGGCCCGCTCCTCGAAGGCGTCGGCGATCTTCAGAAGTACGCGCTGGCGCTCACCGGGCGTGGTGTCGCGCCAGGCGGGGAAGGCCGCGGCAGCCGCCTCCATGGCGGCGTCGACGTCCGCCTGCCCGGAGAGCGGGGAGGTCGCGTACGTCTCGCCGGTGGCCGGATTGACCACATCGATGGTCCGGCCGTCAGCGGCGTCCCGGAATTCTCCGTTGATGTAGTTACGCAGCCGGCGAAGCTCGGTGGTCACAGCCACCCCTCCTGTCAGATGTCCGATGGGTGAGACACCCACCCTAATCGCAGAGGTGTCGCTTTCGACATAGCTGACCACCATGAACTTCGGATTCAGTTCCCAAAACGCCCTTCCGCAACGAATTTCATCGCATCGGGCTTGCGGGACGGGCGAGACCTCATGCAGAGTGTGGGCGTGGCCAGTCGCAGCGCAGACCCCAGGAACGGGAACGGCACTCCCCCGATCGACGCCGTCTCCCTGGCAATCATCGAACAGCTCCAGCAGGACGGCCGGCGGCCGTACGCGGCGATCGGCAAGGCCGTCGGCCTCTCCGAGGCGGCCGTGCGCCAGCGGGTGCAGAAGCTCCAGGACCAGGGGGTCATGCAGATCGTCGCCGTCACCGACCCGCTCACCGTGGGTTTCCGGCGGCAGGCCATGGTCGGCATGCGGGTCGAGGGCGACCTCGACCCCGTCGCGGACGCGCTGGCCGCAATGAACGAGGTCGACTACGTGGTGATGACCGCGGGCTCCTTCGACCTCATGGTGGAGGTCGTCTGCGAGGACGACGACCACCTGCTCGAACTGATCAACAAGCGGATCCGCGCGCTTCCCGGCGTGCGTGCGACCGAAAGTTTCGTCTACCTCAAGCTGAAGAAGCAGACCTACCAGTGGGGCACCCGATAGTCATGAGCAAGGACCTCAGCCAGACCGCGTACGACCACCTGTGGATGCACTTCACGGACATGTCGTCGTACGAGAACGCGCCCGTTCCCACCATCGTGCGTGGCGAGGGCACCTACATCTACGACGACAAGGGCAAGCGCTACCTCGACGGGCTCGCGGGCCTGTTCGTGGTCAACGCGGGCCACGGCCGCCACGAGCTGGCCGAGACCGCGTACAAGCAGGCCCAGGAACTGGCCTTCTTCCCGATCTGGTCGTACGCCCACCCGAAGGCCGTGGAACTCGCCGAGCGCCTCGCGCACCACGCGCCCGGCGACCTCAACAAGGTCTTCTTCACCACGGGCGGCGGCGAAGCGGTCGAGACCGCCTGGAAGTTGGCGAAGCAGTACCACAAGCTCACCGGCAACCACACGAAGTACAAGGTCATCTCCCGTGCGGTGGCCTACCACGGCACCCCGGCGGGCGCCCTGTCCATCACCGGACTGCCTGCCCTGAAGGCCCCGTTCGAGCCGCTCGTCCCCGGCGCGCACAAGGTTCCCAACACCAACATCTACCGCGCCCCGATCCACGGCGACGACCCGGTGGCCTTCGGCCGCTGGGCCGCCGACCAGATCGAGCAGGAGATCCTCTTCGAGGGCCCGGAGACCGTCGCGGCCGTCTTCCTGGAGCCGGTGCAGAACGCGGGCGGCTGCTTCCCGCCCCCGCCCGGTTACTTCCAGCGGGTGCGCGAGATCTGCGACAAGTACAACGTGCTGCTCGTGTCGGACGAGGTCATCTGCGCCTTCGGCCGTCTCGGCACGATGTTCGCCTGCGACAAGTTCGACTACATCCCCGACATGATCACCTGCGCCAAGGGCATGACGTCGGGGTACTCGCCGATAGGCGCGTGCATCGTCTCCGACCGGCTGGCGGAGCCGTTCTACCGGGACGGCAACACCTTCCTGCACGGGTACACCTTCGGCGGCCACCCGGTCTCCGCGGCCGTCGGTCTCGCCAACCTCGACATCTTCGAGCGCGAGAACCTCAACCAGCACGTCCTCGACAACGAGGGCGCCTTCCTCTCCACGCTGCAGAAGCTGCACGACCTGCCGATCGTCGGCGACGTCCGCGGCAACGGCTTCTTCTACGGCATCGAGCTGGTCAAGGACAAGGCCACCAAGGAGACCTTCAACGAGGAGGAGACCGAGCGCATCCTCTACAACGCGGTCTCCAAGGGCCTCTTCGAGAACGGCCTGTACTGCAGGGCCGACGACCGCGGCGACCCGGTCGTCCAGCTGGCGCCGCCGCTGATCGCCGACCAGTCGACGTTCGACGAGATCGAGTCCATCCTGCGCGTGGTCCTCACCGACGCCTGGGCCAAGCTCTGACCTTCCGCACGGCCCGCTGACAACCGGCCCGGCTGCACCCGTCCGAGTGGATACGGGTACGGCCGGGCCGCGTGCTGTCCGCGCACCCCGGTCCGGAGTCCTTACGGTGCCCAGTGACCGATCGGCTCCGCTTTCGTTCCCCCGTGCGGGGGGCCAGGATCAGAACCGAGGTGTGTTCGCGATGGCTGCCCCGCCCGACAACGACGTGCTCTGGACGCGCTCCGCCCACTTCTCCCACAGCGGCTCGCCCGCACTCACCAATGTCTCGCTCGGCGTCCACGACGGGGAGATCCTCTCCGTACTCGGCCCGCGCGGCAGCGGGAAGACGACCCTGCTGCGCTGCCTCTCGGGTCAACTCGTCCCGCAGGAGGGCGAGGTGTGGTTCAACAGCGGCCCCGTCCACACCCTGGGCCAGGCGGCCCGTGAGCGGCTGCGCCTCGAACGGTTCAGCTGGATCGACCCCGAACCCCGGCTCGTGCCCGAACTGACGGCCTGGGAGAACGTGGCTCTCCCGCTGCTGCTGAACGGCGCGCCGCACCGGGTGGCCAAGCGCGCCGCCGCCGAATGGCTGGAGCGGCTCGACATCGGCGCGTACGCGCGCAAGCGCCCGCCCGCCCTGCTGCAGGCCCAGCGGCAGCGGGTCGTCATCGCCCGCTCGCTGATCTCCGCTCCTTCGGTCCTCTTCGCCGACGAGCCCACCGCGTCGCTGCACCAGGCGGACTGCGGCCAGGTGCTGCGCACGCTCGTCGCGGCGGCCCGCTCGCACGGCATCACCGTCGTCCTCGCCACCCATGACCCCGAAGTGGCCGAGCACGCCGACCGGACCGTGCGGCTCCGGGACGGGCGCCTCGTCACCTCCGCCGCCGATACCGGCTCCCTGACGACGGAAGGCCGCGCCGCGTGCTCGCTCTCCGTCTAGCCCGCGGCGCACGGCCCGTGGTCCTGCTGCGGCGGCTGACGGTCGCGGCGGCATCGGCCGGTGTGGGGTTCCTCCTGCTCTCCGCGCTCGGCCGGGCGACGGGACATCCCGGCGCGGCGGCCGGATCGGGACCGCGGCTGCTCTGGTGCCTGGTCCCGCTGGCCGCGGCGGTGTACTTCGCGGTCGCGGTGGCCCGTACCGATCCGAGCACCCGGCCCGGCTCCCCGATGACAGCCGCCGGACTGGGGCCGGCCGGGCTCTCCGCGCTCTCCGCGGTGTCCACGGCGCTCTCCTGCCTGCTGGGCAGCGTGGTGGCCCTGCTGTTCTTCCTCGTCCTGCGGGGCGACGTCACCGGTCTGCCCTTCACCGGCGCCGCCGCACGGCTGCTCGGGGCGGGTTCCGCGCTCCCGGTGGCCGCGGCGCTCACCCTGCTGGCCGTCACACCGGTCGCGGCGGCGGTCGGCAGCGCCTGGACGCTGCGCCCGCGCAGACCGGCGCGGGCACGCTCGGGCCAGGACGGACCGGAGCGCGCCGGGGCGGACCCGGAGGCCGCGCCGACCGGCCTGCCCTGGGGGGTGGCGCTGGTGGCCGCCGGTCTGGCGGTCGAGGTGTACACCAGCCGCCGTCCGGCCGGTGCGCCGCTGCCCGTCCCCGGTCGCTTCGACGGCAGCCCCGCGGGGATGCTCGCCGGCTGGACCCTGACGGCGCTGGGGCTGGCCCTGGCGGGCCCGGCCCTGACCCATCTGTGCGGCCGGATCCTCCAGTCCGTGCGCCCGGGTGCGGTGCGTCTGCTCGCGGGCCGTGTGCTCCAGTACGAGGCCGGGCGGATCGGCCGCCCGCTCGGTGCGCTCTGCGCGGTGGTCTCGGGCGTCGTCGCCGCCGCTTCCGTGCACGGCGAAGGCCCGCCGCTCTTCGGCCCGTTGACCGCGCTGGGCGCCACCCTGGTGGTGGCCTGCACCACGGCCACGCTCCTGACCTCGGCCGTGGAAGCGCGTCAGGACCGGGCGGAGACGACGGCCGCCCTGGTGCGCGGATGCGTTCCGGCCGGTGTACTGCGCTCGGCCGCGGCGCTGCGTGCGGCGGCCCTGTTCGTGGTGTTCGCCACGGTGACCTGGGCGGTCGCGGCACTGGCGGCGGCACCCCTGTCGGCGTGAACCTGCCATCCCCTTACGATGACCGGATGCCGACCACACCTGAGCGTGACCGCGAGATCGCGACCCTCGACCAGTTCGACCGGGTCGTCGCCCGTGGCTCGCTCGGCGGTTACCGCGTCCAGGCCGTCGACCTGACGGACCGTACGGACATCCTGCGGTCGGCCGACACCTCGGGGGCCGTCTTCCTCGGCTGCCCGATGCTCCCCGAGGCCGAGGCCGCGGTGGGCGCGGCGGGCGCGCTCGTCTTCCCGCCCGTCCCCGGTCTGCCCTTCGCCCCGTACCGCGGACTCCTCTACCGCGCCGACGAGCTCTTCGAAGGTCTGCGGGGCAGCGGCTACGAAGCCACCCCCGACGCCCTGGCCTACGCATGGTTCCAACGGACCAGGAACAACGGCGACATACTCGCCTCGATGCTCCGCTCCATCCATGACGACGCGATCTCGGACGCCCTCGACGAGCACCTCGAGAGCGCCCGGGTGGTGGGCGTCATGGGCGGTCACGCGATGGCCCGTGGCACCGAGGAGTACGCGGGGGCGGCGCGGCTGGGACGTACGCTCGCCCGCACCGGTCTGACCGTGGCCACCGGCGGCGGACCCGGCGCCATGGAGGCGGCCAACCTCGGCGCGTACGCGTCGCCGTACCGGGACGGGATGCTGGACGAGGCCCTCGAACTCCTGGGCAAGACACCGTCGTTCGCCCCGTCCGTCTCCGACTGGGCGCGCGCCGCGTTCGAGGTCCGCGCCCGCTGGTCGGACGGCGGGGACTCCGTAGGGATCCCCACCTGGTTCTACGGGCACGAGCCGCCGAACGCCTTCGCCGGCCACATCGCCAAGTACTTCGCCAACGCCACCCGCGAGGACGGCCTGCTGGCCCGCTCCACCGCGGGTGTGATCTTCCTGCCCGGTGCGGCGGGCACGGTCCAGGAGATCTTCGACAACGCGACGTCCAACTACTACGGCTCGCACGGCGAACCCGCCCCGATGGTCCTGGTGGACCGGGCCCACTGGACCGGGGAACTGCCCGCCTGGCCACTGCTCCAGGCGCTGGCGAAGGGCCGTGCGATGGAGTCCCGTATCGCGCTCGTCGACACGGTGGCCGAGGCGCCGGAGGCGCTGGCCCGGATGGCGTTCTGACCCCGGGCGGCCGGTCCGCCCGAGGTCAGCTCCCCGCCGCTCAGCCCTCGACCAGCACCTGGGCCAGGGCGTCGAAGAAGGTGTCCCAGCCGGCCTCGGCACGTTGGTAGTCCTCGGGGCCGAGGTTGCCGCCGCCCTGGTGGAAGACCATCTCGGTGCTGCCGCCGAGGTCGGCGAAGGTAACGGTGACGATCTCGCCCTCGATGTCCGCGGGCGCTCCGCCGTCCTTGAGGGTGAAGACCAGCCGTCGCGGGGCGTCGACCTCGCGGTAGACCCCGTGGAACGGCATCTCACCATGGCCGGGGACGACCAGCACCAGGCTCCAGCTGCCACCGGGACGGACGTCCATCGAGACCCGGTCCAGGGGGGCCGGCGCGTCGCCCCCGTACCAGGCGGCGAACTGCTCGGGTGTCGTCCAGGCCCGGAAGACCAGCTCACGCGGTGCGTCGAAGACGCGGGTGATGGTGATGCCGTCAGTCGCTTCGTTGTCGGTGCTCATGATGTCCTCGCCCTTTCTGGAGCTCATTCAGATGGTCTCCGAGGCGGTCGAAGCTGTCCTGCCAGAACGTCCGGTAGGTCTCCAGCCACTGGGTGGCGTCTCCGAGCGGGGCGGCCTGAAGTCTGCAGGGCCGCCACTGTGCGTTCCGGCCCCGGCTGATCAGCCCGGCCCGCTCCAGCACCTTCAGGTGCCGGGAGACCGCCGGGAGACTCATGTCGAAGGGTTCCGCCAGATCGGTGACCGTGGCCTCGCCCTCGGAGAGCCGGGCGAGGATCGCCCGCCGTGTCGGATCGGCGAGGGCTGCGAAAACGCTGCTCAGCGGGTCCTGCTGGTTCGCCATGGTCGTTAACCACCTCGTTAATTAACCAATAAGTTCAATATAGCGCGCAGTACCTCGGATGGACACCACGGGACCGGGCTCACTATCCTGCGCCCATGTCCAGCCCCGAGGCGTCAAGACTCTAGCCACCGGTCGTCCGGTGGCCCGCCCGCCCGATCACGCCGCCCCCTCCACTGCCGTGGCCGGGGTACGGCAGGGTGCGCCCCGCCGCTGTCGGACAGCCGTGTCGAGGACCGGTCTCCATCCGCCCCACGCCCTCCGCGTGCCGGTGCGGGTGATCCCGCGCGGAGGCCGCGCCCGTCCCGCCGGAGAGTCGTCATCGACACCGGGGCGGTGACGCCGCGGCCGACCGCCACCCCGTTGTCTTTCGGTCTCACGTGGTTGTGGAGTCCTGCTGTGCCATTCGCTGTCTACCTGCTCGGCCTGGCCGTTTTCGCCCAGGGAACATCCGAGTTCATGCTGTCCGGCCTCGTACCGGACATCGCGCAAGAGATGCAGGTGTCCATCCCGGCCGCCGGGTCGCTGACCTCCGCCTTCGCAGTGGGGATGGTCGTGGGCGCGCCGCTGATGGCCGTTCTCGGTCTGCGCTGGTCGCGCAGGAGGGCGCTCCTGGTCTTCCTGTGCACGTTCCTTCTGGTCCATGTGGTCGGCGCAGTGACCACCAGCTTCGCGGTACTGCTGGCGGCGCGGGTCGTCGGGGCGTTCGCCAACGCCGGGTTCCTCGCCGTGGCCCTGGTGACCGCGGCCGGCCTGGTCGGGCCGGACGCCAAGGGGCGCGCCACCTCGACGCTGCTCG
This sequence comes from Streptomyces sp. NBC_01267, assembly GCF_036241575.1. Classification (NCBI taxonomy): domain Bacteria; kingdom Bacillati; phylum Actinomycetota; class Actinomycetes; order Kitasatosporales; family Streptomycetaceae; genus Streptomyces; species Streptomyces sp. NBC_01267. The sequence goes on along the minus strand of NZ_CP108455.1, from coordinate 5,849,660 downwards.
GCGGCATCACCCTCGCCTGCGTCATCGGGGTGCCCGCCGGTGCCTGGCTCGGCCAACTCTGGGGCTGGCGTGCGGCGTTCTGGGCGGTGGCCCTGCTGTCGGTGCCTGCCGTGTTCGCCATCCTGCACGCGGTACCGGCCGCCGCCCCGGACTCCGTACGGGTGGGTGTGCGTGGCGAACTGCGGGCGCTGCGCGGCCCCCGGCTGCTGGTGACCCTGCTGCTGGGGGCGCTGGTGAACGGCGCGACGTTCTGCACCTTCACGTATCTCGCCCCGCTGCTCACCACCGTGACCGGTTTCGGTACCGGCTGGGTTCCCGCGCTGCTGGCGCTCTTCGGCCTGGGCGCGTTCACCGGTGTCACCGTCGGCGGCCGGGTGGCCGACGTGCGGCCGGATCAACTCCTGTCGGCCGGTGGGGTGCTGCTGCTCGCCGGGTGGGCCGCCTTCGCGCTGTCCGCCGGAAATCCGGTGGTGGCGCTCGTGCTCGTCTTCGTCCAGGGGGCCCTCTCGTTCGCCGTCGGGTCCACCCTGATCTCACAGGCGCTCTACGCGGCGACCGGGGCACCGGCCCTGGCCGGCGGGTTCGCCACCGCCTCGTTCAATGTGGGCGCCGCGGTCGGCCCCTGGTTCGGCGGCGCGGCCATCGGAGCAGGGTTCGGCTACCGCTCGCCGCTCTGGGTCAGCACCCTGCTGGTGGCTCTCGCACTCGCCGTCGGAGCCCTGGCCCACGCGGTCCGGCACGGCGTGGCGAACCGCAGGAAGGAGCTGCCCGCGAACGTGTCGTAGCCGACCGGCCATTGGGGGGGGGAGCGGCGGTTCGGAGGCGAGCCGCCGCTACGCCCCCGCGAGCAGCACCACATCGGCGGCGTCGAAGGCCGCTCCGACCGTCTCCCCCACTCCGGGCGCGGTGAGCAGCGGGCACTCGGCCTCCAGCTGCGGGCCGTGCTCCGGGTCCAGGAGCACGGCCACGTGGTTGCCCCGGAAGGTCCGCGCCCGCACCGTGCAGCGCACCCCCTCGTCCTGCGGTACGAGGCGTACGCCCGCGGGCCGCACCAGCAGCCGGCTTTCCCCCTGCGGCGAGCCTCCCGGTACCGGGATCCTGCCCCAGGGGGTGTCGGCGGCCTCGCCGGCCACCGTCGCGGTCACCACGTTGTCGAAGCCGAGGAAGCGCGCGACGAACTCCGAGGCGGGCCGCTGCCACACCTCCAGCGGCGTGCCGACCTGGGCGATCCGGCCGTCCCGCATCACCACGACCCGGTCGGCGAGCGCGAAGGCCTCGCCCTGGTCGTGCGTGACGGCGAGCACGGTCGTACCCAACCGGCCGAAGAGCTCCCGCAGTTCGACGACGAGACGCTCGCGCAGGCTGCGGTCGAGCTGGCCGAGCGGCTCGTCCAGCATCAGCAGTTTGGGCTGCGGGGCCAGGGCGCGGGCGAGCGCGACGCGCTGCTGCTCGCCGCCGGAGAGCGCGGCCACGGCGCGCCGCTGGGCGCCCGGCAGTCCGACCAGGTCCAGCAACTCCGTTACCCGGCGGTCCCGTTCGGGCCTCGGGACGGAGTGCATCCGCAACCCGAAGGCCACATTGCCGCCGACGTCACGCTGCGGGAAGAGCTGGTGGTCCTGGAACATCAGGCCGACGCCCCTGCGGTGCACCGGCACTCCGGTCTGTTCGGCGCCGTCCAGCAGCACCCGCCCGGCAGCGGTGGGCTGGAGGCCCGCCACCACCCGAAGCAGGGTGGATTTGCCGCTGCCGCTGGGACCGAGCACACAGACGGTCTCGTGTGCGCCGACCGTCAGCTCCACCGCGTCCAGCGCGGTCCGCTGTCCGAAACGGACCGTCACGCCGTCCAGTTGCAGCATCAGAACTCTCCCGAGCGGTCGGAGGGGGTCCCCCCGGGCTGAGCCCGGGGGCGGATACGTTCCAGCACCAGCAGCGACACCGCGCACACCAGCATCAGGATCGTGGACAGCGCCATCGCCTGCCCGTAGTTGAGTTCACCGGCCCGTGCGAGCAGCCGCGCCACGGCCACCGGAAGCGTCGGGTTGTCCGGCCTGGCGATGAAGACCGTCGCACCGAACTCCCCCAGGGACACGGCGAACGCGAACCCGGCGGCGACCAGCAGCGCCCGTCGCACCATCGGCAGGTCCACCTCCCGCCAGGCCCGCAGCGGCGAGGCCCCCAGGACCGCCGCCGCCTCGCGCAGCCTGCCGTCCACCGCTCGCAGCACGGGCAGCATGGTCCGTACGACGAAGGGCACGCCGACCAGCGCCTGGGCCAGCGGGACCAGGATCCAGGACGCCCGCAGATCGAGCGGCGGCTTGTCGAGGGTGATCAGAAAGCCGAAGCCGACGGTGACCGCGGAAACCCCGAGGGGAAGCATCAACAGCGCGTCGAACCCGCGCACGAGCCGACCCGCGCGCCGGGTGAGTGCCGCCGCCGCCAGTCCGCCGACGGCCAGCGCGATACCGGTGGCGACCAGCGCGTACCGCACGGAGTTCCAGATGGCCTCGATCGGCGGGACCAGGAACGTACCGCCGTTCGCGCCCTGCGACTGGAGCGCCCGGTAGAACCCGAAGCCGTACCCGCCGGGGGTGTCCAGCGAGTGTTCGACGAGTACACCCAGCGGCAGCAGGATCAGCACGACGATCACCGCGAGCACCCCGCCGAGCAGCGTCCACTGGCCGGCGCCGCGAGGCCGGCGCGCGGTCTGCGCCGGGTCCACCAGTTTCAGCGTGCTCTCCCTGCGCCGCACCGTCCACGCGTGCAGCGCGAGGATCGCGCCGACCGCGGCGAACTGCACCAGGGTCAGCACGGCCGCCGTCGGCAGATCGAGGAGTTCGGCGGTCTCCCGGTAGATCTCTACCTCAAGGGTGGAGAAGGTCGGTCCGCCGAGGATCTGCACCACCCCGAAGGAGGTGAAGGTGAACAGGAAGACCATCAGCCCGGCGGCGGACACGGCGGGGGCCAGCGCGGGCAGCGTCACCCGCCGCCAGGCGGCGAACCGGGAGGCGCCGAGCACCCGTGCGGCCTCCTCCTGGCGCGGGTCGAGCTGCGACCAGAGGCCGCCCACGGACCGTACGACCACCGCGTAGTTGAAGAAGACGTGCGCCAGCAGGATCGCCCACACCGTGGTGTCCAGACGCACCCCCCACAACTGGTCGAGCAGCCCGCCCCGGCCCAGCAGGGCGAGGAAGGCGGTGCCGACGACCACGGTGGGCAGTACGAAGGGAACCGTCACCACCGCGCGCAGCAACTGCTTGCCCGGGAACTCCAGGCGCGCGAAGACGTAGGCGCCGGGGAGCGCGATCAGCAGCGTCAGCCCGGTCGACGCGCCCGCCTGCCAGGTGGTGAACCACAGGACGTGCAGGATGTCGGGGCTGCTCAGTACGTCGGCTATCCGCCCGAACTGCCAGGCTCCGCCCACCTTGAGACCGCGACCGACGATCGCGGCCACGGGGTAGGCGAAGAAGACCGCGAAGAACGCGACGGGCACGACCAGCAGTCCGAGCCGCACGGCGTTCGCGCGCCGTGCGGTCCGGGCCACGGCCCCGGATCCTGCTTCTGCTTCTGCTTCTGCTTCTGCTTCTGCGGCGGACTCGGCTCCGGCCCCTGCGCCGGGCTCTACCTCAGGACGAGCGAGGACCACGACTTGACCCACTGGTCACGGTTCTTGGCGATGGTGTCGGGCGCGACGCTCTGCGGGGCGGTGATCTTCGCGCCGAACTCGGTGAACAGCGGGGGCAGTTCCGCGTCCTTCGCCACCGGGTCCACGAACATGTTCAGCGGCATGTCCTCCTGGAATTTCTTGCTGATCAGGAAGTCGAGCAGCGCCTTGCCGCCCGCCTCGTTCTTCGCACCGTCCAGCAGTCCCGCGAACTCGATCTGCCGGAAGCAGGTCGAGGTGGCGACACCGGTCGGGGCGGTCTTCGGCTGCGGCTTGGCGTACAGCACCTCGGCGGGCGGGCTGGAGGCGTACGAGACGACGAGCGGCCGGTCGCCCTTGGCCTTCCTGCCACCGGCCGAGCCGGAGAACTCCTGGTTGTACGCCTGCTCCCAGCCGTCCACGACCTTCACGCCGTTGGCCTTGAGCTTCTTCCAGTAGTCCTGCCAGCCGCTGTCGCCGTACTTCGCCACGGTGCCGAGCATGAAACCGAGCCCCGGGGACGAGGTGGCGACGTTCTCGGTGACCAGGAGGTTCTTGTACGCCGGCTTGACCAGGTCGTCGAAGGACTGCGGCGGGGCGAGCTTGTGGTCGGCGAAGTACTTCTTGTCGTAGTTGACGCAGAGGTCACCGGTGTCGATGGGGGTGACCCGGTGCTTCTCCGCGTCGAGCTGTACGTCGGCGGGTATCCGGTCCAGGCCCTTCGCCTCGTACGGCGTGAAGAGCCCGTTGTCGAGCGCCCGCGACAGCAGCGTGTTGTCGACACCGAAGAAGACGTCACCGCGCGGCGATCCCTTGGTGAGGATCTCCTGGTTCAGCGCGGCGCCCGCGTCCCCGCTCTTGAGGACGTGGACGGTGTAACCGGTCTCCTCGGTGAACTCCTTCAGCACGGAGGGAGAAGCGACGAAGGAGTCGTGGCTGACCAGCGTCACGGTCTTGGACGCCTTGGCCGTCTTGCCCGACGCACCGGAGCCGCTGTCCGAACTCCCGCACGCGGCGAGCGTCGAGACACCCAGCGCGGCGGCCAGCGCGGTGACCGTCAGCTTCTTCGTGGCGAGCGTTCGCCGGGTGCGGGACGCTCTCGTGGTGGTGCTCACTGAATTCCTCCTGGGATGGGACATCCAGGAAGAGACGCGGCCCTGCCCGCAGAAAACGGGCAGGGCGCAACAGCTCGAGTAGTGACCGAACTTCCTACCCGGAATGACCCGGGCGAGGTTCAGAGGGTCTGCGGCATGGCCGCACTCTCAGCGCTGTGGCGCTCCCCTGTCGGAATATGAAAATGTGCGGCCCACGTTACACCGGGCCTACCGCTCGGAGGCCGCCAGCTGTCCGCACGCTCCGTCGATCTCCTGGCCACGGGTGTCCCGCACGGTCACCGGCACACCGTGTGCGGCGATCGCGGACACGAACGCCCGCTCGTCCTCCGGCCTGGACGCGGTCCACTTGGAGCCCGGCGTCGGATTCAGCGGGATCAGGTTGACGTGCACCGGCTTGCCCTTGAGCAGGCGGCCGAGCCGGTCACCGCGCCACGCCTGGTCGTTGATGTCGCGGATCAGGGCGTACTCGATCGAGACCCGGCGGCCGGACTTCTCCGCGTACTCCCACGCCGCGTCCAGCACCTCGCGTACCTTCCAGCGGGTGTTCACCGGGACGAGGGTGTCGCGCAGCTCGTCGTCGGGGGCGTGCAGCGAGACCGCGAGGCGGCACTTGAAGCCCTCGTCGGCGAAGCGCAGCATCGCGGGCACCAGGCCCACCGTGGAGACGGTGATCCCGCGCTGCGAAAGGCCGAGCCCGTCGGGCTCGGGATCGGTCAGCCGACGGATGGAACCGACGACCCGCTTGTAGTTGGCGAGCGGCTCGCCCATGCCCATGAAGACGATGTTGGAGAGCCGCGCGGGACCTCCGGGGACCTCACCGTCACGCAGCGCGCGCATCCCGTCGACGATCTGGTGCACGATCTCGGCGGTCGACAGATTCCGGTCCAGGCCCGCCTGCCCCGTGGCGCAGAAGGGGCAGTTCATACCGCAGCCCGCCTGCGAGGAGATGCACATGGTCACCCGGTCCGGGTAGCGCATCAGCACCGACTCGACGAGCGTGCCGTCGTGCAGCTTCCAGAGCGTCTTACGGGTGGTGTCGTCGTCGCAGCTGATGTGCCGCACGACACTCATCAGCTCGGGGAGCAGCGCCTCCCGCAGCTTCTCGCGCGAAGCGGCCGGGATGTCGGTCCACTCGGCGGGGTCGTGGGCGTACCGCGCGAAGTAGTGCTGCGACAGCTGCTTGGCGCGGAACGGCTTCTCGCCGGTCTCGGCCACGGCGTCCTTGCGCTCGGCGGGCGTGAGGTCGGCGAGGTGGAGCGGGGGCTTCTTGGCTCCGCGGGGCGCGACGAAAGTGAGTTCTCCGGGCTTAGGCATGGTTCATCCAGTGTCGCAGACACCCGGTGGTACTCACGGTCGTCGTGCTGCTGAGAGGCGAGAGAGGCCGGCTCGGGACGGTCGTCGTTGGTCGTTGCCGGTCACCCTTGGCCACCCTCCGACGGCCCACAGCCGGCCCGAACGGCATCGTCGCTCAGGCCGGCTGAGCTGCGGCTCACTCCGCGATCAGGCCCCGGATCGCCTCTTCCGACCAGTGACCGGCGGCCCCGCGCGACGAAGCGACGTAGGCCGCCACCGTGTCCGCGTCCCAGGCCCCGGCCTCAAGCAGGCCGGAAGCGACGAAACTCACGTAGGCACGAGAGGGCGGCACCAAGGTCACGTCGTCGGCTCCCCAAGGGGCTGTGAAGGTGAGAACGGGCAGTCCGTCCATCTGCCCCGCGCACACCAGAGTCTCGTACCGCCCACTCCCCAGCTGCGCGACGCCCGAGGTGAGGACCGCGCTGAGATCGAGGTCTTCGCCGGGGCTCCTGTACATCTCCTGAGCGGCGATGTCCGCGAACTGCGCCGCCGAGACAAGGTAGGCGCGGGCATAGACCCGTCCCTCCTGTTCCGGGTCGTAGAAGGCTCGTCCGCCGCCCCAGACCGGCGATTCCGTGGCGAAGTAGAGGACGCCTCTCAGCTCCACGGGCACGGATCGACTGGGCATGCGCCGGTCCCTGCACCCCGGATACGTCATGCTCCCACCGGGCGGCTGACCACCCTCGATGTAGGCGGCAAGCCGGTCAAGGTGCATGTTCGAGCCGTACGAGGTGTACCAAACGTGCTGGGGCGCGGACTCCTCCACGGCCCCTGGCTCGATGGGATGCGCGCCAACCACAGTGCCTCCACTTCTCTATCGGATCCGAACCGATGACCTACACATGACGAGGGCCTACAAGATCGTGAACGATGGTGTCGACTCCTGTCGCCGAGTCCCGTCGCTCCGGCCAGAGACCGATTACCCGAGGCCCGAGTACGGCCCGGTCCCACCTGGGACGAACTCATGTGCGGCGCTCGGAAAACGACACAGCCACTGCCCCGACCATGACGCCTCACCAGGTCGAACAACGCTTTCAGCGGTGCCGGACCCAGCCAAGACGTCATCCGGACGCCGTTGTCGCGCTCAGGCCGGGCTCGGCGCCGCGCCCGTGGCCGCGTCGAGGGCCACCACACCGTCCGCAGTGCTGACATACACGAAGCCGTACGCCGTGACCAAGCCGTCGCCCAGCGTGGCTTCGGACCTGCCGGACCAGGTCGAGGTGGACCAGCGCTCGGAGCCGTCATCGGCGTCGAAGGCATGAACGATGCCGTCGGGGGGGGCGGTCCTGCCGACGAAGACCAGGCCCCCCGCCACCACGATCTGCGTGGTGTGCGGCGTCGAGAGGTCCTTCTCGAGGGTCCACTTCTTGTGTCCCGTCGACGGGTCGAGCGTACATGTGCCTGTCCCGGCACGCGAAGTAGACGGTTCGCGGTGCGTTCCCGCGTGCGAACGGATCGGCCGTCCGCGTCGGCAACTAGGTGCGCCGCGGGAGGCTGTTCGGGAGTGCTCGGCACATATGTGGGCGGGTGAGCCGTGGCCTGGGGTATGAGGGGAGCGGCAGGCATCGCCACCTGCGCCGAAGTCAGGTCAGAGCCCGCAGTTCGTCACCGCCCAGAGCCGCGGACTGCGGTCGGTCGACCGGTCGTTTCGCGAGCAGCCGCAGGACCAGAGCGTCGAGTGCGGCGGGAAGCCCGGCGCGCAGCGACCCCGGCGTGTCAGGCGCCTTGTTCAGATGGGCAGTCATCAGGGACACCGGGTCGCTCGCCGTGAACGGCGGTTCCCCGGTGAGCAGTTCGTACAGGACGCAACGCCACCAGTTCGTACCTGTCCGCGATGACCCGCACAGCTGACCCCCTCCGTACCGCACCTGGCGCCACGCTCCGAAGCACCCACGGTCGGACCCCGTTGTACCCGAAGCGCCCGACACCCTCGCCAACCGGGTCTCCCTACGCCACTCCAGAAGGGCAAGGCCAAGCGGCCCAAGAAGTGGACCGCTTGGCCGCTCGGCTCACGCATCGCCACGCAAGCAGTTCCGCGGCATCCCCGTCGTGCGGCCCGGCATGCCCCGGGCATGAAAAACCCCAGGTCACGGCGAGTGAGTCCTGGGGTATTCCGAGACGCCTTCGGGATCCGAACCCGAGACCTACGCATGACGAGCTTGTACATGGTTCATCCAGTGCCACAGACACTGGAGGGAGGGCCCGCCGCCCTGTGGACGACGCCCCTCCCTCCGGTGAAGACGCAGGTCGGAACCGGTGTCAGGAGCCCACGAACAGCACCATCAGCAGCCATACGACCGGAGCCGTGGGCAGCAGGGAGTCCAGCCGGTCCATGATGCCGCCGTGGCCCGGCAGCAGCGTGCCCATGTCCTTGATCCCGAGATCCCTCTTGATCATGGACTCGCCCAGGTCACCGAGGGTGGCGCTGGCCGCGACGGCGAGGCCGAGCAGCAGACCCTGCCACCACTGCCCGTCGTCGATCAGGAACTGCATGCACAGCGCGCCCGCCACCATCGCGAAGGTGACCGCACCGACCAGTCCCTCGCGGGTCTTGCCGGGGCTGATGCGCGGTGCGAGCTTGTGCTTGCCGAAGCGCCAGCCGATCGCGTACGCCCCGGTGTCGCTGACCACGGTCAGCAGCAGGAAGGTGAGCACCCGCCAGGGTCCGTCGTCCGACGTGAGCAGCAGCGCCACGAAGGTCGCGAGGAACGGCACGTAGAACGCGGCGAACACGCCCGCCGTGACGTCCCTGAGGTATCCCTCGGGCGACGCGGCCATCCGCCACACCAGTACCGCCAGCGCGGTGAGCGCCATGGCGACCCAGGCGCCCTCCGCACCGCGGGCGTACCCGGCGACGACCATGGCGGCGCCGCCCACCGCGAGCGGTACCAGCGGAGCCTTGATGCCCTTGCGCTCGTCGAGCCGGGAGGTCAGCTCCCAGAGACCGACGACCACCGCGACCGCGATCACTCCGACGAACGCGGCCTTCCAGATGAAGAGCGAAGCGACGACCACCACCCCGAGACCGACACCGACCCCTATCGCGGACCGCAGATCACGGCCGGCTTTCTTCTTCTCGGGGGGCGGCGGCGGGGCGGACATGGGCTCCTGCGGCATCTCGTCACGGAACAGGGGGCCACTCGGGCGAGTGGCCCCCCGGTCGTGTGCGGCACGTGCGTGTTCCGCACGGTCGTGATCTTCGGCGTCTCTGCCTGCGTCGGGCACGATGGGCATGGGCCGAGTCTGCTCAACTTCGTGCTCGCCGTAGGCGGGACCCGCCGGGACAGGCCCCTGGTCGGGGGCCTGTCGCCATTCCCCGACGGAGTGGCCGCTCTGCGGGGCACCCCAGGAAGAGTCGTTCATCAGACCTCGAGCAGCTCGGCTTCCTTGTGCTTGAGCAGCTCGTCCACCTGCGCGACGTACCTCGCGGTGGTGTCGTCGAGCTCCTTCTCGGCGCGGCGGCCCTCGTCCTCGCCGACCTCGCCGTCCTTGATCATCTTGTCGATCGTCTCCTTGGCCTTACGGCGGATGGAACGGATCGAGATCTTGGAGTCCTCGGCCTTGGTCCTGGCGACCTTGGTGTACTCCTTGCGGCGCTCACCGGTCAGCTCGGGGAACGTCACACGGATGATGTTTCCGTCGTTGCTGGGGTTGACGCCGAGGTCCGAGTCACGGATCGCCTGCTCGATGTTGCGCAGGGCGCTCTTGTCGAACGGGGTCACCACGGCCATCCGCGCCTCGGGCACGGAGAACGAGGCGAGCTGGTTGATCGGGGTCAACGCGCCGTAGTAATCCGCCACGATCTTGCTGAACATCGCCGGGTGCGCACGCCCGGTGCGGATCGCAGCGAAGTCCTCCTTGGCGACCACGACGGCCTTCTCCATCTTCTCCTCGGCCTCGAGGAGGGTCTCTTCGATCACCACTTGCTCCCGCATGTCTTGAGTGGGCCCTGTGCTCTCAGGCCCTGGAGTAAACCCGTGTCTTGCCCTGCACGGTGTCCGACCGGCAGGTTCTTGTCCACCTTTTCGGCGGCCGTCCCCGGTGTTCAGGCCCGGGTGCCCTGGTCGTTCACAAGAGTCCCGATCTTCTCACCCTTGACGGCACGCGCGATGTTGCCCGAGGCGAGCAGCTCGAAGACGAGGATGGGCAGGCTGTTGTCACGGCAGAGAGTGATAGCGGTGGCGTCGGCGACCTTGAGGTCGCGCGAGAGGACCTCGCTGTACTCCAGCGCGTCGAACTTCACCGCACCGGGGTTCTTCTTCGGGTCGGAGTCGTAGACCCCGTCCACGCCGTTCTTGCCCATGAGCAGCGCCTCGGCGTCGATCTCCAGAGCGCGCTGCGCGGCCGTGGTGTCGGTGGAGAAGTACGGCATGCCCATGCCCGCGCCGAAGATGACGACGCGTCCCTTCTCCAGATGCCGCACGGCGCGCAGCGGGATGTACGGCTCCGCGACCTGCCCCATGGTGATGGCGGTCTGGACGCGGGAATCGATGCCCTCCTTCTCCAGGAAGTCCTGGAGGGCGAGGCAGTTCATGACCGTGCCGAGCATGCCCATGTAGTCGGAGCGGGCCCGGTCCATGCCGCGCTGCTGGAGCTCGGCACCGCGGAAGAAGTTGCCGCCGCCGATGACGACCGCGATCTCCGCGCCGTCACGGACGACCGCCGCGATCTCGCGGGCGATGGCGTGTACGACGTCGGGGTCGACGCCGAGGCCTCCGCCACCCGCGAACGCCTCGCCGGACAGCTTCAGCATGAAGCGGCCGTACTTCTTGCCGTTGTCGCTCTGATCGGCTTTATCGGCCTGTTCCATGGAGATCTCCTCGTGCGCATACGAAGAAGGCCATTGCCGGGGGTCCTTGCGGTTCCCTGTGCGGCAATGGCCTCCTCGTCAGATCTGCGGCCGTCCGGCGCGGACGCGGACGACTGCGTCAGACCCTATCGGGGTCTTCGGTGGATCGCGTACAGACTCAGATGCCGACCTTGATGCGCGAGAAGCGCTTCAGGGAGACACCGGCCTCGTCCAGAACCTTCTGGACGGACTTCTTGTTGTCCAGGGCGTACGGCTGGCCAAGGAGGGTGGCCTCCTTGAAGAAGCCGTTGACCCGACCCTCGACGATCTTCGGGAGGGCGGCCTCGGGCTTGCCCTCGGCGCGCGTGGTCTCCTCGGCGACGCGGCGCTCGGCCGCGACGACCTCGGCCGGAACGTCTTCCCGGTCCAGGTACTTCGGCGCGAAGGCGGCGATGTGCTGGGCAATACCGCGGGCGAGCTCGGCGTCGGCCTTGTCCAGCTCGACCAGGACACCGATCTGCGGGGGCAGGTCGGGCATGGTGCGGTGCATGTACGAGGTCACGTAGGCGCCCGAGAACTGCGCGAAGCGGTCCAGGACGATCTTCTCGCCGAGGTTGGCGTTGGCCTCGTCCACGAACGCCTGGACGGTCTTGCCGGCCTCGATCTCGGACGCGAGCAGCGTCGCGATGTCGGCGGGCGAGGTCGCGGCGACGTGCGCGGCGATCGCGTTGGCGACGGCCTGGAACTTGTCACCCTTGGCGACGAAGTCCGTCTCGCACTTCAACTCGACGAGGACACCGGAGGTGTTGTCGTCGGCGATGAGGGTGACGACGGCGCCGTTCTCGGCGGAGCGGCCCTCGCGCTTGGCGACGCCCTTCTGACCCTTGATGCGGAGCGCCTCGACGGCCTTGTCGACACTGCCGTCGGCCTCGTCGAGCGCCTTCTTGCAGTCCATCATGCCGGCGCCGGTGAGCTCACGGAGCTTCTTGACGTCAGCGGCGGTGTAGTTCGCCATGATCCTGAAATTCTCTCTCGAAGTCTGAAAGATCTTACGGGTGAACGGCGGAGGCCCTGAGGCCTCCGCCGTCAACTACCGAACCGGTGAAGGTCAGGCCTGCTCGGCGTCCGCGGCCGGAGCGGCCTCGGCGGCGGGCGCCTCGGCGGCGGGCGCCTCGGCGACGGCCTCGGCCGGGGTCTCCGCGGCGTCCGCGACCTTCTCGGTCTCGGCGGAGGTCTGGACGGCCTCGGCGCCGTCCTTCTTCTCACCGTCGAGCAGGTCACGCTCCCACTCGGCGAGCGGCTCGGACGCGGCCTTCTCGCCCGGCTTCTGGTCGCCGGTCGCAGCGCCGGAGCGGGCGATGAGGCCCTCGGCGACGGCGTCGGCGATCACGCGGGTGAGCAGGGTGACGGAACGGATCGCGTCGTCGTTGCCCGGGATCTTGTAGTCGACCTCGTCGGGGTCGCAGTTGGTGTCGAGGATCGCGACGACCGGGATGTGGAGCTTGCGCGCCTCACCGACGGCGATGTGCTCCTTCTTGGTGTCGACGATCCAGACGGCGCTGGGCACCTTCTGCATTTCGCGGATACCACCGAGGGTCTTCTCCAGCTTGGCCTTCTCACGCGAGAGGACCAGGAGCTCCTTCTTGGTGAGGCCGGAGGCGGCCACGTCCTCGAAGTCGATCTGCTCAAGCTCCTTCAGACGCTGAAGGCGCTTGTAGACGGTGGAGAAGTTGGTCAGCATGCCGCCGAGCCAACGCTGGTTGACGTACGGCATACCCACGCGCGTCGCCTGCTCGGCGATGGCTTCCTGGGCCTGCTTCTTCGTACCCACGAACATGATGGAGCCGCCGTGGGCAACGGTCTCCTTGACGAACTCGTAGGCGCGGTCGATGTACGACAGCGACTGGAGCAGGTCGATGATGTAGATGCCGTTGCGCTCCGTGAAGATGAAGCGCTTCATCTTCGGGTTCCAACGACGGGTCTGGTGACCGAAGTGGACGCCGCTTTCCAGCAGCTCCCGCATCGTGACGACGGCCATGGCCGTACTCCTTGAGGTGCTCGGTTGTCGCGACCGCAGGATTGCTGCCGCGCCTGACGCCCCTACGCGCCGTGCCACTGGGACCGAGAGGCGCGTCCATCGACCGCAGAAGGGGTGATGGGGGGCGTGCGAAGTCGACCCGGTGACCCGGATCGCCATCAGAAGTGTACGGGACCCGGTGGGCGCCGGGTGACGGCGTTGTCCACAACCGGCTGGTAGTCCACAGATACCGGCCATGATCCCCACGAATGGACTCGCTGCGGGACGGTTCCGTCCATGTACCTGACCCGCAATGCCCGGACGGCCGGGCAGACGACGACTCCGTCCCCGCGTACGGGGACCCTCCTGGCGGTGGCCCTCCCTGTGGTGGGCCTGCTCGCGGTGGCACTCCTGGCGGGATCGCTCTTCGCGGCGGCTCCTTCGCTGGCCGCACCCGGAGAAGCTGATCGACCGGTGGCCCACACGCTGCCCGGTGGGGACCGCAGCTGGCCGGTCGGTGGCCGCCCGCGGGTCGTGCACGGCTGGGACCCGCCGGCCTCTCCGTACGGCCCGGGTCACCGTGGGGTGGATCTGGCCGCGGCGCCGGGCACACCGGTACGCGCCGCAGCCCCGGGCCGGATCACATTCGCGGGCAGAGTGGCCGGACGCGGGGTACTGACGATCACCGTGGCCGGCACACAGCTGCGTACGACGTTCGAACCGGTACGGGCGCTCGCCGAACAGGGCGACGAGGTTTCCGCGGGCCAGGTGGTCGGGGCCCTGGAGGACGGGCCGTTCCACTGCCCGTCCGGGTGCCTGCACTGGGGGCTGCTGCGCGGGGAGACCTATCTGAACCCGCTGACGATGCTCCCGCCCGGGATGCTGCACCCGGGTCCGTCACGGCTGCTCCCGGTGTTCGGGATCCCCGTGCGGACAGCGGCGGGGACGCCGGACGCGGTCCGGGCGCTGCTCCTGGCAACGGTCGCGGCCTGGGCGCACCGGCGCCGCTCACGCCGCCCGGACGGGGGAACCAGGAGGACCGGCCCGGCCCGGCGAACCGCTGGCCCGCCCACGGGCTTCAGCCGCGGACCCCTCTCAGCGCCATCGCGACGGCAGCGTCGGCGACCGCACCGGGATCTTCCACCGCTCCCGTCTCGATCCGGCGCACCGCCGCGTCGACGACCCCTTGGAGCAGCATCGCCGCCAGCCGCGGCTGATCGTGGTCGAGCGCCTGGAGCGCTTCGACGATCATCGCGATCAGCCCGCCGTGGGCGGCACGGATCTTCTCGCGGGCACCCGCGTCCAGTTCACTGGCGGAGATGGCCACCACGGCCCGGTGCCGCTGATCGCCGACGAGCGCCAACTGCTGACGCACATACGCCTCGACCTTGTCCTCCGGCGTCGGAGCCTGCTCCATGGCAGCCTCGATCTCCGCCGCCCAGACGGGGAAGTCGACAGCACAGAGCTCTTCCACGACGGCGGCGCGTGAGCGGAAGTACTCGTACACGGAGGAGCGCGCGAGGCCGGTGCGCTCGGCGAGAGCGGGGAAGGTCAGCGCCTCCGTACCGCCTTCGGAGAGCAGGGTGCGGGCCGCGTCCAGCAGGGCGCTGCGCTGCATGGTTCGGTGTTCGGCCACGGAGGCCGCTCGAATCCTGGGCACGGCCCTACTTTACGGAAATACTCCCGGCAGGGACGATTCAGCTCCGGGTCAACGTCCGACGTCGGCCAGTTTGGCCCGAAGCTGCAGTACCGACTTGGTGTGGATCTGGCTGACCCGGCTCTCCGTGACCCCGAGGACGTTGCCGATCTCGGCCAGCGTGAGGCCTTCGTAGTAGTAGAGGGTGACCACGGTCTTCTCCCGGTCGGGGAGCGTATTGATCGCCCGCGCCAGGAGTCTGCGCAGCTCACGCCCCTCGGCCAGCTCGACCGGATTGTCCGCGGCGGTGTCCTCCAGGGTGTCCATGAGGCTCAGCCGGTCACCGCCCTCGCCACCGACGTGCAGCAGTTCATCGAGGGCCACCACGTTCGCCAGCGACAACTGACTGAAGACGGCGTGCAGTTCCTCGACGGCGATCCCCATCTCCGCGGCGACCTCGATCTCCGACGGGGTACGGCGCAGCTGCGCCTCCAGAGTCGCGTAGGCCCGCTCGACGGCCCGCGCCTTCTGCCGGACCGAGCGCGGAATCCAGTCCAGGGCCCGGAGTTCGTCGATCATCGCGCCACGGATGCGGGTGATCGCATAGGTCTCGAACTTGATCGCCCGCTCGATGTCGAACTTCTCGATCGCGTCGATGAGCCCGAACACACCGGAGGAGACGAAGTCGGCCTGCTCGACGTTGGGCGGCAGCCCGACACTGACCCGGCCCGCGACGTACTTCACCAGGGGCGAGTAGTGCAGGATCAGCTGCTCTCGCAGCCGCCTGTCGCCCGTGGACTTGTACGACCGCCACAGCTCATCGAGCGTCGATGGCGCGGAGGGCCGCATGTGGCCACGTGCAGCCGGTGGCGCTGCCGCGCGGTCAGACCCGGACGTGTGCTGGGGCATTCGTTGCCTTGAGCCGTTCTGCTGGGACCTGCGTGGGACGTGTCTCTGTGCTGGATTCCTTGTGAGCGTAGCGTGACTGTGGGGTCGCAGGGTGCGATGAGCAGGTCATCGCGCCCGTGCGACGGCATCCCGGCGACCGCATTCCGGGGGCGCTGCCGGGAGGCCCTCCCGGGCCTGCGACATCACCTTTTCACCCGATTGCCCCAGGTCAAGCACCGCCTCGCCGCGCGTCGGCACTCTGTGTCGTCCCCGAGACCAACTGCCAGCCATCACTTCGCCGTTCAACAAACCCCAACGAGTGCAGTTCGTACAGCTTCGCGAGCGCTTCATCGGCCGTCATTCCCGCTTCGCGGGCAACGTCCCGCCCGTCGGCAGCCTCCCGGCCCGGCAGCGCCTCCAACACCCGG
The DNA here is from genome assembly GCF_036241575.1 of Streptomyces sp. NBC_01267. Classification (NCBI taxonomy): domain Bacteria; kingdom Bacillati; phylum Actinomycetota; class Actinomycetes; order Kitasatosporales; family Streptomycetaceae; genus Streptomyces; species Streptomyces sp. NBC_01267. Next base: position 5,833,794 of record NZ_CP108455.1, on the reverse strand, counting down.
ACCGCGTCCGGTTCGAGCAGATCCCTGGCCAGCACCGGACCACGTCGGTCCGGCGCGAGGTCCCCCATGTCCCCCACCAGCTCAGCGACTTCGGCGGCGTCGGTGACCAGTACGCCCTCGCCGCGCAGCAGTTCGTGCACCCCCGCGGAGAGTCCGCTGGTGACCGGGCCGGGGACACCCATGGTGAAGCGGCCCAGTCGCTGCGCGCTGCGCGCGGTGGCCAGTGAGCCGCTCCGGTACTCGGCCTCGACGACCACTGTTCCCCTGGTGAGTGCGGCGATCACCCGGTTCCTGAGAATGAAGCGGCTCGGCGAGGGGTGGTCTCCCGGGGGCAACTCGCTGATGATCAGCCCCTGTTCGGCGATGCGGCCGATCATCTGGGCGTGGCCACGCGGATAGACCGTGTCCACGCCACAGGCCAGCACCGCGATCGTGGCCCCGCCCGCGGCGAGCGCACCACGGTGCGCGGCGCCGTCCACCCCGAACGCGGCTCCGGACACCACCACCCAGCCCAGCTCGGCGAGCCCCGACCCCATGGCTGCGGCCATGTGCGCGCCGTACGCCGTGCACGCGCGGGCCCCGACCACCGCGACCGAGCGCAGCGCCCATATCCGCAGATGGGGACGGCCCCGCACCCACAGCCCGATCGGCCGGGCATCGCCCAGGTCGTCGAGCTGGCCCGGCCATTCCTGGTCGCCGGGACAGATGAACCGCCCGCCACCGGCCGCTGCGGCCGTCAGGTCCCGCTCCGGTTCCGCCGCGGCGGCCCGAAGCCGATACCCGCTCAGTCGCCGGGCGCTCACCCGCGGGAGCGGCACCCCTTCGCCCTCTTCCGAACGCTGGGCTCTCTCACCCCCGGAGAGCTCCCGCACGTCACCCGCCGTGGTGCGGAGCCGCCGCCACAACTCCACGGCTCCGAACTGCCGCAGCAACCGCCCGCCCTGTTCGTCTCCGGGTTCGATCACCCGGGTCAGCGCGGCGCGCGCCAGCCGCTCGCCGTCGCCCACGTCCCCGTTCATCCGGCCCGGCCTCCCGAAGCCGCCAGCGCCCCCCGGTCCACCCCGGTTCGCAGTTGGAGGGCCAGCCCGACATCCGGAGCGCCCGGCCGGTCGCGGCCCGCCAGATCGGCCACCGTCCAGGCGACCCGTAACACCCGGTCGAGGCCGCGGGCCGTGAGCAGCCCCCGCTCCATGTCCCGTTCCGCCACGGCGAGCGCCCCGGGTGCGACCGTCCAGCGCGTCCGCAACTCGTGGCCCGGTACCTCGCTGTTGGTGGTCCACGGCGTACCGATCAGCCGCGCGGTCGCCCGTTCCCGGCCTTCCCGCACCCGGTCGGCGACGGCTGCCGTCGACTCACCCGCGTCCCCCTGCCCCATCAGATCGGAGCGGCGCACCGGCTCGACCTCGACCCTGAGGTCCACCCGGTCGAGGAGCGGGCCGGAGAGCCTGGCCTGGTAACGCCGGACCGCGGACGGCGGGCATTCGCACCCGGCGCCGGTCAGCGTGTGCCGGCCGCAGGGACAGGGGTTGGCCGCCAGCACCATCAGGAATCGGGCGGGCAGCCGCACCACTGCGGCGCTGCGCGCGACCACCACGTGCCCCGACTCCAGCGGCTGGCGGAGGGCATCGAGAGCGCGAACCGAGAATTCAGGAGCCTCGTCCAGGAAGAGGACCCCTCGGTGAGCCAGCGATACCGCTCCCGGCCTGGGCAGTCCGTTGCCTCCGCCGACGAGCGACTGCATCGTCGCCGAGTGGTGCGGGGCGCAGTACGGCGGCGTCCTGACCAACGGCTCCCCCGGCGGCAGAATGCCCGCCACCGAGTGCACCGCCGTCACCTCCAGGGATTCACGCCGGGTCAGCGTCGGCAGGATGCCCGGCAACCGCTCGGCCAGCATCGTCTTCCCCGCGCCCGGCGGTCCGTGCAGCAGCAGGTGGTGCCCTCCGGTGGCCGCGACCTCCAGCGCCTTGCGTGCTGCCGCCTGCCCGGCCACATCCGCCAGTTCGGGACCGCTGCCGTGCCCTGTGCCCGAAGCCAGTCCGGTACCCGCGCCGGCGCCCGGCATCATCAGCCCGGCCAGTATCGAGTCGGGCCGCCCCTCCGCGGGAGCAGCCTCCTCGGGGACCGGTTCGCCGGTCAGAACGGCGATGAGCTGCCGCAGGCTCCGCACTCCGAGGACCGAGATCCCCGGCACCAACGATGCCTCCCCCGCAGTCTGTTCCGGCACGACGACCTGGCGGTATCCGGCCTCCGCCGCCGCCAGCACGGCGGGCAGGATCCCGCGCACCGGCCGGACCCGGCCGTCGAGACCCAGTTCCCCGATGAGCACCAGGTCGGCGATCTCGCGGGGGTCGATCCGCTCGGCCGCGCCCAGGATGGCCACGGCCACAGCAAGATCGAACCCGCTGCCGCTCTTCGGTACGGATGCCGGGCTCAGCCCGACGGTGAGCTTCTTCTGCGGCCACTCGCCGCCGGAGTTCACCACAGCGGCCCTGACCCGGTCCCTGCTCTCGACCAGGCTCTTGTCCGGCAGTCCCACCAGTGCGAAAGCGGCAACGCCCGGCTCCAGATCCGCCTGGACCTCCACCACCACACCTTCGACACCGACGAGCGCCACCGAACACGCGCGTGCGAAGCCCATGTCAGGCCACCCCTCGCGCATGCTCGACCAGCGGCGCCCCGCGCTTCGGCAGCACCACGCCGACCAGGTCGATCCGTGCCCCGCCGGGTGGCGCCCCGCCATGGGCCGCGAGCCAGCGCTCGGCGAGACGGACCAGCCGCTCGGCCTTGGCCGGGGTGACGGCTGCCATCGGATGCTCGAAGGAGCCTTCCCTGCGGGTCTTGACCTCACAGACGACCAGTACGTCGCCGTCGCGCGCCACAATGTCGATCTCGCCGGCCCTGCACCGCCAGTTCCGCTCGACGACGGTCATTCCGGCCCCGGCCAGCGTCCTTGCCGCCAGCTCCTCGCCGTACCGCCCGAGTGCCCCCCGTGCGTTCATATCGGCACCACCTCCGGTACCGACTGTGCCGCGCGGGCCTCCAGTGAGTGGATCTTGGTGGACTACTCGCCGGTTGTGGACAACTCAGCCACCCGGAAGTTCGAGATCGCTCTTGTTGAGCTCCTCGATGTTCACGTCTTTGAACGTGAGTACCCGCACCTGCTTGACGAACCTGGCCGGCCTGTACATGTCCCAGACCCAGGCATCCGCCATCGACACCTCGAAAAAGACCTCCCCCTGCACCGAGTGCACCTGCATCTCGTAATCATTGGTGAGGTAGAAGCGCCGCTCGGTCTCGATCACATATTTGAACAGACCGACGACGTCGCGGTACTCCCGGTAGAGCTTCAGCTCCATCTCGGTCTCGTACTTCTCGAGGTCCTCGGCGCTCATTGGCATGTTCCCCTTCAGCCGTGCGTCCCCCTATTGTGCGCCGGTCCTCCGCACCCCTACACGATTTCCGGGGCCAGAACCACCGGCGCAACCGGGGGACCCTCGTCGAGCAGCGTGCGCAGCAGCCCGGCGAGCTTGGTCGGGTACACCGTCTCACGCGTCGTGGACAGTTCGGCGGAAGTCCACCACCTCAGACCCGCGACACTGCGCTGCTCCAGCGGCGTCAGCCCGTCCATGGCCGTGTCCGTCTGCATGGTTCGACCGAGAAAGTACTGCTCGTCCTGGTTCCAGCGCCGCCCGTCGAACGGAAACGAGCACACCCGCGTCCAGAGCACGGGCCCGAGCTCGATGCCGGCGATCCCGGTCTCCTCCCGCACCTCGCGCAGCGCGGCCTCTTCGTGGCTCTCGCCCTCCTCGACGCCGCCTCCCGGTGTGAACCACCAGGTACTCGCCGGATCCGCGGGCTCGAACCCGTGCATCAGCAGGATCCGGTCCTCGGGGTCGAGCAGAATCACGCGCGCGACCCTGCGCAACGCTCCCGGCGACTCCGCCGCCGGCTCAGCCGACACCAGCAGTCACCTTTTTCCGTCCCAGCCGTCGCGCCACCGGCCCGTACGCGGTCCCGCCCAGGATCAGCACGGCCCCGGCGAGCACCGCGCCCAGCACCAGTTTCAGCGGCCCCGGCTGCGAGACCCCGCCCGGCAGCGCGGCGAACCCTTTCGGGCGCTCCAGCACCCCGCCGCTCAACGGCCACGCGATAGCGTCCACCCGGCCGGTCACCGTCGAGCGCGGCACGGCTCCGTGGTCCGCGTCCTGGAGATGGACGCGCGAGTCCATCGAGTTGGTGCGCTCGTCGCCGAGCAGGAAGAGCTGGCCCTCCGGCACCTTCGCGGTGAAGTCGACCGCCGAGGCCCGCCCCTTGGTCAGCGGATTGGCTTGGAGATACGGTTCTGCGATCCCCTTGCCGTTGATGGTCAGCTGGCCCCGGGAGTCGCAGCAGGCGATCTCGTCCCCGCCGGTCCCGACCACCCGCTTCAGCATGGGCACGTCGCCCCAGTCGGGATCCTTGAAGACCACCACGTCTCCGCGGTGCACGTCGCTGCCGTCTATTCGCTGTGCCAGTACCCGGTCCCCCACCTTGACGGTCGGGGTCATCGAGTCGGTCGGCACGGTGTACGGCTTGTACTCCACCGCTCCCCAGGCGAACCCTCCGAGAAAGAGCACACAGCCGACGGCCACAGCCAGACCCGACAGCGCGCTGCCGAGCCGGCCGCCGCCGTCACTCGTACGTACCGTTCCGCTCATCCCAGGGCTCCCCCGCATCGGAGATCGACATCTGGGAGGGCACCCTACCCGGCAGTACCCTCACGGGTCAGCTTGCGCCTGCGGCGGATCACGATCGGCAGGGCACCTGCGAGACCCAACGCCCCGGGTCCCATCGCCGCAGCGGCGTTGATGCCCTTCTGGTCGAAGGTGCTGGGGATCCCCAGCCACGTCCAGTGGTTGACCGGCCAGGCCACGACGAAGGCCCGTCCGACGACCTCCTTGTTGGAGACCGTGCCGCCGCCCGGCAGTTGCTGGTGGTAGCGCGAGTCCAGCGAGTCCTGACGGTGGTCGCCCATCACCCAGATCCGGCCCTTGGGCACATGGATCGGGCCGAACGGCTGGTCGTTGCAGGGAGTGTTGCCGGGGAAGATGTACGACTTCTCGGAGAGCGCCTTGCCGTTGACGACGACAGGGCCCCCCGCCTTGCACGAAACCGTGTCACCGCCGACCGCGATCACCCGCTTGATCAGGTCCTTCTCCTCGGCCGACGGCATCAGGCCGATGAAGCTGAGGAACTTCTGGGCCACGTTCGGATGCGCCGCGGGCTCGCCTTCGAGCCAGCCGCCCGGGTCGTGGAACACCACGACCTCGCCACGCTCCGGCTCCGATCCGAACCATGGAGTCAACTTGTCGACCAGTACCCGGTCGCCACGCTCCAGCGTGTCCTGCATCGAGTCGGAGGGGATCGAGAACGCCTGGACCAGAAATGTCTTGATCAGCAGAGCAAGAATCAGTGCGATGCCGATGAGGAGCGGAAGCTCCTTCCAGAAGGACCGTTGCTTCTTCGGTCCGCTTGCCTCGTTCTCCTCGGCCGCTCCGTCGGCTCCGCCGTGCTCGCCGGAGCCGTCGACCGGGCCGGAGGGCCCCATGTCAAAGGCTTCGGTCCCGGCGCCACCAACGGGCGATCCGGGCCGGTCCTCCGGCTCCTCGTGTCCGGATCGTGCGCCGACCGCCACGTCCCCCACATCCACTCCTCACTCCGTGCCGTCGCCCGCGTCCGATGAGACGCAGGCCCACCACTCCCATAACGAGCGGGAGTTCCGCAGGAGTCGGGAGTTCTCCCATTGGGTGCCGATCCTGGGAGGTCACACTATTCGACGTCCCGCCCGCGCCGGACGGCAAGCCCGAGGCGTCCGTCACCGATGAGAAGGTGGGCGGCTCCTTGAGCCGGCTCCAGTGCCCGAACGGCCATGCGATGACCACTGCCCGTCCCACCACCCCGCTCACCGGGACCGTTCCCTGGTACGGCCCGTCGAGATGGAAGCGCGAATCCGCCGAGTTGGACCGGTGGTCCCCCATCACGAAGAGCCGTCCGGCCGGCACCTTCACGTCGAACGTCAGCTCTGAGGGCGGATTCCCCGGATGCACATAGGGCTCGTCGAGGGGTACGCCGTTGACGGTGACCTGGCCGTTCTTGTCGCAGCACTTCACGGTGTCCCCGCCGACTCCGATGACCCGCTTGATCAGGTCCTGTTCATCGTCGGAAGGCAGCAGTCCGATGAAGGTGAGGCCCTGCTTGAGCTCCTTGACCACGAACGGGGAATCCGTCGTCCTCGCCTCCCCCGGCGGCAGCCAGTGACCGGGATCCTTGAAGACGACCACATCGCCGCGGTGCGGTTCCGAACCGAACCACGGTGTCAGTTTGTCCACCAGCACCCGGTCGCCGATCCGGATCGTCTCCTCCATCGAGCCCGACGGGATGACGAAGGCCTGCACCAGGAAGGTCTTGAGTACGAGCGCTATCAGGACCGCGAAGACGAGGAGGGCCGGTACCTCCTTCACCGTGGAACTGCGCCGTCGCCGCTTGACCTTGCGCGCGAGTCTGCGTCGCTCGGCCCGTGTGGGCAGGGCCCGTTCGCCGGGCGGCCGGGGCTCCAAGTCCGTCCGGCCACTGCTCTCGGCACTCCCCCGCACTCGTCCCCGGTTACCCATGGCCCCCGCCGGGAGGCGGTACCCGCGTGAAGGCCGTGGTCTGCGAGAGTGCGGTCCAGCGTCCGGGGGGCCAGCCGATCCAGCCGGCCCGCCCGATCACATGGTCGACCGGGACCATCCCGCCGCCCGGATCACCGAGATGGTCTCGGGAGTCGCTGGAACGGGACCGGTGATCACCCATCACCCAGAGCGTGCCGTCGGGCACGACGATGTCGAAAGGCACCTGCGACGGCGGGTTGCCCGGATACACATAAGCCTCGTCCACCGACCGCCCGTTCACCTCGAGCCTCCCCCGCTTGTCGCAGCAGACGACGTGATCGCCGCCGACTCCCACCACACGCTTGATGTAGTCGGTATCGGCGGGCGCCGCCAGCCCCAACGCCGCAGCAGCACCGTGCACCACACGGGCCACAGGGTTCTGCGGCGGCTTCTCCCGTACGAAGGAGTCGGTGCCGTCGAAGACGATCACGTCGCCGCGCCGGGGCACGGCGCCGAACCGGTAGGCCAGCTTGTTCACCAGCACCCGGTCCCCCACCTGGAGTGTGGGTTCCATCGAGCCGCTGGGGATCAGGAACGGCTGCATCACATACGTGCTCAACAGCAGCAGGAACACGGCGCAGAGCAGCACGAGCAGCCCGGCCCTGCGCCAGGGCCCCTCCAGCCAGGCGGGGAAACACGCGGAGCGCGACCCCGCCGCCTCACCGGACGTATCCGGTTCGGCGGAGAGATCGCGCTCCGTGTGCTGTGCTTCGGTGTCCATCGCGGCCAGAGCCTATCCGGCCGCCCTGTGGACTCAGTGGTCGCGCTTCTCCTTGATCTTCGCGGCCTTGCCGCGCAGCTCACGGAGGTAGTACAGCTTCGCGCGGCGGACGTCACCACGGGTGACGAGCTCGATCTTCTCGAAGATCGGGCTGTTCACCGGGAAGGTGCGCTCGACGCCGACGGAGAAGGAGACCTTGCGGACCGTGAAGGTCTCGCTGACGCCCGCGCCCTGGCGGCGGATGACTACACCCTTGAACTGCTGGATACGCGAGCGGTTGCCCTCGATCACGCGGACGTGAACGTTGACCGTGTCACCGGCGCGGAAGGCCGGGAGGTCGCTCCGCAGCGAAGCGGCGTTGACGTCATTGAGCAAGCTGGACATGATCTTCTGCTTTCTTCGCCGATGCCACAGGTCATCGACGGCATCATCGTGATGAGTTTCGGGAGCTGATCGCGTCGGGCGGACGTCGTTCCCCCTGTGGCAGGGGCGCACGCCGGACGTACAGCAGCGGCCTATTCTTCCACGGCTTCGGGCTCACGCCCAAATCGCCCGTCGGGCCCCGGCTTCCAGCCCAGGATCGAGAGCATTTCCCGGTCCTTCTTCCCGAAGGAAGCGGGGTCGCTGCGCTCCAGCAGATCCGGCCTGTTGAGGTCGGTACGGCGGAAGGCCTCGTCCCTGCGCCAGCGCGCGATCTTGCCGTGGTGCCCGCTGAGCAGCACGTCGGGGATGCCCCGGCCGCGCCACTCGGGCGGTTTGGTGTAGACGGGCCCTTCGAGGAGGTCGGCCATCGCTCCGGTGGCGAAGGAGTCGTCCTGGTGCGATTCGGCGTTGCCGAGGACACCGGGAAGCAGCCGTGCCACGGCTTCCGTGATCACCAGCACGGCGGCCTCGCCACCCGCCAGGACGTAGTCACCGATGGAGACTTCGTACACCGGCATCCGGGTCGCGTACTCGTCGATGACACGCCGGTCGATGCCCTCGTACCTGGCGGGCGTGAAGATCAGCCAGGGGCGCTCGGAGAGTTCGACCGCGACCTGCTGGGTGAAGGGGCGTCCGCTGGGGGTGGGCACCACCAGGACCGGCTGGTTCGCGCCCGCCTCGTAGCCGGCGGCCAGCGTCTCGTCCAGCGCCTCGCCCCAGGGCCCGGTCTTCATGACCATGCCGGGGCCGCCGCCGTACGGGGTGTCGTCCACCGTGTTGTGCCGGTCGTGGGTCCAGTCACGGAGGTCGTGCACCTGGACGTCGAGCCGACCGCGGGCCCGCGCCTTGCCGACGAGCGAGACGTTCAGCGGTTCCAGGTACTCGGGGAAGATCGTGACGACGTCGAGCCGCATCAGTCGTCGTCCCTGCCGGACGCGGTCTCCGCCTGGCTCTCGTCGATCAGCCCCGGCGGCGGGTCGATGACCGCCCGCTGCTCCTCCAGGTCGATCGAGGTCACGATCTCCTCCACGAAGGGGATCATCACCTCGCTGCCGTCGGGGCGCTCCACGATGAACAGGTCCTGCGAGGGCAGGTGCGTGATCTCGGTGATCCGGCCGATCTCCGTGCCGTCCGCCAGGACCACGTCGAGGTCCATCAACTGGTGGTCGTAGAACTCCTCGGGATCCTCCGGCTTCTGCTGCGGATCGACCTCGGCGATCAGCAACGTGTTACGGAGGGCCTCGGCGCCCGTGCGGTCCGTGACACCGGCGAAGCGCAGCAGCAGCCTGCCGCTGTGCACCCGGCCGGTCTCGATCGTCAGCGGCCCGGTGGCCGCCGGGTCGGTGGCGAGTACGGCACCGGGCCCGAGCCGCAGCTCGGGCTCGTCCGTGCGCACCTCCACGGTGACTTCGCCCTTGATGCCGTGGGCGCGCCCGATCCGCGCGACTACCAGCTGCACGTTCCGCTCCTTCTCCTGCTTCTTGCTGCGTCTTGCTGCCGAACCGCCGCCGCTCGCGCCGGGTGGCCGAGGACCGTCGTGGTTCCTCGATGCGCCTGAATGGTGGGGGACGACAAAGGCCGGGGACGGCTTGGCAGCCCTCCCCGGCCCGAGCCGGTGTTCAACTTGTTCTCAGCGAACCTGATCCACATCGACGAGGTCGACGCGGATACCACGGCCACCGATGGCGCCCACGATGGTGCGGAGGGCGCGCGCGGTGCGGCCGTTACGGCCGATCACCTTACCGAGGTCGTCGGGATGTACCCGGACCTCCAGCACCTGCCCACGACGGAGGTTGCGCGAGGCGACCTGTACGTCGTCGGGGTTGTCGACGATGCCTTTCACGAGGTGCTCGAGAGCCTCCTCGAGCATGCTCAGGCCTCGGTCGACTCGGTGGACTCAGCGGCAGGAGCCGCCTCGTCCGCCTTCTTGTCGGCCTTCTTCGCCTTGGGGGTGATGGCCTCACCCTTCGGCTCGTCGCCCTCCATGGACTTGGCGAAAGCCTCGAACGCGGCGCGCTTGTCGGCCTTCGGCTCCGGCTGGAGCAGCGGCGCGGGGGCCGGAAGGCCCTTGTGCGCCTGCCAGTCACCGGTGAGCTTCAGGATCGCCATGACCGGCTCGGTCGGCTGGGCGCCGACGGACAGCCAGTACTGCGCGCGCTCCGAGTTGACCTCGATACGCGAAGGGTTCTGCACCGGGTGGTACAGGCCGATCTCCTCGATGGCCCGGCCATCACGGCGGGTACGGGAGTCGGCGACGACGATGCGGTAGTGAGGCGAACGGATCTTGCCCAGACGCTTCAGCTTGATCTTGACTGCCACGGAAGTGGTGTCTCCTGGTCTTGACGTGGTTGGGCACAACGAGATGCCACGTGGGGTTGCGGTACTCGGGTGCCCGATGGACGCGTCAGCCGGAGGACGAGAGGGTTCCTGTGCGGCTGTCGAGTACAGCTAGCCATTGTGCCATACGTCCGGAGCACCCGGTGCCCCGGTCACCACACCGCCGACCGGCGGCCGGGGGTGGCACGGAAGCGGGGGCGACGTCCGGGATCACCCGGCCGCGGCCACCACTTCCGGGATACGGAAAGCCTTCCCGCAGCCACCGCAGACGATGGGCGCCTGGGCCAGCACGGACGGAACGACCCGCACATTGCGACCGCAGTCGCAGACCGCCTTCACGCGCACGCCACCACCGGAGGAGCCGTGCCGGGCGGCAGGTCCGCGGAAGGAACGCTTGGTGTCGGCGGCCGTCGCGACGGTGTGCGCCTTGAGCGCACGCTGCAGTCGCTCGATCGTCTGGCGGTATCTGCGCTTCGCCTCGGGGTTGAGCGAGACCAGCGAGAAGCCGCTGCTGGGATGCGGCTCCTCAGGGTGGTCGAGGCCCATCTCCTCTGCGATGGCCAGGAATCGACGGTTGTGATAGCGGCCTGCGCGTGAGGTGTCGCGGACACCTCGCGCGGCGGCGATGCCGTGGACTGCCTCATGGAGCAGTCGCTCGAAGGAGAGTTCAGCGCCACAGGCGGACGAGGACTCGCCGATCAGGGACTCGGGCGCGGCTAGATCCGGCAGCTCGGGGTGGTACCGCTGAATGTCGGCCCACGCCTGCGCCAGTTCTGCGGCGAGGACAGTTGGTGTCGTGCTCACGTCGTGACAACGAGCCGGGGTGCCGCTGTGTTCCTATTCCGGGGCATCCCAAATAATTTGCACGTACCCGTCAGTTGCCCTTGATGCGTCCGGACGCGGGCGGGTGCGCTGATCTGCGGAGAAGCCTCACAGCTCCCACCAAGGTGGTACTTAGGACTGCGCGGAGTCGTCGTGGTTGCGTGCGCCCCGGCGCGCGGTCCGGGGCGCACGCCGGTACAGCACACTCTCCTGCGCGCAAGGGCCGTTCCGGCCTCGTCGGGCGCTGCCGCCACCGGCCGGTCGCTCTCAGTAGGCGCGCGCGACCAGAGCGACCGTACCGGGAGCATCGTCCGAGTCGGGCACCGACCCGTCCTCGGCGACCAGGCACCGTACGGACACCGAGTGCCCGGCGAGCTCCGCCTCGCCGTCGGGGCCGAGTTCGGCCCACGGGATGCGCGCCCAGCCCCCGGCGGTCGCGGCCTCGACGGCCTCCCCGACGGTGGCGACCTCGCTCGTCCGGGACGCCCGGCGCTCGCGGGACTCCCGCAGCAGCTGCGTCTGGGCCTCTTCGAGCACCGTGGGCAGCAGCTCGGTCAGTTCGTCGATCCGTACGGACTCCTTGCCGCCGGGGCTGTGCGGGTCCACCACCCGGCGGACCAGGACCGCGGTGCCCTCCGCCAGATCGCGCGGGCCGACCTCGATCCGTACCGGAACGCCCTTGAGTTCCCAGTCGACCGCCCGGCGGCCGAAGGGGGTGTCGGTGCGGTCGTCCACCTGGGCGCGGATGCCCGCCGCCCGCAGCTTCGCGCCGATCTCCCGGACCTTCGTCACCGCCTCGTCCCCCTTGATCGCGACGACCACGACCTGGACGGCGGCCAGCCGCGGCGGCACCCGGAGCCCGTTGTCGTCGCCGTGCGACATGATCAGCCCGCCGATCAGCCGGGTCGTGGCGCCCCAGGAGGTCTGCCAGACCAGCTCCTGCTTGCCGTCCTTCGACAGGTACTCGGTGTGGAAGGCCTTGGCGAAGTTCGTCCCGAGTTCATGGCTCGTACCCAGCTGAAGGGCCTTGCCGTCCCGCATCATGCCTTCGAGGGTCAGGGTGTTGATCGCTCCGGCGAAGCGCTCCCTGGCGGTCTTACGGCCCAGTACGACATCGATGCCGAGCACATTGACCATGAAATCCGCGTAGACATTCCGGTGGATGTGCGCAGCGTAGTCACGGGCCTCCTCGCGGGTCGCGTGAGCGGTGTGGCCCTCCTGCCAGAGGAATTCCGTCGTACGCAGGAAGACCCTCGGCCGCAGCTCCCAACGGACCACATTGGCCCATTGATTGATGAGCAGCGGAAGATCCCGGTAACTCTGCACCCATTTCGAGAAGTATTCGTTGACGATCGTCTCGGAGGTGGGCCGTACCACGATGGGCTCTTCCAGCTCCTTGCCGCCACCGTGTGTCACCACCGCGAGCTCGGGTGCGAATCCCTCGACATGCTCAGCTTCGCGAGTCAGGTAAGACTGGGGGATGAAGAGCGGGAAGTAGGCGTTCTGAGCGCCCGCGTCCTTGATGCGGGCGTCCAGGTCCTGCTGCATCCGCTCCCACAGCCCGTAGCCGTACGGGCGGATGACCATGGTGCCGCGCACCGGTCCGTTGTCCGCGAGTTCGGCCTTGTTGATCAGGTCCTGGTACCAGCGGGGAAAGTCGTCCGCCTGGGGCGTGAGAACGGGAGCCTTTGCCATGGCGCGAATGGTACGGCGAGTACCCCGGGGCCCGCGATTCGATTTTCCTCGTGGGACGCACGTCCAGGGCGCATATTCGGGGTTCGCAAGCATTGCCTCGCCACCCCTGGACTTGCGTGCGGATGCGGAGTTCTCTGGCTTACGGGGAGTCTCCGTCTCACGGGGACGCGCACACCGGCACGGAGATTTGCAGTCGGAGCACCACTGATCTCTCGGCGAATTGGGGCGCATTCGATGTCATCAACGCTCGTCCGGAACCACCGGCAGACGGCTGCGGCTCCTTCTGCCGAGGCGATCACGCGTGCCCGCGACTGGGCCGAGATCCAGGAGCGGATGCTCGTACCGCTCTACGAAGCGGTGTACAAGCGGCTGGACGCGGGCAGCGCCACCCGGCTGCTCGGCATCGGCTGCGGTTCGGGCCTGGCCCTGCTGATCGCCGCCGCCCGGGGCGCGAGCGTCACCGGCGTGGACTCGCACGCCGAACGCATCGCGCTGGCCCGTGAGCGACTGCTGCCCGGTGCGGACGGCGAAATGGCCCCGGCGGGCGGCCGGGCGGGCCGAACGCGCCTGGTCCACGGCGGCCCCGCCGACGCGTCCGACGCGGGGTCCGGCACCTGTGCGGGGCCGCCCTTCAACCTGCTCACCGCCTTCGAGCCGATCGGCTGCACGGCGGGCGATTCCGACGGGCTGGTCCCGGCCGTCGAGGACGCCGTGCCCCTCATGGAGCGCGGCAGCGCGGTGGTCCTGACCGGCTGGGGGCCGCCGGAGCGCTGTGCGACCTCGGCCGTGCTCCGGGTCGCCGCCCGGCCGGCTGACGAGGCGCGCCGCCCGCTCAGGGACGATCTGGAAGAGGTCGCGGCGCGGGCGGGGCTGCAGCTCGACGGGTCCGGCCGGGTGGCGTGCCCGTTCGGGTACGCGGACATGAAGAGCGCGGTACGGGGGCTGCTGTCGACCGGGCTGTTCGACGCGGCGATACAGGCGGCGGACCGGGCCCAGGTGAAGAAGGAGGTTGCCGAGGCGCTCCACCCCCATCTGCGGCGTGACGGCACGGTGTGGATGCCGAACGTCTTCCGTTACGTGGTCGCCCGCTCCGCCTAGTACACGGCGGAGCGGCCCCCCGCTCGGTGGAATTCACCGAGCGGGGGGCCGCTCCGCCGAGTCCGCTCCACGGGAGCGGGGCGTACCGGTGCGGGATCAGCCCATGAACTTCTTGAACTCGTCGGGAAGTTCGAAGTTCTTAGCTTCCTGACCGGCCGGCAGCCCCGGCACGCCGCCCTGCTCACGGCGCTCGGCCGCCGCCTGCTCCTCGGCCTTGCGCTTCATCGGGTTGCCGCTCTTGCGCTTCCCCTTGGCCTGCTTCTGCTGCTTCTTCTGCCGGCCGGGACCGCCGCCCATGCCGGGGATGCCCGGCATACCGGGCATCCCGCCGCCCTGAGCCATCCGCGACATCATCTTGCGCGCCTCGAAGAACCGCTCCACCAGGCTCTTCACCGCGCTGACCTCGACACCGGAGCCCTTGGCGACGCGGGCCCGGCGCGAGCCGTTGATGATCGTCGGGTCCTGGCGCTCGGCCGGGGTCATCGACTTGATGATCGCGGCGGTACGGTCCACGTCCCGCTCGTCGATGTTGTTGATCTGGTCCTTCATCTGCGCCATACCGGGCAGCATGCCGAGCAGCTTGGAAATGCTGCCCATCTTCCTGACCTGCTCCATCTGGGCCAGGAAGTCGTCGAGCGTGAAGTCCTTGCCCTTGCTGCTCGCCAGCTTGGAGGCCATCTGCTCGGCCTCGGCCTGGCTGAAGGTCTGCTCGGCCTTCTCGATCAGGCTGAGCATGTCGCCCATGCCGAGGATCCGGGACGCCATGCGGTCCGGGTGGAAGGTGTCGAACTCGTCCAGCTTCTCGCCGTTGGAGGCGAACATGATCTGGCGGCCGGTGACGTGGGCGATCGACAGGGCCGCACCACCGCGGGCGTCGCCGTCGAGCTTCGACAGCACGACGCCGTCGAAGCCGACGCCGTCACGGAAGGCCTCCGCGGTGTTGACCGCGTCCTGGCCGATCATCGCGTCGACGACGAACAGGACCTCGTCGGGGCTGACGGCGTCGCGGATGTCCGCGGCCTGCTGCATCAGCTCCTGGTCGATGCCGAGGCGGCCCGCGGTGTCGACGACGACGACGTCGTACTGCTTGGTCTTCGCGTACTCGATCGAGTCCTGGGCGACCTTGACCGGGTCACCGACGCCGTTGCCCGGCTCGGGCGCGTAGACCGCGACACCCGCGCGGTCGGCGACGACGCTCAGCTGGTTGACGGCGTTGGGGCGCTGGAGGTCGCACGCCACGAGCAGCGGGGCGTGGCCCTGGCCCTTCAGCCAGAGGCCGAGCTTTCCGGCCAGGGTGGTCTTGCCCGCGCCCTGCAGGCCCGCGAGCATGATCACGGTCGGCGGCTGCTTGGCGAAGCGGAGACGGCGGGTCTCGCCACCGAGGATGCCGATGAGCTCCTCGTTGACGATCTTGATGACCTGCTGGGCCGGGTTCAGCGCCTGGGAGACCTCGGCACCGGCCGCGCGCTCCTTGATCTGCTTGATGAAGGCGCGGACGACGGGCAGGGCGACGTCCGCTTCCAGCAGCGCGATGCGGATCTCGCGTGCGGTGGCGTCGATGTCCGCCTCGCTGAGGCGCCCTTTGCCACGGAGGTTCTTGAATGTCGCTGCAAGGCGGTCGGAGAGGGTATCGAACACGGCGGTCGCGGATCCTCGGGTCAGGGGGCGGGGGGACGGTTTCCCCCAGGGTATCCGGACGCCGTGGGTGGGGTCTGCCCCTGTCCCGGTTAGGGCCTGTTCCGGCCCGCCCCCACCTCTCCGCCCTCACCTCTCGCGCAGCGCGCTCTCCATCTCCTGGACCAGCCCGGCCGCCCGCTCCCCCGACAGCGGCTCGCCCTTCTCGCACGTCACGTAGAACGCGTCCACCGCATTGGCGCCCAGCGTCGAGACGTGCGCGCTCCGTACCCGCACCTCCGCCGCCTCCAGCGCCCGCCCGATCCGGTGCAGCAGCCCCGGGGCGTCCTGCGCGCGGACCTCGATCACCGTGGCCAGCCGCGATCCCGCCGGTGCGACCTTCACCGTCGGCGGCGGGGCCTGCGTGCCCCGGCGGCGCGGGTACGCCGCCTCCCGTTCCGCCAGCCTGGCCCGGATGTCGAGCGAGCCGTCCAGCGCCCGTACGAGATCCGCGCGCAACCGCGCCGCCTGCGGCAGCGATCCGTACTCCGCAGCCACCCGCCAGCTCAGCAGCAGGACGGCCGTCCGCCCGACCGGTTCGGGCAGTTCGACGGCGCGCAGGTCGGCCGCGCGTACGGTCAGGCGGTGCAGTGCCAGGACCCCCGCGACGGCCGGCAGGACGCCCGGCTGGTCGGGAAGGGCGATGAGGAGTTCCACGCCGACCGGTTCGGGGGCGCCGGTGACCGCGCCGTCGCCGGGCCGGGTCTCCGTGCGGGCGTGCAGGGCCAGGACCGGACCGCCGGTGCGCACCGCCTCGACCGCGAGCCGTTCCTGTTCCGCTCCCGGAGCGGCGGGCTCGGGTTCGTCGGGGGTCTCGCCCGCCAGGACCGCGGCCACCTTCTTGACCAGACCGGCCACCAGCGAGGCCCGCCAGGACGACCAGGCCGCGGGCCCCGTCGCCAGGGCGTCTGCCTCGGTCAGCGCATGCAGCAGCTCCAGAGTGGGGGCGGACTTCACCGCTTCGGCCACCGAACGCACCGTCGCCGGGTCCTCCAGATCGCGTCTGGTCGCGGTCTCGACGAGCAGCAGATGGTGCCGTACGAGCGTGGCGAGCACCTCGGCGTCCGTACGGTCGAAGCCGATCCGGCCCGCCACGTCCCGCGCGATGACCTCACCGGCCACCGAGTGGTCGCCGGGCCAGCCCTTGCCGATGTCGTGCAGCAGCGCGGCGACGAGCAGCAGGTCGGGGCGGCCCACCCGGCGGGTGAGTGACGACGCCCGGACCGCGGCCTCGACGAGGTGCCGGTCCACCGTCCAGGTGTGTACGGGGTTGCGCTGCGGCCTGCACCGCACCCGCTCCCAGTCCGGCAGCAGCGCGGTGATCAGCCCCTCGGCCTCCAGCGCGTCCCAGACCGGCACCATGGACTCGCCCGCGCCGAGCAGGGTGACCAGCTGTTCGCGCGCCTCGGCCGGCCAGGGCACGGGCAGCGGGCGTGCGTCGTGGGCCAGGCGCCGCACGGCGTGCAGCGAGACCGGCAGTCCGGCCTGGGCCGCCGCGGCGGCGGCCCGCAGGGGCAGTACGGGGTCACGCTCGGGCCTGGCCGTGCGGGCCAGCACCACCTCGCCCTCCAGCTCGACGACCCCCTCCGCCAGCGGGGTCCGCTCGGCCGCGGGCCTGCCGCCCACGCCGAGGAGGGCCCGCAGCCGGGGGCGCGCGGAGCGGGCGCGCAGGACGCGGTTGACCTCGCGCCAGGTGACGTCGCTCGCGTACGAAACGGTGCGTGCCGCCTCGTACACCTCACGCAGCAGCACATCGGCGTCCAGCAGTTCCAGCTCCGCCGCGACCTGCTGCTGTTCCTGGAGGGCGAGCCGGTCGGTGGCCCGGCCGGTCACCAGATGCAGCGCGTCTCGCGCGTCGAGGAGGTGCCTGCGGGCTCCGTCGAGCCCCTCGCGGGGGGCGTCGGCCAGCCAGGAAGCGGCGACGGCCCGCAGCGCCGTCGCGTCCCGCAGCCCTCCCCTGGCCTCCTTGAGGTCGGGTTCGAGGAGGAACTGGAGCTCGCCGTGGCGCTCGGCCCGCTCCTGGCACAGCTCGTACAGTCCGGGCAGCCGCTTGGGCGCCTGGTTGCGCCAGTCGGCGAGCACGGTCGTCCGCAGCGCGGTGGTCAGCCCGAGATCCCCCGCGACGTGGCGGGCGTCGAGCAGCCCGAGCTGGACCTTGAGGTCGTCGCCCGCGGCCTTCCGCGCCTCGCCCGGGGTGCGTACGGAATGGTCCAGCGCGAGCCCCAGGTCCCACACCGGGTACCAGACCCGGTCCGCGAGGGCGGCGACGGCGGCCGTGTCCGCCTTTCCGTCGTGCAGGAGCAGCAGGTCCAGATCGCTGCGCGGCGACAGCTCACCGCGTCCGTACCCGCCGACGGCGACCAGGGCCGCGCCGCGCACCCCGGCCGAGGTGGCCGCGGCGGTGAAGAGCGCGCCCGCCCAGTCGTCCGTCAGCCGGGCGAGCGCGGAACGGCGCGGCGGCCCGGACCGCGCCTTCTCCTGGAGGAGGCGCAGCCGGGCCGCCGCGTAGCCGCCGGGTCCCTGTTCGTCCGCCTGACCGGTCGTCCCATCCGTACGAGTCACCCGGCAGCTCCCGTCTCTCGATCGTTCAGAGTGCGTCCGGACCGCGTTCGCCGGTCCTGACACGGATCGCCGTTTCGACCGGAATGCTCCATACCTTGCCGTCCCCGATCTTGCCGGTCCGGGCGGCTTTCACCACGACATCGAGGAGCTGTTCGGCGTCCGCGTCCTCGACGAGGACCTCGATACGGATCTTCGGAACCAGGTCCACGGTGTACTCGGCGCCGCGGTAGACCTCGGTGTGGCCGCGCTGGCGTCCGTATCCGCTGGCCTCGGTGACCGTGAGCCCCTGGACGCCGAAGGCCTGCAGGGCCTCCTTGATCTCGTCGAGGCGGTGCGGCTTCACGACTGCGGTGATGAGCTTCATACGTCCACCTTCTTGTTCCTGGTCCCTGCCACGGCCTTCTTGTCCCTGGTCCCGGTGTCCGCCGTGGGTACGGCCGTACGGGAGCCGCCGCCCGCGCCGCTGTAGTCGTACGCGGTCTCGGCGTGCTCATCCTGGTCGATGCCCGCGACCTCGACGTCCTCGGTGACCCGCATCCCCATCGCCTTGTCGATCAGGAAGGCCAGGACCGCGGAGGCGACCAGGGAGTACCCGAGGACCGAGAACACCCCGATGGCCTGGATGCCGAGCTGGTGGAAGCCGCCGCCGTAGAAGATGCCCGCCACGTCGGACTGCACCCCGCCGGTGGCGAAGAAGCCGATGAGCAGCGAGCCGAGGATCCCGCCGACCATGTGGACGCCGACGACGTCGAGCGAGTCGTCGAAGCCGAAGCGGTACTTGAGGCCGACGGCCATGGCGCACACCACACCCGCGACGACACCGATCGCGATGGCGCCGAGCGGGCTGACCGCGCCGCCGGACGGGGTGATGGCGACCAGGCCGGAGACGGCGCCGGAGGCCGCGCCGAGGGTGGTGAAGGAGCCGTGCCGGATCTTCTCGTACGCGAGCCAGGCCAGCATCGCCGCGGCGGTGGCGACCTGCGTGTTGACGAACATCACCGCGCCGACGCCGTCGTCGTTGCCCAGCCAGGATCCGGCGTTGAAGCCGAACCAGCCGAACCACAGGAGCGCGGCGCCGAGCATCACCAGCGGCAGGCTGTGCGGGCGCATCGGGTCCCGCTTGAAGCCGACCCGCCTGCCGATCACCAGGATCACGCCGAGTGCCGCCGCTCCGGCGTTGATGTGGACCGCTGTGCCGCCGGCGAAGTCGATGACCCCCTTCTTGAAGAGCCAGCCGTCGGAGGCCCAGACCCAGTGCGCTACGGGGAAGTAGACGAGGGTGACCCACAGCGTGATGAACAGCGCCCAGGCGGTGAACTTCACCCGGTCGGCCAGTGCACCGCTGATCAGCGCGGGTGTGATGATCGCGAACATCAGCTGGAAGACGGCGAAGACGTACACCGGGATGGTGTAGCCGGGCCACAGCTCGGTGAGTCCGATGCCGCTGAGCCCGAGGTAGTCCTTGGACCAGCCGAGGAATCCGTTGCCGGTGCCGAAGGCGATGCTGAACCCGTACAGCACCCAGAGGATCGTGACGATGCCGAGGCTGATGAAGCTCATCATCAGCATGTTCAGGGTGGATTTGACCCGGACCATGCCTCCGTAGAAGAAGGCGAGACCCGGTGTCATGATCATCACCAGGGCGGAGCAGATGAGCATGAACCCGGTGTTGGCAGATGACAGTTTCGGGGCATCTGCAGCAAGGGTCATGATGCCTGAGGGCATCGGCGTCTCCTCGTCGTCGGTGCGGCCCGCGGGCGGGCGGGGCTGCGGGGAAGCCGCGGGAAGGTGCGAGCCGGTTATGCGCCACGAGACTGACGCAGCGCGGTTTCCGACGATGCCACTCGATGTTTCGCCGCAGTGACGAAGAGGACGGGCGTGTTACGCCCGGATGAAGCGCGGGGTCGGCCCGGGTGTCCGCCGATACCCTGCGCACAGCGTGGACCGGCCACGACAACCACCCTGGTGACCTGGCGCGGGGGAGCCGAGTCGGGCATCACGGGGTGAGCTGTCGTGGCCGGGGTTCGGGTGCTGCTCAGACCGCTTCCGCGGTCTCCGGCAGTTGTTCGGCGAGACGGTCGGTGAGGGCGATGACCGCGGGCACGTCCCCGAAGTCCCGCACCGCCGTGGCGACGGTCTTGCGGAGCCTGGTGTTCACCCGCTCGGAACGGATCCGCCCCGCGATCTCCAGGGCCTCCCCGGCGAAGCGGGTGGACTGCTCGGGCTCCCGCCTCAGCAGCTGGACCGTGGCCATGCCGACGAGGTTCAGGGCGTAGGAGCGCTGGTGCTCGTTGTCCTTGCCGAAGAGCGCGACCGCGTTGTCCAGGACGGGTTCGGCGAGCGAGGCGTAGGTGGGGCTGCGGCCCGCCACATAGGCGAGATCGCGGAACGAGTGGCCGTTCTCGCCGTTCAGCTCGGCCTCGGAGAAGAAGCGGATCCAGTCCGGCTCCGGCTCGCCGTCCAGGCCCGCGTCCGAGAAGGTGTCCTCGGCCATCCGCACGGCCCGTTTGCACTTGCTGGGCTGCCCCATGTTCGCGTATGCGCGGGCCTCCATCGCATACAGCATCGCCTGGGTGCGGGGGGTGGCGCATTCACGGCTGCCGTACTGCGCGAGATGGACCAGTTCCAACGCGTCCTCGGGGCGGCCCAGATGGATCATCTGGCGGCTCATGGAGGACAGGATGTACGAGCCGAGCGGCTTGTCCCCGGCCTCCTTGGCGGCGTGCAGGGCGAGGACGAAGTACTTCTGCGCAGTGGGCTGGAGCCCCACGTCGTAACTCATCCACCCGGCCAGCTCGGCCAGTTCGGCCGCGCAGCGGAACAGGCGCTTCGAGGTGGCCACGGGCTGCGGCTCCTGGAGCAGGTCGGTGACCTCGTGGAGCTGGCCGACCACCGCCTTGCGGCGCAGTCCGCCGCCGCACTGCGCGTCCCACTGGCGGAACATCGCGGTGGTGGACTCCAGGAGTTCGAGCTCGGGCTCGGAAAGCTTGGACGGGCGCCGCGAGTGACCCGCGGGCTCCTCGGCGACGGGCTCGCCCCCGGGTGTGGGTACCAGCCAGCGCTGCATCGGTTCGATGAGCGTCGGACCGGCGGCCAGCGCCAGTGAGGTACCGAGGAATCCGCGCCGCGCGAGCATCAGGTCGCTGCGCGAGAACTCGCTGAGCAGGGAGACGGTCTGCGGGCCCGCCCACGGCATGTCGACACCGGACACCGAGGGTGACTGGTGCGCCGCGCGCAGCCCCAGGTCCTCGATGGCGACCACGCTGCCGAACCGTTCGGAGAAGAGTTCCGAGAGGATGCGCGGAATCGGCTCGCGCGGCTGCTCGCCGTCGAGCCAGCGCCGCACCCGCGAGGTGTCGGTGCTGATGTGATGGGCGCCCATCTGCCGCGCCCGGCGGTTCACCTGGCGGGCCAGCTCCCCCTTCGACCAGCCGCTGCGCACGAACCACGAACCCAGTTGCTCGTTCGGGCGCTTGCCGGCACTCGTACTGCCGTCGCCACTGCCGCCCACTGGAACGCCCCCATCCCGCTGAAGCCTCATTACGCCAACCCATATCAGAATGCCGTGAGTTGAGGTCCACTGTCCGGCGCTTGTGCCCTGTCGAACAGAGAACCGACTTGCCCCCGGCATACCCGAGCGGGCACTGGATCCGAGGGTTCGTGCACTGAACGTAATCCCACGATCACTGACCCGGCGAGGTCGATCCCGGAAACGCCACCATTCGCCACCCCCACGAATGAACCCGCCCACCTCCGGGCGCGATTGACTGGATACCTGACGATCAGAGGCGGGCGGAGCGGTGTGCGCCGGGGCGCGCGAGCCGTTCCGCACCACCACCCTCGTCACTCCACACCGCCGGGACCAGGGTGTTTGCGACGTAGAGTGACGGAGAGACTCCAGGTCGTAACCACCGACGAGTTCGACCTGTTGGAGGGGGCATGGGCTTCACCATCGGCGGCATCCGGGACATCCGCTCCGGCACACGGCGTCGCAGCCGCACACCGGAGGGTACGGCCGTGGCCGAGTTCACCGGACTGTGGGGCTGGGACGTGGTCCCGGGCGCTCGCGCCGTGTCCGGGAGTTGTTCCTGCGGGGACCCGCTGTGCGCCTCGCCGGGCGCCCACCCGCTCGGATTCACCCCGGAGGTTCCGGCCGGGGCCACACTCGACGAGGCCACCAGAGTCTGGTCCGAGACGCCGGGCGCTGCGGTCCTTCTGCCAGTCGGCCGCCGCTTCGACATCATCGACGTCGCCGAACCCGCCGGGCGCACGGCCCTGGTCCGGATGGAGCGGATGGGGCTCCCCCTGGGCCCGGTCAGTGCCACACCGGACGGACGCGCCCAGTTCTTCGTCGCTCCCGGGGCCGCCCGCGCACTCCCCGAACTGCTCTACCGCATGGGCTGGGACGACGCGGACCTCGATCTGCACTGCCTGGGTCCCGGGGACCACATCACCGCCCCGCCGTCGCACCACGCGGGGCTCGGCCCGGCCCGCTGGCTGCGCCCGCCGTCGCTGGAGACGGCCGGTGGCCCGCCGCAGGCCCGGCTGCTGCTCGGCACCCTGGCGTACATCTGCCACCGCCAGTTGTCCGCCTGATCAGCCCGGCACGGCCCGGCTTGGCGAAGGGGTACGGAAAAGGCCCCGCCGCACCGTGCGACGGGGCCTTCGTGCGACGGATGTCAGTCTCCGACCAGGGCGTCCACGAACGCCTCCGGCTCGAACGGCGCCAGGTCGTCCGGTCCTTCACCGAGACCGACCAGCTTCACCGGTACGCCGAGTTCCCGCTGGACCGCGATCACGATGCCGCCCTTGGCGGTGCCGTCCAGCTTGGTCAGCACGATGCCGGTGATCGCCACGACCTCCGCGAACACCCGCGCCTGCACCAGGCCGTTCTGCCCGGTCGTCGCGTCCAGTACGAGCAGCACCTCGTCCAGCGGGCCGTGCTTCTCCACGACGCGCTTGACCTTGCCGAGCTCGTCCATCAGCCCGGTCTTGGTGTGCAGCCGTCCCGCGGTGTCGATGAGGACGACGTCCGCACCTTCCTTGATGCCTTCCTTCACCGCGTCGAAGGCGATGGACGCGGGGTCGCCGCCCTCGGGACCGCGCACGGTACGCGCCCCGACCCGGTCACCCCAGGTCTGGAGCTGATCCGCGGCGGCGGCCCGGAAGGTGTCGGCCGCGCCGAGCACCACGCTGCGGCCGTCGGCCACCAGCACGCGCGCGAGCTTGCCGGTGGTGGTGGTCTTGCCGGTGCCGTTGACGCCGACGACCATCACGACACCCGGGGTGTCCAGACCGCTCTCGGTCCTGACCGCGCGGTCGAAGTCCGTACCGAGCAGGTTCAGCAGTTCCTCACGCAGCAGGGTGCGCAGCTCCTGCGGTGTACGGGTGCCGAGGACCTTGACCCGCTCGCGCAGCCGCTCGACCAGTTCCTGGGTCGGCGCGACACCGACATCCGCGGTGAGCAGGGTGTCCTCGATCTCCTCCCAGGTCTCCTCGTCGAGGTTGTCCCGGGAGAGCAGGGTGAGGAGTCCCTTGCCGAGCGAGTTCTGCGAGCGGGCGAGCCGGGCGCGCAGCCGTACGAGACGGCCCTCGGTGGGCTCCGGGATCTCGATCTGCGGAGCCAGTGGCTCCGCGACGACCGGGTCCTCGACGGCGACGGGCGTCCCTGCGGCCTCGTCGGCCGTCGGGAGCTCCACCTCTTCGATGGTGCGGCGCGACTCGTCGCGCGGTGGGGCAGCTTCCTCGCCGACCTGCGGTTCGGCGGGCGCTGTGATGGTCGGCGCACTCGGCGGTGCCGTGGGCAGCTGCTTCTTCTTCTTGCGGCTGCTGACCACGAGCCCGCTGATCGCGCCGACAGCGACCAGGGCGATGACTACAGCAAGGATGACGATTTCCATAACCCACCCAGTATCAGTCACCGGTCAGCGATCATTCACAGCCCGGCCGCACGAGCCTTCGCAGGATCACACAAGGGACTAAATCCTCTATGTGAAAAATTCGCGGCGCCCCTACGATGATGTCGCCTTCTACGCGCGTCACCTCCCCCATTCCCCCTCACGCCTGCACGGAGCCCCCCATGCCCCACGCCTCCGACGTTACCGAAGGCGCGGTGGAAACCCGCGGTCTCGAACCGGTCCCGGACAGCGAACGCAAAGGCCGTGTCCGCGATCTCATTCCGACCTGGGTCGCCGCCAATATCAGCGTGCTGCTGCTCGCCATGGGCGCGAGTCTGGTGGTCGCCGACAAACTGAACTTCTGGCAGGCGCTGATCGTCGCCTTCGCGGCCCCGGTGATCAGTTACGGGCTGGTCGGCTTCATCAGCATCGCGGGAAAGCGCGGCGGCGCTCCCGGCATGGCGCTGTCGCGTGCGGTCTTCGGACAGCGCGGCAATCTGCTGCCCGGTTCGCTGATCTGGATCGCCCGCTGGGGCTGGGAAACGATCAATGCGGTGACCGGTGCGTACGCGCTGCTGACCGTGCTGGACATCTGCTTCGGCATCCACAGCAGCACCCCGCTGATCGTCGTGACCCTGGTGCTGTTCGTCGCCGCCACGTTCCTGATCTCGGGCCTCGGCATCAACGCCCTGCACGTGTGCAACAAGTGGTCCACATATCTCTTCGGGGCCTTCTCCGCCCTGGTGCTGGTCTATCTGATCGCCGACACCGACTGGTCGGCCGTGTTCGCCAAGCCCGCCGGTACCACCGCGTCGCTGGTCGCGGGTATCGGCCTGATCGCCGCGGGCGGTCTCAGCTGGGTCCCGTCGGGCCCGGACTTCGCGCGGTACCTGCCGCGGCGTTCCTCCGGCGCGGGCATGATCGGCGCGTCGATCGGCGGCGCGGGCATCGTCGTCCTGCCGATGGTGCTGATGGGCGCCGTGATGGCGGTCTCCACCCCGGACCTCGCGGGCGCTGCCGACCCGGTCTCCTTCCTGGGCAAGGTCCTGCCGATGTGGATCGCGGTGCCGTATCTGCTGATCGCCCTGGTCGGCATGGTCCTGATCAACGCGATGTCGATGTACTCGGCCGGTTTCACCGCGCTGACGCTGGGCATCAAGGTCCCCCGCGCCTGGGCGGTCTCCGTGAACGCCGTGATCAGCGTGGTGCTCGGGCTGGTGCTGATGCTGGCGGCCACCAGTTTCCTGGGCTCCTTCATCGCATTCCTCTCCCTGCTCGCCGTGGCCTTCTCCGCCTGGATAGGGGTGTTCGGCGCGGACATGCTGCGCGGACGCAGGTACGACGCGGTGGCCCTGATGGACACCACCCGGACCAGCGCCTACTGGTACCGGGGCGGGTTCAGCCCCGCCGCCGTCGGCGCCTGGCTCGCCGCGCTGATCACCGGGATGCTGTTCACCCGGGCGGGCACCGCGGACTCCGCGTGGTTCAGCGGACCGTTCGCGGACAGCTGGCTCGGCCGCAACGGCCTCGGCTGGGTGGTCACCATCCTGGTCTCGGCCGCGCTCTACGCCGTACTCCCGAAGCCGAAGGCGGACGTCAGCGGGCCTGACGCGGACCGTGAGCCCGCGACCCTACCCATCTGACGCTACGTCAGCTACCGTCCCCCTTCGCCAGCTCCCACCCGGCGAAGGGGGACTTCCCGTCATGGCCTTCACAGTCGTCAGGTTCAATCTCGTCGATCCCCGGGCGACTCCCGAGTCCCTCTCGACCCGCTACCGGGCCGCCCTGGAGATGGCCGTGTACGCGGACGGCCACGGCATCGACACCGTCCAGACCGAGGAACACCACGGCGTCGCCAACAACTGGCTGCCCTCCCCCTTCGTCTTCGCGGGCTCCGTCTTCGGCGCCACCCGCCGGATCGCGGTCACCGTCTCGGCGATCATCGGCCCGCTGTACGACCCGCTGCGGCTCGCGGAGGACATCGCGGTACTGGATCTGATCAGTGCGGGCCGCCTGGTGACGGTCGCGGGCATCGGGTACCGGCAGGAGGAGTACGCGCAGCTGGGCGCCGAGTGGGGCAGGCGCGGGAAACTCCAGGACGAGCTGCTGGAAACCCTGTTGAACGCCTGGACCGGCGAACCGTTCGAGTACCGGGGGCGCACCGTCCGGGTCACTCCGCGTCCGTACACACAGCCCCATCCGCTGCTGCTCGTCGGCGGCTCGTCCCGGGCGGCGGCCCGCCGGGCGGCCCGGCTGGGGCTGCCGCTCTTCCCGAGCGCGCATCTGCCCGAGCTGGAGGCGTACTACCACGAACAGCGCGCCGAGCACGGCACCGACGGGTTCTGCATGATGCCCGCGGCGGAGGTCCCGCTGCTGCACGTGGCCGAGGACCCGGACCGGGTCTGGGCCGAGTACGGCGAGCACTTCCTGCACGAGGCGCGGACGTACTCCTCCTGGCAGTCCAAGGACATCCGGTCCGCAGTGCGTTCGTCGGCGGACACCGTGGCGGAACTGCGCGCCGAAGGGATCTACCGGGTCGTCACACCCGACGCGTGCGTGGCGCTGGCCGAGTCCGGCGCCGACAGCCTGGTCCTGCATCCGCTGTGCGGAGGAATGCCGGTGGACGAGGGCCGGCGCAGCCTCCAGCTGTTCGCCGAACAGGTACTGCCCCGGCTGAAGAGCTGAGCAGGGTGGCGGAGAGGGGGCGCTGCGGTCAGCCCATGGACTCCAGCGTCCTGCCCTTGGTCTCCTTCACGAACAGGAGCACGAACGGGATCGAGAGCGCCGCGAAGAACGTATAGATGACGTACGTCGCGGAGAGGTTCCAGTCGGACAGGCTCGGGAAGCTGGCCGTGATCGCCCAGTTGGCGATCCACTGGGCGGACGCGGCCACACCCAGGGCGGCGGCCCGGATCTTGTTGGGGAACATCTCGCCGAGCAGCACCCAGACGACCACACCCCAGGACATCGCGAAGAAGAAGACGAACCAGTGGGCCGCGATCAGGGCGACCCAGCCCTGGGCGGTCGGCAGCTTGCCGTGGACCAGGTGGTACGAGAAGGCCCAGGCCTCCAGCGCGAGTCCGATGACCATGCCCACGGAACCGATCAGCACGAGCGGCCTGCGGCCGATCCTGTCGACGAAGATCATCGCGACGACGGTGCCGATGATGTTGATGATCGACGTCGTGAACGAGTAGAAGAACGAGGTCGTCGGGTCGATGCCGACCGACTGCCACAGCCTCGACGAGTAGTAGAAGGCCACGTTGATGCCGACGAGTTGCTGGAAGGCGGAGAGGCCGATACCGATCCAGACGATCCGCTTGAAGTAGAAGCCGCCGCCGAGCAGGTCCTTGAAGGTCGACTTGTGCTCGCGCCGCATGGCGTGCTCGATCTCGGCCACGCGGGCGTCCAGATCGATGTCCGTGCCCTCGACGTCGGCCAGCACCTGCTTGGCCCGCGCCTCCTTGCCCGCCGAGATCAGATAGCGCGGGGACTCGGGGATCGCGAAGGAGAGCAGACCGTAGATGACGGCCGGGATGACCATGACGCCGAGCATCACCTGCCAGGCCTCGACGCCCAGCAGCTGTCCGCGCTGGTTGCCGTTGGCCGCCTGCAGGATGCCGTAGTTGACGAGCTGCGAGACGGCGATACCGATGACGATCGCCGCCTGCTGGAAGGACCCGAGCCGGCCGCGGTAGGCGGGCGGTGAGACCTCGGCGATGTAGGCGGGACCGATCACCGAGGCCATCCCGATACCGAAGCCGCCGATGATCCGCCACATGGCCAGGTCCCAGAGAGCGAAGGGCAACGCGGAGCCGATGGCGCTGATGGTGAACAGCACCGACGCGATCTGCATGCACCGGATCCGTCCGATGCGGTCGGCGATGCGGCCCGCGGTGGCAGCGCCGATCGCACAGCCGATCAGCGCGATGGCGATGACCTGGGCCAGGGTGGCGGACCCGATGTCGTAGCGACTCTGGATGGCCTCGACCGCACCGTTGATCACAGAGCTGTCGTAACCGAAGAGGAACCCGCCCATGGCGGCAGCCGCGGTGATGAAGATGACGTGCGCGAGGTGCTCCGTGGCAGCCGGACTGCCCCCGGGCTGCGGTGTCGCCGTGCTGGTCACATGAACTCCTCGGGCACGTCCGCTAGGACGGGCATGGGGGTACGAGCCCCTCCAGTTGGTCACAGCTTCCGGGAGGTCACCACTCGGCGGACCGGCAGGTGGAGAGCCCGCCGGACGCTGTCCTCTCAGCGCAGGCGCTGGCTGATGACCTTGGACACCCCGTCGCCCTGCATGGAAACGCCGTAGAGCGCGTCGGCCACTTCCATCGTCCGCTTCTGATGAGTGATCACGATCAGCTGGGAACTCTCCTGGAGCTCCTCCATGATCCTGATCAGCCGCTGCAGATTGGTGTCGTCCAGCGCGGCCTCGACCTCGTCCATCACGTAGAAGGGGCTCGGCCTGGCCTTGAAGATCGACACCAGCAGGGCCACGGCGGTCAGCGAACGCTCCCCGCCGGACAGCAGCGAGAGGCGCTTGACCTTCTTGCCCGGGGGCCTGGCCTCGACGTCGATGCCGGTGGTCAGCATGTTGTCGGGGTCGGTCAGGACCAGCCGCCCGTCGCCGCCGGGGAAGAGACGTGCGAAGACCCCTTCGAACTCGCGGGCGGTGTCGCGGTACGCCTCGGTGAAGACCTGTTCGACCCGCTCGTCGACCTCCTTCACGACCAGCAACAGGTCGGCCCTGGTCTTCTTCAGGTCCTCCAGCTGCTCGGAGAGGAACTTGTGCCGCTCCTCCAGGGCCGAGAATTCCTCCAGGGCGAGCGGATTCACCTTCCCGAGTTGCTGATACGCCCGTTCGGCCGACCGGAGCCGCTTCTCCTGGTCGGCCCTGACGAACGGCACGGGCTGGTTCCGCGGGTGGTCCGGGTCGTCGGGCAACTCCTCGCCCTCCGCGGCCGGGGACGGCGGTACCGGCTGGCCCGGCCCGTAGTCCGCCACCAGACCGGCCGGTTCCACACCCAGCTCCTCCAGGGCCTTCTCCTCCAACTGCTCGATCCGCAGCCGCTTCTCGGCGCCCAGCACTTCGCCGCGGTGGACCGAGTCGGTGAGTTTGTCCAGCTCGCCCTTGAGGTCCCGGCCGCGGTTCCGCTCGGCCACCAGTTCCTGCTCGCGCCCGGCCTTCGCGGCCTCGGCCGCGGCCCGCTCCTGCTCGGCCCGTACGAGGGACACCTCGACATGGGCGAGCAACTGCCGGGCGCCGTCCGCGACGGCCGACGCCACCTCGGCCTCCTGACGCAGCCGGGCCCGGCGCTGCTCGGCCCGCGCCCGCGCTTCCCGCTCGGCGCGCGCTCCCCGGTCGAGTGACTCGGCCCGCCCCGCGAGCCCCTTCACGCGCTCCTCGTGCGTACGGGCCTGGAGCCGCGCCTCCATCTCGGTCTGCCGGGCGTTGGCGCCGTCGGCGGCCAGCCGGTCCCGTACGGAGGTGTCCGGCTCCTCGTCCCCGACGGGGCTCGCCTCCTCGGCCACCAGCAGCCGCTCGGCCAGTTCCTCGGCCTCACCGGTCGCACGCTCCAGCGCGTCCTGCGCCTTGGCAGCAGCCGCCGCCGACCGCTCGGCCTCGCCCGCCGCACCGCGCGCCTGCCCGGCCAGCCGCCCGAGCTGCTGGGCGACACCGGACTTCTCCCGGTCGGCGGCGCGCCGCAGCTCCACCAGTTCCTCGACGAGGGCCGCACACTCCGTACGACGCTCGCCCGCGGTGTGCTGGGCCGCCGCCAGTTCCTCGCACCGCACGGCCAGATCGGCCAGTTCGGCGGCGGCCTCGTCGACGGACGCCTGGACTTCGAGCAGACTGGGCGCGCCCGCGGACCCGCCGTGCGCGAAGTGCGCCCCGAGGACATCTCCCTCGGCGGTGACCGCGGTCAGTCCGGGACGGGCGGCGATCAGATCCTCGGCGTCCTCCAGCGTCCCTACGACCACGATGTCCCGCAGCAGCCTGTGTACGGCGGGCAGTAGCCCGGCGGGCCCGTCGACGAGATCCACGGCGAGGGGCGCGACGAGCGGGACGGTGCTGCGGGGGTGCTGCGCCGGTTCGCCCGACAGCTCGGCGGACGTCCCTGCGGACGGTTCGCCGGACAGCCCGTCGGACGGTGGCTCCGTGCGGCCCCTGCCTGCGCCGTCGGTCCCCGCCACGCGCGCCACGGCGCCAGATGTGTCCCCGCCGGCCTGCCCGGGAAGTGCCACCGGCGCCGGGCCGTCGGGTGCCGTGTGCTGTCCGGGGACGGTGTCCGGGGAAGAGGACAAGGACAGGGACGAGGACGAGGACGGGGACGAGGACGGGGACGGGGACGGGGACGGGATCACGGCGTCGGCCGCGGGTGCTCCGCTCTCCCCTGCGGCCTGGCCGGGAAGCCCGTTCACCCGGTTCTCCTGCGGCGCCGCGGCCGTACCGGGCAGCAGCGTCGCCCGCCCCGCGTCCCGTTTCCGCAGCAGCCGGATCGCGTCCGCGGCCGTGGCCGGGTCGCGCACAGCGAGCGCGTCGGCGGCGACGCCCAGTGCCGCCGCCACCGGGACCTCGTACCCGGCCGTCACCGTCAGCAGTTCGGCGGCCGGACCCAGCAAACCCTCGGGCCGGTCCTCGGCTCCCAGCAGGACGCCCGTACCGTCCTTGCGACGCAGCCCCAGCGCCAGCGCCTCGCGTCTGGCCGCCACCGCGGCGCGCTTGCGCTCGGCGGCCGTCGCCGCCTCCCGGGCGGCGGTGAGCCCGGCCTCGGCTTCCACGAGGGCGGTCTTCGCCGCGCTGTGCCGGTCGGCCAGCTCCCGGTCGTCGACATCGAGGCCGTCCACCTCGGCCTTGAGCTGCTCGTACTCCTGCTGCGCGGCGACGGCCCGTTCCTGCGCCCCGTCCCGTGCCTCGGCGAGCCGGTCGATCTCGGCCTGGGCCGAACCCGCCCTGCTGCGGGCCGCGTTGACCTGCCCGTGCAGCCGGGCGAGACCCTCGCGCCGGTCGGCGATGGCCCGCGCCGCGTCCTTGAGCCTGCGCTCCTCGGCCGCCAGGTCCCGCTCCAGATCGGCCCGGTGGGCGGCGGTGTCCTCCAGCGCGCGCTCCGCCGATTCGAGCGAGGCCTCCAGTTCGGCCTCCTGCTCCCGGATCCTGGCGGCCTCGCGCTCCATCTCCTCGGGGTCGCGCCCCCGCCGCTCCTCGTCCGGGGCGGCGGACGCGCTCTTCACGCGCGCGTCCGCGAGCGAGACGGTGCCACGCACCCGTTCGGCCAGCTGCGACAGTTCGTACCAGGTCTGCTGGGCCTGCTGGAGCCGTGGCGCCAGCCGCCGCACCTCGTCCTCCAGGCCTGCCTCGCGGGACAGCGCGGCCTTCAGCGCCGCCTCGGCCGTCTCCCTGCGCTGTTTCAGCGCGGCCTCGTCGGCGATCTCGGTGCGCAGGGCCTCCCGCATCGTCACCAGGTCGTCGGCAAGCAGCCGCAGTCTGGCGTCGCGCAGATCGGCCTGGATGACGGCGGCGCGCCGGGCGACCGCGGCCTGCCTCCCCAACGGCTTGAGCTGGCGCCGCAGTTCATCGGTCAGGTCCTGGACACGCGCGAGGTTGGCCTGCATCGCGTCCAGCTTCCGCAGCGCCTTCTCTTTCCGCTTGCGGTGCTTGAGCACGCCCGCCGCCTCTTCGACAAAGGCTCTCCGCCCCATCGGGTCGGCGTGCAGGACGGAGTCGAGCTGGCCCTGCCCGACGATGACGTGCATCTCACGGCCGATACCGGAATCCGAGAGCAATTCCTGGATGTCGAGCAGCCGGCAGGTGTCGCCGTTGATCTGGTATTCGCTGCCACCGTTGCGGAACATGATCCGGGTGAGCGTGACTTCGGCGTACTCGATGGGCAGCGCGCCGTCCGAGTTGTCGATGGTGAGCGAGACCTCGGCGCGTCCCAGCGGCGGCCGGCCGGTCGTCCCGGCGAAGATCACGTCTTCCATCTTGCCGCCGCGCAGCGACTTCGCCCCCTGCTCGCCCATGACCCAGGAAAGCGCGTCGACCACATTGGATTTACCTGATCCATTGGGCCCCACGACGCAGGTGATGCCCGGCTCGAACCGCAGTGTGGTGGCCGAGGCAAAGGATTTGAACCCGCGCAGGGTCATGGCCTTGAGGTGCACGCCGCCGGACTCTACCTTTCGCTGTCGGTTTCACCCACGAAGGTGCAGGGCACATCAGACGGTAAAGGACGTACGCGCGACGAAGCGATGTACAGCGGGGGAAGTCCGCGTCTGCGTGATGCGGCCATCGGCAAGCGGGGGAGAGTGAGCAGAAAGAAGGGACGCCGAAGCGTCCCTTGCATATCCTTGCGCATTGGATCTCAAGCGGCTGACGGATCAGCCCGACCGTCCCTTGTGGGGCTTCCTTTGTGAGGCTTCGGTCAGGTGAGCGCAGGCTCCGCGTGGGGTACGTCGATGTCGATACCGTCGAGCAACGAGTCTCCGTGGTGCTGAACAGCGGCGGCCAGCGCGTCGTTCTCGGACTGAATCCGTACGAGCTCGGATTCGAGGTCCTGGACGCGCTGCTGAAGCCGTCGCATCTCGGAGAGAAGTCGCGGGTCGGAACCGCCGACGTAACCGAGAAGCGCCTTTGCCATGATGGATGGTCCTCCACACTGAGTGACCGACCGGAGAAGTGGCGGGTCATAGGGGGAATCGCACCCGCGGTACTCGGCAGCCTCTAGAGTCTCTGCGTTTTCCTACTGCCAAGCAGCTGAGGTGCGCGGGGCTTCCAGGGTCTCACCAAAAAGTTTGACGGTCAACACGATCACAGCCCGTATCGAAGGGCAGACCCGGGGGCGCACGGCAGGGCGACCTGCGGTGCGGCTCTCCTGCGGGGCCCTGAGGGCGTGGAGATCATCGCTACCGCCGCAGCCTGGCACGGAGTGCGCTTCTTGGCAACCACCAGGCATTTTCTGCCTTACGTATATGCCAGGGGCAGATGGTCCGTCCGGCGCGCCCCGGCCGGGTCAGCGGATCGCGAAGGTCGCGTACCCACCGCGCGGAGTGTCCCAGATCTCAGTGACACCGTCGACTCTGCCGGGTGTGTCGGACGACCTCAGCCACTCCAGCAGAAGGTGACACTTCTCGCGCGGGCCCTCGGCCACGATCTGCACTCTGCCGTCCTCCAGATTGAGGGCGAATCCGGTGAGGCCACCGATCTCCAGCGCATTGGCCCTGGTGAACCAGCGGAACCCCACTCCCTGGACCTTGCCGCGCACCCAGGCGGTAAGCCGTGCATCTTCGTTCATAGCCGAAACGCTAACCGGCCAATCGGCTCACCCGCACCTCGCCCCCACGCCTCATGGACTACAGTCCCGACCCAATGCGCCTCACCCGTACGGGTGAATTTCGTTGACGTCGAGCTTGAGGAAGGCACCGCCTGTGGGACGCCATCGTCGCTCTGCCGCCGTACCGGCGCCCGCCCCTGACCACCCGGCGGCCCCGGACAGCTCGCACCACGGCCGCGCGCGCCGCAAGGAGCGGAAGGCCACGCCCGTACGCGCCGGGCTGCTGGGGGTGTCGGCCGCCGTCGCGGTCGGCGCCGTGGCCATGGCATCAGGGCTGCTGCCCGGCGGGGACACCTACACGGTGGGCGGTTCCGGCGGCAGTGACCAGGTGCGCGCCGACGGGGTGCCGGACCTCCAGACGCAGGGCGGATCGTCCGCCACACCTACATCGGGCACCCCCTCCGCCCCGACCGGCTCGGCCTCCGCCCACGCGCCGTCGGCCGCTCCGTCGCCACGTAAGGAGAAGGCCTCCGGTTCGCCCTCGGATTCCCCCTCGGAGCGGACCGGCCCGAAGGCGAAGCAGAGCAGCGGGGCCGCGGCGCACAGCGCCGCCCCGACCCGTACCACCACTGCGACGCCCGAGCGTACGGAGTCCGCGCGGCCCCGGGCAGCGACCAGCTCCGAGAGCGCTGCGGCGGCAGCGGTGCTGAGCCTGGTCAACCAGCAGCGGGCGCAGGCCGGTTGCCGGCCCGTACAGGCCGACGGCGACCTCGCCGCGCTGGCCGGGGCCTTCAGCGACGACATGGCGGCGCGCGGCTTCTTCGACCACACCGACCCCGACGGCGCCACCCCCTGGGACCGGGCCGACAAGGCCGGGGTCACGGGTCTGGGCGGCGAGAACATAGCGAAGGGGCAGAGCGACGCCACCGCGGTGATGAACGCGTGGATGAACAGTCCGGGCCACCGCGCGAACATTCTCAACTGCGACTTCAAGACGCTGGGCGTCGGCGTGCACTTCGGGTCCGGCGGTCCCTGGTGGACCCAGGACTTCGGCTTCTAAGAATTCCGCAGGTCAGCGACCTATGAACTCTCGTGGGCCGTCTCGGGGCCGTCATTGGCGACCGGGGCGGCCCACACTGCGTCCACGGCTGCTCGCGTACGCGTCTGACTGGCCGGCATGAGGTGCGTGTAGGTCCGCAGCGTGAAGCCCGGATCGTGATGGCCGAGGTACTCGCTCAGGGCCTTGATGCTTTCCCCGGCGTCCAACAGCACGGATGCATAGAAGTGCCGTAGCGCGTGCATCCCGTTATCCCTCCCGTTGGCGATACCGGCAGCACGGAGACCAGGGCGCCACTGCCGGTCGTTGAAGCGATTCCGGTTCAGGGAAAAGCCCTCAGGGCTCCGGAAGATCAGAGAAGCGGTAACCGGCGGGCCGTCCAAAGACTTCCAGGGCAAGGTGACCTCCGCCGCCGGGTACTGCGTGAGGTGGCCGGCCAACGCGAAGGCGATGGACTCCGGCAGGGGAACCTCCCGCTCCTTGCCACCCTTGGGCGGTGCGAACACGGGCCGGTTGCGCAGAAGCTTCACCTGTCGGACCACATGCACGACACCGCCGAGGAAGTCGACATCCTCGACAGCCAGGCCGAACACCTCCCCCTGTCGAAGACCGCACCCGGCGGCGGGGTCGACAAGCGCCCGATACCGCTCAGGCAGGACAGCCCGCACAGCCTTGACCTGATCACCAGACCAAGGCTTGACCTTGCGCGGGTCGAGGCGGGGAGCCTTCACAGACCTTGCGCTGCATGGATTGGCCCGGATCACCCGGTCTTCGACAGCGGCCGTGAAGACGGTCGAGACGTGAGCGAAGATGCCGCGCCGATACGCAGGCGAGAGCCCCGCGTCCTCAAGGATCCGCATCCACAGTCGAATGTGTGTCGGGTTGAACGAACCGATGGGGCGCTTGCCGATGTGCGGGAGCGCGTGAAGACGCAACCGCATCTCGACAGACTCCCGAGTGGAGGGGTCGGTCATCTGCGTCTTCATCCACTTCGTGGCGTACTGCTCGAAAGTGGCCTTACCAGCCTCAGGAGCGATGTAGTCGCCACGGGACATGTCGGCCTCGATGTTCGCCAACCAGGTCTCAGCCTTGCGCTTCTGCTTGTCCGGGAAGCTCTTGGACTTCTCGCTGCCATCGGGACCGACGTAGCGGGCGCGGTAACGCAGACCGACTCCATGTCGTTCGGTCGCAACCTTGACCGTCTTGCCTTTCGGCCCCGGCTCGGTCTTATACCAGCGGTCTTGGATGTGTCCGGCCATCAGACAGCCTCCTTGTCCATCAGTGCGGCGACCCACACGCGGACGTCTTCGGGGTCGTAGCGGAGGTGCCGGCCGACGCGGAAGCCACGGGGCCCGGTGTCCTTGCGCCGCCACTGATAGACCGTCTCGACCGGAACGCCGAGGAGGTCAGCCAGATCGAGCGGTGTCAGGTAGCGATCGGGGAGCGGCCGCCTCATGCCCACACCTCCGGTCCGTCGACGTCTTCGAGTTCGGCGCGTGCTTCGCGGGCGGTCTCGCGGTTGGTGTGGATGTCGCGGTGGATGGTGGCGGCGAGCCAGGATTCGCCGGGGGTGTGGCCGTGTCCGGCGTAGGTCCAGTGGGCGAGGGTGAGTGTGGAGCCCTCCGGGGAGTCGTCCGAGTCGGGCAGGCCCCGTTCGCGGCGTTCCTGGCGGGCGCGGAAGTCGGCCCGGACCTGGCGCAGGGCGCCGAGGGTGGTCGAGTAGCGGCGGGACTTGGTGGAGAAGTGGCCGCGGAAGCCGAGCATGTGGGCCCACTGCCAGAGCTTGCGTTCGGGGTAGGCGTCGTCCAGGTCGAAGCACGCTTCGATCAGGCACCGGGCGTGGTCGGGGAGGTCGGTGAGCTTGTCGAGTTCGGCCAGCTCTCCGATGCGCCGGTCCACGGTGCCGGTCGTCTCGGCTGCCTTGGTGGCGTACTTCGCGACGTACGCGGCCACGGCCTGTTCGGTCAGGTCGTCGTTCGCGTTGTCCGAGCCGATCGGCCGTACGTCTACCTGAGCACCCCACCGCAGGGTCCGGGCCGGTTGCTCGCCCGAAGGTGGGACGGGCACGCTCACGCGGGCAGCAGCCGCCTGGATCGCGTCCGACAGCAGGCCGACGCTGGCCCAGGGCGGCGGGGTCGTGTCGGGGCCGTCGGGTCCGTCAAGTCGGACGATCGCGTGGAAGTGGACCGCGCCCCTTTTCTGGAACTCCGCGACCTTCCCGAAGGAGATCCGGCACTCCTTGGCCGAGGCTTTCTGGGAGAGGCCGGCGCGGGCGGCGACCTCCCGTCGGAGGTAGATGGTGAAGCGCCGCCACAGGTCTCCGGCGTGGTTGTTCCACAGCACCGCACCCGCGTAGTCGTACGTGGCCGGGTTCAGCGCCGAGCCCAGCAGCGGGGAGCCATCGGCGTGGTCGGTGCCGCATCGGCAGGCGCCCTTGGTGGGGCGGTTGTGGACCGGGCCGAACGACGGGGCGGTGAGGGTCGCGAAGACCTTGGGGTGCGTGCGCACGGTGACCGGGGTGCCCTTGTTCACGTCGCCGGTCAGTCCGGCGCGGATCAGGTGGAAGGTGTCTCCGGCGTAGGTCCAGGCGCAGGAGGGGCACCGGGAGGCGCGACGGTTGCCGCAGGCCACCCGCAGCCGTCCGCCGGGCTCGCCCTGGGTGCTGTAGGAGTAGAGCACCTGCCCCGACTTCGCGTCGCGGGTCGTGGTCATGCCCTCCAGGTGGATCGGGTCCGAGCAGCCACCGGTACGGCGAACCTGTTCCTGCCACCGGTCGAAGCCGGGGGCATTGGCGACGCGTAGGAGGTCGGCCAGGGTCAGGGGGTCGGTGCCCACGACCGCAGCAGTACCGGCCACGGCCGACGGCTCGACGGGGAAGACCGTCACTGGTCCTCCCTCGGGTAGCCGTGCCCGATCGGCGGGTAGAGCCCGCGCACCTTGGCGTCTTCCTCGGCGTAGTGGGCGTCATCGATCACGGTGAAGAACCGGGTGTAGGGGCGGACGTCATGAGCGTCGAGGTACATGCCGATCTGCTCGGTACGCCTCTCGTCCGCCCACTCAGCCGCGTGCAGGGCGTCATCGGGGAAGGCGGTCACACGCCCACCTCGTCCACGTCATCGCCGTAGGCGCGATACACCCGGAAAGTGTCGTCCCCGACGTAGCCGGAGACCGGCTCGTAGTCGCCCAGGCGGAAGGTCAGCATGGCGTTGGCCTGCTCCACACAGTCCAGCCGCGCACGGTCGGGGAAACGACCACGAAACCAGCGCCGCGCCGCTGCCGAGACCTGACCGGCCAGACGCAGAACCCTGTAGTGCTGCGCCTCCACACCGGAGCGGTACACGTCGTCGAAGCCGAGGCGGTCAACGCCCTGCATGACCCAGGCGATCACCTGCGGTGTGATGCCCCTCGACCAGGAGAAGCCCGTGGGCATGTCCGAGGCGTACAGCGCGACCGTCCGTTCAGCACCCGTCATCCGCAAGGTTGTGCGCAAGTCACGCTCAGCGGAGGTGTCCGGACTGGTACGCGCAGCTAAGAGTGTTGCATGCATGATGGAAGCTCCCTCAGGGGACGAGGGGCGGCACATCTGCTTGGCCGTAGGGTGCCGCCCCGACGTGACCAACCTGACTAGCTTGGTTGGCCATGTCCCAAGTTAGAGAGCATGGCTAGCCATGTCAACAACTTGGCTGACATGACTGTCCTAGTCCGCCTCCGGTCACCTACCATCGAGAAATGACCTACGTTCCCGACCCGTTGGATCCAGACGACGACCGACCGCCGTACGAGCAGGTGGCAAGCAGCCTGAGCGCCGCCATCCGCACCCGTCGAATCGCCCCCGGAGAGAAGCTCCCCTCCCACAAGGAGCTAACCGAGCTGTACGGCTTCGCGCGGGCCACGATCCAACGGGCCTTGCGGGACTTGGAGGACGAGGGCCTTGTCATCTCCCGAAAGGGCAGCGGGGTCTACGTCCGTAACCGCACCGAGCGTCCCTCTGGTCTTCGCCCGTATGTAGAGCAGGCGTTCAGCCGGGATGAGGTCACCATCGACTTCGCTGGGTTCTCCAGCGAAACCCTGCATGGTGCACTCCAAGAGCCACTGGACAAGATCCGAGTAGGCAGGCTGACGCCGCAGAGCATCACCATGCGGATACTCGTCCCGGACATGTCGGTGCCCCAGGCCGCGCCGGTCCGGATGACGGACGGCCAGGATGATCAGCGTCTCCGCGACCGTATGCGGGAGATCATGATCAGCTACACCCGCAGCATCCGTGACTCCGTCGCTGAGCTGAAGCACCTGGGCCTCGTCTCAGAAACCCGCATCCAGGTGCGCGTCCACAGCGGGACGCCCTTCTTCAAGCTGTACGTCATCAACGGCGAGGACGCCTTCTTCGGGTACTACCCGATCCGGCCCAACAAGGTCGTCGCCCAAGGCGAAACCATCGAGATCTACGACTTGGTGGGCAAGGACACTGTGCTGTTCCACCACTCCCTCAACGATGGTGCATCCTCCAGCGGCGCCCAACAGGTGCAGCAGGCTGGCATGTGGTTCGACAGCGTGTGGGGAACCATCGGAAGGGACTTCGATCTCGATGCCCACTGACCCTCTCAGCCAGGCGCTCATCGGAGCCCGTGTCCTGTTGTTCGACTTCGACGGGCCTCTCTGCGACGTGTTCGCCGGACTGCCGGCACCGCAAGTTGCCAGCGAGCTGGCGGGGCTGCTTTCGGCTGAAGATGGAGCTGCGGCGGCGAAGGCGATGGGAACGACCGACCCCATCGAGGTACTCAGCATTGCCCACGAGGCGGATGCAGCCTTGGGCCAGAGGATCGAGCAGGCCCTAACGGCAGCAGAGGTTCGGGCGGTTGAGGTTGCTGGAGCTCCGACGCCGGGTTCTGTGGCTGCGCTGCTGGCAGCTAGGAAGTCCAACCGAGGGATTGCGGTGGTGAGCAACAACTCTGCCCAATGTGTAAAGGCCTTCTTGGACCGTCATGGGTTGGGGGGATACGTCGCCGAGATCGTGGGCCGCCCATCCGAGCAGCCGCATCTCATGAAGCCGAACCCGTATCCGCTGATACACGCCGCTGAACTGATGCACGTAGACGTCTCTGTATGCGCTCTGATCGGTGACTCAGTGACTGACATCCAAGCTGCGCGAGCTGCTGGAGCCAGCGTGATCGGCTACGCCAACAAGCCCACCAAGGCCGAGACGTTCGCTTCTCTGGGTGCCAACGCCATCACCCATGAGATGCAGGCCATCGCGGACGCCCTCTCCGCCGAGCAGATCTCCTAGCCAGCGCGCAGGCCGGGTTACAGGTTTCTCTACCTCATCAAGGCACCCGGCTGCGCTCCGCTCCGCCGGGCGCGCTTCCCGGCTCTGGCCGCTCCCGCGCTCCTGCCTTCGGCCCGCTCGTCGCTGCCGCCGCCGACGCGCGCCCGCAGTGGATAGGCCCGGAGGGCATGAGACGAGAACCAAGCCCGCGGCTCAAGGACATGCCTCCGGCGGGGGCGCTCAGACTCCGGGATGGGAGGGGCGCCGTTCGCGGGTGCCGGCCGGAGCGTTGTGAGCGTTGTGGGGCTCCCATCCCGTCCGCCTTCGACCCAGGCAGAGCCGAGCAGTCGCGGCCCAGGGCGTCAAGGTCGTTCGTACAGTGGCGCGCTCCACCTTGACGCCCTGAACCACGCCCGCTCCACGGTGTGTGGGTCGAAGGCGGACGGGATGGGAGCTGAGGTGAGTGGTGGGTTTCGGAGCTGGGCTCGGCCTCTGAGACCCCGTCGACGCTGCACCCGGCAACCTCTGCCATTGAGGACACAAGCGACTGGACACCCCGCTAGTCTCCCAAGAATGACGACCGCGAATGGGTGGGGGGCCGCCCCCTTACCACCGATGTTGATCGAGTGTCCTCGCTGCGACGGGCACACACTGAGCACCCAGCGAGGAACTTATACGCTGGCGCCCGAGGGCGATGAGGGGTTCGAGCCTCTGCTCTACACACTTGTGTCGTGCGACGGGTGCCGAAACCCTCAGCTACTCATGCAGA
The DNA here is from genome assembly GCF_036241575.1 of Streptomyces sp. NBC_01267. NCBI lineage: Bacteria > Bacillati > Actinomycetota > Actinomycetes > Kitasatosporales > Streptomycetaceae > Streptomyces > Streptomyces sp. NBC_01267. The sequence goes on along the minus strand of NZ_CP108455.1, from coordinate 5,793,512 downwards.
TGTCAGAGATGGTGGCTGGTGGCCACTGGGGCTGGACAAGCCCGACGCAGGAATGGCCTAGCAGTGCTACAGGACCGCTGAGCCCGAGCATCCCCCTACCGATAGCCCGCGAAATGCGCGAGGCTCGGGCCTGCTTCAGCGCCAAGTTGTACACCGCCACTGCCGTTATGGTCCGACGCACTCTTGAGGGCATGTGCTTCGACCAGGGAACAGGCAAGAAGGCGCTTTTTGCTGCGCTGGGTGAGCTGCGTGACGCAAAAAAGATCGAGGGGCGTCTCTTCGACTGGGCGCAAGCACTGCGCGTGCTCGGCAACCAAGGAGCCCACTTCAGCAAGGAAGCATTGGGCCGGGAGGACGCCCAGGACGCTCTAGAACTCGCCGAAGCGCTTCTTGACTACATCTACGTCTTCACCGCCAAGTACGACGAATTCCAGCAGCGTCGCACAAAGGCTTCGGAGGATAAGTCTTCCAGCTAGGTATGACGGTGCGGGCCGTCTGTGGGCCGTCCGCGGCCGCACAGCGATGACCAACGTTGACACCCATCGACACCCCAGCCGCAGGTCACAGCATTGATCGTCAAGAAGTCCGCAGGCTGCGAACCCGCACCGTCACTTCTTCGGCTTCTGAACCGCGGCGCGGTACCGCAGTAGGCTGGCCGTATGGAAAGCACGGTTCGCGACGACAGCGCCGCCGACCTGCCGTTCGACGTGTTCGCCAGAGCGTGCCCTTCGCGCGGCACCCTGGAGAACGTCACGGGCCGCTGGGGCAGCCTGACGGTCGGCGCCCTGCACGAGCACCCCTTGCGCTTCAACGAGCTGCGCCGGCGCGTCGACGGCATCAGCGAGAAGATGCTCTCCCGGACGCTGCACGCGCTGGAACGTGACGGCCTCGTGCACCGCGAGGCGCAGCCGACCAATCCGCCCCGCGTCGACTACGAACTCACGGCCCTGGGCCACGATGTCGCGGAGCGGCTGCTCGGGCTGATCGAGCTCGTCGAGGGGCGGATGGACGAAGTACTCACAGCACGCGGGCGGTACGACTCGGCGCACGGCGATCCGCAGGAGCGCGCGTAGCGTTCCGGGGCCCGAAGCTCACTCACTGGATTCCAGCAGGTCGGAGCCTTCTAGCCGGAGCCTTCTAGAGCGAGCCGGCCGGTGGGCGCTGGCAGCGCGGGCAGAAGTAGCTCGACCGGTTCATCCAGGGGCGGCGGCGCATGGCGGTGCCACAGCGGCGGCATGGTTCGTCCTCGCGCCCGTAGGCGTCCAGCGACCGTTCGAAGTAGCCCGATTCACCGTTCACGTTGACGTAGAGGCTGTCGAAGCTGGTGCCGCCGACAGCGAGCGCCTCGTTCATCACATCCCGTACGTGACCGAGGAGTTCCGCGGTGCGCGGGCGGGTGAGGGTGGCGGTGGGGCGCTCGTAGTGCAGGCGCGAGCGCCAGAGCGCCTCGTCCGCGTAGATGTTGCCCACCCCGCTGATCAGCGACTGGTCGAGCAGAGCGCGTTTGATGGTGGTACGGCGCAGGCGCAGCGCCGTGTGGAACGCGGCGTCGTCGAACTTCTCGTCCAGCGGATCGCGGGCGATGTGCGCGATGACGTCCGGCAGCCCGTCCGCGGTGTTGGGGTGCAGGGAGAGCCCGCCGAACGTGCGCTGGTCGACGAAGCGCAGCTCGGTGCCCAGGGTGTCGTCGAACCGGATACGGATCCGCAGATGCTTCTCGTCGGTGGCGTCCTCGGGCTGCACGAGGAGCTGTCCGCTCATCCCGAGATGGCCGAGGACCGAGGAGTCGGTGTCCGCCAGCGGCAGCCAGAGGTACTTCCCCCGTCGGCTCGCCACCCCGAACCGATGGCCCCGCAGCGCCGCCGCGAAGTCCTCGCCGCCCGCGGTGTGACGGCGTACGGCACGAGGGTGCAGCACCTGCACCTCGGCGACGGTACGGTCGGTGACCCAGCGCTCCAGCCCGCGCCGGACGACTTCCACCTCGGGCAACTCGGGCACGACTGATCCTCCGAAGGTCTGGCCGGTCAACGCGACGATGGCCGGTGCATGCGGAACCGCCCGCCCCCGTGAGGGGACGGGCGGGGAAAGAACCGGCGTCAGGCCGAAGCCGTACCGGCGGCAGGGGCCGAAGAGGTGTCGGCGTCCTCTTCGGGGGCGTCGGCAGCGGTCCTGGCCGCCACCGCACGCTCTTCCGCCGCGGCGCTGATCTCACGCCACGCGGATTCCGCCGCCTGCTGTTCCGCTTCCTTCTTGCTGCGGCCGGTGCCGGTGCCGTACGAGACACCACCGACGCGAGCAGCAGCGGTGAAGGTCTTCTCGTGGTCCGGACCGGTCTCACTGACCAGGTACTCCGGAACCCCGAGACCTTCGCTTGCGGTGAGTTCCTGAAGACTGGTCTTCCAGTCCAGGCCCGCGCCGAGGTTGGAGGACAACTCGATGAGGGGGTCGAAAAGCCGGTGCACCAGCTCCGATGCCGCTTCGAGGCCCTGATCGAGATAGACGGCGCCGATCACCGCTTCCAGGGTGTCGGCGAGAATGGACGCCTTGTCCCGCCCGCCCGTGCCTTCTTCACCGCGGCCGAGCCGGATGAAGAGACCGAGTTCGAGCCCACGGCTGACCCCTGCGAGCGCACGCGAGTTGACCACCGCGGCCCGGAGTTTGGCCAGCTGGCCCTCCGGGAGATCGGGGTGGGTGCGATAGAGCGTGTCCGTGACCACCAGGCCGAGCACGGAGTCCCCGAGGAACTCCAGTCGCTCGTTGGTGGGCAGACCGCCGTTCTCGTACGCGTACGAACGGTGGGTCAGCGCACGCACCAGAAGGGCGGACTCGAGTGTGTACCCGAGCCGCCCTTCCAGAAGCGTGTGGGACGAGGCATTGTCCGTCTTGTTGACGTCAGACATTGCGCCTCTCACCAGCCGCTCAGACCTCGAGGACCTGGCGCTTGTTGTAGGTGCCGCAGCTCGGGCACGCGATGTGCTGGAGCTTCGGCTCCTGGCAACGCTCACACGTAACCAGGGTGGGGACCGCAGCCTTCCACTGCGACCGGCGGTGGCGCGTGTTGCTGCGCGACATCTTCCGCTTCGGAACAGCCACGGCTACTTCTCCTGCTTCTCGTCGACGCCAGGCTCGGCGCCGTCAACGTTGTCCTTCTCGTCGACCTGGCCGGTCCCGACGAGTCCCTGCAGCGCCGCCCAACGTGCGTCGACGGCGTCATGGTGGTGACCGGGTTCGTCGTCCAGCCTGATTCCGCATTCGGAACACAGGCCGGCGCAATCCTCCCGGCACACCGGCTGCATCGGCAGTGCGAGCACCACCGCATCACGCAGCACGGGTTCGAGGTCGAACAAGCCGTCCTCAAGTGGGGTGATTTCCTCGTCCTCGTCGTCGGCACTGTCAGCCGGGTCCGCCTTCTTGCTGCGGCCCCGGTCGTCGGCTTCGGGGTACGAGAACATCTCCTGGAAATCCGCTTCGAGCTCTCGCTCCAGCGGCTCCAGACACCTTACGCACTCCCCCTTGGCGGATGAACGGGCGGTGCCTGTGACAAGCACCCCGTCCATGACCGACTCAAGGCGGAGCTGGATTTCGACCGGAGCGCCCTCGGGCACTCCGATGACCCCTTCGATACCGAAATCCTTGGGGGCTGCGACCGAGCGGGTGAGCCGCTGGAGCGCACCGGGACGCCGACCCAGCTCGTGTGTGTCGAACACGAGGGGGTTGCGGTGGTCGAGGCGGGCGTTCAGGGCTCTTCCTGCTTTCGGATCGCTGAAGAATAGGGCGCCGCCACGTCGGAAACCGTCCGGAGACCATCGGAACGGGCAGCACGGATCGCGGAGATACGGGCGACCGAAGAGCCAGGATACTGGACCGGCCGCCATAGACCCAATCGGCCCCTTCGGGACCGGAAAGCTCCTAGCGTCCCTGTTCGTACTCGCGGAGCTGATCGAGGTTGATCATGCTCGTGTCGAAGAGGCTGGTCTCGTCGAGGGCGCTCTGCTGCGGGGCCTGCTGCGGGAGCTGCTGCGGCTGGATCTGCTCGGGCTGCTGGTACGCGTAGGGGTCCTGCTGCTGGGGCTGCTGATAGCCGTACGGGTCCTGCTGGTATCCGTACTGCTGCTGGTACGCGTAGGGGTCCTGCTGCTGGGGCTGCTGGGGCTGCTGGGGCTGCTGGGGCTGCTGATAGCCGTACGGGTCGTACGTCTGCTGGGCCGGGACTTCGGTCTGCCGCTGCGGAAGGGCCTCCGGCTGCGCCTGGGCCGCCAGCGGCGCGGGCATCGACGCGGGCTGCTGAGCCGGAACGGCCGGCTGCGGCTCGGCCAGGTCCGACAGGAAGTCCGCGTCGCTGCTGTGCCGGTGGCCCATCTCGTCCTGCTCGGCCATGTGCACACCGAGCTCGTCGGAGGCGACCCGGCCGTGCAGCTTCTGCCGGCCGCGCCCCACCGCTTCGAGCGTCTTGGCCAGTACGGCCTCGAAGGCGCCCAGCTTGGTGTCGACGTACTCGTCGGCCCGCTCCCTGAGCGTCTCCGGGTCGTGACTGCGCTCCGGGGCCTCCGGGTCCTCGTACCCCTGTTCGTCCAGACCCGGGCCGCGGCCGAGCAGCTTCTCGCGCCCGCGGTCGACGGAGCCGATGGTCTTGGTGAGGACGACCTCGAAGTTCGCCAGCTTGGAGTCGACGTAGTCGTCGGCCTCGGCGCGGATCTCCTCGGCGTCCCGGCGGGCCTCCGCGAGGACGCGGTCGGCCTCGTCCTGGGACTGCCGGGCGACCTCCGTGTCGGAGATCAGGGAGCCGCGATGGGCATGGGCCGCCTCGATGATCCGGTCGGCCTCGATACGGGCCTCCTCGACCATCTGCTCGCGGCCGCCGATCAGTTCCTGTGCCTGCGCCAGGGACCCCGGCAGGGCCTCGCGCATCTCTTCGAGCATCGCCAGCAACTCGGCGCGGTTGACCACGCAGGAGGCCGACATGGGCATGGACCTGGCGCTGCCGACCGTGTCGACGATCTCGTCGAGTTTCTTCTGCACGTCCACCGTGTGCTCGCCACCTGTTCTTCCGGCCTGGAGACGGACGGGGACGACTGTACGGCCAGTCGGCGCCCGCCCGACACCGGGTGACGCATGGTCAGTTCATCGCTTCTCGCCGAGGCGCTGCACCAGGGCCTCGTGGACGAGCGACGGCAGCAGGTGCGAGACGTCTCCGCCCCAGGTCGCGACCTCTTTGACCAGACTGGACGAGAGGAAGCTGTAGGTGGGATTGGTGGGGACGAACAGCGTCTCGACACCGGAGAGCCCGTTGTTCATCTGGGCCATCTGAAGCTCGTAGTCGAAGTCGCTGACGGCACGCAGCCCCTTCACGATGGCCGGGATGTCGCGCTGCTTGCAGAAGTCGACGAGCAAGCCGTGGAAGGACTCGACCTCGACGTTCCCGAGATCGGCGGTCACCTCACGGATCAGCTCGATCCGCTCGTCGATGGAGAACAGACCCTGCTTCGACTGGTTGATCATCACGGCCACATGTACGACGTCGTACAGCTTCGACGCTCGGGCGATGATGTCGAGGTGTCCATTGGTGATGGGGTCGAACGACCCCGGACAGACGGCGCGGCGCAACTGAAGTCCCTCGTTCCCGGGTCCGGTCATCGTGCGTCTTCGCACGTAAAGGCGGCGCGACCGTACCAAAGCGTGCCCTCGCCGTAGCGACGGGCCCGCAAAGGCTCAAAACCCTTGGGCCACTTGAATTCTCCGCCTCGTGTGCTCCGTTCCACCGTGACGAGGGCATCGCCGCTGAGCCACCCCTGGGCACGGAGTGTGAGCAGGATCTCGCGAAGATCGCCATCGGTCACGGCGTACGGGGGATCGAGGAAAATCACGTCGTACGGGGCTTCGGGCGCCGGTCCCGTCACGATCTGCTCCGCTTTGCCCGTCCGTACCTCCGCCCCGGGGAGACCCAGGGTGCGTACGTTGTCACGGACGGTCGCCGCGGCCCGGACGTCGGCCTCGACCAGTAGGGCGTGCACCGCGCCGCGGGAGAGCGCCTCCAGACCGACGGCGCCGGATCCCGCGTACAGATCGGCGATCCGGGTCCCCTCCAGGGTGCCGAGGAGCGCTTCCCAGGTCGAGAAGAGCCCTTCGCGCGCGCGGTCGGATGTGGGGCGGGTGCCGTTGCCCGGCGGAACGGCGAGGCGGCGCCCGCCGGCCGTACCGGCGATCACGCGGGTCATCTCAGTCCTTCTCGGTGAGCGGAGTCAGTCCTGGTCGGGCTCCTGTCCCGTCAGTCTCTCAGCCCTTGTCGAGATACTGCTCGCGGTCCTGGTCGAGGAGGGCGTCCAGCGCGGTCCTCAGCTCGGGCAGGTTCGTCAGCTCGGGGTCGGCGGCGACGACCCTGGCGGCCTCCTCACGGGCCGCGGCGATGACTTCCTCGTCCTCGATGACGGCGAGCATCCGCAGCGAGGACCGCACACCGGACTGCGCCTGGCCCAGCACGTCGCCCTCACGGCGCTGTTCGAGGTCGATGCGGGAGAGCTCGAAGCCGTCGAGCGTGGCGGCCACCGCGCTGAGTCTGGCCCGGGAGGGGCCGGCCTCGTGGGCCTCGCTCACCAGCAGACAGAGACCGGGTGCCGAGCCGCGGCCCACCCGGCCGCGCAGCTGGTGCAGCTGGGATACGCCGAACCGGTCAGCGTCCATGATCACCATGGCGGTGGCATTGGGGACGTTGACGCCGACCTCGATGACGGTCGTGGCGACCAGCACGTCCACCTCCCCCGCGGCGAAACGGCGCATCACGCCGTCCTTGTCGTCGGGCGCCATCCGGCCGTGCAGCATCTCGATGCGCAGCCCCTTCAGCGGGCCCCCGGAAAGCTGTCCGGCGATGTCCACCACGGCGAGCGGCGGCCGTTTGTCCGCCTCCGGCTCGTCCCCGGCGGCCCGCTTCTTGTTCTTCGGCTCGTCCTCGCCGTCCCCGATGCGCGGGCACACGATGTAGGCCTGGTGTCCGTTCTCCACCTCTTCGCGCACCCGCTCCCAGGCGCGGGCCAGGAAGTGCGGCTTGTCCTTGGCCGGTACGACGTGGGTGGCGATCGGCGAGCGGCCCGCCGGAAGCTGGTCGAGGACCGAGGTCTCCAGGTCGCCGAACACCGTCATCGCGACCGTGCGGGGAATGGGCGTCGCCGTCATGACGAGCAGGTGCGGCGGCTGCTTGCCCTTGCCGCGCAGGGCGTCGCGCTGCTCCACCCCGAACCGGTGCTGCTCGTCGACGACCACCAGGCCCAGGTCGTGGAACTGCACCTTGTCCTCGATCAGCGCGTGCGTCCCGATGACGAGCCCGGCCTCGCCGGTGACCAGGTCGAGCAGCGCCCTGCGGCGGGCGGGCACCCCCATGGAGCCGGTCAGCAGGACCACCTTGGTGGACTCCTCGGCGCCGCCCAGTGTCCCGCCCTCGGCCAGCTCGCCCATCATCTCGGTGATGGACCGGTGGTGCTGCTGCGCGAGCACTTCGGTGGGCGCGAGCATCGCGGCCTGACCGCCCGCGTCGACCACCGCGAGCATGGCCCGCAGCGCGACCATCGTCTTCCCGGAACCGACCTCGCCCTGGAGCAGGCGGTGCATCGGATGCTCGGCCGCGAGCTCGCCGAAGATCTCCGCGCTGACCTTCTGCTGCCCTTCGGTGAGGGTGAACGGCAGCTTGGCGTCGAAGGCGTCGAGCAGCCCGCCCGGTACGGGTTTCCTTGCCACGGCGGGCAGTTGGGTCTCGGCGTGCCGTCGTCTGGCGAGCGCGACCTGGAGGACGAATGCCTCGTCCCACTTCAGCCGGTCCCGTGCCACGGCGACATCGGCCCTGGACTGCGGGCGGTGGACCTTCAGCAGCGCTTCGGGCAGCGTGGTCAGCCCCCGTCCGTCGCGCAGCGCGGGCGGCAGCGGATCGGCGGCCTCCCGGGCGCTGGGCAGCACCGCGGAGACCGCTTTGGCGATCTTCCAGGACTCCAGGCCCTTGCAGGCGGGGTAGATGGGGATCAGTTCGTTCGCCCAGGCCTCCACGGCGTCCGCGTCGGTGTCGTCGTCCAGCAGCTCGTACGTGGGGTGGGCGAGCTGGAGCTTCTGGTTGAACTTGGAGACCTTGCCCGCGAACATCGCACGACGGCCGGGAAGCAACTCCTTGTGCGGCTTGTGGATGCCCTTGCCGAAGAAGACGAGCTGGAGACGGCCACTCCCGTCGGTGATGTTCACCTCCAGACGCTTTCCCCTGCCCTGGTTGAAGGTCAGCACCCGGGCGTCGGCGACCTGCGCGAAGACGGTGACGTGTTCGTCCAGGGGCAGTTCGGCGAGCGGGGTCAGCTCGCCGCGCTCCGCGTATCTGCGGGGGTAGTGGTGCAGGAGGTCGCCGACCGTGTGCAGGTCGAGGTGCTCGGCCATCACCTTCGCGGTGGGGGCTCCGAGCGTGTTCTTGAGTGGTTCGTCGAGCGCGGGCACAAGGTCCATTGCACACCATGGGTGTGACAGCGGGTGGTTCCCGGCGCGGGGTGCGGGGACGGGGGGTGCGGGGGCGGGGCGGCGGGCCGGGCTCCGTGCCGTTCCGCCCACTGCGCCTACTCCACGCCGATGAGCAGCGGCGCCGCCTGCACGCCGCCGTCGTAGACCACCGTGTCGACCGCCAGGTGCCCGCCCCGTACGAACGCCTCCAGCCGGTCGGCGACAGCCACCGGCACCCCGTCGCCCAGTACCAGCGTGACCAGTTCGCCGCCTGCGGACAGCATCCGGTGCAGCACCGTCTCCGCCGTCGTGGCCAGGTCCGCCCCGATCACGGCGACATCGCCGTCGATCAGGCCCAGTACGTCGCCCGCCTGGCAGATCCCCGCGCTCGTCCAGGACTGCCGCTCGGCGACGGCCAGTTCGGCGTAGCGGGTGGCGCCCGCCGCGGCCGTCATGGCGACCACGTCCTCGTCGAAGCGGCGTTCGGGCTCGTGCACGGCCAGGGCCGCGACTCCCTGGACAGCCGCCCGGGTGGGGACGAGCGCCACCCGTACGCCCTCCGCCCTGACCTGTTCCGCCGCCGCGGCGGCCGTGTGCCGCAGCGCCGCGTCGTTGGGCAGCAGGACGACCTCCCGGGCGTGTGCGCGCCGGATCGCGTCGACCAGTTCGCCGCTCGCGGGCGGCTCCCCGGGGCGGGCGAGCACCGTGGTCGCGCCCGCCTCCCGGCACAGCCCTGCCAGGCCTTCGCCGGGCACGACCGCGACGACCGCGCGCTGTACCTGTTCGCGCTCGGGTGTTCCGGCGGAGCCGAAGTGGGTGATGCGGATCCGGTAGGGGCGTCCTGCGTCGACCCCGGCCTCCACGGCCGCCCCCGCGTCGTTCACGTGCACATGGACGTTCCAGAGACCGTCGCCGCCGACGACGACGAGTGAGTCACCGAGCGCGTCGAGCCGGGTACGGAGCCGGGCCACCGCGTCGTCCGCCGCCTCCAGGAGGTAGATCACCTCGAAGGCCGGTCCGCCGTCGGCCGGGCAGTCCTCGGTGAAGTGGGGTGGCAGGACCGGCGCGGCCCGCCGCCGCTCGGCCACCGGGGCCTCGCCGGAGAACGCCCCGGCCAGCGCGGCGAGCACATCGACCAGGCCGCGCCCGCCCGCGTCCACCACGCCCGCACGCCCGAGCACGGCCAGTTGTCCGGGGGTCGCGTCCAGTGCCGCGCGCGCCCCCGCGTGGGCCGCGCGCGCGACCGCCGTACAGCCGCCTCCCGAGCCACCGGCCACGACGGCCGCCTCGGCCGCTGCCGTGGCCACCGTCAGGACGGTGCCCTCCACGGGGTGGGCGACCGCCTGGTACGCCGATTCGGCCGCCCGGCGAAGTGCGGCGCTCAGCAGTTGTGAGTGATCATCGTCACCTGCCGGAGTACCGAGGACCTCGGCCATGCCGCGCAGCAACTGGGCCAGGATCGTCCCCGAGTTGCCCCGGGCGCCGATGAGCGCGCCGTGCGCCATGGCCCCCATCGCGTCGGCCAGCGCGGGAGCGGATGCGCCGTCCACGGTCCCGTGCGCGGTGAAGACCGCTTCCACCGCCTGAGCAGCGGATTCCACGGTCAGGTACAGGTTGGTGCCGGTGTCCCCGTCCGCGACCGGATAGACGTTGATCGCGTCGATCTCCTCGCGGTCCCTGCCCAGCGCTTCGAGCGCCAGTGAGCACCAGGTGCGGACCACGACGGCGTCCATCTCGTCGGGCAGCTGCGGCACCTGGAGCCTCCTTGAGCAGCGGGGTTGCACCGCAGGGTAGACCCGGGTCCGGGAGAGGCTGCCGGGAAGGGAGCGGTGCGGGTCATGGTAGTTTCGTTCTACCGACGCAGTCGTTGTATGCTGCTTCGGTTGCCCGATGAGAATCGGGCCATTCCCCCGGTACCGCCACTTCAGTTAATGATTCCGGCGCGCCGGAATTCACTGTAAGTGCATCTGAAGTCTTTGGAGTGACCCGTGGCTGCCAACTGCGACGTCTGCGGCAAGGGGCCGGGCTTCGGCAATAGTATTTCGCACTCGCACCGCCGTACGCCGCGTCGCTGGAATCCCAACATCCAGCGCGTGCGTGCCGTGGTCGGTCGGACGCCGAAGCGGCTCAACGTCTGCACATCGTGCATCAAGGCCGGCAAGGTCTCGCGCTAACGCCGACGGTTCGTCGTTGCGCAGCCCCTTGCGGTTGCCTTGAAAAGCCGGTCCACCTCGGTGGACCGGCTTTTCTCATGCCCGCACGCTGTCTCATGCCCGCACGGCGTCTCCTGCCCGCACGCCGTCTACGCGGAGCGCAGCCGCCAGCCGTGGTCCACCGGGCCGATGCCGGCCCCCAGCGGGAAGCCGGCCGCGATGGCACCCGTGACGTACTCCTTGGCCGCGACGACCGCGTCGGGTACGGCACGGCCGTGCGCCAGATACGAGGCGACCGCCGAGGCCAGCGTGCACCCGGTGCCGTGCGTATGGCGGTTGTCGTAGCGGGGCGCCCGCAGCCAGTGCTCCTCGCCGCCGTCCGTCAGCAGATCGACCGCGTCGCCCGCGAGATGGCCGCCCTTGATCAGCACCCACTTCGGGCCGCGGGCCAGTACGGCCGCCGCCGCCCGTGGCAGGTCCGCCTCCGACTCCACCCGTACGCCGGTGAGCTGGGTCACTTCGTCCAGGTTGGGCGTCGCGACCGTCGCCGTGGGCAGCAGCTCGGTCCGTACGGATTCGAGCGCCTCCGCCGCGAGCAGCGGATCCCCGTGCTTGGAGATCCCCACCGGATCGACGACCACCGGGGCGTCCGTCCCGGACAGCAGCGCGGCGACCGTCTCGACGAGTTCGGCGGACGACAGCATTCCGGTCTTCACCGCCTGCACGCCGATGTCGTCGACCACGGCCCGGTACTGGGCGCGTACGGCGTCTGCGGGCAGCTCCCACGCCCCGTGCACACCCAGCGAGTTCTGTGCGGTGACCGCGGTGAGCACGCTCATCCCGTGCACGCCCAGCGCCAGCATCGTCTTCAGGTCGGCCTGGATACCCGCACCGCCGCCGGAGTCCGATCCGGCGACGGTGAGGACCAGCGGTGGCGCCGTCACGAGGGGTCGTCCCCGAAGTGGTCCCAGCCGCCCTTGCTGGTCCACGGCGCTCCGTCGACCGTCACATGGGGCAGCGCCGACGGGTTGAGCACCTCGCCGATCACCTTCCAGCGGGCGGGCAGCTTCACGTCCGGCGGGAAGGTCGCCACGATCGCGTGGTCCTCTCCCCCGGTGAGCACCCACTGGAGCGGGTCGACACCGACCGCCTGGCCGATGTCGCTCATCTGGGTCGGGACATCGATCAGCCCGGCCCGCAGGTCGATCCGGACCTTGCTGGCCTCGGCGATGTGACCGAGGTCGGCGACCAGCCCGTCGCTGACGTCGGTCATCGCGGTGGCGCCGAGTCCGGCAGCCGCGGGGCCCGCGTGGTACGGCGGTTCGGGGCGACGGTGCGCCTCGACGAAGGCGCGCGGCGAGCGGAATCCGCGGGAGAGCACCGCGTAACCGGCGGCCGACCAGCCCAACCACCCGGTGACGGCGACGACATCGCCGGGCATGGCTCCGGATCTGGTGACCGGCTCGTGGTTGCGGAGGTCGCCGAGGGCGGTGATGGAGACGGTGATGGTCTCGCCGCGTACGACGTCACCGCCGACCACGGCCGCGCCGGCCACCTGGCACTCGTCGCGGATGCCGTCCATCAGCTCGGTCGGCCAGGTGACCGGGAGTTCGGCGGGCACCACCAGGCCCAGCAGAATCGCGGTGGGCACCGCGCCCATGGCCGCGATGTCCGCCAGGTTCTGCGCGGCGGCCTTGCGGCCCACGTCGTACGCCGTGGACCAGTCCCGGCGGAAATGCCGCCCTTCGAGCAGGATGTCCGTGCTGGCGACCACCCGCCGGTCGGGTGCGGCCACGACCGCGGCGTCGTCGCCCGGTCCCAGCCGTACCGCCGGCGTGGTCGTGAGCCGGGAGGTGAGCTCTCTGATCAGCCCGAACTCCCCGAGCTCCCCCACAGTGCCCTTCATCGCCCCTCGCCTCTCATCGTGATCCCGGACATCAGGTCCGGCCTGCTTGTCGGCTTTTTCCCGCCGGGGCCCCGGGCGCGGTCCCGGCAGGGGACGGCGTCCCCGTGCGGACAGCGCATCGCCGTACCCCTTCGGCCCCGGTCCACTCGCGGTCGCGGGCCGTCACTGCTGTAGGTACCGTCAATCGGGTACGTCAACCCTGTATCCCATACGCCCCGAACGCGTGGCACTGCCGGGCGCGCAGGTCTCCCCGCTGCCCGGAACGACGCGATACCGTGGCGTCCCTTTATCCCCCACATGATCCTCGTGGCCGCCTTGGAGGTTCCGTGGTACAGGCGTACATCCTCATCCAGACCGAAGTGGGCAAGGCGACCGCCGTCGCCGAGCTCGTCGGCAAGATCCCCGGGGTGATCCAGGCCGAGGACGTGACCGGCCCCTACGACGTGATCGTCCGGGCGCAGTCCGACACGGTCGACGAACTCGGCCGCATGGTGGTCGCCAAGGTCCAGCAAGTGGACGGCATCACACGAACCCTGACCTGCCCGGTCGTGCACATCTAGCCCCCGTCTACGCTGGGCCGGTGACGTCTTCCCGCCATCGGCTCCTGACGCTTTCCGCCCTGGCCCTGCTGCTGGCTGCCGCGGGCTGCTCATCGACGGACGACGCGACATCGGTCGCGGTTCCCGAGCCGCCCGCGGACCAGGTCGAGCTGTGCAAGGCACTCGACAAGGAGCTGCCGAAGACCGTCGCGGGGCAGAACCGCTCCGAGCTGGCGCCGAAGTCCGAACTGACCGCGGGATGGGGGGATGCGGCGATCGTACTGCGCTGCGGTGTCCCGCGCCCCGACGAGATGGACGATCCGCAGGCCAAGGCGGTCGAGGCGGACGGGGTCAACTGGATGCTGGAACAGCGGGCCGACGGCCCGCGGTTCACGACCACCTACCGCAAGGCCTACGTCGAGGTGACCCTGGGGCAGAAGTACGCCCATGACGTCACCCCGCTCTCCGACTTCGCGAGCGCCATCAAGAAGACGGATCCGTCCAGCCTCTAGAACCTGTCCCGGACCGCCGGGCCCCGCCGGACCGGACGGCCCGGCGGCAAGCCCTGCTCAGCGCAGCCCTGTCGAGCGGTCGAGCGCGGCCTGGATCAGCCGGTCCACCAGCTCCTGGTAGCTGACGCCGCTCTCCTGCCACATCCGCGGGTACATGGAGATCGGGGTGAACCCCGGCATCGTGTTGATCTCGTTGATGACGAACCCGCCGTCCTCGGTGAGGAAGAAGTCGGCGCGCACCAGGCCCTCGCAGGAGACCGCGTCGAACGCCTCGACCGCGAGCCGCTGCACCTCGGCGGTCTGCTCGGCGGTCAGCGGCGCGGGCACCAGACCGGCCGCGGACTCCCCGGGGATGTACTTCGCCTCGAAGTCGTAGAAGTCGTGCGCGGTGACCGGCGGGATCTCGGCGGGCACGCTGGCCCGCGGTCCGTCCGGGAACTCCAGCACCCCGCACTCGATCTCACGGCCGCGCAGCAGCGACTCGACGAGCACCTTCGGGTCGTGGCGCTGCGCCTCCTCGACGGCGTCGTCCAGGCCCGCCAACGAGTCGACCTTGGTGATGCCCATCGAGGAACCGCCCCGGGCGGGCTTCACGAAGAGCGGCCAGCCGTGCTCACCGGCGAAGTCCACGATCTTCTTGCGGGCAGCGGCGGGGTCCCGGCTCCACTCGCGGGGCCGGATCACCTCGTACGGGCCGACCGGCAGCCCGAAGGAGATGAACACCCGCTTCATGTACTCCTTGTCCTGGCCGACGGCGGAGGCGAGCACGCCCGCGCCGACGTAGGGCACACCGGAGAGTTCCAGCAGACCCTGCAGGGTGCCGTCCTCGCCATACGGACCGTGCAGTACCGGGAAGACCACGTCGACGTCGCCCAGCGCCTTGGGCACCGAGCCCGGCTCGCTGTAGACGACCTCACGGTTGCCGGGGTCGACGGAGAGCACCACGCCGCCCTCGATGGGCTCGGCGATCTCGGCCACCGTCGGCAGGGTGCGGTCGGTGATGGCCATCCGGTCGGGATCGTCCGCGGTCAGCGCCCAGCGGCCGTCCGTCGTGATGCCGATGGGCAGCACGTCGTACTTCGTACGGTCGATGGCGCGCAGCACCGCGCCCGCGGTGACCACCGAGATGGCGTGTTCGGAGCTGCGCCCGCCGAAGACGACCGCCACACGCGGCTTACGACGCTGCTGCTCAAGGCTCTGGGAGGAGTTCTCGCTGCTCATATCGCGTTGAGGGTACCTGCTGGTACGTGCCGAGTTCAGCGTCGCTCGGCCTTGGCGCTGCGCGACATCAGTTCCTTCAGCGCGACGACCGGCGCCTTCCCGTTGTGGACGATGTCCACAACGGTTTCCGTGAGCGGCATTTCGACCTCGTGTCGCCGGGCCAGATCCGCCACCGACTCACAGGACTTGACGCCTTCGGCCGTCTGGCTGGTGGCCGCGATGGCCTCTTGGAGCGTCATGCCACGGCCGAGGTTGGTGCCGAAGGTGTGGTTGCGCGAGAGCGGTGACGAACAGGTGGCGACCAGATCGCCCAGGCCCGCGAGGCCGGAGAAGGTCAGCGGGTCCGCGCCCATCGCCAGCCCGAGCCGGGTGGTCTCGGCCAGGCCGCGGGTGATCAGCGATCCCTTGGCGTTGTCGCCCAGGCCCATGCCGTCGGCGATCCCGACGGCGAGGCCGATCACGTTCTTGACGGCGCCGCCGAGTTCACAGCCGACGACGTCGGTGTTGGTGTACGGACGGAAGTACGACGTGTGACAGGCGGCCTGGATGCGCCGGGCCACCGCTTCGTCCTGGCAGGCGACCACGGCGGCGGCGGGCATGCGGCCGGCGACCTCCCGGGCGAGGTTGGGCCCGGTGAGTACGGCGACACGCTCTGCGGGGACCTTGGCGACCTCCTCGATCACCTCGCTCATCCGCTTGGCCGTGCCGAGTTCGACGCCCTTCATCAGCGAGACGAGGACGGTGCCGGGGTGCAGCAGGTGCGCCCAGTCCGTGAGGTTGGCGCGCAGCGTCTGCGAGGGCACGGTGAGCACCGTGAACTCGGCGTCGCGGGCGGCCTCCGCGGGGTCCGTGGTGGCCCGTACCGTCGCGGGGAGTTCGATCCCCGGCAGGTAGTCGGGGTTGGTCCGGGTGGTGTTGATGGCGTCGACGAGACCGGCGCGACGCCCCCAGAGGGTCACGTCACAGCCCGCGTCGGCCAGGACGACGGCGAAGGCCGTGCCCCAGGATCCACTGCCGAAGACGGCTACTCGCGTCACTTGGTGCCCTCTCCTGCGGCCTTGCGCCGCGCTGTTGCGCGGGCCTTGCGGTGGTCGTACGGTTCGGCGGGCGCCTTCTCCCCGCGCAGCTCCTCCAACAGGGCGGTGACAGCGGCCATGATGGTCTCGGTCGCCTCCCGGAGCACCTCGGGGGTGGGTTCCACGCCGTCGAACCGGCTGAGGTCGACCGGCGGTCCGGCCTTCACCTCCAGCGTCTTGCGCGGGAAGAAGCGGACCTTCTTCTCGGTGGCGTACGGCGGCATGGCCAGGTTGGCGCCCCACTGGGCCACCGGAATGACCGGCGCCCTGGTGAGCAGCGCGGCCCGCGCCACCCCGTTCTTCGCGGTCATCGGCCACTGGCCGGGGTCGCGGGTGAGGGTGCCCTCGGGGTAGAAGGCGACGCACTCACCACGCTGCACGGCGTCCACAGCGGCCCGGAAAGCACCGAAGGCGTTGGAGGACTCGCGGTAGACCGGGATCTGCCCGGTACCGCGCAGCAGCATCCCGACCACCGGGACCTTGAACAGCGCCGCCTTCGCCAGGAAGCGGGGCACCTTGCCCGTGTTGTACTGGAAGTGACCGTAGGAGAACATGTCGAGATACGAGTTGTGATTGACCGCGGTGATAAAGCCGCCGTCCTCCGGCATGTGCTCCATTCCGCTCCAGTCCCGCTTGAACAGAACCAGCAACGGCGGTTTAGCAATGACCGCCGCGAGGCGGTACCAGAAGCCGATTCTGCGGCGGGACACCCGGACACCTTCCACTAGGACCTCAACTCTGCCTGGCTGTCGAACACGTCACGTCTCGCCCCAGGCCCCTGCTCTGTCGAGAACACCGTACGCCCGGCCCGGCCCGCCCGGTATCGCGGGCTCAGGCCACAATGGGGCCGATGCCGAACATGGATCGGACCGTCAACTGGTCCCTGGTGGTACCCCTGAAGCCCCTGGCGCTGGCGAAGAGCAGACTCGCACCGGCGGCGTCCGACGCGGTGCGCCCGGGGCTCGCGCTGGCCTTCGCGCAGGACACGGTGGCGGCGGCGCTGGCTTGTTCCGCGGTACGTGATGTGGCCGTCGTCACCAACGACGCACTGGCCGCGGTGGAACTGGCCGCACTGGGTGCCCGGATTGTGCCGGATATCTCCGCGAGCGGGCTCAACCCGGCGCTGGCGCACGGTGCGCGTTCGGTCCGTGCGCTGCGCCCCGGTGCGGCCGTGGCAGCACTGAATGCCGATCTTCCGGCGCTGCGCCCGGAGGAATTGCTGCGGGTACTCGAACGGGCCGCTGATTTTCCCCGCGCATTTCTGACGGACGCCGCGGGAATCGGCACGACTTTACTGACAGCGACGCCGGGCACGGAATTGATCCCGGCTTTCGGTGGCCTTTCACGGGCCCGGCATTCCGCGTCGGGAGCGGTGGAAATACTTCTCGATGACGTCCGTTCGGTGCGCCAGGACGTGGACACCGGGGACGATCTGCTGGCCGCGGTGGCCCTGGGCCTCGGCCCGCACACGGCCGTACGGTACGCGGCCACGGCGGGGTGACGGTCCGGGCCGGCACCGGCAGCCCGACCTCTGTCGCGCACCAGGTCGTAAGCTTCGGGCATGCAGGCGACCGCGTACACGTACGACTCCGAGTCCCGCAGCGGCAGCGTGCTGCTCGACGACGGCACCCCGGTGGCTTTCGGCGCCCCGGCCTTCGACGCGGGGGGCCTGAGACTGTTGCGGCCCGGACAGCGGGTACGGATCGAGACGACGGGCGAGGGCGACTCCCTGAACATCTCGCTGGTGACGCTCCAGACCTTCTGAAACCCGCGCACAGCCCGCGCACGCAGCACGACACACGGCAGAACGCACCGCGGGCCGGACTCCCGAAGGAGTCCGGCCCGACGCGTGGGTGGCCCGTGCCGCCTACTTCTTCCTGGCGGTGGCCTTCTTGGCGGTGGTCTTGCGCGCCGTGGTCTTCTTCGCGGGCGCCTTCTTGGCCACGGTCTTCTTGGCCGGCGCGGTCTTCTTGGCGGTGGCCTTCTTCGCAGTGGCCTTCTTCGCCGGGGCGGCCTTCTTCGCGACCGCCTTGGCCGTGGTGGCCTTCTTGGCCGTGGTGGCCTTCTTGGCCGCCACCGTCTTCTTGGCGGCGGTCTTCGCTGCCGTGGTCTTCTTCGCGGCCGTCTTCTTGGCGGCGGTGGCCTTCTTGGCCGCGGCCTTCTTGACGGTCGTACGGGTGGAAGAACCGCCCGAGAGGCTGCCCTTGGGCGCCTTCTTCACGGCCACGTCGTTCTTCGGGAGCTTCTTCGAGCCGCTGACGAGGTCCTTGAAGCCCTGGCCCGCGCGGAAACGCGGCACCGAGGTCTTCTTGACCCGTACGCGCTCACCCGTCTGCGGGTTGCGGGCGTAACGGGCCGGACGGTCGACCTTCTCGAACGAGCCGAAGCCGGTGACCGATACACGGTCGCCGCCGACAACTGCGCGGACGATCGCGTCCAGTACGGCATCGACAGCGTCTGCGGCCTGCTGGCGGCCACCGACCTTGTCGGCAATGGCCTCTACGAGCTGCGCCTTGTTCACGTCTTCCCCTTCGGAGACATTGCCCGAACGAAACTGTTCAGGCTTTTTCGCACGTTAGGCAGATATATACCGCAAATCAAACACGAAACGGTCTAATCACCCTTGTGCCGCAACGAACTCAACCGCTGCGGAGTTGCACCAAGGGAGTTGCCATCGGGGAATCGACCCTCGTCGAGGTCCTTCATCAACCGGTCCAGCCGCGTTGCTGCATCGGTGAGATCGTGCTTCGCCGTGGCCGTGATGACCAACAGCTTCCGGGACAGCGCCATCCTTACGCCCTCCGGGACTTGCAGTTCACGCACCCTTGTGTGCGCTTCTTTCATTTGTTCGGCGACTTCCGCGTAGAGCTTGAGTTGGTTGTCGCGTCCCATGCGCCGATTGTGCCATCTGGGGCGAGTTGTCGCCCGACGGGGGCTCAACAAGCGACTGCGCCCCCTGCCGGCTGGCAGGGGGCGCAGTCCTGAATAAGTGCTGCTCAGGCGTTAATTGTACGCGGCTTGAAGGCCGGTCGGGCCGCCTCGTAAGCCGTGATGTCCGCTTCGTTCTGAAGGGTGAGGCTGATGTCGTCCAGGCCGTTCAGCAGCCGCCAGCGGGCGTTCTCGTCGAGCTCGAAGTCGGCGGTGATGCCCTCCGCGAGCACCTGGCGGCTCTCCAGGTCCACCGTGACCTCGGCGGTCGGATCGGCCTCGGTCAGCTCCCAGATGGCGTCCACGATCTTCTGGTCGAGAACCACCGTCAGGAGCCCGTTCTTGAGCGAGTTCCCGCGGAAGATGTCGGCGAACCGGGACGAGATCACGGTCTTGAAGCCGTAGTTCTGCAGGGCCCACACCGCGTGTTCGCGGGAGGAGCCGGTACCGAAGTCGGGACCCGCGACCAGCACCGTCGCACCCTTGCGCTCGGGCTGGTTGAGCACGAACTGCGGGTCCTTGCGCCAGGCCTCGAAGAGCCCGCCCTCGAAGCCGTCGCGGGTGACCTTCTTCAGCCAGTGGGCCGGGATGATCTGGTCGGTGTCGACGTTGCCGCGGCGCAGCGGGACGACCCGGCCGGTGTGCTTGGTGAAAGCTTCCATGGAAATCAGGCCTCCACGAGGGTCGGAGCGTCGGACAGGTCGGCCGGCGAGGCCAGCCGGCCCAGCACGGCGGTGGCGGCGGCCACCTGCGGGGAGACCAGGTGCGTACGGCCGCCCTTGCCCTGCCTGCCCTCGAAGTTACGGTTGGAGGTGGACGCCGAACGCTCGCCGGGCGCGAGTTGGTCCGGGTTCATGCCCAGGCACATCGAGCAGCCCGCGTGCCGCCATTCGGCGCCCGCCGCGGTGAATACCTTGTTCAGGCCTTCCTCGACGGCCTGCAGGGCGACGCGTACCGAGCCCGGGACGACCAGCATCCGTACCCCGTCGGCGACTTTGCGGCCTTCCAGGACGGCCGCCGCGTTGCGCAGGTCCTCGATACGGCCGTTGGTGCAGGAACCTACGAAGACCGTGTCGACCTTGATGTCACGCAGCGGCTGCCCGGCGGTCAACCCCATGTATTCCAGGGCCTTTTCGGCGGCCAGACGCTCCGAGGCGTCTTCGTACGAAGCCGGGTCGGGGACGCTGGCGGAAAGCGGGGCGCCCTGGCCGGGGTTGGTGCCCCAGGTGACGAACGGGGCCAGTTCGGCGCCGTCGATGAACACCTCGGCGTCGAAGACCGCGTCGTCGTCGGTGCGCAGGGTCTTCCAGTACTCGACCGCCGCGTCCCAGTCTGCGCCCTGCGGGGCGTGGTCGCGGCCCTGGAGGTAGTCGAAGGTGGTCTGGTCGGGGGCGATCATGCCGGCCCGCGCACCCGCCTCGATCGACATGTTGCAGATGGTCATGCGGGCTTCCATCGAGAGCTTCTCGATGGCGGAGCCGCGGTACTCCAGGATGTAGCCCTGGCCGCCGCCGGTGCCGATCCGGGCGATGATCGCCAGGATCAGGTCCTTGGCCGTGACGGAGTCGGGCAGTTCGCCCTCGACCGTGATGGCCATCGTCATGGGGCGGGCCATCGGCAGCGTCTGGGTCGCCAGCACGTGCTCGACCTGCGAGGTGCCGATCCCGAACGCCAGCGCTCCGAAGGCACCGTGGGTGGAGGTGTGGCTGTCACCGCAGACCACCGTGGTGCCCGGCTGGGTCAGACCCAGCTGCGGCCCCACGACGTGGACGACACCCTGCTCGACGTCGCCCAGCGGGTGCAGTCGCACGCCGAACTCCGCGCAGTTCTTGCGCAGTGTCTCCAGCTGGACCCGGGAGACCGGGTCCGCGATGGGCTTGTCGATGTCGATGGTCGGGGTGTTGTGGTCCTCGGTGGCGATGGTGAGGTCGAGGCGCCGCACCGGCCGGCCGTTCTGGCGCAGGCCGTCGAACGCCTGCGGGCTGGTCACCTCGTGCAGCAGGTGCAGATCGATGAAGAGGAGGTCGGGCTCGCCTTCCGCGCGCCTGACGACATGGTCGTCCCAGACCTTCTCCGCGAGTGTCCTACCCATCGCTTTCCCTCCGGCCGGCGCCTTCGCCGGCCCAACTAGAAATCGGGCGTCCCCGTCCGAACCCCCGTACCGGGCGGGCAACTGCGAGTCGTTGTACGACCGCCCCTACAGGTTGGCAAGTTCCCTGGAAAATTGAACTTGCGTTTCACAGAGTGAGACGCGAGTATCGTTGCATGGACAACTCTAGCGGCGTCGGCGTTCTCGACAAGGCAGCTCTGGTATTGAGCGCTCTGGAGTCCGGTCCGGCCACCCTCGCCGGGCTGGTCGCGGCGACCGGGCTCGCACGACCCACGGCACACCGGCTCGCCGTGGCACTGGAACACCACCGTCTGGTGGCGAGGGACATGCAGGGCCGGTTCATACTCGGCCCCCGCCTCTCCGAGCTCGCCGCGGCGGCGGGCGAGGACCGGCTGCTGGCCACGGCCGGACCGGTACTGACACATCTGCGCGACGTCACCGGTGAGAGCGCCCAGCTCTACCGGCGCCAGGGCGACATGCGGATCTGCGTGGCGGCGGCGGAGCGGCTGTCGGGGCTGCGGGACACCGTCCCGGTCGGCTCCACACTCACCATGAAGGCCGGTTCGTCCGCCCAGATCCTGATGGGCTGGGAGGAGCCCGAACGTCTCCACCGGGGGCTCCAGGGCGCCCGGTTCACGGCGACGGCGCTCTCGGGCGTCCGGCGCAGGGGCTGGGCCCAGTCGATCGGCGAGCGCGAGCCCGGCGTGGCCTCGGTCTCCGCTCCGGTACGCGGGCCGTCGAACCGCGTGGTCGCCGCGGTCTCCGTATCGGGACCGATCGAGCGGCTGACCCGGCACCCGGGGCGGATGCACGC
The DNA here is from genome assembly GCF_036241575.1 of Streptomyces sp. NBC_01267. NCBI lineage: Bacteria > Bacillati > Actinomycetota > Actinomycetes > Kitasatosporales > Streptomycetaceae > Streptomyces > Streptomyces sp. NBC_01267. The sequence continues at coordinate 5,771,793 of NZ_CP108455.1, read as the reverse complement.
CCAGGCGGTCATCGACGCCGCGGGCAGGCTCTCCGAGGCGCTGCGCCGTACCGGCTGAACCACCCACCCGCACCGACCCGCACATCCAGCCCCCGAGGCCGCCCCAACGTCGTGGCGGCCCCTGTCCCCCACTGCCGCGCTCATCCGCGACGAATTCCCAACTCGGCATACAGAAAAGGTCCTTCACCGAAGTGAAGGACCTTCCTCATGGGTACCCCCGACCGGATTCGAACCGGCGCTACTGCCGTGAGAGGGCAGCGTGCTAGGCCGCTACACAACGGGGGCTTGTACTGCGGTCGAGCAACTACGCTGGGCTACCAGGACTCGAACCTAGAATGACGGTACCAGAAACCGTTGTGTTGCCAATTACACCATAGCCCATGGTGGAGTACCCCCGACCGGATTCGAACCGGCGCTACTGCCGTGAGAGGGCAGCGTGCTAGGCCGCTACACAACGGGGGCCCTAGCGATCCTGCATCAAGTTCATCGGGTGCGACCCTGAAGAACTCACGGGAAGGATCTGTACCCCCGACCGGATTCGAACCGGCGCTACTGCCGTGAGAGGGCAGCGTGCTAGGCCGCTACACAACGGGGGCTTGTACTGCAAGGATTGCTACTACTGGTTTTGCGCTGGGCTACCAGGACTCGAACCTAGAATGACGGTACCAGAAACCGTTGTGTTGCCAATTACACCATAGCCCACCAAAGCGCAACCCCTTTATGGGGTCTTGCTCGGCTTGCGCTGTCCGCTCCGGCCTTCCGGCCCGGTCGGGCGGCGCAAGAAGAACATTACCTGAAGGTGGACGGCGCTCCAAAACGGGTATCGCCCCGCAGCAGGCCGGGTAGCCGGCCGAGTCCGGTGATCCGGACCAGTTCGGGCCGCCCTCCGCGATCTTGGCGGTCGAGCCAGACCGCGGACAGTCCGGCGGCGAGCGCACCGGCCGCGTCGATGTCCGGCTGATCTCCGACGTACAGGACCTCCCCCGGTACGAGCCCCAGGGCGTCACAGGCGGCGTGGAAGGCCCCCGGTGCGGGTTTGGCGACGCCCAGTTCGGCGGCGCAGACCAGCACCTCGAACCGGTCCCGTACACCGAGCGTGCGCAGTTTGTGTTCCTGGTTGTGGGCGGCGGAGTTCGACAGCACGCCATGGCGGTAGTCCGCCGTCAGCTGGTCCAGGGCCGGCAGGAAGTCGGGGAAGAGCTCCCAGGCGGCCTCGTAGCGGGCGAGATGACGGGCGAACCAGGCGTCCGCCGCCTCGTCGCTCAGTGCCCCGCCCGTGAACGAGCGGACCCGGTCGCGGCGCTGGCCCTGCCAGTCCGTCTCCCCTGCCGAGAAACGCGCCCAGCACTGGTCGGTGATCTCCCGCCAACGGACGAGGGCCTGCTCGACGGACTCGTATCCGTCGGGCAGGCCCTCGGCCTCCAGATGCTGTCGCATGCCGATGCGGTCGGCGCTGGTGTAGTCGAAGATCGTGTCGTCGATGTCCCAGAGGATCGCGCGTATCTGCATGTGTTCCAGCCTAGGACGGCAACACCCGGGCTGTCGGTGGTTCTTTACGCGGACAGCTTCGCCAGCGCCGCGTCGATCCGCTGGAGCGAGCGCTCCTTGCCCAGGATCTCCAGGGACTCGAAGAGCGGCAGGCCGACCGTGCGGCCGGTGACCGCGACGCGGACCGGGGCCTGGGCCTTGCCGAGCTTCAGGCCGTGGGTCTCGCCGGCTGCCAGGACGGCTGCCTTGAGCGCCTCGGGGCTGGTCCAGTCGGCGTCGGCCAGGTTGGCGCGGGCCGTGGTGAGGAGGGCGACCGGGTCGCCCTTCATCGCCTTGGTCCAGGACGCCTCGTCCTCGACCGGCTGGTCCAGGAAGAGGAAGTCGACGTTGGCCGTGATGTCCGAGAGGACCGTGAGGCGGGTCTGGGCGTGCGGGGCGATGGCCTCCCAGGCGGCCTGGTCGAAGTTCTCCTCCGGCCAGTTCGCGTGCGGGGCGCGCAGCCACGGGGTGCAGGCCTCGGTGAAGGCCTTCACGTCCAGCAGCCGGATGTGGTCGGCGTTGATCGCCTCGGCCTTCTTCAGGTCGAAGCGGGCCGGGTTGGCGTTGACGTCCTTGATGTCGAACTTCTCGACCAGCTCGGCGACCGTGAAGATGTCCCGGTCCGCGGAGAACGACCAGCCCAGCAGGGACAGGTAGTTGAGCAGCCCCTCGGGGAGGAAGCCGCGCTCGCGGTAGAGGTTGAGGGACGCCTCGGGGTCACGCTTGGAGAGCTTCTTGTTGCCCTCGCCCATGACGTACGGGAGGTGTCCGAAGAGCGGGATCTGCTTGGCGACGCCCAGTTCGATCAGCGCCTTGTAGAGCGCGATCTGGCGCGGGGTGGAGGAGAGCAGGTCCTCGCCGCGCAGCACGTGCGTGATCTCCATCAGCGCGTCGTCGACCGGGTTGACGAGCGTGTAGAGGGGGGCGCCGTTGGCCCGGACGATCCCGAAGTCCGGCACGTTCTCCGGGGTGAAGGTGAGTTCACCGCGGACCAGGTCGTCGAAGGTGATCGTCTCGTCGGGCATCCGGAAGCGGACGATGGACGTACGGCCCTCGGCCTTGTAGGCGGCGGTCTGCTCCTCGGTGAGGTCGCGGCAGTGGCCGTCGTACCCCGAGGGCCTGCCGGCCTTGCGGGCGGCGTCGCGGCGCTCGTCCAGCTCGGCGGTGGTGCAGTAGCAGTCGTACGCGTGGCCCGCGTCCTGGAGCCTCTTCGCGATGTCCGCGTAGATGTCCATGCGCTGCGACTGGCGGTACGGCGCGTGCGGGCCGCCGACCTCGTCGGGGCCCTCGTCCCAGTCGAGACCGAGCCAGCTCAGCGAGTCGAGGAGCTGGTTGTACGACTCCTCGGAGTCGCGGGCCGCGTCGGTGTCTTCGATACGGAAGACCATGGTGCCGCCGGTGTGCCGGGCGAACGCCCAGTTGAACAGGGCGGTACGGACCAGGCCCACGTGCGGGTTGCCGGTCGGGGAGGGACAGAAACGTACGCGGACGGTCGCGTTAGCCACGCTTGATCACCTTGTTGGTGAGAGTGCCGATGCCTTCGATGGTGACGGCGACCTCGTCGCCGATGTTGAGCGGTCCGACGCCGGCCGGGGTGCCGGTCAGGATGACGTCTCCGGGAAGGAGTGTCATGGCGTCGGAGATGTTGACGATCAGATCCTCGATGGAGTGGATCATCTCGCTGGTCCGGCCGAGTTGGCGCTGGTCGCCGTTGACCGTGGCCTGGATGGTGAGGTCGGACGGGTCGAGGTCGGTCTCCACCCAGGGGCCCAGCGGACACGAGGTGTCGAAGCCCTTGGCCCTGGCCCACTGCTTCTCGCGCTTCTGGACGTCGCGGGCGGTCACGTCGTTGGCGCAGGTGTAGCCGAAGATGACGTCCTTGACGCGTTCGCGCGGGACCTCGCGGCACATCCGGCCGATGACCACGGCCAGTTCGGCCTCGTGGTGCAGCTCGCTGGAGAAGGAGGGGTACTCGATGGCGTCGCCGGAGCCGATCACCGAGGTGGTGGGCTTGAAGAAGGCGAACGGGGCGTCCGGGACCTCGTTGCCGAGTTCTGCCGCGTGCTCCGCGTAGTTGCGGCCGAAGGCGACGACCTTGTTGGGGAGCACGGGCGGCAGCAGCCGGACCTTGCTCAGCGGGACCTTGGTGCCCGAGAGCTCGAAGTCGGCGTACGGAATGCCCTTGATGATGTCGAGGACGAGACCGGCTGCGTTGCCGGTGTCTTCGCCCTCGACCGCGCCGAAGGCGACATTGCCGTCGATGGAGAATCTGGCGATGCGCACGAGTGCTGTCGCCCCTCACTTACTGGCTGGCTGGAGTCTGACGCTCCAGGCTAACTCGGGCGGGGAGGGGCTGCCGCGCGATTACCCCGCGTCACTCGGCGTCGGTGACCTGCGTCGGGGCGGGTGCTTCCATCAGGATGGTGCGGCGGGGGTTGGCCGTCGCGGTGGGCAGGGTCACGGCGTGCTCCGGCTGCTCGGGGCGCTGCAGCTGCTCGGCGTCCGCGAGGTGGGCGAGCGTGGTGCGGCGGGGGTTGGCAGTGTTGCGGAACAACGTCGTCGTCTTCATCTGCTTGTTCGGCCCTGTCGGTCGGGGGCGCGGAGCGCCGGGTTGTCGGATTCGCCATCCCTGTAAAGCGTCAGGCTAAACATCTGATTCCCCGCAGAAGCGTGGAGGGGACAACGATCTAGGTGTGAGTTTCCTCACGACTCACCGGATAATTGGGGCATCTCAGACAGTCAACCCTCTACCACCAAAGGGACATTGCGTACCTGAACCATTCATTCCGCTCCTGATCGTCGCGACTGGGACACCCCCCGGCCGTAAGCGGTACGTAAACAAAAGTCCGATTCCTCCGTGATCACTTTCTACGCCTGGTAACTCGGTGCTCACGCCCTGTCAATAAGGTCACGGCCAGGTACTTGGCCCTTGTTGGAGATCCGTCACTGTGCTGGAATTCCACGCACTGCCGCGCAGTCTTTGTGGAGACACGACCGGACCGGCGCACGACGGGCGCAACGCAGCGCCGAGTGGCGGCGGTGAAGGGGGAAAGTAAAGACGCCGGTCACTGACGACCACCATGGGGCGCGCCGCGCCCCACGACTCGACACCGTGCCACCGCCTGTGCGGAGGGACGCCTGGTCCAGAGGTTGCGACGCTAGTGCAGGGACGTTTCAAGAGGGATGGCAGCGCTGCGGCGGAACAGGAGCCGCGCGGCGGGACCGACCGCGCCTCCTCCCCCCAGCACGCCCAGAACCCGCAGAACCACGGTCCGGCCTCGGCCGGCGCGGGTGAGTCCAGAGGTTCGGCCTCGGCCTCGGTCCCGGCTGCTCCGAAGTCGAAGGGCCCGGTCAGCACCGGCTCACGAATAGCCCTGCGCAACTGGCGCATCAGTACCCGTCTCGTGTCGCTGCTGGCACTGCCCGTGGTCGCCGCGACCACCCTCGGCGGGCTGCGCATCGACGACTCGCTGACCAAGATGCAGCAGCTGGACCACATGCAGCTGCTCACCCAGATGACCAAGCAGGCGACCGAGCTGGCCGCCGCGCTCCAGGAGGAGCGGGACAAGTCCGCGGGTCCGCTGGCACACGGCGCGAAGGCCGACGACTTCAACGTCGCGGAGCCGCGCAAGCGCACCGACCTCGCCGACAAGGCATTCCTCGACGGCACCACGCAGTTCGACAGCACCAAGCGTGACGAGTCGATCGAGTCGATCCGGGGCAGCCTCCGCGGCATCGCCACCAAGCTGACCCGCCTCAAGGCCATCCGCGCCGACGCCTACCAGGGCAATGCCACCACCACGCAGACGGTCAACGAGTACAGCGAACTGATCGACTCGCTGCTCGGCCTCTCGCAGGACATGGCACAGGCGACCGCCAACCCCGAGATGATCAAGCGCACGCGCGCCCTGGCGGCCTTCTCGTCCGCCAAGGAGTACGCGTCCATCCAGCGGGCGGTCATCTCCGCGGCCCTGCCGCCGAACAAGAAGGACCACGGCCACCTGGAGGAGAGCGACCGGCTCTTCGCCAAGTCCGCGATGCAGAGCGAGGAGGACGCGCTCAAGTCCTTCAAGCTGGTCTACGCGGGCAACTCCGCGACGCTGACCGCCCCGTTGGACACCGGTAACCCGGAGATCACGGCGGCCAACCTGTACGCGAAGCACGTCCTGGAGAACCAGGGCGGTCTGGCCAACCAGGCCCCTCGTTCGTACAAGGACTGGTACGACGCGGACAGCAACCGCATCACGGCCATGAAGACCATCGAGGCCACGCTGCTCGGCGAGATGGAGCAGAAGGCCCGCTCGCTGCGGAACGACGCCGAGAGCGAGGCGATCATGAACGCCGCGCTGATCGTGCTCGTCCTGGGTGTGTCGCTGGTCGGCGCCTACGTCGTCGCCCGGTCCATGATCCGTTCGCTGCGCCGGCTGCAGGACACCGCCACCAAGGTCGCCGGGGAGCGCCTGCCCGAGCTGGTCAAGCAGCTGTCCGAGACCGACCCGCAGGACGTGGACACCTCCGTCGAGTCCGTCGGTGTGCACAGCCGGGACGAGATCGGACAGGTCGCCGCGGCCTTCGACGACGTGCACCGCGAGGCTGTCCGGCTCGCCTCCGAGCAGGCCATGCTGCGGGGCAACGTCAACGCGATGTTCACCAACCTCTCGCGCCGCAGCCAGGGCCTCATCCAGCGCCAACTCTCGCTCATCTCCGAGCTGGAGTCGCGTGAGGCCGACCCGGACCAGCTGTCCTCGCTCTTCAAGCTCGACCACCTCGCGACCCGTATGCGCCGGAACGGTGAGAACCTCCTCGTCCTCGCGGGCGAGGAGCCGGGCCGCCGGTGGACCCGTCCCGTGCCGCTGGTCGACGTGCTCCGCGCCGCCGCGTCCGAGGTGGAGCAGTACGAGCGCATCGAGCTGGCGGCGGTTCCCGCGACCGAGGTCGCGGGCCGCGTGGTCAACGACCTCGTCCACCTGCTCGCCGAGCTGCTGGAGAACGCGACGTCGTTCTCCTCGCCGCAGACGAAGGTCCGCGTCACCGGGCACGCGCTGCCCGACGGCCGGGTCCTCGTCGAGATCCACGACACCGGTATCGGTCTCTCCCCCGAGGACCTCGCGGCGATCAACGAGCGGCTCGCCTCGCCGCCCACCGTGGACGTCTCGGTGTCCCGCCGGATGGGTCTGTTCGTGGTCGGCCGGCTGTCCCTGCGACACGGCATCCGCATCCAGCTCAGGCCGTCCGACTCCGGTGGTACGACCGCGCTGGTCATGCTGCCCGTCGATGTCGCCCAGGGCGGCAAGAAGGCCCCGGCCAAGCCCGGAGTCCCCGGCGGACAGCCGCAGATGGGGCAGATGGGGCAGAAGCCTCCGTCGGCCGGCTCCGGCCGGGTCGGTCCGGGTACTCCGCGCGGCCAGGTCGGCGCCGGTACTCCGCGTGGTCAGGTCGGGGCGGGCACCCCGCGCGGCCAGGTCGCGGGGAACGGACCGCGCGCCGCGCTGCCCTCCCGCGACGGAGACCGTTCGATCCACCCCGGCGGCCCGCAGCAGGGCGGGGCACCGCAGCAGCCCGGTCCGCCGCAGGGCACTTCGGCGCCGGCCCCCGCTTCGATGAACGCCTTCGGCGCCGGGGCGCCCATGCCCCGCCGCATGGGCCAGGGCGGTCAGGACGGCCAGGGCGGTAACGGTCCCGGGCGCCGGCAGCCCGGCCAGCAGTTCCCCCAGCAGTCGGGGAACGACGCCTTCCAGCCTCAGCCGGGACGTCAGCAGCAGCTGCCGCCCAGCGGCGGTCCCCGGGCCGAGCTGCCCGGCGGTAACCCCCAGCCGCAGGCGGCGCAGCGCCCGCAGACCCCGAGCTGGGGCAACGAACTGCCGCAGCGCGGTGGGCCCGACGTGCCGCGCGGCCACGAGGAGACGGACGCGGGCGGACCGGGTGCGCAGTACCGGCAGCCGTTGCGGCCGATGCGTCAGTCCAACGGGGCGCCGCCCCATGGCGCCCAGCCCGGCGGATTCCCTTCCCAGGACCGGCAGGGCGGGTCCGACACGTTCTTCAACGAGCGGCAGGGCCCGGGATCCACCGCCGAGTTCCAGCGTCCGGACTTCGACGGGCCGCCGCCGCAGAGCACCGGCCAGTTCGAGCGCTCCGACGTCTTCGAGCGCCCGGACGTCCGTGGCCCCCAGCGGCGCCCGCAGATTCCTCAGGTGCCCCAGGTGCAGCAGCACCAGGAACCGCACCAGCAGGACGCCGGGTACCAGGAGCCGCAGTACCAGGAGCCGCAGCAGCAGCCGCAGGACCCCGCGTCCACGGCGCAGTTCCCGCGGCCGGAGTTCTCGGACTTCAACGCACCGCGCCCGCCTGCCCCTTCGGAGGCTCCGGGCGGTCTGCCGAACCGGCGTGACCGCGAGAACGACGGCCCCGCGCCGGGCCTGCCGCGTCCCGCCGTCCCCCACAGCCTGCCGCAGCAGCCCCAGTACGACGCGCTGCCGCCGGCCGCCGATCCCGGTGACGGCCGTACGCCGCTCTACGACACGCTGGAGACCAACTGGTTCCACGGCGCGCAGGCCGCGAGGGCCGCCGAGCCGCAGGAACCCTCCGTACCCCAGCAGCCGACGGCGGCTGCCTCTCCGGCACCCCGCCGTGAGCCCGCCGGGCAGGGCGGACCGAGCACCACCTGGCGCTCGTCTCCCAACGACGAACTCGTACGGCAGGCGGAGCGGGCGAAGAAGCCCGCAGCCGGTGGTGTCACCACATCCGGTCTGCCCCGACGGGTACCGCGTGCCAATCTGGTCCCCGGCACCGCACAGCAGCAGGCCCACCAGGCCGGTCCGCAGGTTTCGCGTGCGCCAGACGACGTACGCGGCCGGCTGACCAATCTCCGGCGTGGCATCCAGCAGGGCCGCCAAGCCGGAACCGGCCCCTCTCACCAGCAGGAGCACTAGTTGAGTCCGATGAGCCAGGCGGCGCAGAATCTGAACTGGTTGATCACGAACTTCGTGGACAACACCCCCGGGGTGTCCCACACGGTGGTGGTCTCTGCCGACGGACTTCTTCTGGCCATGTCCGAAGGCTTTCCGCGTGACCGTGCCGACCAATTGGCGGCAGTGGCCTCCGGGCTGACCTCGCTCACCGCGGGTGCCTCCCGGATCTTCGAAGGCGGCGACGTCGCCCAGACCGTGGTGGAGATGGAGCGCGGCTTCCTCTTCCTCATGTCGGTCTCGGACGGCTCCTCGCTGGCCGTGCTCTCCCACCCGGACTGCGACATCGGTCTGGTCGGATACGAGATGGCCCTGCTGGTCGACCGTGCGGGCAGCGTCCTCACCCCGGACCTGCGCGCCGAACTCCAGGGGAGCTTGCTCCACTAGACAGCGTCACCCACAGGTTTTGCCCGTACCTTCCTCACCTACCGTCCGGCCGTATCCCGACCCCCCCACCGGCCCAAACAGACGGCACTCCGACTCACCGCTGTCACGCCCGGAGGATCCATGACCCCGCCCCCCGCCTCGCACGATCCGTACGGCGCCCTGCACGACGCGTCGTACGACAGTGAGGGCAACCAGCCGCTGGTACGTCCGTACGCCATGACCGGCGGCCGGACCCGGCCGCGCTACCAGCTCGCCATCGAGGCGCTGGTCAGCACCACGGCCGACCCGGTGCATCTCGCGGGCCTGCTCCCCGAGCACCAGCGGATCTGCCACCTGTGCCGCGAGGTCAAGTCGGTGGCCGAGGTCTCGGCGCTGCTCTCGATGCCGCTGGGCGTCGCCCGGATCCTCGTGGCCGACCTGGCGGAGGCCGGCATGGTGGCCATCCACCAGCCGGGCAACGGCGAGGCCGGCGGTACCCCGGACGTCACACTGCTCGAAAGGGTGCTCAGTGGACTTCGCAAGCTCTAGCGGCGGAGCGGCTCGATCGACCACCTCCGCGAAGATCGTGGTGGCGGGGGGCTTCGGCGTCGGCAAGACCACCTTCGTCGGCGCCGTCTCGGAGATCAACCCGCTGCGTACCGAGGCCGTCATGACGTCCGCTTCCGCGGGCATCGACGACCTCACGCACACCGGGGACAAGACGACGACCACCGTCGCCATGGACTTCGGACGCATCACGCTCGACCAGGACCTGATCCTGTACCTGTTCGGCACCCCCGGGCAGGACCGCTTCTGGTTCATGTGGGACGACCTGGTGCGCGGCGCGATCGGCGCCATCGTGCTGGTCGACACCCGCAGGCTGTCCGACTGCTTCCCGGCGGTCGACTACTTCGAGAACTCGGGGCTGCCGTTCGTCATCGCCCTCAACGGCTTCGACGGACACCAGCCGTACACCCCCGACGAGGTCCGCGAGGCCCTGCAGATCGGCCCCGACACCCCGATCCTCACCACGGACGCGCGACACCGCGCAGATGCAAAGAGCGGACTCATCACCCTCGTCGAGCACGCACTCATGGCACGTCTCAAGTAGTCGTCCCCATACGGCAGTTGCCGTAGGTGTTCTGGGGCGGGCTGCGTCCTTTGACACGATCCGCCCCCATGTTCATAACGTTTCGACAGAGAATTCATCGACTGCGGACACCCGTTGCACTCGATCGGTGTCGCTGTGCTCATATCGGTCCCTGCTTTTGGCTGGGCTCGCTCTGTATGACCGTTTTATCTGAGGCGTACGCCACTCGGTGCGGCTGGTTCCAGCTGTTTGGAGCCATGCCGCCCGACGTGCTGGAATTCGACGAACTCCCGAGTAGTACGGCTCTGAACGAAAACGGCACACCGTAGGTGCCGACGCCGAGAGGTTGTTGGTCGAGTGAGGCGAAGCAGGAACAGCTCCGCGGCGGAACAGACGCGGGGGAACTTCACCCCGCCGTCGCGGTCGGCTGCGTCTTCCGCCGGAAGGACCGGGGCTGCCACCCCCTCGGGGGACGGTGACCTCGGCAGCAGCGGGAGCAGACTGTCGCCTCGCAACTGGCGTGTGCCCACCAAGCTCAACGCGATCCTCCTCATCCCGGTCGTCGTCGGCCTGGTCATGGGCGGATTCCAGGTCAAGGACTCGATCACCACCTGGAACCAGGCGCAGGACGCCGAGCAGGTCGCTCTCGTCGTACGGGCCGCCTCCGCGTACAGCGAGGCGCTGCTGGCCGAGCGCGACATCAGCGCCGAGCCGCTGCTGTCCAACCACCGCGACGGCAACGCGCTCGTCGCCGAGGCGTACCGGCGCACCGACGACGCCGCGAAGTCCTTCGACACCGCGGTGAAGAACCTGCCCCGGAAGAAGGGCCTCCAGCGCCGTCTGCAGCTCTTCCGGGTCGAGGAACCCACCCTCCCCACGCTGCGCAAGACCGCCTACATCCAGGCGATGGACCCGGTGAGGACCGAAGAGGGCTACGTCAAGGTCCAGCACTCGCTGATGGAGTTCTCCAACGAACTCGGCCTCGGCACCGGCAACATCACCAGCTACGGGCGTACGGTCTACGCGATCCAGCTGGCCCAGGCCGCAGAATCGCTTCAGCGGGCCATCGGCACCCATCTGCTGGTGCGGCCCAGCAAGGATCCCGCGACCTTCCAGGCACAGGTCGTCGCCTTCAACTCGTACAACTACCTGGAGCAGATCGCCCTCCAGGAGTACCTCTCCGGCGGCACCCAGGCCGACGCCGACAACCTGAAGTCGGAGATGGCGGCGCAGGCCGCCTCGGGCAGGACCCGAATCGACCAGGACAGGCAGGCGGCCAAGGACGCGAAGAAGTCCTATGTGACGCCGCCGTCCAAGGGCGGTTCGGTGTTCGACGGCATCGCGGCGGAGATCGGCAAGGGCCAGAGCCCCGCCGCGCTGCGGGCCAAGGGCATCACGGCCGAATCCTGGAGCACGGCGGCCGGGGTGAAGTTCAACGGCTACAGCGCCCTGGAGAAACACCTGGTCGACAACGCGGTCGGGGACGCGGCGAAGATCTCGCGCGACGCGAAGAAGGACGCCGTCACCAACGGCGCCGTCGTCCTGGTCGCCCTCCTCGCGGCCTTCGTGCTGGCCGGGATGATGGCCCGCCAGATGAGCCACGCGATGCGACGGCTGCGCACGGCCGCCTTCGGGATAGCCGAGCAGCGGCTGCCGACGCTGGTCGACCAGCTCTCGCGTACCGATCCGGGCCGGGTGGACACCCGCGTACAGCCCATCCCGATCAACACCCAGGACGAGATCGGCGAGGTCGCCCGCGCCTTCGACCAGGTCCACCGTGAGGCGGTCCGGCTCGCGTCCGAGCAGGCCATGCTCCGGGGCAACGTCAACGCGATCTTCACCAACCTCTCGCGCCGCAACCAGTCGCTCATCGAGGGCCAGCTGACGCTGATCACCGCGCTGGAGAACCGCGAGGCCGAGCCGGAGCAGTTGGAGAGCCTCTTCAAGCTGGACCACCTGGCGACCCGGATGCGCCGCAACGGTGAGAACCTGCTGGTCCTCGCGGGTGAGGAGCCCGGCCGCCGGTGGAACCAGCCGGTGCCGCTCGTCGATGTGCTGCGGGCCGCGTCGTCGGAGGTCGAGTCGTACGAGCGCATCGAGCTGACCGGCGTCACCGAGACCGAGATCCACGGCCAGGCCGTCACCGACCTCGTGCATCTGCTCGCCGAGCTGCTGGAGAACGCGACCACGTTCTCCTCGCCGCAGACCAAGGTGCGGGTCACCGCGACCCGGCTGCCGGACGGCCGGGTGATGATCGAGATCCATGACAAGGGCATCGGCCTCACCGCCGAGGACTTCGCGGACATCAACCACAAGCTGGCCAACCCGCCGACGGTGGACGCGGCGATCTCGCAGCGCATGGGGCTCTTCGTGGTGGGCCGCCTCGCCGACCGGCACGGGGTACGGGTCCAGCTGCGCCCCTCGGGCGAGCAGGCGGGCACCACTTCGCTGGTCATGCTCCCCGACGCCATCACCCACGGGGGCGGCGGCGAGCCGCTGCCCGCGGACGACTTCGACGTCTCCTCGATCATTCCCGAGCAGCAGTCCCGGGAACAGCTGTCCTTCGAGACCGCTCCGTCGCCGACGGCGGCCGAACTCGGCTTCGACGACACCCGGTACGGCGACGGCGAGCCCCTTCAGCCGCTGCCCGTCGCACCGCCGCGCGGGCGGCCCGCGCTGGACGGACCGTCCTCCGGCGGCGGACGGCCGCTCTTCCGCGACGAGGCGCCTGCTCAGGCCGGTTACGGGCAGGACGAGTTCGGCCGGCAGCAGTACCAGCAGCCGCAGCACGAGGACTACGCGCAGTACGTACAGCAGCCGGCGCAGCCGCAGCAGGAGTCGTACGGACAGAACGGCTACCCGGGCTCCGACGGCTACCCCGGAACTGACTATGCGGAACCGGTTCCGACGGACTCCGGACACCTCGCCCCGGCGGCTCAGCAGGCTTCGTACGACAGCCCGTTCGACCCCCAGGCACATCAGGACGACTGGGCTGGTCAGGCCACGTACCAGGACGGTTTTCGGACGGCTTACCAGCCGGAAGCGGAATCTGCTCCGGTCGCTCCCGCGAGCGCTTCCGAGCGCGTAGGCTTCCCCCGTCCGGGACCGTCTCCGAGCACCTCCCACGAACTGACCGACGCAGGGCTTCCCCGCCGCGGAGGTCAGCCGCAGCCGCCGAAGCCGGACCCCGAACAGCAGAGTGGGGACGGGGAACGCAGCGGACCCGAGGACTGGCAGTCGTCGAACGACGAGCGCTGGCAGCGGGCGGAGAAGCTGCGCGAGCCGAAGGCAGGCGGGGTCACCCCCTCCGGCCTCCCCGTGCGGGTGCCCAAGGCCAACTTGGTCGAGGGCAAGGCTGAACAGACCCCGCAGGGCGGCCCCCAGGTCTCCCGCGCGCCCGAAGACGTCCGGGGCAGGTTGAGCAACCTGCGCCGTGGCGTCCTGCGGGGACGCAATGAAGGTAGTGACACGAACGGTCAGGCCACCGGGATTCACCACAGTGGTCCTGACAGCACCTACAACCAGGAGCGTTAGTGTGAGCCCGATGAGCCAGGCGGCGCAGAACCTGAACTGGTTGATCACCAACTTCGTGGACAACACCCCCGGGGTGTCCCACACCGTGGTGGTCTCCGCCGACGGACTCCTTCTGGCGATGTCCGAAGGCTTTCCGCGTGACCGCGCCGACCAGTTGGCGGCAGTCGCTTCCGGGTTGACCTCGCTCACCGCGGGGGCGTCCCGGATCTTCGAGGGCGGTCATGTCAACCAGACCGTCGTGGAGATGGAGCGCGGCTTCCTCTTCATCATGTCCGTCTCCGACGGTTCCTCGCTGGCCGTACTCGCCCATCCCGAGGCCGACATCGGTCTGGTGGGGTACGAGATGGCCCTGCTGGTGGACCGTGCGGGCAACGTGCTCACCCCGGACCTCCGTGCGGAATTGCAGGGCAGCCTTCTCAACTAGCAAACAGACAGTGCGTTTCTGGCCACCGCGCCTTATGGTGCGGTGGCGCGGCTCCACAGGAACAGCGACCGGCAGTCGGAGGAGGAAACGTGTCAACACCACCAGGCGATCACCCCTACTACGGCGGGCAGCAGTCTCCGGGCGAGTTCGACCGGAACCGTTTCGATTTTCCCTCCACGCCCGGCAGACACGGTCGCCCCTCCGGTGAGCCGCAGCCGCCTTCTCCGTACGACCAGCCGCCCCGTATCCAGCCGGTGCAGCCGCACTGGGCCCCTGAGCCGGATCCGGCTCCCGCGGCCCACAATCCTTTGGTACGCCCGTACGCCATGACCGGCGGCCGGACCCGGCCGCGCTACCAGCTCGCCATCGAGGCACTGGTCAGCACCACGGCAGAACCTTCGCAGTTGCACGGGCAGTTGCCCGAGCACCAGCGGATCTGCCGACTCTGCGTCGAGATCAAGTCCGTTGCCGAGATCTCGGCGCTGCTCACGATTCCCCTCGGCGTCGCCCGCATCCTCGTCGCCGATCTGGCCGAGGCCGGGCTCGTCGCGATTCATCAGCCCGGCGGCGACGATGCCGTCGGCGGCCAGCCAGATGTGACACTGCTCGAAAGGGTGCTCAGTGGACTTCGCAAGCTCTAGCGGCGGTGCAGCCCGCTCCACTACCTCCGCGAAGATCGTGGTGGCAGGGGGCTTCGGCGTGGGCAAAACCACGTTCGTAGGCGCCGTCTCGGAGATCAACCCGCTGCGTACCGAGGCCGTCATGACGTCTGCTTCGGCAGGCATCGACGACCTCACGCACACCGGGGACAAGACCACCACGACGGTGGCCATGGACTTCGGACGCATCACCTTGGACCAGGATCTGATCCTGTACCTGTTCGGCACCCCCGGGCAGGACCGTTTCTGGTTCATGTGGGACGACCTGGTGCGCGGCGCGATCGGCGCCGTGGTCATGGTCGACACCCGCCGCCTCGCCGACTGCTTCCCGGCGGTGGACTACTTCGAGAACTCGGGGCTGCCGTTCGTCATCGCCCTCAACGGCTTCGACGGACACCAGCCGTACACCCCCGACGAGGTCCGCGAGGCGCTCCAGATCGGGCCGGACACCCCGATCCTCACCACCGACGCGCGACACCGCGCGGACGCGAAGAGCGCGCTGATCACGCTGGTGGAGCACGCGCTGATGGCCCGCCTGCGGTAGGTCCGCGGCCAGTACGCGACGAAGGCCCGCGCCCTTTCGGGGGTGCGGGCCTTCTGCTGCCTGCGGGGCTCCCGCCCCACCGCCCCGGCTCCTCGATCGCCGGAGGGGCTCCAAGGGTGTCCTCGGTCGCCGGACGGGCTTGGTTCGTCCCGGCGGACCGGGGACACAAGAAACAGGCCCCCGCCGCTCCCCGGAGGGAGCAGCGAGGGCCCGGAAGCCAGGGGCTCAGCCCTGCCAGGAGTGCGGCGCGCGGAATCCCGGCGTGCGCTCCAGGCGGCGCCAGCCGGCCGTGGAGCGGCTCACGTGGGCCGGGGCCGCGGGCTGCGTACCGGCGCGGGCCAGCAGGATCGCGGTGATCGCGGCCAGCTCCTCCGGCTCCGCGTGCCCCTTCTCGACCCGGAGCAGCGATGCGGCGGCGGTGGGAGTACTCAAGGTGTGTCTCCTCTGCTGAGGCGTGCGGGTTACTGAGGCGGGTTGCCGTGCTTGCGCGAGGGCAGATCGGCGTGCTTGGTCCGCAGCATCGCGAGCGAGGCGATGAGCACTTCACGGGTCTCGGCCGGGTCGATGACGTCGTCGACCAGCCCGCGCTCCGCGGCGTAGTAGGGGTGCATCAGCTCGGCCTTGTACTCCTTGACCATGCGGGCACGCATGGCGTCGGGGTCCTCGGCCTCGGCGATCTGCTTGCGGAAGATGACGTTGGCCGCGCCCTCGGCGCCCATCACCGCGATCTCGTTGGTGGGCCAGGCGTAGGTGAGGTCGGCGCCGATGGACTGGGAGTCCATGACGATGTACGCACCCCCGTAGGCCTTGCGCAGGATCAGCGAGATCCGCGGCACGGTCGCGTTGCAGTACGCGTAGAGCAGCTTCGCCCCGTGCCGGATGATGCCACCGTGCTCCTGGTCCACACCCGGCAGGAAGCCGGGCACGTCGAGCAGCGTGATGATCGGGATATTGAAAGCGTCACACATCTGCACGAAGCGCGCGGCCTTCTCGGACGCCTCGATGTCCAGCACACCCGCCAGGGACTGCGGCTGGTTGGCGACGATGCCGACGACCTGTCCGTCCATCCGGGCGAGGGCGCAGATGATGTTGCGGGCCCAGCGCTCGTGGATCTCCAGGTAGTCGCCGTCGTCGACGAGCTCCTCGATGACCTTGTGCATGTCGTACGGGCGGTTGCCGTCCGCGGGCACCAGGTCGAGCAGAACCTCGGAACGCCGGTCGGCCGGGTCCTCGCTGGGGTGCGACGGCGGGTTCTCACGGTTGTTCGAGGGGAGCATCGAGATGAGGTAGCGGACCTCGGCGATGCAGGTCTCCTCGTCGTCGTACGCGAAGTGCGCGACGCCGGAGGTCTCGGCGTGCACGTCGGCGCCGCCGAGCCCGTTCTGGGTGATCTCCTCACCGGTCACCGCGCGGACCACGTCCGGTCCGGTGATGAACATCTGGGAGGTCTCACGGACCATGAAGACGAAGTCGGTCAGGGCGGGCGAGTACGCCGCGCCGCCCGCGCACGGGCCGAGCATCACCGAGATCTGCGGGATGACCCCGGACGCCTTGGTGTTGCGCTGGAAGATGCCGCCGTACCCGGCGAGCGCCGAGACACCCTCCTGGATACGGGCGCCCGCACCGTCGTTCAGCGACACCAGCGGCGCACCCGCCGAGATCGCCATGTCCATGATCTTGTGGATCTTCGTGGCGTGCGCCTCGCCCAGCGCGCCGCCGAAGATCCGGAAGTCGTGCGCATAGACGAAGACCGTCCGGCCGTCGACCGTGCCCCACCCGGTGATGACACCGTCGGTGTACGGCTTCTTCGCCTCAAGGCCGAACCCGGTCGCCCGGTGCCGCCGCAGCTGCTCGACCTCCCTGAACGAGCCCGGGTCCACCAGCAGCTCGATGCGCTCGCGCGCCGTCAGCTTGCCCTTCGCGTGCTGGGCCTCGGTCGCGCGCTCACTCGGTCCGCGCCGCGCCTGCTCACGCAGCGCCAGCAGCTCGGCCACCCGGCCACGCGCGTCGGTGGGCTCACCCACGGTCTCGTCCAAAACGGTCATGTACTGACCCTACGAAGCCTGCCAAGAAAATACGCAGTGCACTTCGTACAGTCTCCGGACCAGTTTCCTGGTTGCCCTGGACAGAAGTCCCCGGCCGATCGGCCGAAGTACCAGTCCAGGGCCACCCTGGATTGTGCAGGTCCTACAAGTGGGGTCCTGCGGGGGTCTCCCGCCGGGCCCGGCCCGCCGGGTCGGCCCGGATCAGCCGAGCGTCACCTGACAGGTGTGCGTCGCCCCCACCGTGCCGGGGGTGATCCGCAGCCGCAGCGAGCGCCCGGTGGACAGTACCTGCACCGAGGGGTCGGCCGCGGTCACCCGGCGTACCGGCTGCTTCCAGGTGATTTCCACCGGCTGTCCGGTGCGCGGCGGCTCACTGATGTGCAGGGTCGCGGTGCGCTGCTTGCGCCGCACCAGGACGCTCGCCGGGGCGGAGGCGGTCAGCGGGCCCACCGTACCCGCCTGCCAGAAGTTCGCGGCGGTCAGTCCGAGCGAGCGTACCGCGACGGCCTGCCGCGCGGCCGTATTGGCGAGTACCTCCAGCCAGCCGTGGTCGTCCGCGCGGGCCGCGAGCGTACGGCGGGAGGCGCCGGGCATCAGCAGGTAGGCGTAGGACGCGTCCGACGGGTCCTTGCCGTGGTCCAGCCAGAGGGTCTGGAAGGTCCTGGTCTGCTGTTCGGTGGAGCTGGTGGTGTTGATGTCGTTCCACGACCCGGTGCGGGCCTCGCGCAGGGTGTGCAGCGCGTCCGTGCCGCCGGGGAAGACCCAGCCGCCGTGGCCCGCGAGGTGCGCCCACTTCGGGCGGCGGCGCTCGTCGAGGGTGAACGCGCCCTTGCCGCCCGCGCCGAGGTTCCGGTTGTCGACGACCGTCTCGACCGGGACGCCGTCGGTGGCGGTGATCCCCGCCCCGAGGCAGATCACGGTGTCGGCGACGCAGAACCAGGACTTCCGGGCTTCGAGGGTCGAGTTCAGCCCCTTCACATGCTGGCCGACGGCGGCGAACTCCCCGTCGCTCGCACCGCCCACCCACTGGACGGCGGGCTTCGCCGCGCCCCACTCGCCGCCCGCATTGTCGGCAAGTCGCTTGGTGGACACGGTCGTTCCGGGCATCCGGTACGGGTCGACGGTCGGCCAGAACCAGTCCGTGTACTGGTCGTTGGCCTGCTCCCCCGGCCACCAGTAGAGCATTCCGGCGCCGGTGTGCCAGCCGTGCGGGTTCTCGCCGTTGCCGCACTCGTAGTACGAGATGCGCTCGGAGCTCATCGAGAGGTTCGCGGCCCAGCCGGGGCGGCGGTGGACGGCCCGGTCCATGGACGCGAACAGCGCGTGCGCGACCGGTTCCGGGGCCGCCTTCACCGGGGCATCGGCGACCGCCTGGAGCCGGGAGAGGTCCGCGACGCCGAACTGGGGGGCGGTGAGCGGCGGCGTGACGGTGTTCCGCCGGATCCAGCCCTTGATCATTCCCTGCCAGCGCAGCCGCTCCTCGTCCGGCGCTCCGCCCGCGATGACGGCCATGGCGGCGATCAGCCCGTTGCCGTGGAAGTGGTCGCTGCGCATCACGTGCGCGTCGTCACCCTTGAGGTAACCCCGGCTCACCGCGCGGCCGTTGACGCTGTCCATCGCCAGACCGTTGTAGATGACCGGCGCGTAGGCGTGCTCGACGCTGTCCAGGATGATCTGCCGGTTGGGGTCGGTGACGTCCCAGGTGGAGCCGGCGAGCAGGGTGAAGAGCCTGCCGAGCCCGTCGAGCATGACCTGTCCGTACGTACCCGAGTAGGCGATCGTGGTGTGCTGGATGAACGAGCCGTCGGCGTGCAGGCCGTCGCCCTCGGTGACGTACGGGAACACCGGCGAGAGGGCGTCCCTGGCGAGCGCGATCTTCTCGGCGGAACGGCCGTTGACCCCGCGCATGGCGACCGAACGGCAGAGGTCGACCCGGTTGGCGCCGGTCGACGTGCCGGAGTAGTCGGCGAGGACGGCGTCCGGAATGAAATGGTCGACGGCGGCGCACGCCGCCTGGATCTGCGCCTCGGTGAGGTGGTCGTACAGCGCGGCGACCAGGTCCATGAGCAGGCGCGGGCTGCCGATCTGCCACTCCCACCAGTTGCCGTAGGGGGTGGTTCCCGCGTGGTAGACCTTCGCCGAGACGTGGTCGATGCCGCTGATCACATCGGCGAGCAGGCCCGCGTCGCCGGTGAGTCCGGTGCCGTCCTGGAGGTAGGCCTGCGTCATCGTCCAGAGCCGCGAGTAGCTCTGGGTGATCCCGGCCGGCGGGTCGAACGGGCAGTCCGCCCAGAGGGACGTCGCGGCGGGGGCCATCGAGGCGCGGAAGCCGGCGGCCATGGTGCCCGTCTGCTTGAGCCGGGTGGCGTAGGGCTCGGTGGTCGCGTCGTAGCCGGTGCCGAGCGCGAGGTCCAGCCAGCGTCCGCGCAACGTGGCGAACTCGTCGCCGCCCGCGGCAGCGGCCGGCGCCGTGGTCCCGGTCGCGGTGGTGCCCGGTGCGGCGGCGGCGTACGGCACGGCGGTGAGGGTCAGCGCACTCGCGCCCGCGGTGGCGAGGAAGGTACGGCGGGACCAAGGGGGCAACAGGGGCACGGCGAACTCCCGGGCGAAGAGGGGGTGTCGAGAACTACTCCTGGCGGTTCTAGCAGGGCTTTCGGGGCCGGAGCAATGGTCTGGACAACACAAACAGAAAGCGCTTGCCCCCGGATCCTCACGAACCGGGAGCAAGCGCTTTCTCACCGACTGCGCGAAACGGTCGGCCCGACTGCGCGAAGAGGGTCAGCCTCCGCAGTGGAAGCGGGCGTCACCCCAGTCCGCGTGATCGTTGCCGGGGCCGTCGCCACCGTCGCCGGTCACCAGATCGACGTACTTGGCGCCGGTCACGTCGGCCGTCAGCGACCAGGCGTCGTCGGCGCCCTTGAGGACCGGCGACTTCACCTTCTCCGTGCCGTCGGCGGACACGATGAACTGGACGCTGCCACGGGTCCCCTGCGAGGCGTCCTGGCCCACCTGGGCGGTGAAGGAGGTGCACTGACCGCCGAGGTAGTAGCGGATCGTGCCGGGCGACGCGGTGCCGAGACCCTTGGCGAAGACCACACCGTTGACGGTCAGCGGCTTGCCGTCACCGGCGGCCTGCTCGCCGTTCTCCTGGTCCTTCTCGGCGGGTCCCCAGCCGTTCTCCATGGACGTCCAGTCGAGATCGCTCGCGTAGGTGTCCTTGACCGGCGGCGGCGGGAGCGTGGTGACCGAGGTGGCCGCCGTGAGCTTCCTGGTGGCGCCGCCGACCGTGTAGGTGCCCGTCGCGCTCAGCTCGTACGGCTGGTGCGCGGCGTCCACCGGCGGGGTGACCTGCCAGACGCCCGTGACCTCGGCGCCCGGTGCGACCGAGTCGAAGGTGACGGGGCCCGCGGGCTCCGCCTGCCAGCCCTCGGGGAGCTTCAGGCTCACCGAGACGCCGGTCGCCGCGGTCGTCTCGTCGTTGGCGAAGGTCACCGAGACCTTGTTCTTGGCGCCCGGCTCCAGGGTCTGCGCGGCCGGGTCCACGGAGAGCGTGCCGCAGGCCGCCTGCTCGCTCGCCGGGCCGAGGTCGGTGACGGTGAAGTTGTCCAGGACGAAGTCGGCTCCCGCGGCGGCTCCGTCGAGCTTGCGCAGCCCGGTGAAGGTGTCGCCGCAGCCCGCCGTGACGTTCTCGCTGAAGTGACCGGTGGTGCGCTGCTCGCCGATCGGGGTGGACCGGGTCTCCACCGATTTCGCCCCGGAGCCCGACGTGCGGTCGTAGCCGTCGACCCAGGCGTAGGAGCCCGCGTCGCTCGACTGGTAGTCGAACTTCACCTGGTACGCGTGGCCGTCGGTCATCGGTACGGTCCACGGCGCCGTCCGGTAGACGACGCCGGTGTTCTCCTCGTGGGACTTCAGCGACTGGCCGCCCCCGATCACGTCGTCGACGGCCTTGCCGTTCCAGCCCGCCTGCGTGTACGGCGCGTGCTTCTGCGCGATGTGCGTACGGGGGTCCGTGGAGCCGCCCGCGTCGCCCTTGAGGAAGGGGCCCCAGCCCTGGTCGACGTTCTCGAAGTCCTCGTACGCGACCGTGCCCGCCTTGACGGTGGGCGCGTTGGCCACCACCCGGACGTCATCGAGCCTGACCGTGGCCGGTGAGCCCTTCGCCGCCTCGATGCGGAAGGTCGTGGCGCCGTTCTTCGGGGCGGTGAAGTTCACCGCGGCCCGCTGGAAGTAGGTGCCGTGCCAGTCGGAGGCGTCGACCAGGTTCTTCGCGGTGGAGCGTTCGACGGCCACCGACGCGCCGCCCGCCGAGAGTGTCGTACGTCGCGACTTGCCCGGCTGGACCTCGATCCAGGCGGAGGCGGAGTAACGGGCGCCCGGCTTGAGGCCCTTGAGCTGCTGGGAGACGGCGGCGGTGCCGGTGCCGGACAGGGCGGCGCTGTTGCGTCCCTGACTGTCCGTGTCCCGTACCGCGGTGCCGGTCTTCTGCCAGTCACTCAGCCGCGCGTCGTTGAAACCGGGGTCCTTGACCAGGGTGTCCTGACCCCACTTCGGGTCGGCCTGGCTGGGGGCGTGGTCCGGGTAGAGGACGTACGGCTGACCCGCGTCCGCCGTCAAGGTGATCTTCCCGTGCACCGGCTTGACCGTGCCGACCTTGGTCCGGCCGTTGTCGGTGAGCTTGTACACGGTGTACTTCCCGGCGCCCGACACGTCCCAACTGGTCGTGCCGCCGGTCTGGTTGTAGTGGTACAGCTTCTTGCCGCCGTCCCACGGAATCAGGTAGTCGGTCCCGTCGATGACCTGCCGCCCGTGGTCGTACACGGCCCGCTTGCCGTCCTTGACGGTGCCGGTCACCCCGCCCGTGAAGGTGATGTCGTTGCCGTCCCAGCGGGTGATCTTCTGGTGCTGGAGGTACTTGGCGGGGAGGTCACGCTGCCAGACGTTGTCGTAGAACTTCGTCCAGTCGGTCTCGCCGGTCCAGCCCTCGAACTCCTGGATGGCGGTCTGACCGAGCACCGGGTCGTTGTTCCAGACGTCCTTCTCGTCGTTCCGGATGAACCGGATGATCTTCGAGTTGAGGCCCTTGTTGGTGGGGCCGCCGTAGTCCAGGTCATTGGCCCAGTGCGACCAGAGCGAACTCCGCTCGAACTTGTCGCCCCACTCGGAGGCCATGTTCCAGCCCTGGTTGCCCACCGCCTCGGCCGTCTTGTCGGCGATCCAGCCGTGCGTGTAGTAGACGTCCAGGTAGAGCAGGGAGAGGTTGGGGTCGGTCTCGTTCCTCAGCTGCTGGAGCCGGTCGACCAGGTTGCCGCTGTTGATGTCGTGGCGCTGGTCGATGTAGTAGCTCTGGTCCAGCCAGTTCCAGCCCTGCGCGGTCTTGTCCACGAGGCTGTCGTCGAAGTGGTTGGCGACCGGGTACGCCTCGGTGGCGTTGATGTGCGCGCCGAAGGTCGCGCCCCACTTCTTGCCGTCCTTGAGCAGCTTGTTGAGGTCGGTGAGGCCACCGGCCCGGGTGTTGTAGTTGCCGCCGTAGTCCGGGTGCGCCGAGTCGTGACCCTCCGACTGGTACCCCTTCAGCAGCGCGAGCTGGCCCAGGCCGTCCGTCGCGAGGGAGATGCGCTTGACGTCGTCGAGCGTGCGCAGGAAGGGGTGGGTGGCCTGGCTGGCGAAGTTGAACGGGATGTGGGTGATCACCCGGTCCGGTGTCTGGTTCCCGCCCTTCGGTTCGATGCCGATGGAGCGGAACGCGACGGCGCCGTCCTGCCAGTCGACCTTCTTGTCACCGTTGGCGTCCGGGGTGACGACGACCTTCGCCCAGGGCAGGTCGTTCCCGCTCTCCGGCTTGGCGGCACCGTCCCCGCGGTAGGTCCACTGGCCGGACCAGACGCCGACGCGGACACTGCCGTCGGTCTCCTTCTGCGCACGGTGCCAGAAGCGGGCGGCGTCACCGTTGGTGGCGCCGCTCGGCTTGTCGTACGAGGAGTTGGACTCGACGGCGGCGGCCAGCTGCCCGGTGTTGACGATGGCGTACGAGGCCCCGACGGGTGCGGCGTCGGCCGCGGTGCTGTCGGTGACCTTGCCGAACACGTCGGCGGTGCGGGTGGAGTCGGTGTCGAGCCGGGTGAACGCGGTGGCGGCGCCGGGCTCGTCCGACCCCACGGAGACCAGGTCGTGGCCGGGGATGTCGATGGTCCCGACCCGGAAGGCCGCGGTGTCGCGGACGGCCGTCACCTTGAAGGTGGTGGCCCGCCCGGAGACCGAGAGGGTGGCATCGATCTCGACGCCGGGCAGCGCGTCGAAGGTGAGGGTGTACGCGGCGGACGCGGCCTTGACGGCCGGAGCGCCCTTCACCTGCACGGGGTAGGCCTTGCCGTTCAGGGTGACGGAGGTGACCGGCTGCGTACTGCCGAGCAACTGCGCTCCGGTCCCCCGGTCCGTGTACGAGACGACGCGGGGAAAGTCCTTGGCAACGGTGACCGAGAGCTGGGCCGAGCCGATGACGGCGTCCGCGCCGCCGCCCGCCGCGGGGGCGGCGGCGGAGACGGACGACACGGGCCCGGCCAGGGCGAATACGGCTGAGGAGGCGGCGACGAGCGCGCACACCGATCTGAATCTTCGGGACATGATCCTGAGGTATCCGCGCCACGGCCGTCCGGTCAATGTCCAACGGCCTTACGGGCAGCGGCAGTCCAACAACCACTGCCCGAAAGTCCAAGCCGGTCGGAACGACCTGGTGCGGTCAGCAGCCGCCGCAGTTGTAGAACGTGACGTCCCAGTGGCTGCCCTCGTCCGCGTACACATTGCCGGCGCCGGACTGCCACTGCGGGTAGCCGTCGCCGCGCAGACCGATGTACGCGAACGTGTTCTTGACGTAGTTCGTCAGGCAGGTGGTCTTGCCGATGTCGAGCTTGTAGCCGTTCCAGTGCGAGTAGGTACCGCTGGCGTGCCCGGTCTCGGTGCCACCGGTGATGTTCGTCGCGCAGCCGTCGGCGCGCTTCAGCGTCTGGGCACCCTGCGCGGTGGCCAAGTTGAGCTGGTCGAAGGAGGTGCAGGTGGAGTTGTTGCGGTCGGAGCAGCCACCTGAGGAGGACCAGGTGATGCCGGAGGAGCTGAACATCGAGGTGGCGGTGGCATGGCTGATCTTGGTGGCGGCGAAGGCGTCGGTGGCACCGCCGAGTATGCCGATGCCGGGGGCGAAGAGGACGCCGAGGACCAGCGCGAGCGCGCCGAGGACCGAGCGGAGCTTCATGGGGGATTCCCTCCTGCTGTGAACCGTGCTGCTGGTGGACCGTGCGGTCTGTGGGACAGCTGTGCAGGTGGCGCGGGAGAGATACTGCCGCAGTTCTACGCGCGTCCGCCAGAGGGCGGACGGCACTCGTCCGCTACGTCCTCACCGAACAGGGCAGGAGCACGCAACAAGGCGCCCCGGAAGGCGAGTTGAGCCTTCCGGGGCGCCAGGCGGGCGGGTGTCAGTCGACCGGCTGCAGGTGCCACTCGGCGGGCGAACCGGGCTCGGCGACCACGCGGTCACCGCGCGGGGTCAGGTTGAGGTCGGTATGTGCGCTGGTGATGACGAAGCCCTCGTGGGCCCGGCGGATCTGCCACAGGTCGCGCCCTTCGCCACAGCGGGCCACATCGGTGAACGGCGGGAAGATCGGCACCGGGGCGAGACGCAGACAGCGGTCCTCGCCACGGACCTCGGCGATCTGGAACTCATCGCCACCGCGGCGGATGACCCGCCACGCCGCCGCGGGCGAGCACTCCCCGAGCGCACCCTCCCGCCCGTGCTCGACGGTCAGACACCGGCCGCTCCGTGCGTCACGAATGAGGAAGGCACCGCCCTCGGCGTGGGCGGGGGTGGCGAAGGCCAGGGCCGCGGCGGCGGAAGCGGCGACGGACAGCACAGCACGGAAACGCATCACAAGCACTCCACTTGAAGTGAGCGACAGGCGGTCGGACCGACGGTCCGGCCGGGAACGCTCTCGCGCTCCGGGTGGTGACTCCCCCGCCCCGACCCGCCCCAAGAGTCCGTTCACCCGTTCAGCGGGGGGCGTGTCAGGAGCGCACCGGACGAGCCCGTGCGTCCGCACGCCCGGACAAGATGTTGAACTTTGAACAAGATGGGTCTACAGTGAATCTCGTTGAAGGTTAAACAACCTTGTCAGCGATCCCGTCAGACACCACCCGAGGAGGAGCCATGGCTCTGTTCAACCGCAAGAACGACACCGTCCGGGCCGCCACCACCACCCTCGCGGTGGACCCGGCCCTGGCCGCCCTGTCCGGCACCTACACGATCGACCCGGCGCACAGCAGCATCGGCTTCACCGTGCGTCATGCGATGGTCACCAACGTGCGCGGCTCCTTCGCCGAGCACGAGGGCACGCTGCAGCTGGACGGTTCGGACCCGGCGAAGTCCAGCGCCTCGATCGACATCAAGATCGAGAGCATCGACACCGGCATCGCCGACCGCGACGGCCACCTGCGCAGCGGCGACTTCTTCGACGCCGAGCAGTTCCCGCACATGACGTTCCGCTCGACGCGCGCCGAGCAGCTCGGCGGCGACACGTACCGCGTGGTCGGCGACCTGACCATCAAGGACGTCACCAAGCCGCTCTCCATCGACCTGGAGTTCAACGGCTCGGCCACCGACGTCTACGGCAACCAGCGGGTCGGCTTCGAGGGCAGCGCCGAGATCCTGCGCTCCGACTGGGGCCTGACCTGGAACGCGGCGCTGGAGACCGGTGGCGTCATGGTCAGCGACAAGGCCAAGCTGAACTTCGACATCTCGGCGATCAAGGCTGCCTGAGACCGGTACCGCTCTTCCGCCGATGGGCCGCCACGCGTTCGCGGGTGGCACATCGGCGTGAGCAGTACCGGCGGGCAGGTCCGCTCCCCTCCACCACGAAGACGTTGCCGCAGCTCGGCGAAGCGCAGACCCCGCCCGGTGGGCGCTGGCGGTCCCAGATGCGGACAGCCAGCGCCAGGCAGGACGAGGCGAGGAACCACTCGCCCCAGGGGGCGTCGTCGTCGCGGTCCAGGTGGGGGTGCCAGGGCGTACTGCCGTGGTGCGAGGTGAGCCGGAGCCTGCCGGTGCTGCGGCACAGGAGGCGGTTGACGGCAGCTGCCGCACCGTCCGTGTCGGCGGCCTCGAAGACCTCCCGCAGCGCCCGTGCGGCGCGCCGCAGGTCCGTCATATCCCCCTCAGACAGAGCCAGTTCACCGGACTCACCATGTGCGCGCAGCACCTCGGCGACCTGATCAGGGGTCGCCTTCTCGTCGTTCAGGACATTGATGAGCGCTGCGGTCCGCTCAGTGGTGGCGTTCGGGGTGAGCACCGGGCCAATGTAACGCAACTAGCGCACTTTTGAGTTACCTGCGTAACGTGATGGTGATGGAAAAGCGTTACATGCTGCGGTGGTACCTCGCCGGCGCGACAGCGGCCCGTACCGGTGACGAGATGTCCGGTCCCGCCCTGCTGCTGGCGGGCTTCGCCGCCACCGGATCACCCTCCTCGGCGTCCGCGCTCCTCGCCGGTCTCACGATCTCGGCGGCTGTCGGCGGCCCCCTCGTCGGCGTACTTCTCGACCGTTCCGAACGGCCGGGCCGGGTACTGGCCGGGGCGCTCGCCCTGTACGCGGCTGCCCTGGCCGTCATCCTCGAAAGCCTGGGCCGCGTCCCGGTCGCCGTCACCGTCCTGATCGCCGCGTGCGCGGGGCTGCTGGGCCCCGCGCTGTCCGGTGGCTGGACCTCCCAACTCCCCTACGCGGCAAGCCGCAAGTCGCTTCCTCTCGCCCATGCACTCGACGCGATGACCTTCAGTTTCGCGAGCCTGGTGGGCCCCGCGCTCGCCGGACTTCTCGCCGGGTCGGCCGGGGCGCCGACCGGGGTGGCCCTTTCCGCCGCGCTGATCTGTTTCGCGCTGCCCGCGGCCTGGGCGCTGCCCGCACGCCGCGTCACCTCGACGGCCGCCCCTGTCCTCACCGACCTCGCCTCCGGGTTCCGCTCCCTCACGCACACCCGGCCGCTGGCCCGCGCGACCGCCACCTCGACGCTCTCCTGCGTGGGCGCGGGCATGCTGACCGCCTGCACCCCGCTTCTCGGAGAGCGGGTACTCGGCGACGCGGGACGGGGCGCGCTGCTGCTGTCCGGCATCGCGGTCTGTGCCCTCGCAGCCAACACCGTGCTCGCCCGCCACCCCGGCCTCATGCGCCCGGACAGCGTCATCCGGTACAGCACCCTCGTCCTCGCCGCCGCGCTGCTGCTCGCCTCAACCGGCGTTCCTGTACTCCTCATTGCCGCCGTCGTACTGACCGGCGCGGGCGAAGGCCCCCAGCTCGCCGCGCTCTTCGCGGTACGGCACCGGGAAGCGTCCGACCGGTTGCGGGCCCAGATCTTCACCACGGGCGCCAGCCTGAAGCTCACCGGGTTCGCGGTGGGTGCGGCCCTCGCCGGACCGCTCGCCACCTGGTCACTGCCCGGCGCGCTCCTGACGGCCGCCGGATTCCAGCTCCTCGCCACGCTGGCCTTCACGGTGCTCACCCCGGCGGATGCCGACCGGTAGGGGCGCGGACACCCTGCCCCGGGCTCGCGGGTCCGGGTGTCCGCCCACCCCCGCGCCGTCCGCGTCCGCGATTCCAAGCCCACCGACGGCCCGGTCCTGACCGTCGCGCCCGATGCCTGGGCCGCCTTCCTCGCCGAGCGCCGACCGCGCCACCGCACGTACAGCTGAAGGGCGTTACTCCCGCCGGAGCACCGCCCTTCAGTCGCGTCGTCGCCGGATTCCGCTCGTTACTCCAGCGGTTCGACGCCCGCCCGCAGCAGGCCGTACGTGTACGCGTCCTCCAGCGACTGCCAGGACGCCGCGATCACGTTCTCCGCGACGCCCACCGTCGACCAGTCGCCTTCGCCGTCGCTCGTGGTGATCAGTACCCGGGTCGTGGAGTCCGTGCCCTGCCTGCCCTCCAGGATGCGGACCTTGTAGTCGGTCAGCTGCAACTTCGCGAGCTGCGGGTAGATCCGCTCCAGGGCCACCCGGAGCGCCCGGTCCAGTGCGTTGACCGGGCCGTTGCCCTCCGCGGTGGCCACGATGCGCTCGCTCTTCGCCCAGAGCTTCACCGTCGCCTCGTTGGCGTGCGTACCGTCGGGGCGGGTCTCCACGATCGCGCGCCAGGACTCGACGCGGAAGTAGCGGCGGGCGCGCCCCTCGGCCTCCTCGCGGAGCAGCAGTTCGAAGGAGGCGTCGGCGGCTTCGTAGGTGTAGCCCTGGAGTTCACGCTCCTTGACCCGGTCGACGACGCGGCCGACCAGCTCGCGGTCGCCGCTCAGGTCGATGCCGAGCTCCTTGCCCTTCAGCTCGATCGACGCGCGGCCCGCCATGTCGGAGACCAGCATCCGCATGGTGTTGCCGACCTGCTCGGGGGCGATGTGCTGGTACAGGTCGGGGTCGACCTTGATCGCGGAGGCGTGCAGCCCGGCCTTGTGCGCGAAGGCGGAGACGCCCACGTACGGCTGGTGGGTGGAGGGGGTGAGGTTGACGACCTCGGCGATGGCGTGCGAGATACGGGTCATCTCGGCCAGCGCGCCCTCGGGGACGACGGTCTTGCCGTACTTGAGTTCCAGCGCGGCGACGACCGGGAAGAGGTTGGCGTTGCCGACGCGCTCGCCGTAGCCGTTCGCCGTGCACTGCACGTGGGTCGCGCCCGCGTCCACCGCGGCCAGGGTGTTGGCGACGGCGCAGCCGGTGTCGTCCTGGGCGTGGATGCCCAGGCGCGCGCCGGTGTCGGCGAGGACCGTGGCCACGACGGCCTGGATCTGGGCGGGCAGCATCCCGCCGTTGGTGTCGCAGAGGATGACCACGTCGGCGCCGGCCTCGGCAGCGGCCCGTACGACGGACTTCGCGTACTCCGGGTTGACCTTGTAACCGTCGAAGAAGTGCTCGCAGTCGAGGAAGACCCGGCGGCCCTGGGCACGGAGGTAGGTGACGGAGTCCCGCACCATGGCCAGGTTCTCTTCGAGGGTGGTGCGCAGGGCCAGTTCCACATGCCGGTCGTGGGACTTGGCGACGAGGGTGATCACCGGGGCGCCCGAGTCGAGGAGCGCCTTGAGCTGCGGGTCGTTCTCGGCGGGGGTGTTCGGCCTGCGGGTGGCGCCGAAGGCGACCAGCTCCGCGTGCTTGAAGTCGATCTCGGTCCGGGCGCGGGCGAAGAACTCCGTGTCGCGGGGGTTGGCGCCGGGCCAGCCGCCCTCGATGAAGCCCACACCGAAGTCATCGAGGTGCCGGGCGATCGTCAGCTTGTCCGAGACAGTGAGGTTGATGCCTTCGCGCTGGGCCCCGTCGCGCAGCGTGGTGTCGAAGACATGGAAACTGTCGTCCGTGGCCTTGGCCTCTGTGGTCATGCTGATCTGACTCCTGTCGGGTGGGTGGATCCCGGAATGTCTGGCTCCACTTGCCCCCATCTTCGCGTGCTCCCCGTTCCCGGCCGAGGTGGGGCCTGGAAACGAAAAAACCCCTCGCGGGTGCGAAGGGTTAGCGCGCGGGTCTGGGGCTCGATGGCCGCGCCGTACGTGGTGGTACGGCTGCGGTCACTGCGGACCGGCGCGCCTGCTGCCGATAATCATGGCGAACGAAGACACGGTCGCAGTGTGCCACATGGGCTGCGCCCGGCCGAGGGGGTCTCACGATGCGGGCGGGATGGTCGGCGGCAGGTCGGTGAACCGGGGGCGAGCCCCTGGACCCCCTGTGTCCTCAATCGCCGGACGGGCTTGATTTTCGGTCGCCGGACGGGCTCGGCTTTCCGTCCCCGGACGGGCCGGATTTCCGTGCAGGTCGATGTCCCGCGTCTCCCGCATCGTGAGATAGACCACCAGGGACACCGCCGCGCACCCGGCCACGTACCAGTAGAACCCCGACTCGATGCCCGCCTTCTTGAACCACAGCGCCACGTACTCCGCGGTCCCGCCGAACAGCGCGTTGGCCACCGCGTAGGGCAGCGCCACCCCCAGCGCCCGGATGCCCGTCGGGAAGAGTTCCGCCTTCACGCAGGCGTTGATCGAGGTGTACCCGGTGACGATGACCAGCGCGAGCAGCGCCAGGCCGAAGGCGGGCCAGAACGTTCCCGCGTGCTTGAGCATCGTCATGATCGGCACGGTCAGGAACGTCGACCCGACCGCGAACGTGATCAGCAGCGGGCGGCGGCCGATCCGGTCGGCGAGGAGGCCCGCCAGTGGCTGGAGACACATGAAGACGAACAGCGCGCAGAAACTGACCAGCGAGGCGGTCGACCTGGCCATGCCCGCGCTGGAGGAGAGGAACTTGGTGAGGTACGTGGTGTACGTGTAGTACGCCACCGTGCCGCCCATCGTCAGCGCCATCACCAGCGCCGCCTCACGCCGGTGCTCCCACAGCGCCTTGAGCGTGCCGCGGCTCTCGTCCGCCGCCGCGCCGGACTCCTCGTACACCTCGGTCTCCAGCATGGAGCGCCGCAGGTAGAAGACGATGCCCGCGCCGACGGCCCCGACGATGAACGGGATGCGCCAGCCCCAGCTGTGCAGCGCGTCCCCGGACATGGTGCGCTGGAGCACGATCTGGAGCCCCAGGCCCACCAGTTGGCCCGCGGTCATGGACACGTACTGGAAGCTGGAGGCGAACCCGCGCCTGTCGGCGGTGGACGCCTCGGTGAGGTAGGTGGCGCTGGCCGCGTACTCACCGCCGACCGACAGCCCCTGGAGCAGCCGGGCGACCAGCAGGACGGCGACGCCGCCGTACCCGGCGACCTCGTACGTGGGCGCCACCGCGATCAGGATCGCGGAGGCCGACATCAGGGTGACGGTGAGGGTCAGGGCGGCCTTGCGGCCTCTGCGGTCACCGATCCGGCCGAGCAGCCAGCCGCCGACCGGCCGCATGAAGAACCCCACGGCGAAGATCCCCATGGTGTTCATGAGGTTCGCGGTCTCGTTCCCCTCGGGGAAGAACGCGTCGGCGAAGTACACCGCGAAGGTGGCGTACACGAACCAGTCGAACCACTCGACCATGTTGCCGGCCGAGCCGACCCAGATCTTCTTCCACTGCTCTCGTCCCATGGGAGTTCACGGTGACGGAGCCGCCGGAAGGGCCACAAGAGGGCGGTACGCAACGATCACGCGTACTTGCGTGCGTTGCGTTCGCGACAGCGCGGCCTCAGCCGAGTGCCTCGTCGAGGAACTCCCCCACGTGGGCCAGGACCTGGGCCCGGTCCGAACCGGGCAGCGCCATCGCGACATGGGTGCTGAATCCGTCGAGCAGCGCCCTTATCCGGGTGGCGAACCGCTCGGTGTCCACGGCCTTCAGCTCACCGCGCGAGGCGCCCTCGACCAGCAGGGCGACCAGGTCGCGGTGCCAGGACAGCTCGATGTCGAGGAGCCGCGCGCGGGTGTCGTCGTCCACACCGTGCGCGCGGTTCCACAGTTCGAGCCAGAGCGACCAGTGCGGGTCACGGGGCCCCGCCGGGATGTACAGGTCGACGAAGGCGTCGAGCCGTTCGCGGACCGGAACCTGCCGGGCCAGTGCCGACCGGCGGTCCATGCCGAGCTGCTCCTCGCTCCATTCGAGGGTCTGGAGGAGCAGTTCGTCCTTGGTGCGGAAGTAGTAGAGGAGGTGCCCGCTGCTCATCCCGACCTCGCGGCCGAGCCCCGCCATGGTGAGTTTCTCCAGACCGCGGTCGGCGATGCTCGCCATGGCGGCGGCCAGGACGCTCTCACGGGGCGGGGCGTTCTTGCGCGCGCGGGCCGCCGGTTCGTTCATGGGGCTCAGAATATGGGCTCGGGGTATGCGTTCGGGGTACGGGTTCGTGCCGTGAGCGCGGTCAGCCGACGGCGGGCTGCTGCTGGGTGATGCAGTGGATGCCGCCGCCGCCCGCGAAGATCGTCCTGGCGTCGGCCTGCACCACGGTCCGGTCCGGGAACAGCGCGCGGAAGATCCCGGCAGCGGCCTCGTCCCTGGGGTCGTCGAACGAGCAGAGCACCACCCCGCCGTTGCAGAGGTAGTGGTTGATGTACGAGTAGTCGACCCACTCGCCGTCGGCCTCCAGGACCGTCGGCGCCTGTACCTCCACCACTTCCAGCGGGCGCCCCTTGGCGTCCGTCTCCGAGCGGAGCCGGGCCACGATGTCCCGGCAGAGCGCGTGGTCGGGGTGGGCGGGGTCGGGCTGGGTGTGCGCGACGACCACGCCGGGCCGGACGAACGCGGCGACGATGTCGACATGGCCCCGGGTGCCGAACTCCCCGTAGTCGCCGCTCAGTCCACGCGGCAGCCAGATCGCCTTCGTGGTGCCGAGCCGGGCATGGATCTCCGCCTCGACCTGCTCGCGCGTCCAGCCGGGGTTGCGTTCCGGGCCGAGCTGGACGGTCTCGGTGAGCAGGACCGTGCCCTCCCCGTCGACGTGGATCGCGCCGCCCTCGTTGACCAGCGCCGAGGTGTGCGTCTGCGCCCCGGCCAGCCCGGAGACCTCGGCGGCGATCTTCGCGTCGTGCTCCCAGCGGGCCCAGCTCTGCGCACCCCAGCCGTTGAACGTCCAGTCGACGGCAGCCAGCTGCCGCCCGTCGGTGACGAAGGTCGGGCCGATGTCCCGCATCCAGGCGTCGTCCAGCTCGCGCTCGGCCAGCGCGATGTCCGGGCCGAGCAGCGCGCGGGCCCCCTCCGACTGGCCGGGGCCGACGACCATCGTCACCGGTTCGAAGCGGCGCACCGCACGGGCCACGTCGGCCCAGGCCCGGCGCGCCTGCGCCAGGTCCACCGCACCGTCGAAGGTGGGGTTGGGTCCGGGCCAGGCCATCCAGGTGCGCTCGTGCGGGGCCCATTCGGGGGGCATACGGAACATGACGGTCCTCGGTTTCGTACGGGAGAGCTGGACTCGTGCGGGGGGGGCGTGTCCTTGCGGGGACTCGGGAACTGGCGGGCGTGTCCTTGCGCGGATTCGGGGACTGCTACAGGAAGTAGAGGCGGTTGAGGGAGACGGACTCGGCGGGCCGCGACTCCAGCGGGTCGCCGTCGAGCGTGACGAGCCCGGTGCGCTGGTCGACGTCCACCTGTCCGGTACGGCTGTTGAGCCGCAGATCCGCGGGGCCGATACCGCGGGTGCCGCGCACGGCGACCCGGCGCCTGCGGGTCGGCATGTGGTCGTTGCCCTGGTCGAGGGCCGCCTGCGCCACGAAGGCCACGGAGAGATCCGCCGCCGTGGCGCCGTACGAGCCGAACTGCGGGCCCAGGATCAGGGGCTGGCAGGTGTCGGTCGCCGCGTTCGGGTCGCCCGTCACCCCGTACGCCGGGAAACCCGACTTGAGGACGAGCTGCGGCTTCGCGCCGAAGGAGTCGGGCCGCCAGAGCACGATGTCGGCGAGCTTGCCGGTCTCGATCGAGCCGATCTCGTGGGCGAGGCCGTGCGCGATGGCGGGGTTGATGGTCAGCTTCGCCATGTACCGCAGCACGCGCGCGTTGTCGTCGTCGCCCTCCGCGCCGCGCTCCGCCTTCATCTTCCCGGCCATGGCGAAGGTCCGCCGCACGGTCTCGCCCGCCCGTCCCATGCCCTGCGCGTCCGACGAGGTGATCCCGATGGCGCCCAGGTCGTGCAGGACGTCCTCGGCGCCCATCGTCCCGGCGCGGATGCGGTCGCGGGCCATGGCGGCGTCGCCGGGCAGATCGGTCTTGAGGTCGTGTACGGAGACGATCATCCCGTAGTGCTCGGCGACCGCGTCCCGGCCGAAGGGCAGCGTCGGGTTGGTGGACGAGCCGATGACGTTGGGGACGCCGGCCATCTTCAGCACGTTCGGCACATGACCGCCGCCGCAGCCCTCGATGTGGAAGGCGTGGATCGTCCGGCCTTCGAGCACGCTCAGGGTGTCCTCGACCGACAGGCATTCGTTCAGTCCGTCGCTGTGCAGGGCGACCTGGACGTCGTGTTCCTCGGCGACCCGCAGCGCGGTGTCCAGGGCGCGGGTGTGCGCCCCCATGTCCTCGTGCACCTTGAAGCCTGACGCGCCGCCCTCGGCGAGCGCCTCCACCAGGGGCGCGGAGTCGGAGGACGAACCGCGGGCCAGGAAGCCGATGTTGACCGGCCAGGCGTCGAAGGCGTTGAAGGCGTGGCGCAGCGCCCAGGGCGAGTTGACACCGACGCCCCAGACCGGGCCGAACTCCTGGCCGATGATCGTCGTCACCCCGGAGGCCAGCGAGGCCTCCATGATGCGCGGCGAGAGGAGATGGACGTGCGCGTCGACGGCTCCGGCGGTGGCGATCAGCCCCTCGCCCGAGACGATCGAGGTGCCGGTGCCGACCACGACGTCGACCCCGTCGAGGGTGTCGGGGTTCCCGGCCCGCCCGATCGCCGCGATCCGGCCCTCCCGGATGCCGATGGAGACCTTGCGGATGCCCTGCACCGCGTCGATCACCAGCACGTTGCTGATCACGACGTCGCAGGTGTCGCGTACGGCGGCGGCCTTGAGGTGCAGTCCGTCGCGGGCGGTCTTGCCGAACCCGGCGAGGAATTCGTCGCCCGGCCGCTGGGCGTCGGACTCGACCCGGACGGTCAGGCCGGAGTCGCCGAGGCGCACCCGGTCACCGGCCCGGGGCCCGTGCACTGCCGCGTACTCACTCATCGTCCGGCTCCCAGGTATCCGCAGGCCGCCGCGCGCCGCAGGGCCTCTTCCTTCGCGCCGGGCGCGTCCAGCGGTCCGTCGACCAGCCCGGCGAAACCGATCGCGATCCGGTCGCCGCCGATCGCGGTCAGTGGCACCTCGGCGCTCTCCCCCGGTCCGAACCGCACGGACGACCCCGCGGGCACGCACAGCCGCCTGCCGTATCCGGCGGCCCGGTCGAAGTCCAGCCGGGGGTTGGCCTCGAAGAAGTGGAAGTGCGAGGTGACGCTGACCGGCACGGACGCGGTGTTCCGTACGGTCAGCGTCACCTCGGGGACGGGGTCCGGGTAGCCGGGCCCGGACAGCACCGCGCCGGGGGCGTCCTCGCCCAGCGAGCCGCCGCCGATGGGGTCGGCGACCACGGCGAGCCGCGAGCCGTCGTCGAAGACGGCCTCGACGTGCACCTCGGTGACGACATCGGCGACACCGGGCAGCACATCACCGGGGCCGAGCACCGCACGGGCCGCCTCGATCGCCTCGGCGAGCCGCCGGCCGTCCCGGGCCGCCTCGCAGACGGTGTCGGCGATCAGTGCGGTCGCCTCGGGGACATTGAGCAGCAGTCCGCGCGCCCGGCGCGCCCGCGCCAGCTCCGCGGCGCCGAAGAGCAGCAGCCGGTCGCGTTCCGTCGGGGTCAGTCTCACGTCGCACCCACCTCCATGAGTTAGATCGTCACTCTAACTTCATGTTTCGGTTAAAGAAAGAACGGAATCCATTGACATGTCAAAGCGGAATCCCGCACATTGAGCGGCACTCAAAAAGACGAGCGGAGAGGTACCTCGTGCCGATCGAACAGCGCGGAGTCGACACCATCCCGGACGTGGAACGCACCAGCGGGCCACGCGACCTCATCAGCATCCTGCTGGGGTCCAACCTCTGCCTGGGCGTGATCATCTTCGGCTGGCTGCCGGTCTCCTTCGGTCTCGGCCTCTGGCCGGCGGTCACCTCCGTCGTCGCCGGGACCGTCGTCGGCACGCTGCTCACGGCGCCGCTCGCCCTGGTCTCGCTGCGGACCGGCACCAACCTCTCCACGTCGAGCGGCGCCCAGTTCGGCGTACGCGGCAGGCTCATCGGTTCGGTCGTCGGCCTGCTGCTCTCGCTCGGTTACACCGCACTGACCCTGTGGGTCGGCGGTGACGTGATGATCGGGGCACTGAACCGGCTGACCGGCCTGCCGGACAACGGCTGGATCCACGCCCTCGTCTACGCGCTGATCGCCGCCCTCACCGTCGTCGGAGCGGTGTTCGGATACCGGCTGCTGCTGCGGCTCAGCAAGGCCCTCGCCGTCGGCATGACGGCCCTGCTGGTGCTCGGACTCCTCGCGTACGCCCCCGACTTCACCACCGCCGCTGCGCCGCACACCGCGTATCTGCTCGGCTCCTTCTGGCCCACCTGGTTCCTCTCGGCCGTCGCCGCCGGGCTCAGCGGGCCCATCGCCTTCATCACCCTGCTCGGGGACTACACCCGCTACGTCTCGCCCCGGCGCCACAGCTCCCGCGCGGTCCTGGGCGCCACCTGTCTCGGCCTCATACTCGGACTGCTGGTCCCCCAGCTCTTCGGCACGTACACCGCGCTCGCCGCCCGCTCCGCCGCCGACTTCGCGGGACCGCTCGTCGCCGCCTCGCCCGGCTGGTACCTGGTCCCGCTGCTGCTCGCCGCCTCCGCGGGTTCGGTGGGCAACGCGGGGCTGATGCTCTACTCGATGGGCCTGGACCTGGACGCCATCCTGCCGCGCGCCACCCGCGCGCGGGCGACCCTGGTGGTGGCCGCCGTCTCCACCGTCTTCGTCTTCGTCGGCCACTTCGCCTGGGACGCGCAGTCGGCGATGACCTCGTTCGTCCTGCTGCTCACCGCGGTCGGCACGCCCTGGGCCGTCATCACCGTCATCGGGTACGTCCGCTGCGGCGGCCGGTACGACCCGGACGCCCTCCAGGTCTTCAACCGCCGGTCCAGGGGCGGGATCTACTGGTACAACGCGGGCTGGAACCTCCGGGCGGCGGTGGCGTGGGCCATCGGCGCGGCCGTCGGTCTGACCGCGGTCTCCACCCCCTTCTACGAGGGCCCGCTGCTGCACCTCACCGGCGGGGTGGACTGCAGCTTCCTGTTCTCCGGTGCGGTCGGCGGGCTGGTCTACGCGGCCCTGACCGCGCGCACGCCCGACGCCGCTGCCCACCCGGACAGCCTGGCGGATGAGTCGGACCCGTCCGAGATCTCCACCGGGGCGCTCGCGGAGTTGTAGCGTCGTGGCCCATGGACCGTGAGATACAGGCTTTCGTTCCCGAACCGGCCCGCACCGAACGGATCGCGGCCGAGACCGCCGCAGTCACCACCCGCTGGCCCGACCCCGCCGACCGGCCGCCGCTGTTCGGCGTCCCGGTCGGTATCAAGGACATCATCCAGGTCGACACCCTACCCACCAGGGCCGGTTCGGCCCTCCCACCGGAGGCACTGGCCGGACGGCAGGCCACCGTCGTCGACCGGCTGCGCGCGGCGGGAGCCGTGGTCGCGGGGAAGACGGTGACGGCGGAGTTCGCCGTACTGGCGCCGGGGCCGACCCGCAACCCGCACAACCTCGCGCACACACCCGGCGGATCGAGCAGCGGTTCGGCCGCGGCGGTCGCCGCCGGAATGGTTCCGCTGGCCGTGGGGACCCAGACCGTCGGCTCGGTGATCCGGCCCGGCGCGTACTGCGGAGTGGCCGCCTTCAAACCGACGTACGGGCGCATCCCTGTCGACGGCGTCATCGCGAACGCCCCGAGCTTCGACACCCTGGGGCTCTTCGCGGCGGATGTGGCGGGCCTGGCTCCGGCCGCCGCGGTGGTCTGCGACAACTGGCGCCCTGCCGTGCCCACGACGGAACTCCCGGTGCTGGGCATCCCGGAGGGCCCCTATCTGGAACACGCCGAACCCGATGCGCTCGACGCCTTCCGGATCCAGGTGGACCGGCTCGAAGCGGCCGGGCACCTGGTACGGCGGATC
The DNA here is from genome assembly GCF_036241575.1 of Streptomyces sp. NBC_01267. Lineage (NCBI taxonomy): Bacteria > Bacillati > Actinomycetota > Actinomycetes > Kitasatosporales > Streptomycetaceae > Streptomyces > Streptomyces sp. NBC_01267. The sequence goes on along the minus strand of NZ_CP108455.1, from coordinate 5,733,999 downwards.
GCCGTGATGACCAACTTCGAGCAGGTCAGGGCCCAGCTCTTCACGATGAACCGCTACGAGGTGGCCCGCACGCACGCCGACTGGTTCGCGGAGTACGGCGAGCTGTACCGGCCCGAGACGGCGCAGGCGATCCGCGCCGGGCAGCTCATCACGGAGGTGGAGTACGCACGCGCGCAGCGGGAGCGGGTGGCGTTCCGTGACCGGATGGCGGCGGCGATGGCGGACATCGACCTGTGGATCACCCCGTCGGCGACGGGTCCCGCGCCGAAGGGGCTGGCCACGACCGGAAGTTCGGTGATGTCCCTGCCGTGGAGCAACGCGGGGCTGCCGTCGCTGAACGTCCCGGCCGGGGTGGCGGGGAACGGTCTGCCGCTCGGTGTGCAGTGCGTGGCCGCGGCCGGGCGGGACGAGGAACTGCTCGGCTGGGGCCCGGCGATCGAAGCGACGCTGCGGTAGGGCCCCTGCTCCGTACGCGGTCGTCGGAGGGGCTCGGTACGGAGCCCCTCCGACGGTCCGGTCACGGGTGTCAGAAGGACGCGGTACGGAGCCCCTCCGACGGTCCGGTCACGGGTGTCAGCCCAGCGGGTGCATCCAGCCGTACCGGTCCTCGCCGATCCCCCGCTGGATGTCCAGCAGCGCCGCCCGGAGCTTCAGCGTGACCTCGCCCGGCTCCCCCGAACCCTGCTGCCACTCGCCGCCGTTGGACTTCACCGTGCCGACGGGGGTGATCACCGCGGCCGTGCCGCAGGCGAAGACCTCGGTGAGCGTTCCGTTCGCGGTGTCCGCGCGCCACTGGTCGATGGAGACGCGGCTCTCCTCGGACTCGTACCCCAGGTCGCGGGCGACCGAGAGCAGCGAGTCACGGGTGACGCCCGCGAGCAGCGAGCCGGTGAGCGCCGGGGTGACGATCTTGTTCCCGTACACGAAGTACAGGTTCATGCCGCCCAGTTCCTCGACCCACTTGTGCTCGACGGCGTCGAGGTAGGCGACCTGGTCGCAGCCCTGCTGGGCGGCCTCGGCCTGGGCGAGGAGGGACGCGGCGTAGTTGCCGCCGGTCTTGGCGTCGCCCATACCGCCGGGGACGGCGCGGACCCGGTCCTCGGACAGCCAGATCGAGACCGGCTTGACGCCACCCTCGAAGTACGCGCCGGCCGGGGAGGCGATGACGATGAAGAGGTACTCGTTGGAGGGCTTCACGCCCAGCCCGACCTCGGTCGCGATCATGAACGGGCGCAGGTAGAGGGACTCCTCGCCGCCGTGCGCGGGGACCCATGCCTTGTCCTGCTGGACCAGCGCGTCACAGGCCGCGATGAACGTCTCGACGGGCAGCTCGGCCATGGCGAGACGGTGTGCGGAACGCTGGAAGCGCTTGGCGTTGGCCTCCGGGCGGAAGGTGGCCACGGAGCCGTCGGGCTGGCGGTACGCCTTGAGACCCTCGAAGATCTCCTGCGCGTAGTGCAGCGTCATGTTCGCCGGGTCGATCGACAGCGGCGCGTAAGGGACGAGCTGGCCGTCGTGCCAGCCCCGCCCCTCGGTCCACTTGATCGTCACCATGTGGTCGGTGAAGTGGCGGCCGAACCCCGGGTTGGTCAGAATCGCCTCCCGCTCCGCGTCGGACAGCGGGCTGGAGGTGGGCTTGAGTTCGATCGTAGGCGTCGTCATGAGTGGTTGTCCTTCACCGGTTGTGTGTGACGGACCGCGCTCACGCCACTACTAGGACGTCCGAGCTTCCCCTCATACCGCGGCCCCACGTCCGATTATCGCGCGTGGTCTGCCGTGGATGAAATGCGTGAATGCGGTCCAGGAATCGATGGTCGCACCCGAGGACCGCAAAACACAGCCGCCGGGTGTCTGTGCGACCCGGCGGCTGTGATGAATCAGTCGACGGGTCAGCCCGCTACTCGTACCGCGAGCGCGTCGCCGATCTCGTCCGTCGTGCGGAACGTGCCGTCGCGCTCCGCGAGGTCCGCGGAGACGGCGTCCTCGATACGGGCCGCCTCGGCCTCGAAGCCGAGGTGACGCAGGAGGAGGGCGACCGAGAGGATCGTGGCCGTCGGGTCGGCCTTGCCGGAGCCCGCGATGTCGGGCGCCGAACCGTGCACCGGCTCGAACATCGACGGGAAGGTGCCCGCCGGGTTGATGTTGCCGGAAGCCGCCAGGCCGATGCCGCCGGTCACGGCAGCGGCGAGGTCGGTGAGGATGTCACCGAAGAGGTTGTCGGTGACGATCACGTCGAAGCGCTCGGGCTGCGAGACGAAGAAGATCGTCGCGGCGTCGACGTGCAGGTAGTCGGTGGTGACGTCCGGGAACTCCTGGGCGACCTTGTCGAAGATGTTCTTCCACATGTGGCCCGCGTACACGAGGACGTTGTTCTTGTGCACCAGCGTCAGCTTCTTGCGCGGACGCGCCTGGGCGCGGGCGAAGGCGTCCCGCACGACGCGCTCGACGCCGTACGCGGTGTTGACGCTGACCTCGGTCGCGATCTCGGCCGGAGTGCCGGTGCGGAGGCTGCCGCCGTTGCCCGTGTACGGACCCTCGGTGCCCTCCCGGACGACGACGAAGTCGATGTCCGGGCGACCGGCCAGCGGGGTGGCCGTGTTCGGGAAGAGCTTCGAGGGGCGGAGGTTCACGAAGTGGTCGAAGGCGAAACGGAGCTTCAGGAGCAGACCGCGCTCCAGGACACCCGACGGCACGGAGGGGTCGCCGATCGCACCGAGCAGGATCGCGTCGTGCTGCTTGAGCGACTCCAGCTCGGCGTCCGGGAGGGTTTCACCGGTGCGGTGCCAGCGCTGGGCGCCGAGGTCGTACTCCTTGGTCTCCAGCTTCACATCCTGAGGAAGGATCGCGTTCAGGACCTTGAGGCCCTGGGCCACGACTTCCTGGCCGATGCCGTCACCGGGGATCACTGCGAGATTGAGGCTGCGAGACATGACGGCACCCTACTGCGCGTCCCAGGTAATGACATAAGCGTCCACTATCCGGACAGCCCGTCTGCTGTACGCCTGTCGTTCATCCGGAGGGGAAGAGCACGCCAGACGGGCCAGGCACCTTGTGCGCCATGGACACACCTCGCTTCGGTATCCCCGAGAAGCTCGCCGGCCGGATGAGCATGGCCGAGCAGCACGAGTACCTGCGCACCAAGCTCACCCGCCGCGGAGTTCTCCGTACGACGGCCGCCACCGCCGCCGTCGCCGGGGCGGGCGTCGCGGCGGGCGCCCCGGCCGCGTACGCGGCCCCCGCACACCGGCCCGCCCCTTCCACGCCCGCTCACTCCACGCCCGCCGTCGACGGTTCACTGGTCGCACCGTTCGGCCGCCACCTCGCCTACGGAGCGGACCCCAGGACGCAGATGCGCGTCTCCTGGCAGGTCCCCTTCGCGGTGAAGCGGCCGTACATCCGGATCGGCACCGCCCCCTGGGACCTGAGCCGGAAGATCAGCGCCGAGGTGCGGCACCTGACCACGCCCCGCCTGAACGGCGGCAAGATCGCCGCCGCCGAGCAGTTCTACGTCCACGCCGGACTGGACCGGCTGCGGCCGGGGACGACGTACTACTACGGCGTCGGGCACGACGGCTTCGACCCGGCCGACCGCCGCCACCTGGGCACGCTCGGCACCTTCACCACCGCTCCCGCGCGGGCCGAGTCATTCACCTTCACGGCCTTCGGCGACCAGGGCGTGAGCTACCACGCGCTCGGCAACGACCAGCTGATCCTGGGCCAGAACCCGTCGTTCCACCTGCACGCGGGTGACATCTGCTACGCCGACCCGTCGGGCTCCGGCCAGGAGACCGACACGTACGACGCGCGCACCTGGGACCAGTTCCTGGCCCAGACGGAGACCGTCGCGAAGACCGTGCCGTGGATGGTGACCACCGGCAACCACGACATGGAAGCCTGGTACTCGCCCGACGGCTACGGCGGCCAGAACGCGCGCTGGACCCTGCCCGACAACGGCCCGGACCCGGTGAACCAGCCCGGCGTGTACTCGTTCGTGCACGGCAATGTGGGCGTCGTCGCGCTGGACGCCAACGACGTCTCGTACGAGATCCCCGCCAACTACGGCATCAGCGGCGGCAAGCAGACCCGCTGGCTCGACAAGCGCCTCGGCGAACTGCGGAAGAACCACGACGTCGACTTCGTCGTGATCTTCTTCCACCACTGCGCGTTCTCCACGACGAACTCGCACGCCTCGGAGGGCGGAGTGCGCGAGGAGTGGGTACCGCTCTTCGAGAAGCACCAGGTGGACCTGGTCATCAACGGCCACAACCACGTGTACGAGCGCACCGACGCGATCCTGCGGAACAAGGTCGCCAGGAAGGTCCCCATCGGCGAGCGGACCGACCCGACGCGGGACGGCATCGTGTACGTGACGGCGGGCGGCGCGGGCAAGTCGCTGTACGACTTCCCGGCGCCCGACAGTTACGAGGGACACCTCGACGAGCAGGAGAGCGTGCCCACGTACCACTGGGTCAAGGGCGGCGCCAAGGCCACCGAGACCGTCGAGTGGTCCCGGGTGCGGTACACCGGCTACTCGTTCCTCGCGGTGGAGGTGACGACCGGCCGACAGGCGAAGCTCAAGGTCAGCGCACTCGCCGAATCGGGCGAGCGCATCGACCACTTCGAGATCCAGCGCGGCCACTGACCCCGTGATCCCGCTCGACGACCGCCCTGCGCCGTACGGTGCTGGGCGGTCGGCGCCCAAGGGTGCGAGTACCGGCGGTCAGTGACCGGTGGAGCCGCCGTTGTCACGGCGGTCGAGTGCGCGCTGGAGGGCTGCTGCCGCGTTCCTGCGGTCGGACTCACCCGAACGTGCGGCGCGGGTGGTGTGACGGACGCGGCGGACGGTCTCGGCCATGGTGATCGACTCCTTGAAGAGCAAGGGGGATATCGATGCGCCGGAAGGGGCGGGGAGCGGGGCGCCGCAGGGGTTACCTGCATCGGGGCGCGGCTCACGACCGCCACTCGCTGGGTCGAGCGAGACGTTCGGCTTCTACCAAGCTAAGGGAGCAGGGCCGCTCTGTCTCCACAATTACTCGGACTTCCTACTATCTGAGACGCGATCACATCTCCGCCTGACTCGCGCACACCCCTACCTGGCTCGCGACGCCACCTAGGTTGCATTCCTAACTAGGTGGTGCTGCAATACAGCCATGGCCGCAGACCGCAGATCCAGCTGGCTCAAGGGCGTCCTTGACCTCCTCGTGCTCACCTGCCTCACCGGAGGCGAGAGCTACGGATACGAGATCGCCAAGGCGCTGGCCGCCGCCGGGGTCGGCGAGATCAAGGGCGGGACGCTCTACCCCGTACTGAACCGGCTCGAAGAAGCCGGACTCGTGGTCGGGGATTTCCGCGCCGCCGAGCGCGGGCCGGGGCGCCGCTACTACCGGCTGACCGGCGGGGGCAGGAAGGCACTCGGCGAACAGAGCGCGGCCTGGCTGGAGTTCCACACGCACGTACGGACGATGCTGGAACCAGGGGGAACAGGGGACATGCCATGACGGATCGCTCGGACACCGATATCGAGTACTTCGCGGAACTCACCGCGGCGCTGCGCTCACACGGGAGGCCCCGGGAGGAGGTGTCGGCCACCGTCGATGACCTCTCGGGCTACCTCGCCGAGACCGGGACGAGTGCGCAGGAGGAGTTCGGCCCGGTGGACGTGTTCGCGGAGCGGCTCACGGCGGCCGAGGACGGTCCCGCCGCCGGGCAAGGGACCGAGCCCCGCACCTGGAAGTGGATCGCCGACATCTACGCCGACCGCCGGCAGCTCAACCACTTCGGCGACCAGGGCTGGGAGATCGAACGCATCGACCGCTTGGGCCGGTTCGTCGCCCGCCGCGACCCGGCCACCGCGATGCGCTGGGAGTACCGGCGCGAGGTGGTCAACGCAGCGGACCGTACGGCGAAGGCGGCCGAACTGGCCCCCGACGGTTGGGAGTTGTGCGGCCACTGCCTGTACCTCATGTACTTCAAACGGCCGAAGGCGGCGAGCGCGGGCCCGGCGGCCGACCTCGCCGAACTGCCGGAAGTCCCGCACCAGAAGATCTTCCTGCGGAATCGCGCGCAACGCGGAAAGCTCTTGCTCGCCCTGCTCTCCGCCGTGGTGAGCGGCACGGTGGTGTCCCTCGCCGTGCAGCACGGGGCAAGCGTCACGCCCATCCTGATCGCAGCGCTGCTCGCGGGGGTGGTGGGCGGGGGCACTGCCTGGTACGGCGTCAAACGGGACGCCGTCGGACAGGTCGAGGACTGAGCCGGTACCCGCACCTGCCGATCGCCCTGGTTCGCCCCTTCGCAGATCAGATTTCGCAGATCAGATGGAGCAAACCAGGGCGTTCGGGCCACAGCTCTTCCGAGTGGCTAGCGGGTCCTCGCCGCGTTCCTGCGGCGCAGTGCGAAGACCAGGCCGCCGCCGAGTGCGACCGCGGCCGCACCGATGCCGGTCACCAGGGGGGTGTTGCCCGCGCCGGTCGAGGCCATCGTGCCGGTCGCGTCGCCGACCGTCGTGGTGCCGTCCGTCGTCGAGCCCCCGGTCGACGTCGTGGAGCCCGAGGTGCCCGTACCGCCGGTCGACTGGGCCTGGGTGCCGCCGTTGGTCGAACCGGACGTGGAGCCCGACGTCGAACCGGCCGTCGATGAGCCTCCGTTGGATCCGCCGGATGAGCCTGAGCCCGTGCCGGATCCCGTACCCGTGACGTCGATCACGAGCTTCGCCTTGTCGTTGGCGGCGTTCTTGTCGAAGACCGGGTGGATGTCGTACACCGACGTGGCCTTCACCTCGCTCGACGTGTCCTTCGCGCCGCTCTCGATCTTGAGCACGAACTTGTACGTGTGCAGCGAGCCGACCTCGTAGAGGTGGTCGGAAGGCAGGCAGACGTACGTGCGCTTGCCCGGTGCGGACGGGCCGCTCGGGCCGTCGATACCGAAGGGCAGGCAGTCCTTCGGGACCTCGACGGCCGTGGTGCCCTTGGGTATGCCGACCATCACCGCCGGCTGGTCGTCGCTCGTGTTGTCGTCGATCCAGCCGGGGCCGTCGTTGCGCAGCCCCGCGGTGACCGTCACCTTGTCGCCGGGCTTGCCCTTGGCGTTGTCGCCGACGGCGGCGAGGTCGGCGGTGTTGTCCGCGGTGACCGCGAGCGAGCGGTAACTGATGTCGGTGGAACCGGACTCCGGGTCGCCGCCGGTGGAGCCGGTGCCGTACTCCACGTTCTCCAGCAGCGCCTTGGACAGCACCTTGAACTTGAGGGGCACGTCGAAGGACTTGCCCGGGTCGAGCACCTGGTCGAAGTGGCAGACGGCCACCGACACCTGGTCGGCGTCGGTCGAGTACGTACATCCGGCGGCGTGCTCCGGGAATTCGATGCCGCGCGTGATCCGCAGCCGCATCGTGAGGCCGTCGGCGGGCGCGTCGCCCTGGTTGGTGAAGGTGAGGGAGTCCTCGCGGACCGTGCCCGGCTGCCACGGATCGCTGGACAGCTCGGACACCACGAGGGCGGGGGCTGTCCCGTCGGCGTGCGCCTGGGCGGCCGGTGCGAGGGCGACGGCGAGCAGGGCCGCCGCTACGGCGGACGACGAGCTGATGCGGTGACGCAAAACGGTTCTCCCGGGTGGGTTTCTGCTGTGTACGCGGGTACCTGCGGCGCGGGTTCTCGGCCTGCACGCACGGGCACCTCCCGCGTGGGGGGGCTTCGACCACACGTGAATTCATGTGCGGTACGGGGGCTTTGACCGCCGGGTGACGCACAGGGTTGCACGAGGTCACGGGACCATCACCGGTGCGGCACAGGTCCCACACCTGGAGCCGCGGACCGCGGCCGGCTCATCCGGTGACGGTCTCGATGTCCTCCGGCACGCCCGTGACGCCCCGCACCACCTCGCCGCTGCCCCTCCGGACGGGCAGCACGCTCGCGAGCAGCCCGTCGTCGGCCGGGTACGGGAGCTCCCGGGGCAGCAGGGCGGTCGCCGCCGCTTCGTCGCCCTCGCGGACCAGCGCGTGGATCCGGTGCACCAGCGGGGTGACGTCCCGGATCGAGACCGTCCATTCGTCCGCGTACCGCCGCGCCGCCTCCCCGCTGAGGCCGAGCTGCAACGAGCGGTGGGGCTGCGGGCGGAGCCACAGATCTCGTTCCGGGTCCCACTGCACCCGGGCCGGTGACCGCTGCAACTCCCTCTTCCAGGCGGCCTGGTCGGCGTGGAACCCGCGCTCGTACGCGGAGAGACACGCGTGCCGCAGCGCCCAGTCGAACCCGGCGCGGCTGATCTCGACGGCCAGGACCGTCTCCTGGCCCTCCTTCGCCGCCCAGCCGCAGCGGTACATCATCCACAGGAACGACGGCTTGATCCAGGTCATCCGGGACCGCTTCCAGGCTGCGGGGAAACGGCCGTCGCGGGCGGCGGGGAGGCCCAGGGACGGGGTGTACGCCTGGTAGACGGTGACCGTCGACTCCGTGTGGAGCGCGCGGATGCGGTGGGACGGTTCGGGGGCGAGGTGTTCTGCCATGCGGGCAAGGGTGCGTCGGCGCACGGCGGGCGCGCCACTGAATTCCGTACGGCCCCGGGAACGCGAAACCGCCCCCGCCCGGTGGGGGGACCGGATGGGGGCGGAGCTTCGCGGGGCGTGCCCGGGGTGACCCGGGGGGGGTGTCAGCCCTGGTGCGGGTAGGTGTACTCGGTCGGCGGGACCAGCGTCTCCTTGATGGCCCGGGTCAGGGTCCAGCGCTGGAGGTTCTGCGGGGCACCGGCCTTGTCGTTGGTGCCGGAGGCACGGCCGCCGCCGAAGGGCTGCTGGCCGACCACGGCGCCGGTCGACTTGTCGTTGATGTAGAAGTTGCCCGCCGCGTAGCGGAGCTTGTCCATCGTGTACGCGGTAGCGGCGCGGTCCGACGAGATGACCGAGCCGGTCAGCGCGTAGTCGGAGACCGACTCCATCTGGGTCAGCATCGCGTCGTACGCGCCGTCCTGGCTGTCGTCGTAGACGTGGACGGCGAGGATCGGGCCGAAGTACTCGGTCGTGAAGACCTCGTTCTCCGGGTCGGAGCACTCGATGACGGTGGGTCGGACGAAGTAGCCGACGGAGTCGTCGTACGTACCGCCCGCGACGATCGTGCAGCTCGGGTCAGCCTTCGCACGGTCGATCGCGCCCTTGTTCTTCGCGAACGCGCGGTCGTCGATGACGGCGCCCATGAAGTTCGACAGGTCGGTGACGTCACCCATGGTGATCCAGTCGACCTCGGCGGCGAACTCCTCGCGGAAGCCGCTGTTCCAGATCGAGGCGGGGACGTACGCACGCGAGGAGGCCGAGCACTTCTGGCCCTGGAACTCGAAGGAGCCACGGGTCAGCGCGGTCTTCAGCACGGCGCGGTCGGCGCTGGGGTGGGCGACGACGAAGTCCTTGCCGCCGGTCTCGCCGACCAGCCGCGGGTAGGTGCGGTACTTGCCGATGTTCTCGCCGATCGTCTTCCAGAGGTACTGGAAGGTCGGGGTGGAACCGGTGAAGTGGATGCCCGCCAGGTCGCGGTGGTTCAGGGCGACCTCGGAGACGGCGATGCCGTCGCCGGTCACCAGGTTGATGACGCCCTTGGGGAGACCGGCCTCCTCCAGGAGCTGCATCAGCAGGACGGCCGCGTGGGTCTGCGTCGGGGACGGCTTCCAGACGACCACGTTGCCCATCAGGGCCGGGGCGGTCGGGAGGTTGCCCGCGATGGCCGTGAAGTTGAACGGCGTGATCGCGTAGACGAAGCCTTCGAGCGGGCGGTGGTCGAGACGGTTCCAGACGCCCGGGGAGTTGGCCGGGGGCTGCTCGGCCAGCAGGTCACGGGCGTACTTGACGTTGAAGCGCCAGAAGTCGATGAGCTCGCAGGGGGTGTCGATCTCGGCCTGCTGGGCGGTCTTGCCCTGGCCGAGCATCGTCGAGGCGGCGAGCGTCTCGCGCCACGGGCCGGACAGCAGCTCGGCGGCGCGGAGGATGATCGCGGCACGGTCGTCGAAGGACATCGCACGCCAGGCCGGGGCGGCGGCCAGCGCGGCGTCGATCGCCTCCTGGGCGTCGGCCTGCGTGGCGTGCGCGCCGGTACCGATGACCGACCGGTGGTTGTGCGGCTGCACGACGGTGAACGGCTCGCCGCCACCCATCCGCTTCACACCGTTGATGGTCATCGTGAGCTCGATGGGGTTCTCGGCCAGCTCCTTGAGCTTGGCTTCGAGACGCGCCCGCTCCGGGGTACCGGGGGCGTAGGAGTGGACCGGCTCGTTGACCGGCGCGGGGACCTGGGTCACAGCATCCATGAGTGCCTTGTCTCCTTGTGTCAGGGGTGGGTGGTCAGCCGGGCGGGTCAGCCCTTGGTGAGGATGGAGCGGCCGAAGAACAGCAGGTTGGCCGGCTTCTCCGCGAGACGGCGCATGAAGTAGCCGTACCAGTCGGTGCCGTACGCGGTGTAGACGCGCATCCGGTGGCCCTCGGCCGCGAGCCGGATGTGCTCCTCGCTGCGGATGCCGTACAGCATCTGGAACTCGTACTCGTCCAGCTTGCGCCCGGCCTTGCGTGCCAGCTCCTGCGCGACGGCTATCAGACGCGGGTCGTGGGACCCGATCATCGGGTAGCCGTCGCCCTCCATCAGGGTCTTCAGGATGCGGACGTAGGCCTTGTCGATCTCGGGCTTGGCCTGGTGCGCGACGGAGGCGGGCTCCTTGTAGGCGCCCTTCACGATGCGGACGCGGCTGCCTGCGGCGGCCAGGCGGCGGGCGTCGTCCTCGGTGCGGAACAGGTACGCCTGGATCACGCATCCGGTCTGCGGGAAGTCCTTCCGCAGCTCCTCGTGGATGGCGAACATCGAGTCGAGGGTGGTGTGGTCCTCGGCGTCGAGGGTGACCGTGGTGCCGATCTCGGCGGCGGCCTCGACGACCGGGCGGACGTTGGCGAGCGCCAGCTCGTGCCCGCCCTCCAGCGCCTGGCCGAACATGGAGAGCTTGACGGACATCTCGGCCTTGGTGCCCAGACCGAGGTCCTTGAGGCGGCCGATCAGTTCCAGGTAGGCGTCACGGGCCGCGGCGGCCTGCTCGGGCGTGGTGATGTCCTCGCCCACCACGTCCATGGTGACCTCAAGGCCCTTGTCGGCGGCGTCCTCGATGATCGGGACGACCTGGTCGACCGTCTCACCGGCGATGAACCGGCCGACGACCTGCTTGGTGCCAGGTGCGGCCGAAATGAAACGGCGCATCTTGTCGCTGCGGGACGCGGCGAGAATCACGGGACCCAGCACGGGGCACCTCCACGGAAAGTACGAACGAAGGCCGTACCTGCGCAGACCGATACAGAGCGGTACAGAGCGGTACGGAGAACCACCGTGAAATCTAGGGATCACTCCGATTTTCTGCCATCGACAGCTGTCACGCATCCGTACCCCGGATCTCAGACATATGTCTGAAGGGGTGCGAGAATGCCAGGGTGAAGGCTGATTACCAGGACCTGGCCGACGAGATCTCGGCGCTGCTCGGCGCCCCCGCGACGCTGGAGAACCGGGATTTCGGGCTGATCGCCTTCGGCGCGCACGACAGCGAGGACGACAGCGCCATGGACCCGGTCCGCACCCGGTCGATCCTGACCCGGCGCTCGACACCCGCGGTCCGTGCCTGGTTCGAGGGCTTCGGGATCACCCACGCGACCGGCCCGGTCCGGATCCCCGCGGCCCCCGACGCCGGGGTGTACCGGGGAAGGATCTGTCTGCCGGTACGCCACCGTGGCACGGTCTACGGCTACGTCTGGCTCCTGGACACCGACCCGGGCCCCACGGAACAGCAGCTGGCCGCGGCGATGGAGGTGACCGCGCGCATCGGTGACCTGCTCTTCGACGAGGCACAGGCGGGCGCCGGTCTGTCCCGCGAATTCCGCGCGGTCCTCACCGCCGAACGGGGCTGGCCGCGGGACATGGCGGTCGCCTCCCTGCGTACGGCGCTGGGCCCCAGCGCCGACGGGCTGCACGCCATGGTGTGCGTGACGCCGTGGCCGGACGAGGACACACCGGTACGCCCGGTACCGGCCACCGCGGCGCTGTGCACCATGCCGGCCGACGGCGGCCCGGCGGCCGGGGACGCCACCACGTACCGCCTGGCCGCGCTGATCCGGCTGCGCACGCCGGACGCGCTCGACCCGGCGCTGACCGCCGCGGCCCACCTCAGGGAGTCGGCGGGCGCCGGGGCCACGGCGGGGATCGCACCGGCCCGCCGGGGTCTGGGCGAGCTGACCGCGTCCTGGCAGGAGTCCTCGGCGGCATCCCGCGCCGCCGCGGCCGAGAGCCGGTTCGGCGCGGTCGCCGCATGGGCGTCGATCGGCCCGTACCGCATGCTGACGGCGCTCCCCCAGGAGACGGCCCCGGACCCCGTGGTGGGCGATCTGCTGTCGCCCGCCCACGCCGAACTGGCCCACACCGCCGAGGTGTTCCTCGACCGCGCGGGCCAGGCCGGGCGTACGGCGGCGGCACTGGGCATCCATCGTCAGACGCTCTACTACCGCCTCTCCCGCATCGAGCAGCTGACCGGCCTCGACCTGGACGAGGGCGAGGACCGGCTGCTGCTGCACATGGCGCTGAAGAGGGCTCGGCTGTAAGAGGCCGCGTCGGTCTCCGATCCCGCCCCGGACAGCAGCGCACCCGGCGCGCAGACATCTGTGCTCCACATGTCTACGGGCCGGGTGCGCCGGTGAGGTACGGGGATCAGTCGGTCAGGTCCACCGAACGGGCCGAGACGGCGCCGATCTCGTCGGAGATCTCGGCGAGCACGGCCGGCGGCACGGTGTCGTCGACGGTGAGCACGACCAGCGCCTCGCCACCCACGGCGGCCCGCGAGACCTGCATGCCCGCGATGTTCAGCCCGGCCTCGCCGAGGATCTTGCCGACCGCGCCGACCACGCCGGGGCGGTCGGTGTAGCGCAGGACGACCATGTGGTCGGAGAGCGCCACGTCCACGTCGTACTCGCCGACCGCGACGATCTTCTGGAGGTTCTTGGGGCCGGCCAGCGTGCCGGAGACCGAGACCTCCTCGCCGCCCGCGAGCGTGCCGCGGACGGTGACGACGTTGCGGTGGTCCGGGGACTCCGAACTGGTCGTCAGACGGACCTCGACGCCGCGCTCCTGCGCGAACAGCGGGGCGTTGACGTAGCTCACGGTCTCGTCGACGACATCCTCGAACACGCCCTTCAGCGCGGAGAGTTCAAGGACCTTGACGTCGTGCTGGGTGATCTCGCCGTACACCTCGACGTCGAGCCGGGCGGCGACCTCGCCCGCCAGCGCGGTGAAGATCCGGCCGAGCTTCTCGGCGAGCGGCAGCCCCGGACGGACGTCCTCGGCGATCACGCCGCCCTGGACGTTGACCGCGTCCGGGACCAACTCACCGGCGAGCGCCAGGCGTACGGACTTGGCGACCGCGACACCCGCCTTCTCCTGGGCCTCGTCCGTGGACGCGCCGAGGTGCGGGGTGCAGACGACCTGGTCGAACTGGAAGAGCGGGGAGTCCGTGCAGGGCTCCTTCGTGTACACGTCCAGACCGGCACCGGCGACGCGGCCCTCCTTGAGGGCGGAGGCGAGCGCCTCCTCGTCGACGATCCCGCCGCGGGCGGCATTGACGATCCGCACGTGCGGCTGCACCTTGTGCAGCGCCTCGTCGCCGATCAGGCCGATCGTCTCGGGGGTCTTGGGGAGGTGGACGGTGATGAAGTCGGCGACTTCGAGCAGTTCGTCGAGCGTGAGGAGCTTGACGCCCATCTGGGCTGCGCGCGCGGGCTGCACGTAGGGGTCGTACGCGACGATCTTCATACCGAAGGCCGACATGCGCTGGGCGACCAGCACGCCGATCCGGCCGAGACCGACGACGCCGAGGGTCTTCTCGCTCAGCTCGACACCGGTGTACTTCGAGCGCTTCCACTCGCCGTTCTTGAGCGCGCTGTTGGCCTGCGGGATGTTGCGCGCGGTGGCGACCAGCAGACCGCAGGCCAGCTCGGCGGCGGTGACGATGTTGGAGGTCGGGGCGTTCACGACCATGACGCCGGCCTTGGTGGCGGCGGAGACGTCGACGTTGTCCAGGCCGACTCCGGCGCGGGCCACGATCTTCAGCTTCTTCGCGGCGGCGACGGCCTCGGCGTCGACCTTGGTGGCGGAGCGCACCAGGATCGCGTCCACATCGGCGATGGCGGGCAGCAGTTCGGCGCGGTCCGCACCGTTGCAGTGCCGGACCTCGAAGTCCGGGCCCAGCGCGTCCACCGTGGCGGGCGACAGCTCTTCAGCGATGAGTACGACAGGTTTCGAGCTCACGTGAGTCCTCACAAGTCCGTTGCGGAGGGCCGTCCCGACGGCCGCAGGCGGAGGGGCTGGGCGCGTGGAAGACGCACGACGCTGTGGGCCTGACGCGTATGTTCTGAGCAGTGTAGTGGCGTTGCGGGGTGGATATTCCGCCGATGCGGCGGGATCACCCGTACGTGGTTGGACGAGGTGGACAAGGGGGCTCCTCCGTCCGGAGAAGCCCCCTGATCCGTACTGCTTACGCGTCGCCGTTGTCGACCCAGCTCATGAGCTTGCGGAGCTCCTTGCCCGTGGTCTCCAGCAGGTGGTTCTCGTCGGCCTTCTTGTACTCGTTGTACTTCTTCAGGCCGCCGTGGTACTCGTCCATCCAGTTCTTGGCGAACGTACCGTCCTGGATCTCGCCCAGGATCTTCTTCATCTCGACCTTGGTCTGGTCGGTGATGATGCGGGGGCCGCTGACGTAGTCGCCCCACTCGGCGGTCTCGGAGATCGACCAGCGCATCTTCTCCAGGCCGCCCTCGTACATGAGGTCCACGATGAGCTTCAGCTCGTGCAGGCACTCGAAGTACGCGATCTCCGGCTGGTAACCGGCCTCGGTCAGGGTCTCGAAGCCCGCCTTGACCAGCGCGGCGGTGCCGCCGCACAGAACGGCCTGCTCGCCGAAGAGGTCGGTCTCGGTCTCCTCGGTGAAGGTCGTCTTGATGACGCCGGCGCGGGTGCCGCCGATGCCCTTGGCGTACGAGAGCGCCAGCTGCAGGCCCTTGCCGGTGGCGTCCTGCTCGACGGCCACGATGCACGGAACGCCGCGGCCCTCCTCGTACTGACGGCGGACCAGGTGACCCGGGCCCTTCGGGGCGACCATGCAGACGTCGACGCCGGCCGGCGGCTTGATGAAGTCGAAGCGGATGTTCAGGCCGTGGCCGAAGAACAGCGCGTCGCCGTCCTTGAGGTTGTCCTTGATGGACTCCTCGTAGACCTGGGCCTGGATCGGGTCCGGGACGAGGATCATGATGACGTCGGCCTCGGCGGACGCCTCGGCGGGGGTCACCACACGCAGGCCCTGCTCCTCGGCCTTGGCCTTGGACTTGGAGCCCTCGTGCAGACCGACTCGGACGTCGACGCCCGAGTCACGCAGCGACAGCGCGTGGGCGTGGCCCTGGCTGCCGTAACCGATCACTGCGACCTTGCGGCCCTGGATGATCGACAGGTCGGCATCGTCGTCGTAGAAAAGCTCGGCCACTGGGATATCTCCTTGGTCTGCAGGTGTTACAGCCCACCGTACGGCGGGCGGGTGGAGGAAAGTTTCCGGGTCTCGCAATGCGAGCAGCCCTTGACCGGTTCTCAGGCGCTGCGGTCGAGCGCCCGCAGGCTGCGGTCCGTGATGGAGCGCGCGCCTCGCCCTATGGCGATCGAACCGGACTGGACGAGCTCCTTGATGCCGTACTGCTCCAGCATCTTGAGCATCGCGTCCAGCTTGTCGGTGCCCCCGGTGGCCTCGATGGTCACGGCTTCCGGGGAGACGTCCACGGTCTTGGCGCGGAACAGCTCGACGATCTCGACGATCTGGGAGCGGGTCTCGTTGTCGGCGCGGACCTTCACCAGGACGAGCTCGCGCTGGATCGCAGCGCCGGGCTCGAGTTCGACGATCTTCAGGACGTTGACCAGCTTGTTGAGCTGCTTCGTCACCTGCTCGAGCGGCAGGTCGTCGACACTCACCACAATCGTGATGCGGGAGATGTCGGGGTGTTCGGTGACGCCCACGGCGAGCGAGTCGATGTTGAAGCCGCGGCGGGAGAACAGGGCGGCGATCCGGGCGAGGATGCCCGGCGTGTTCTCGACCAGGACGGAGAGCGTGTGCTTGGTGGACATGTCGTCGGTCTCTCTCTGCTCTCTCAGTTCTCTTCGCTGTCGCCGAAGTCGGGGCGGATGCCGCGGAGGGCCATGACTTCGTCGTTGGAGGTTCCTGCGGCGACCATCGGCCACACCATCGCGTCCTCGTGAACGATGAAGTCGACGACGACCGGGCGGTCGTTGATCGCGTTCGCCTCCGCGATGACCTTGTCCAGGTCCTCCGGGCGCTCACAGCGCAGCGCGACACAGCCCATCGCCTCGGACAGCTTCACGAAGTCCGGGATGCGGGTGCCACCGCTGGCCTTGCCGTCCACCGCGATGCCGTCGGCGCCGGGGCCGGAGTGCAGCACGGTGTTGGAGTAGCGCTGGTTGTAGAAGAGGGTCTGCCACTGGCGGACCATCCCGAGGGCGCCGTTGTTGATGATCGCGACCTTGATCGGGATGTTGTTGAGCGCGCAGGTGGTCAGTTCCTGATTGGTCATCTGGAAGCAGCCGTCGCCGTCGATCGCCCAGACCATCCGGTCCGGCATACCGGCCTTGGCGCCCATCGCGGCCGGGACCGCGTAGCCCATCGTTCCGGCGCCGCCGGAGTTCAGCCAGGTGGCGGGCCGCTCGTACTGGATGAAGTGCGAGGCCCACATCTGGTGCTGTCCGACACCCGCCGCGAAGATCGTGTCGGCGTCGGCGGCCAGCCCGATGCGCTCGATGACCTGCTGCGGGGACAGGCTGCCGTCCTGCGGCAGGTCGTAACCGAGCGGGTAGGCGTCGCGCCAGCGGTTGAGGTCCGTCCACCAGTCCGCGTACCGCTTCTGGGCGGCGGTGCCGATGGTGCCCTCGGTGTGCTCGGCCTGGACGGCCTGGACCAGATCGGCGATGACCTCCCGGGCGTCCCCGACGATCGGCACGTCCACCTGTCGGTTCTTGCCGATCTCAGCGGGGTCGACATCGGCGTGGATGACCTTCGCGTCCGGGGCGAAGCTGTCCAGCTTGCCGGTGACGCGGTCGTCGAAGCGGGTACCGAGGGCGATCAGCAGGTCCGACTTCTGCAGCGCGGTGACGGCGGTGACCGAACCGTGCATGCCCGGCATGCCCACGTGCTGCGGATGGCTGTCGGGGAACGCGCCGAGCGCCATCAGCGTCGTGGTGACCGGCGCTCCGGTCAGCTCGGCCAGCACCTTGAGCTCGGCGGTGGCGTGGGCCTTGATGACCCCGCCGCCGACGTACAGGACCGGGCGCTTGGCCTGGGTGATCAGCCGGGCCGCCTCACGGATCTGCTTGGCGTGCGGCTTGGTCACCGGGCGGTAGCCGGGCAGCTCCTGCTGCGGCGGCCAGGAGAAGGTCGTGTCCGCCTGGAGCGCGTCCTTGGCGATGTCGACGAGCACCGGGCCCGGACGGCCGGTCGAGGCGACGTGGAACGCCTCGGCGATGACCCGCGGGATGTCGGCGGCGTCGGTGACCAGCCAGTTGTGCTTGGTGATCGGCATCGTGATGCCGCAGATGTCCGCCTCCTGGAAGGCGTCCGTACCGATCGAGGCGGCGGCGACCTGGCCGGTGATCGCGACCAGCGGCACCGAGTCCATGTGCGCGTCGGCGATCGGGGTGACCAGGTTGGTGGCGCCCGGACCCGAGGTGGCCATGCAGACCCCGACCTTGCCGGTGGCCTGGGCGTAACCGGTGGCCGCGTGGCCCGCGCCCTGCTCGTGACGGACCAGGATGTGCCGCACCCGGGTGGAGTCCATCATCGGGTCGTACGCCGGAAGGATCGCACCGCCGGGAATGCCGAATACCGTGTCGGCGCCGACTTCCTCAAGAGAACGGATGAGGGACTGCGCGCCCGTGACGTGCTCGACGGTGACGGACGACGGTCCGCCGTTACGGGCTCGCGGCTGCGGGTGGTGGGCCCCGGTGGCCTGCTCGGTCATCGGCATTCTCTTCTCGAAGCTGAGGGTTTTTGCGGGGATTTTCGCGGTGTTCGGGTGGTGCTGGTGCAACAAAAAACCCCCCGTGCCGTGAGGCAAGCGAGGGGAGCGCGTCGGTGCGTTGTGCGGAGCTGGTGAGGAGCTCTGCTTCAGCCGACGCGCTTTCCAAGTACGAGAATTCGGGTGGTCATGGCCTTGACCCTCCTCCTGGCGCCCGGTGACTGTCAAGTGGGTGGGACGGGCGTCTCATTATTTGAGCTGGCGAACGAGGGGGTACCGAGCAGGACGGGCCGGGCCGCGCCGCCGGGCAGGGGGAAGCGCGCGCGGGCCAGGGAGCGGCGCAGGCGGTACTCGTCCAGTGGTCCGGAGAAGGCCATACCCTGCCCGTGCGTACACCCCATCGAGCGAAGAGCGATCACCTGTTCGGGTAGGTCCACGCCGTCGGCGACGGACTGCATGCCGAGGTCGCAGGCGATCCGCAGCAGTCCGCTGGTGATTTTGTGCAGCCGTGCGGATTCCACCACTCCCTCGACGAGACCGCGGTCCAGTTTGAGTACGTCGACGGGCAGTCGGCGCAGGGCGTTTATCGCGGCGTACCCGCGCCCGAAGCCGTCCAGCGCGATCCGTACGCCGAGCCTGCGCAGCACCATCAGACGGCGCTCCAGCTCCTCGAAGGCGATGCGCGGGTCGCTGTCGGTGATCTCGATGACCAGGGCGCCCGAGGGCAGCGCGTGCCGGCTGAGGAGTGCCTCGATGGACGCGAGCGGCATGGACCTGTCGAGCAGCCTGCGGGCCGAGAGCCGCACGGCGACCGGCACCTGGTGCCCGGCGCCTCCCCGGTCGGCTGCCTGCTCGACGGCTTCTTCGAGCAGCCAGCGGCCCAGCTCGCCGGTACGTGCCCCCTCTTCCAGGTCGCCCGCCCCCTGGACCTGGAGGAACTCGGCCGGGGTGAAGAGGATCCCCTGGGTGGAGCGCCAGCGCGCCTGGGCGGCGACCGCGGCGATCCGGCCGGTGGTGAGATTCACCACGGGCTGGTGCAGCAGGGCGAATTCACCGTCGTGGAGCGCGGTGCGCAGCCGGGTGGACAGCTCGGACCGGCGGACGACTTCGGCCTGCATCTGCGGGGCGTACAGCTCGACGCGGTTCTTACCTCCCGCCTTCGCCCGGTACATGGCGAGATCGGCGTTGCGCATCAGGTCGGTCGGGGTGACACCGGATTCGGCGAAGGCCACGCCGATGGAGGCCGCGACCCGCACTTCGCTGCCGTCGATCCGGTACGGCTGGGAGAGCCGCAGGCGCAGCCGGTCGGCGATCTCATGGACCTGGCACTCCCGGGCGGGCTGGTCCTGGCTGCCGTTGCCGACGATGAGCGCGGCGAACTCGTCGCCGCCGAGACGGGCCGCCGTGTCCGCCGACCTGACCGACTCCTGGAGGCGGCGGGCCGCCTGGACGAGCAGTTCGTCGCCCGCCTGGTGGCCGATGGTGTCGTTCACCGCCTTGAAGCCGTCGAGGTCGATGAAGAGCACCGCCGTGCCGTGGTCGGTCGCCCTGCGCCCGCCGAGCGCCTCGCGGACCCGGTCCGTGAACAGGGCCCGGTTGGGCAGGTCGGTGAGCGGGTCGTGTTCGGCGTTGTGCTGCAACTGGGCCTGGAGGCGGACCCGTTCGGTCACGTCCCGGCTGTTGAAGATCAGCCCGCCCTGGTGCCGGTTGACGGTGGACTCCACATTGAGCCAGTCCCCGGTCCCTGATCTGAAGCGGCACTCGATACGGGTGGTGGGCTCGGAGGCGGGCGACGCGGCCAGAAAGCGGCGCACCTCGTGGACCACGCGCCCCAGGTCATCGGCGTGAATGAGCGAGGCGAGCTCGGAGCCGATGAGTTCCTCGGCGTCCCGGCCGTAGACACCCGAGGCTGCCGGGCTGACGTAGCGGAGTATGCCGGTCGGCGCGGCGATCATGATGACATCGCTCGACCCCTGCACGAGGGACCGGAAGTGGTTCTCCTTCTGGGCCAGTTCATGGGTGAGTGCGATGTTGTCGACGAGCATGATGCCCTGCCGGACCACCAGCGCGAGGACGACCGTGCAGCCGGTGAAGACGACCACCCGGTCCACCCGGTGGCCGTCGATCACGTTGTTGAGGATGCCGAGCGTGCAGACGGCTGCGGCCAGGTACGGGGTGAGTGCGGCCAGCGAACCGGCGATGGGACGGCTGGGGTGCCGGATTCCGCGCGGTTCGGGCACCGGGTCGGTGCCGGTGAACCCGCTCGCCCCCAGCCGGGCACCCCAGGGCGCGTACGCCAGGAGCAGCGAGCCTGCGAACCATCCGGCGTCCAGCAACTGCCCCGAGCGGTAGCTCGCCCGCAACAGCGGCGAGGTGAACAGGGCATCGGACAGCACGGTCAGCGCCAGCCCGGCAATGGCGGTGTTGATCGCCGAACGGTTGGCGTTCGACCTGCGGAAGTGCAGGACCAGCACCATGGACACCAGGACGATGTCGAGGAGCGGATAGGCGAGGGAGAGCGCGGCGTGCGCCACGCTCTCCCGGCCGCCTTCCAGGCGTGCGGCGTGCGCGAGGGCGAGGCTCCAGGAGAGCGTCAGCAGCGAACCGCCGATGAGCCAGGCGTCCAGCGCCAGACAGACCCAGCCCGCCCGGGTGACCGGCCGCTTCGCGAGGACCAGCAGTCCGACGATGGCGGGTGGCGCGAAGCAGAGGAAGAAGAGGTCGGCGAGCGAGGGGGTGGGAACCGGAGTCCGCAGGATGACCTCGTACCACCCCCAGACAGCGTTTCCGCAGGCCGCCATGGCGGAGGAGAGTGAGAACAGCAGCCAGGCGGGACGGAACCGGCTTTCCCGGGTGCGTGAATAGAAGAAACAGGAGACCGCGGCGAGCGCCGCCGCGAAGCTGAGGCCGAAGTCACCCATGACGAGCGCCAGTTCATCCGATCCCCAGTCGAACGCCGAGCCGATCGCATAGCCTCCGCACACCACCGCGAGAAGGAGCTGGGAGAGCAGACCCGCGGGGCCGCCGGAGACCGGCTGCCGGGCGAGGAGCGCCCCCGACGTGCTCACCGGTCCTTCCCGGATGTCGCCGTCCGCCGCATCGCCGAGCGAGGGTCCGAGCCGCGCGCCCTCGTCCGTCGGGGACGTCGTCGGTGGATCCGCCGCGTCGGTTGGTCAGTCCACTGGCCGTGCATCGTCCGTCGCCCCCTCAAGATCTGTGCGCTCGCCCGCACCGCGTCCCTGCGCGGCCCCCATCCGGACGATACACCAGTACCGTCACTCAGGGACATAGCTTCTCTACTCTCCGTGACGAGCAAAGGAGTTATGGGCACCCGGCACATCCGAACATCCACAGAACGGTCTTATTCGGTCGTCAGCACCACATTGTCCAGCTGCTCCCCGGCGACGAACCGGGTGAGCTGGGAAGCCAGCAGCCGCTTGGCGCGGGGCATGAACGCCGAGGTGGGACCGCCTGCATGGGGGCTGATGAGGCAACCAGGGGCATGCCACAGCGGATGCCCGGCGGGCAGCGGCTCGGGGTCGGTGACGTCGAGCGCCGCATGCAGTCGCCCCGACTCCAGCTCGGCAAGGAGTGCCTTGGTGTCGACGACGCCCCCTCGCGCGACGTTCACCAGCAGCGCACCGTCCTTCATCGCCGCCAGGAAGTCCGCGTCCACCATGCCCCTGGTGTCCTCCGTGAGAGGAGTGGAGAGGACGACGACGTCCGCGTCCAGCAGCAGCCCGGACAGATCGGTGAACGCGTGCACTTGACCGCGCTCCGTGGTGCGCGAGGAGCGCGCGACGCGCGCCACCCGCGCACACTCGAAGGGGACGAGCCGGTCCTCGATGGCCGCGCCGATCGACCCGTAACCCACGATCAGTACGGACTTGTCCGCCAGCGCGGGGCGGAACCCCGAGCGCCACTCCTCCTGTTGCTGTCCGCGCACGAAGTCGGGGATACCGCGCAGGGACGCGAGTATCAGCGCGAGGGCGAGCTCGGCGGTCGACGCCTCGTGCACACCGCGGGCGTTGCAGAGGCGCACCCCCGGGTGCAGGCCGCCGATTCCCGGGCGAACGTGATCGACTCCGGCGGACAGGGTCTGCAGGACCCGCAGGGACCTCATCGCGGCGAGCGGGCGGACGGCGACCTCCATGCCCAGCATGTAGGGGACGACGTAGTACGCGCAGTCCGCGGGGTCCGCCGGGTACTCGGGCCCGCCGTTCCAGTAGAGGTAGCGCGGGCCGTCGGGGAGCCCGTCGATCTCGTCGGCCGGGATGGGGAGCCACACATCAGCAGTCATGGTCAGGAGGTTAGTTTGGGGGACGCGAAGAGGGAGGATGCGGCCAGGTGGAGCGCAGGACAATCGGGGCGGCAGCGCTCGAAGTGGGCGCGATCGGGCTCGGCTGCATGCCGATGAGCTGGGCGTACACCGGCTCGCAGCAGCGCGGGGACCGGTCTCTGCGTGCCGTGCATGCCGCGCTCGACGCCGGCTCGTCCCTGCTCGACACGGCCGACATGTACGGGCCATTCACCAATGAGCTGTTGCTGGGTCGGGTACTGAAGGAGCGCAGGACCGATGTCTTCGTCTCGACCAAGTGCGGGTTGCTGGCGGGCGAGCAGCACATCGTGGCCAACGGCCGTCCCGGCTACATACGCAGGGCGTGCGACGCCTCGCTGCGGCGGCTACAGACCGATGTGATCGACCTGTACCAGCTCCACCGGCCCGATCCCGAGGTCCCGGTGGAGGAGACGTGGGGCGCCATGGCCGGGCTGGTGGCCGCGGGGAAGGTGCGGGCCCTGGGGTTCTGCGCGATAGGGGCGCGAGCCTCCCGGCGTTCCGGTGCGCGGCTGTACGACACGACGGTCAGCCAGCTGGAGCGGGTGCAGCAGGTGTTTCCGGTGAGCGCGGTGCAGGCCGAACTGTCCGTGTGGTCACCGGAGGCGCTGGACAGGCTGCTGCCGTGGTGCGAGGCGCGGGGAATCGGTTTTCTGGCCGCGATGCCGCTGGGGAACGGTTTCCTCACGGGGACGCTCACGCCCGGGATGGGTTTCGAGCCGGACGACGTGCGGGCCCGGCATCCGCGGTTCACCGCCGAGATGATGGCGGCGAACCAGCCGGTGGTCTCAGGACTCCGGCGGGTCGCCGAGCGGCACGGAGCGACGCCCGCGCAGGTGGCGCTGGCGTGGGTGCTGGAGCAGGGGGCCCATGTGGTGCCGGTGGCGGGGACCAAGCAGGAACGGTGGGCGGTGGAGAATGCCCGCGCTGCGGAACTGGTGCCGACGACGGAAGATCTGAGGGAGATCGCGGAGCTGCCGGCCGCGCGGGGTTCCTGGGACTGACCCCGTTGCGGTGGGGTGCGGGTGGTACTGGTGTGCGGCGGTGCAGGTGCGCGGGCCTGGTGCGGAACCTTCGGCAGGGTTGCGGTGTATGAACAGTAGCTGTGCTGTCGTCGAAGGGATCAGAACCGTGCAACGTCCAGCTGTGACAGCCGTGTTGGCGGCATCCGTGCTGCTGTCGCTGGCCGGGTGCTCCGCCGGGGGCGGCGGGGCACTCTCCGCACCGGACCGGAGTCCTGGTTCACACCCCGCCGCCTCCGCCTCGGTCTCCCCGTCAGCCTCTGTACCCCCGGCGAAAGGCTCGGTGAAGGTGGTGTCGACCCTCGCCACGGGCCTCCGGTCGCCATGGGGTCTCGCCGTGCTCCCTGAGGGAGATCTGCTGGTTTCCTCACGTGACGAGGCCACGATCACCAGGGTCGACGCGAAGAGCGGCAAGAAGACCCTGGTCGGGAAGGTGGCGGGGGTCGCCCCGGCCGGCGAGGGGGGCCTGCTGGGGATAGCGCTCTCCCCTTCGTACGCCACGGACCATCTGGTCTACGCGTACTTCACCACCGCCTCCGACAACCGCATAGCGCGCATGCTGTACGACGAGAAGCAGCCCCCGGGTGAGCAGCTGGGAGCACCCGACACGGTCTTCAAGGGCATCCCCAAGGGGACCGTCCACAACGGCGGGCGGATCGCCTTCGGCCCGGACAAGATGCTCTACGCGGGCACGGGCGAGACCGGCGACCGCGACCTGGCCCAGGACAAGAAGTCGCTGGGCGGGAAGATCCTTCGGATGACACCCGACGGGCAGCCGGTGCACGGTGATCCCTGGCCCGACTCCGTCGTCTACACCTATGGGCATCGCAATGTGGAGGGGCTGGCCTGGGACAAGGACGACCGTCTGTGGGCCAGCGAATTCGGGGACCACACCTGGGACGAGTTGAATCTGATCCAACCGGGGAAGAACTACGGCTGGCCGGAGGAGGAAGGCAAGGGCGGGAAGCCGGGCTTCGTGAACCCGGTGGAGCAGTGGAAGCCTGCGGTCGCCTCACCGAGCGGCATCGCCTATGCCGAGGGGTCGATATGGATGGCGGCTCTGCGCGGCGAGCGGCTGTGGCGTATCCCGCTGAACGGGGACAGACCTTCAGCGACACCGCAGTCCTTCCTCCAGGGCAAGTACGGACGGCTGCGCACGGTGGTGTCGGCCGGGGGAAACCGGCTGTGGCTCGTCACGAGCAATACGGACTCACGTGGGAAGCCCGGCCCGAGCGACGACCGGATTCTCCAGCTGGAGGTGAGCTAGGACCTCTCGTTTGGATCACCCGGGCTCGCGGGCTGTCCAGTCGATCTTGTGGGTTCAGCTCGGGACATCCGGTGCGGTGCGTCACGAGGCGCCGTGCGGGCGTCCTGGGCCCCGGCAAGGGCCTGCTGGGCAGCCCCTGGGCGGGGTTACGCTGGGAGCCGGGGCTCACAGTGGGGGTCTGAATGTTCAACATGATCGAGCAGCTGTTCTCGCCCGGACGTAAGCACACCGAGGACGAGAACAAGCGGCTGGAGCTGTCCCGGGTCGATCTCAACGACGGCGACCCAGGGCACGGACCGATAGATCTGGATTCGGGCACGGTGATCATCCGGCGAGAGGAACAGCCTCCAGCTCAGTGACCACTCAACCGCCGGAACCGGGCGCACCAGCAGCGGCACCGCCCACGGCGCTGCCGGCCACGGCGCCCGTGCCGGTCGCCGTGGCGATGGCTGTGGCAGTGTCCGTGCCAAGGTCTGTGAACAGACGCAGCCGGTGGGCCAGTGCCGCTGCCTCGCCGCGGCCCGCGACTCCCAGCTTCGCCAGGATGTTGGAGACGTGCACGCTCGCCGTTTTCGGCGCGATGAACAGGGCTTCGGCGATCTGGCGGTTGGAACGGCCCGCAGCGACCAGGCGCAGTACGTCCTGCTCACGGTTGGTGAGGCCGAAGCCGTCGACAGCCGGGCGCGGGTCCGTCGGTGCCGGGGCCTTCTCGTCCGCGTCCGCGCGGAGAGAGACCCGGGCCCGCTGAGCCAGGAGTTCGATCTCCTCCCCCAGTGGCCGGGCGCCCAACCGGTCGGCCGTGGCATAGCTCCGGCGGAGCAGGGCGGTCGCCAGCTCCCGGTCGGAACCGTGCGCGAGCAGGGCTCCGGCCCACTGGTAGCGGACCTGCGCCAGCTCGTACGGATGCTCCAGCGGCTCCAGGGCAGAGGCTGCCTCGGCCCACTGGTCCGGCCGGTCCCGGCCCTCGGCCCGCGCCAGTTCGGCGGTGACGTGCAGGGCGTAGGCATCCCAGAGAGGTACCGGGGTGGCCAGCCGTTTCGCCGCCGAGCGGATCAGGGCCAGGGCGTCCGGGCGCCCCGGCTCCGCCGTCGGTAGGCCCCGGGTGTTGGCCTCGGCGGTGGCTGCGGCGAGCATCAGCGGCCAGCCGTAGCACTGGGTCCCGGGCGGGAATCCGGCTTCCGTCGCCTCCGCGAGCGCGCCCCGGACCTCGTCGATGTGGCCCTGTGCCGCTGCGATCGCGACGGTGAGCCGGGCCAGCGGTATCGAGTGCTGAGGCATCGGGTCGTGTGTGCCGAAGTGCCCGTTCGCGGACTCCAGATATCCGGCAGGCGTGCCCCGTTCGCCGCGTCGCAGGGCGAGTTCCGCCAATTGGATACAGGCGTTGCCACGAGGGTTGGCGCTCCGCGCGGCCAGCAGGGTGCGGTGGGCGCAGGCCGATGCCTCGTCCCAACGCCCCAGCGAGAGGAGCGAGTCGGTCATATTGCTGCGGATCCAGGCCTCCTGGTCGTGCAGGCCGTACCTGGCTGCCAGTTCCACCCCGGCCTCGGCCACGGCCACCGCCTTGCCGGAGCAGCCGATGGATTCCAGGTTCGATGTCAGATTGGTATGGGCGCGGCAGAGTTCGCCTATCAGGCCGAGTTCGGCGGAGCGGTTCACCGCGGCGTACATCGTGGTGAGGCCGGTCTCGATGTCGCCTGAGTCGACCAGCAGACCGCCGAGCGTGAGCCGGGCGTTCAGTTCGATTTCCTCCGCGCCGACGAGCCGGGCGTAGTCCACCGCCCGCTCCGCGGCGGCCAGACTGTCCGGGCCCGGCTCGTGGAGCATGGCCCAGCCTGCGGCGGTGGCGAGCACTTGGGCGTGGACCGCGGACGGGGGCAGTCCGCGCACCAGTTCCTGGGCGGTGGCGATCTCCTCCCAGCCGTTACCGCGTGCCAGGCCCTGCACCAGCTTCGAGCACTCGGTCCAGAACCAGGCAGCGCGGAGGGGGTCTCCCTGCCCGACCAGCGTGGCAGGGCCGTTCTCGCCGTTCCCGATGAGCGCGGCAGGGCCGTTCTCGCCCTCCCCCATGAGCCGCAGGGCCTTCCTGATGATCTTCAGGGCGCGTTCGCGCTCGCCGCAGAAACGTGCGGCGACCGCCGCCTCGGCGAGCAGGTCGAGATAGCGCAGCGCGGAGGCGCCGGTTCCGTAGCCGTAGGCCGGGTAGGCGTCGGCGGTTTCGATCGGCCGCAGCCCATCTCGTACTTGGGCGGGCGCGCTGTCCCAGAGCCCCATCGCCCGTTCCAGCAGCCGCAGTTGCTCGGCGTAGGCGTGTCGGCGCCGCGCCTCGGCGGAGGCCAGGAGTACGGCGGGCAGGGCCTTCGCCGCGTCGTGGGCGTAGTACCAGTAGCCCGCAAGACGCGTGGTGCGCGCGTCGGCCCGTACGAGCGTGGGGTCGGCCTCCAGTGCCTCGGCGCAGCGGCGGTTGATACGGGAGCGTTCGCCGGGCAGCAGATCGTCGCTGACGGCCTCGCGCACCAGCGAGTGGCGGAAGCGGTAGCCGTCGCCGTCCGGCACCGCGATCAGGATGTTGGCGCCGACGGCGGCCCGAAGCGCCTCGATCAGGTCGTCCTCGGGCAGCCGGGTCACCGCCGCGAGCAGCGGGTATTCGACGGTCGAGCCACCCTCGGCCACGAAGCGGGCGACCCGCTGGGCCTGCTCGGGCAGTTCCTCCACCCTGACCAGCAGCAGATCGCGCAGCGACTCGCTGATGCCGGAGACCGAGCCGCTGCCGCTGCACACGGCAAGTTCCTCCACGAAGAAGGCGTTGCCGTCGGAGCGCTCGAAGATCTCCTGCGCCAGGGACGGTTCGGGTTCGGCTGCGAGGATGCCGGTCAGCTGACGGACCACTTCGACGCGGGTGAAGCGGGACAGCTCGATCCGCCGGACCGTACGCAACCGGTCCAGCTCCGCCAGCAGCGGTCTCAGGGGGTGGCGGCGGTGGATGTCGTCGGCGCGGTAGGTGGCGACGACAACGATCCTGCCCCTGCTCAGGGTGCGGAAGAGATAGGCGAGCAGATGGCGCGTCGAGGCGTCCGCCCAGTGCAGGTCCTCCAGCACCAGCACGACGGTGCGGTCCGCAGCGATGCGTTCGAGCAGCCGGGCCGTCAGCTCGAAGAGCCGGGCCGTGGCGTCCTCGTGGTGCGTCTGGCCGCTGGTGTCGCCCAATTCGGGCAGCAGCCTGGCCAGTTCGCCCTCCTGGCCCTCGATCGCGTCGTCCATCTCCTGGGGGAGGTGGCGGCGCAGCGCCCGCAGCGCGGTGGAGAAGGGGGCGTACGGCAGGCCGTCGGCGCCGATCTCGACACAGCCGCCGACCGCGACGACGGCCTTCGCGCGGCAGGCGCCGTCCAGGAACTCCTCGACGAGCCGGGTCTTGCCGACCCCGGCCTCGCCGCCGATGAGCAGCGCTTGCGGCTCTCCGCCGGCCGCGTGGGCAAGCGCGCCGTCGAGGGCGGCCAACTCGTCGGCGCGACCCACGAATACGGGGCTGACTGACTTGAATTCCACATCGCCGAGCATCGCACAGCGGCCCGACCGGACGGCCCCCGTTCTCCGGCCGCCGCCCGCCGCGACGACCACGCCCGCCGTGACCGCCATGCCCTCCGTACGACTACGGGCGGGACGACTATGCCCCCCGTCGCGTCGCTCATCAAGCCGCACGGTCATCAGGCTGCTCAAGCCGCACGGTCATCAGGCTGCTGAGGCGAAACGTGACCTCGACGAATCCACCTGCCCTCCCGTGTCCTGGTTCCGGGACCCGCGGGCGGCACGACGCACGGTCCTGCGCGCGGTCCGGCGGGCAGCGCGGGCCTGGTCGGCCAGGCGCTCGGCCTCGGCCTCACGCATGAGGTCGGCGGTGCGGAACTTCTGGAGCTGGTGGTGAAACATGGCGTTCTCCCCTGTGGCGGAGGCCGGTTCCGGCTTCCTTCGGTGCCTCGATCCTGGTCTGCCAGGGGGGTCCGCCACATCGGGCGAGTGCCGCATCCTCATGGCGGAGGGGCCTTAGGCCGCGTACGTGTGTGCTTACGTACGGCCCAGGCCCCCCGCGGGATGTCTTACGGGTGCTCCTGGCCCTACTGGGTCGGGGTGGACGTCGCCGCAGGAGCGCTGGGCAGCGCGGCGAACAGGTCGAAGTACATTCCGGCGGCGATCACCAGACCGATGACCGCCACGGCGACCGAGCCCCAGGCGACCGCACGCACCCAGACTGCTTGCGTCCGGGCCGGTGTGCTGAACAGCGGGAGGGCCAGCACGACCACTCCGACGATCAGCGCCAGCAGCGCGAACCCGCCGTTGACCAGGGCGGTGGTGTGCCAGGGGGCCGCGTAGACCTCGTGGATCTGCTGCGCCGCCGAGGCGCCCTGCGGAAGGTGGATCTGACCGGTCAGGGTCTTGCGCTCGGAGAGCACCGTGCCCATCCAGCTGCCGGAAAGGGCGACGAAGGCGAGCGCCGCCGCGACGACGGCACCGGCTCCGGCCCCGACCCCGCTCCGCCGAGCGACGGCGGGGTCCGCATCCGGTTCCCCGTCCTCGGCTTCGCCCTCTCCGGTCTCCTCCTCCTCGGAGGCGGAGTCGTGAGGGGCGGAGCTATGAGAGGCGGAATCGCGAGGGGCCGAGACCTGAGGGGCCGAGTCGTCGGCGTTCTCCGTGACCGCCTCCGCCGTGGCTTCCTCGGCCTCTGCGGCCTGCGCTTCTGCGGCGGCGGAGTCGTCGATCGTGTCGGGCTTGGTGGTGGCGTTCATACGGCGCACGCTAGGTGGCCTTTCTGAGAGCGCCCTTAACGCTTCCTGTGCGCCCGCCACTCGTCCGCGAGGACCGACCACATCTCCATGTCGAGCCGGACGCCCCGGTGCGGATAGCTCTCCCGCCGTACCCCCTCGCGGGTCATGCCCAGGCGCTCGGCGACCTTGACACTGGCGGTGTTCGTGGAGGCAGCCTCCCATTCGATCCGGTGCATTCCGCGCTCCTCCACCGCCCAGTCGATCAGCACCCGCACCGCGCGGGTGACCAGCCCGCGGCCCGTTCCGGCCGGCTCCAGCCAGCAGCCCACCTCACAAGTGCCCGAGGCGCTGTCGAAGACCCGGAAGAGCACTCCACCGACGAGGGTGCCGTCCAGCCAGATGCCGTAGAGCATGCCGGTGTCCGCGGCCTGCTTCTCCGCGTACGACTGGAGGAACGCCCGCGCCGACACCAGGTCCGTGGCGGCCGTCGCCAGTCCGACGAACTGGCTGATGAACTCGCGTCCACGGTCGATGTGCGCCAGGTACTCCTCGGCCCGCCAGGGCTCCAGGGGCCGCAGCTCCCCGCCGTCACCGAGCGATATCGCGAACATACTTCTCCTCCACCAGGGTCTTCTCCGCCGCCATGGTCTCCGGCTCTGCTGTCTCCGGCACGGTCGTGGGCTGCTGGGGAATTTTCGCACGCGTACGGCACCCGGGATTCTCGATGCTGATGCGGGGCAGCCGCCGGTCCAGCCAGCCGGGCAGCCACCAGTTGGCGCCGCCCAGCAGATGCATCAGGGCGGGGACCAGGAGCGTACGGAGCACGAAGGCGTCAAGGGCCACGGCGGCGGCGAGCGCGATGCCGAACATCGCGATGACGCGGTCACCGCTGAGGACGAAGGCCAGGAAGACGGAGATCATGATGACGGCCGCCGAGTTGATCACGCGGCTGGTCTCGGCCAGGCCGACCCGTACGGCCCGCCGGTTGTCGCCGGTCTCCAGCCACTCCTCGTACATGCGGCTCACCAGGAACACCTGGTAGTCCATGGAGAGCCCGAAGAGCACCGAGACCATGATCACGGGCAGGAAGGGTTCGATCGGCCCGGCGCTGCCGAGTCCCAGCAGTTCGCTCCCCCATCCCCACTGGAAGACCGCGACCACGACCCCGAAGGCCGAGGCCACGGCGGCCACATTCATCACGGCGGCCTTCAGCGGAATGCCGACCGAGCGGAAGGCCAGCAGCAGGAGCGCGCAGCCGAGCGCGATCACCACACCGACGAACAGCGGGAGTTTGCCCACGATGACCTGGGCGAAGTCGTCGTAGCTCGCGGTGACACCACCGACGTGGACGGCGAGTGACGTGCTGTCCTCGGCCTTCGGAATCACGTCCGTGCGCAGCCGGTCGACGAGGTCGCTGGTCTTCTGCGACTGCGGGGAGGAGTCCGGGACGACGGTCAGCACGGCCGTGTCACCGCTGCTGTTGTACGTGACCGGGCTGACGGAGGCGACATCCGGGGTCGCGCGCAGTTGGTCGGGCAGTCTGTCGAGAGCGACCCGGTCCCCCGCCCCGTCGAGCTGGGCGACCAGGGTGAGCGGGCCGTTGACGCCGGGCCCGAACCCCTTGGCGAGCAGGTCGTACGCCTGCCGGGTGGTCGATCCCGCCGGGCTGTTGCCCTGGTCGGACGTGCCCAGATGGAGCCCGAACGTCGGCAGCGCCAGGACCAGCATCACGGTGGCGGCGAACGTGCCGAGCAGCTTCGGGTGCCGCTCCACGAAGGCGGACCAGCGGGCGGCGAATCCGGTGGGCAGCTCGGGCTGCGGGCCGCGCTCGGCGAGCCGTCTGCGTTCGCGGCGGCTCAGCGCCCGCATCCCGATGAAGGAGAGCAGCGCGGGCAGCAGGGTCACCGAGGCCGCCACGGTCAGTACGACGGTGAGCGAGGCGGCGATGGCGACACCGTTGAGGAAGCTCAGCCGCAGGATCAGCATGCCGAGCAGGGCGATACAGACCGTCGCACCGGCGAAGACGACCGCACGTCCGGTCGTGGCCACCGACTGCGTCACCGACTCGGCGACCGGCAGACCGCTGCGCAGCCCCTTGCGGTGTCTGGTCACGATGAAGAGCGCGTAGTCGATCCCGACGCCGAGGCCGATCAGCATGCCGAGCATCGGCGCGAAGTCGGCAACGGTCATGACATGGCCGAGGAGTTCGATCCCCGCGTACGCCGTACCGACACTGACCAGTGCGGTGGCGATGGGCAGCAGGCTGGCGGCGAAGGCGCCGAAGGCGAGGAAGAGGACGAGCGCGGCGACGGCCACCCCGATGATCTCGCTGGTGTGCGCGCTGGTCGTCTGGGTGAGTCCTATCGCGCTGCCGCCGAGTTCGACCTGGAGCCCGTGGGCCTCCGCCGCCTTCGCGGTGTCGACGACCGTCTGGACCTGTGCCTTGGGGATCTCGTCGGACTGTGCGTCGAAGGTGAACGTGGCGTAGGCGGTGTGCCCGTCCTGGCTGGTCTGCGGTGCGCCGACGGACGCGATGCCGGGAAGGCCGTCGATCCGGTTCAGGGTCTGCGTCATCCGCTGCTCGACGCCCGAGGCCCGGACGCTGCCCTCGTCGGTGTGCCAGACGATGGTGTCGCTGTCGCCGCCCTGGCCCTGGAAGCCCTGGTCGAGCAGGGCGGTGGCCCGGCCCGATTCCGTACCGGGTGCCTCGTAGTCGTTGGAGTACGCGGATCCGGCGACTCCGGCGGCAGCCGCCGTGCCGCCCAGGGCCAGGAGCCAGAGCAGGACGGTGAGGAGGCGGTGCCTGATGCACCATCGCGCGATGGCTGCCAACGGACTGCTCCCTCGGTGATTCGACCCGGGCGATTACAAGGTCTTTATCGGGAATAGACCGAAAAGAGCGTATGACCTTTGACGAGTCACTCTGACATCGAAACGTGATCAATTGCCGCTTTCGTGGGGTTAGTCACAGGGACACGAACGGCCGTAGGGTCGGTGCATGGCTGCAGACGAGGGGACCGTACGGCTCGACACCTGGATCTGGTCGGTACGGCTCACGAAGACCCGCTCACAGGCGGCTGCCGCCTGCCGCGCCGGTCACGCCCGGCTCAACGGGGAGCGGGTGAAGCCCGCCCATCCGGTGCAGGCGGGCGACGAGGTCCGGCTGTTCCACGCGGGTCGCGAACGGATCGTCGAGGTGTCGCGGACCGTGCGCAAGCGGGTGGGCCCGCCGGTCGCCGCCGAGTGCTACGTGGACAACAGCCCGCCGCCCCCGCCGCGCGAGGCCACGGTCGACATCCCGGTGCGCGACCGGGGCACGGGAAGGCCGACGAAGCGGGACCGGCGGGAGATGGAACAGCTGCGCGGGGACATCCGGGGGCGTTGACCGCACGCCCCTTCGGCCCGAGCGGCCCTTCCGCACGGGAGGGCCGCACGGGAGTGGGCGCCCGGTCAGCCCCCGAACAGGTGGAGCGCGCCCCACAGCGCGACGGTCGACACGGCCAGCGTCGCCGGGACGGTCAGCAGGCCGAGCCGGGAGAAGGTGCCCAGCTCGGGTTCGCTCCCGTGCTCGTTCATGATGCGGCGCCAGAGCAGCGTGGCGAGCGAGCCCACGTACGTCAGGTTCGGCCCGAGGTTGACGCCGATCAGCGCGGCCAGAACGGGCCCGGGGCCTGCGGGGCCGACCACCGGCAGCAGTGCCAGGATCGCCGGCAGGTTGTTGATCGCGTTGGACAGTACGGCGGCGACCACGGCCACCGCGAGGAGCGCGGGCAGCGAGGCGCCGCCCGGCAGCAGCCGGCCGATGCCGTCGCCGAGACCGTTGTCGACCACCGCCTTCACCACGACGCCCAGCGCGAGGACGAACAGGCAGAAGTACGGGTTGGCATCACGCACCAGGCCGACGACGGTCGTACGTCTCCGGCGCAGCGCACGGACCGCGAGCACCAGCGCCCCCGCGACGGCGGCCCAGACCGGTTGGGCCCCGGCGAACGAGGTGACCACGAACCCGGCGAGCGTCAGCCCCAGCACCACCAGGGTGAACACCGGCACCTCGGCCCGCTCCGCTTCCTCCGTCGGGTGCGCGCCCGCCGCCAGATCCTTGGCGAAGAAGCGGCGGAAGACGGCGTACTCGACGACGACGGCGGCCAGCCAGGGCAGCGCCATCAGCCCGGCGAACCGGGTGAAGGTCAGCCCGCTCGCGGCGAACGCCAGCAGATTGGTGAGGTTGGAGACCGGCAGCAGCAGCGAGCCGGAGTTGGCGAGATGCGCGCACGCGTAGACGTGGGGCCGCGAACGGGCGCCGACCCGCGCGGCCGTGGCGAAGACCACCGGGGTGAGCAGGACGACGGTGGCGTCGAGGCTGAGGACGGCCGTCACCACGGCGGCCACGACGAACACCCCGCCGAGCAGCCGCACCGGCCGCCCGCCGCAGACCCGCGCCACCAGGTCGCCCGCGGCGGCGAACAAGCCGTCGGCGGCGCAGAGTTGGGAGAGTACGAGTACGGCGGCGAGGAAGCCCACGACCGGGAGCAGGGTGCGGATCTGGTCCCACGCGTCGGAGAGCGGGACGGCTCCGACAGCTACGACGATCACGGCCGCAGGGACGGCCGCGGCGGCTTCGGGGCGGCCCTGGGGACGGGCGACGGCGAAAGCGAGTACGCCGAGCAGCAGGGCTACGGAGAGGGTCTCGGCGGCGATGGTGTTCAGCGGGTGCTCCGGAGATGTGTGGGGGGGGGTGGGCCGCTGCGCGGAGCTTTTCCCCTCCCCGCCCGTTCCCGTGACCGGGGCTCCGCCCCGGGCCCCGCTCCAAACGCCGGAGAGGCTGAAAATCGCCGGACGCGCTTGAAATCAAGCCCGTCCGGCGATTGGGGACAACGGGGGCCTGCCCCCGTTGTCCTGAGGCGTCAGCCCTCGGCGCCGAGCTTCTCCAGGATCAGCTCGCGCACCCGTGCCGCGTCCGCCTGACCCCGGGTGGCCTTCATGACGGCGCCCACGAGCGCACCGGCCGCGGCCACCTTCCCGCTGCGGATCTTGTCGGCGATCGCCGCGTTGGAGGCGATCGCCTCGTCCACGGCCGCGCCGAGCGCGCCGTCGTCCGAGACGACCTTCAGACCGCGCTTCTCCACGACCTCGTCCGGGCCGCCCTCACCGGCGAGCACGCCGTCGATGACCTGGCGGGCCAGCTTGTCGTTGAGGTCGCCCGCCGCGACGAGCGCAGCCACCCGGGCGACCTGCTCGGGCGTGATCGGCAGCGCCGCGAGCTCACGGCCGGTCTCGTTGGCGTTGCGGGCCAGCTCGCCCATCCACCACTTGCGGGCCTGGTCGGACGGGGCGCCCGCGTCGATCGTCGCGACGATCGGCTCGATCGCACCGGCGTTGAGAATCGACTGCATGTCGAACTCGGAGACGCCCCACTCCTCACGCAGCCGGTTACGGCGTACGCGCGGCAGCTCGGGCAGCTCGGCTCGCAGCTCCTCGACCCAGTCGCGCGCGGGCGCGACCGGGACCAGGTCGGGCTCCGGGAAGTAGCGGTAGTCCTCGGCGTTGTCCTTGATGCGGCCGGCCGTGGTGGAGCCGTCCTCCTCGTGGAAGTGCCGGGTCTCCTGCACGATCGAACCGCCGGAGTTCAGCACCGCGGCGTGGCGCTGGATCTCGTAGCGGGCGGCGCGCTCCACCGAACGCAGCGAGTTGACGTTCTTCGTCTCCGAGCGGGTGCCGAGCTTCTCGACACCGTGCAGACGCAGCGACAGGTTCACGTCGCAGCGCATCTGGCCCATTTCCATCCGGGCCTCGGAGACGCCGAGCGCCTTGATGAGTTCGCGCAGCTCGGCGACGTACGCCTTGGCGACCTCGGGGGCACGCTCCCCGGCACCCTCGATCGGCTTGGTGACGATCTCGATGAGCGGGATGCCCGCGCGGTTGTAGTCGAGCAGCGAGTGGGACGCGCCGTGGATACGGCCGGTGGCGCCGCCGACGTGCAGCGACTTTCCGGTGTCCTCCTCCATGTGGGCGCGCTCGATCTGCACCCGGAAGGTCTCGCCGTCCTCCAGCTGGACGTCCAGATAGCCGTTGAAGGCGATCGGCTCGTCGTACTGCGAGGTCTGGAAGTTCTTCGGCATGTCCGGATAGAAGTAGTTCTTCCGGGCGAAGCGGCACCACTCGGCGATCTCGCAGTTCAGCGCGAGGCCGATCTTGATGGCCGACTCGACGCCGATCGCGTTGACGACCGGCAGCGAGCCCGGCAGACCCAGACAGGTGGGGCAGGTCTGCGAGTTGGGCTCGGCACCCAGCTCGGTCGAGCAGCCGCAGAACATCTTGGTCCTGGTGCCGAGTTCGACATGGACCTCAAGGCCCATGACGGGGTCGTACGTCGTGAGGGCTTCCTCGTACGACGCGAGTTCAGTGACGGTCACGATGAGACTTTCCCTCTCAGCCCAGCAGGACGTCGTCGTCGCCCAGGCGCTTCAGCTCACGCAGGAGCAGAGCGATGCCGGTGGCGATGGCGGCGGCGGAGACGACGGCGTCGACCAGACGGAGCGTGTCGTTCTCGGTACGGGCCTGCTTGGCCTGCTTGACCACGCTCAGCGCACCGAAGGCGGTGGTTCCGATGGACAGGTACGTACCGGCCTTGGACTTCTTGAATCCCTTGGCCTTGCTCACAGCACTCACAACGACGGAGCCTCCTCAAGCAGCGGGTGTCCCCACTTTTCCACGAAGGCGGCCTCGACGGCGGCCCCGACCTTGTACAGACGGTCGTCCTTCATGGCGGGGGCGATGATCTGCAGGCCGACCGGCAGCCCGTCCTCCGGGGCCAGGCCGCAGGGCAGCGACATGGCGGAGTTGCCGGCCAGGTTGGTCGGAATGGTGCACAGGTCGGCGAGGTACATCGCCATCGGGTCGTCGGCGCGCTCACCGATCGGGAAGGCGGTGGTGGGCGTGGTCGGCGAAACGATCACGTCGACCTGCTCGAATGCCTTCTCGAAGTCCCGCGTGATGAGCGTGCGGACCTTCTGGGCGCTGCCGTAGTACGCGTCGTAGTAGCCGGAGCTGAGCGCGTACGTACCGAGGATGACGCGGCGCTTGACCTCGTCGCCGAAACCGGCCTCGCGGGAGAGCGCGGTGACGTCCTCGGCGGACTTCGTGCCGTCGTCGCCCACCCGCAGGCCGTACCGCATGGCGTCGAAGCGGGCCAGGTTGGAGCTGCACTCCGACGGGGCGATCAGGTAGTAGGCCGAAAGAGCCAGGTCGAACGAGGGGCAGTCCAGCTCCACGATGTCGGCGCCGAGCCCCTTGAGGAGCTCGACCGACTCGTCGAAGCGCTGGATGACCCCGGCCTGGTAGCCCTCGCCGCGGAACTGCTTGACGACGCCGACCCGCAGCCCGGCGACCGAGCCGTTGCGCGCGGCCTCGACGACCGGCGGGACCGGGGCGTCGATGGAGGTCGAGTCGAGCGGGTCGTGCCCGGCGATGGCCTCGTGCAGCAGGGCCGCGTCCAGCACCGTACGGGCGCAGGGACCGCCCTGGTCGAGGGAGGACGAGAACGCCACCATGCCGTAGCGGGAGACCCCGCCGTAGGTCGGCTTGACCCCGACGGTGCCGGTGACGGCAGCGGGCTGGCGGATGGAACCGCCGGTGTCCGTACCGATGGCGAGCGGGGCCTCGTACGCGGCAAGCGCGGCGGACGAGCCGCCGCCGGAGCCGCCGGGGATCCGGGTGAGGTCCCAGGGGTTGCCGGTGGGTCCGTAGGCGCTGTTCTCCGTCGACGACCCCATGGCGAACTCGTCCATGTTGGTCTTGCCGAGGATGACGACGTCGGCGGCCTTGAGGCGCTTCGTGACGGTCGCGTCGTACGGCGGGATCCAGCCTTCGAGGATCTTCGAGCCGACGGTGGTCGGGACGCCCTCGGTGGTGAAGATGTCCTTCAGCGCCAGGGGAACGCCGGCCAGCGGACCGAGCTTCTCGCCGTTCGCCCGCTTGGCGTCGACGGCGCGGGCCTGCGCGAGCGCGCCCTCGCGGTCGACGTGCAGGAAGGCGTGCACCTTCTCGTCGACGGCCGCGATGCGGGCCAGGTGGGCCTCGGTGACCTCGACGGCCGTGAGCTCCCCGGAAGCGATCTTCTCGGCGATCTCGGCGGCGGTGAGCTTGATGATGTTGATGTCCGTCATGACTGTTAGTCCTCCCCCAGGATCTGCGGCACCTTGAAACGCCGCTGCTCCTGGGCGGGGGCACCGGAGAGGGCCTGCTCCGGGGTGAGCGACGGACGGACCTCGTCCGCGCGCATGACATTGGTCAGCGGCAGCGGGTGGGAGGTCGGCGGTACGTCTTGATCGGCGACCTCGGAGACGCGGGCGACCGCGCCGAGAATGTCGTCGAGCTGTCCGGCGAAGTGATCGAGCTCTTCGGCCTTCAGCTCCAGACGTGCCAGCCGTGCGAGGTGGGCGACCTCCTCGCGCGTGATGCCAGGCATGCGGCGATCCTCAGGGGTGAGTGTGAGTGGATTTTGGCCCAATCCTATGGGGCGGGGGCCCCTGCTCACTAAACGGATTCCCCTGGGGTGGTGGTGACCGGGACGGGACGGTCGTTCCACGGGGTCTGCGCACGGGGCTGTTCCACTCCCCCGATGCCGTGCGGGCCGGGGGAAACCCCGTCTGCGGGTACGTGCTTGTCGCTACGGCCGCGGCTCCGGCGGCCGGCCCGGCCTGCTGTGCAGTACGACCTGACCCATCCTTTTCTCCTGCTCCGCCGCCGCGGCAGCCGCAGCCGCAGCCGCCAGTTCCGCGGGCCGCTGCCATCCCCGGGACCCACGCGCCAGCAGCCACGCGGTCGCCTCGTGCGGCGGCATCGCCGCGGCCACCAGCCATCCCTGCACCGCGTCGCAGCCCAGGTCCCTCAGCCGTTCCCAGGTCTCGTCGTCCTCGACGCCCTCGGCGACGACGATCAGGCCCAGCGAGTGCGCCAGGTCGACGGTGCAGCGGACGATCTCCGCGTCCTCGTTGTCCACCGCCAGCCGGGCCACGAACGACCGGTCGATCTTCAGTTCGCTGACCGGCAGCCGGCGCAGGTGGACCAGTGAGGAGTACCCGGTGCCGAAGTCGTCCAGCGACATCTTCACGCCGTGCGCGGTCAGCCCGGCCAGGGTGTCGGCCGCCCGCTGCGGGTCCTCCAGCAGGACGTGTTCGGTGATCTCCAACTGGAGGGCGCCCGGCGGCACGCCGTGCCGGGCCAGCCGCGCGGCCACCGCGCCCGCGAAGCCGGGGGTGTGCACGTCGCGCGGCGACACATTGACCGCCACCGGGACCTTCAGGCCCTGCGCGCGCCACTTGGCGACCTGGGCGAGGGCCGTCTCCAGTACGTATTCGGTGAGGTGCGGCATCAGCCCGGACGACTCGGCGATCGCGATGAACTCGTCCGGGGGGACCCTGCCGCGCTCCGGGTGCACCCACCGGACCAGTGCTTCAAGTCCCGCCACCTGTCCGTCGAACCGGACCTTCGGCTGGTAGTGCAGTTCCACGTCACCCGCGTCGAGGGCGCGCCGCAGGTCACCCAGCAGTCCGAGCCGGTCAGGTGTGTTGGAGTCCCGCTTGGACTCGTAGACCTCGACGCCCGT
Organism: Streptomyces sp. NBC_01267; assembly: GCF_036241575.1. Lineage (NCBI taxonomy): Bacteria > Bacillati > Actinomycetota > Actinomycetes > Kitasatosporales > Streptomycetaceae > Streptomyces > Streptomyces sp. NBC_01267. The sequence goes on along the minus strand of NZ_CP108455.1, from coordinate 5,694,955 downwards.
GCGGTCCCGCTTCGCCTGGTACATCGCTACGTCCGCCCGCTGGAGCAGCCCCTCGGCGTCCAGCGCGTGGTCGGGAAAGACGGAGACGCCGGCGCTCGCCTCCAGCACCAGCGTCAGTCCGTCCAGGTCGAGCGGGGAGCCCAGTTCGGCGACGAGATGGCGGGCGATGCGCATCACGCTCGTCGCCGAGTCGGCCACCGGGAGCAGTACCGCGAACTCGTCGCCGCCCAGCCGCGCGACCTCCGCGCCGCGCGGCAGCGCGAGCCGCAGCCGGTCTGCTATCTGCAACAGCAGCCTGTCGCCCGCCAGATGGCCGAGCGTGTCGTTGACCGACCGGAACCGGTCGAGGTCGATCAGCACGAGCGACGATCTGCTTCCGCTGCTCTCCGCCTCCGACAGCGCCGCCCAGGTCCGCTCCAACAGCCACTGGCGGTTGGGCAGTCCGGTCAGCGGGTCGCGCAACTGCTCCTCCGCGCGGGCCCTCGCGATCCACAGCGTGGAATCCAGGGCGATCAGCGGTACCGCGAAGAGCGGCAGCAGCAACGGCAGCGACATACCGACCACGCAGATCAGCGGGGCGATACCGAGCAGGGCGACGCCGACGAGGCCCTGCCTGACCAGTGCCGTGCGGGCCACCGTCGGAAGTCCGCCGTTGTGCGGCGCCAGCGCGGACCACAGCAGCACCCTGGTCACCAGCAGATAGGCGCAGGCCGCCACCACGATTTCTAACGCGGAGCCGATCCCCCAGTGGAGTGGCCGCCAGGGGTGCTCGACGGTCGGGGCCTCCCCGAACGCGGCGAGGACGAGAGCGGCGGCGCCGATGCCCAGGATGTCGGACGCGCCGTGCAGCAGCCCCTGCCGCCAGCGGTGGCTGCGCGCCGCCCCGACCAGGACGACGACGGCCAGGCTGACCAGCGCGGCCGGCAGCCAGCCGTACAGCAGCAGTACGGCGAGAGTGAGGGCGGCGCCGGATCCGGTGCCGCCCCACCAGCGGTCGCGGCCGAGGGCGACCAGATGGCCCACGATGACGCCGGTGAGCACGGCCAGTGCCCAGCCGACCGTGCCGTCGGGGAACAGCGCGCTGCCGTCCCGGACCGCCTGCAGCAGCCCGGTCGCCAGAGCGATGGCCGCCAGTCCCACGACGAAGGGGAAGGCGGACAGCTTCGACACGGAGTGAGCGAAGTACGCGAGGCCGCGCACTCGCCCGTCCGGATCGGCGCTCTCGGTCGGTTTCATGCCCGTCCCTCTCACAGCCGGCAGTGCCCATGCCACGCGATGGCCCTCTGTCGTGCCATCACGACTTGAACCCGTCCCGAGCTCCGGGGGAGCAGGGGAGACCGTTTGGAAGCCGTGCACGACGGGCGCACTGTTCAACAGTAGGCCGCAGAAGGCCCCGACGGGCAGCCGTCTGCAGGTCTTGCCCGAATGCGACCCGACCATCCTTAACCATCTGCTATGCGCCGAACGGGTGAGCTTGGGCCCGGTCCTGCGGCTACTCCGCTGCCGGACCGTCTGCCGGTTCATCCGCCGGTACCGCCGCCTCGCGGGCCGCGTCGGGTCCTTGTTCGAGCAGTACGGCGAAGCCCTCTTCGTTCAGCACGGGGACCTTCAGCTGCATCGCCTTGTCGTATTTGGAGCCGGGGCTGTCCCCCACCACCACGAAGGCCGTCTTCTTGGAGACGGAGCCGGTGACCTTCGCGCCGAGGCTCTGGAGTGCTTCTTTCGCGCCGTCGCGGGTGTGGTGCTCCAGGGTGCCGGTGACCACCACGGTGAGCCCGTCCAGCGGGCGGGGGCCTTCGTCCTCGCCACTGCCCTCGTCCTCCGTACGGACCCCGGCCGCCCGCCACTTGCGCAGGATCTCCCGGTGCCATTCCTCGTCGAACCACTGCTTGAGCGAGGCCGCGATGGTCGGCCCGACACCTTCGACGGCGGCCAGCTCCTCCTCCGTGGCCCCTTCGATCCGGTCCAGTGAGCGGAACTCGCGGGCCAGTGCCTCGGCGGCGACGGGGCCCACGTGCCGGATCGACAGCCCGGTGATGATCCTGGCCAGTGGCCGGGTCTTCGCCGCCGCGATGTTGTCCAGCATCGCCAGGGCGTTCTTCCTCGGCTCGCCCTGCTGGTTGGCGAAGACCGTGGCGATCTTCTCCTCGCCGGTCTTCGGGTCGCGCTTGGGCAGTCCGCTGTCCTGGTCCAGGACGTACGCCTTGATGGGCAGCAACTGGTCGATCGTGAGGTCGAACAGGTCGCTCTCGTCGCGCAGCGGCGGTTCGGCGGGCTCCAGGGGCTGGGTGAGCGCCGCCGCGGCGACATAGCCGAAGTTCTCGATGTCCAGGCACTTGCGCCCGGCCAGGTAGAAGAGCCGTTCGCGCAACTGGGCCGGGCAGGAGCGGGAGTTGGGGCAGCGGAGGTCGATGTCACCCTCCTTCATCGGGCGCAGCGCCGTCCCGCACTCGGGGCATTCGGCGGGCATCACGAACTCCCGCTCGCTGCCGTCCCGCAGGTCCGCGACCGGGCCGAGGATCTCCGGGATGACGTCCCCCGCCTTGCGCAGCACCACCGTGTCACCGATGAGCACGCCCTTGGCCTTCACCACGTCCTGGTTGTGCAGGGTGGCGAACTCGACCTCGGACCCGGCCACCGTCACCGGCTCGACCTGGGCGTACGGGGTGACTCTGCCCGTACGGCCCACACCGACGCGGATGTTCACCAGCTTGGTGTTGACCTCCTCCGGCGCGTACTTCCAGGCGATCGCCCAGCGCGGCGCGCGCGAGGTGGAGCCGAGCCGTCCTTGGAGCGGGATCTCGTCGAGCTTGATGACGACGCCGTCGATCTCGTGTTCCACGGAGTGCCGGTTCTCGCCGAAGTAGGCGATGAACTCCCGTGCGCCCGCGAGGTCGTCGACGACCTTGTTGTGTTGGGCCGTGGGCAGGCCCCACTCGTGCAGCAGCTCGTAGGCGTGCGACAGGCAGTCGATGTCGAAGCCCTCACGGGCACCGATGCCGTGCACCACCATGTGCAGCGGACGCGTCGCGGTGATCTTCGGGTCCTTCTGGCGCAGCGAACCCGCCGCGGCGTTGCGCGGGTTGGCGAACGGTTTGTCGCCTGCCTCCACCAGCCGGGCGTTGAGCCCTTCGAAGGCGTCCATCGGGAAGTACACCTCGCCGCGGATCTCGACGAGCGCCGGGATCCGCTCGCCGCGCAGCCGGTGCGGGATGTCGGCGATCGTCATGACGTTCGGCGTGATGTCCTCGCCGGTGCGGCCGTCGCCGCGGGTGGCGGCCCGCGTCAGTCTGCCGTTCTCGTAGGTGAGGTTGACGGCCAGGCCGTCCACCTTGAGCTCGCACAGGAAGTGGTAACCGGCCGAACCGACGTCCCGGGCCACCCGCTCGCCCCAGGCGGCCAGTTCCTCGTCGTCGAAGGCGTTGTCCAGCGACAGCATCCTGTCCCGGTGCTGCACGGACGTGAACTCCGTCTCGTACGCCCCCGCTACCTTCTGGGTCGGCGAGTCGGGGGTCCGCAGCTCCGGGTACTGCTCCTCCAGGGCCTCCAGCGCGCGCAGCTGCGTGTCGAACTCGGCGTCGCTGACGACCGGCTGGTCCTTCACGTAGTACCGGAAGCGGTGCTCCTCGATCTGCTCGGCCAGCTGCGCGTGGTTCTCCCGCGCCTCCGCAGGCACAGCACCCTGCTGTTCGACAGCCACCGTCTCGTCCTCCCGTTGATGGAACTCAGCCCGTTACTCAGGGTTGTCCGCGAGCGACTTCGCCGCACGGATACAGTGCGCGAGGGCCGCACGGGCGTACGCGGGCGAAGCGCCCGCCAGCCCGCACGCCGGGGTGAGCACCAGGGACTCGGTGAGAGTCCCCGGATTCAGCCCCAGCCTGCGCCACAGCGTCCTGACACCCATGACGCTACCGGCAGGGTCTGACAATGCGGTGTCGGTGCCGGGCACCACTCCGGCGAAGAGCCGGGTACCGCCCTCCACGGCCTCTCCGATCGCGTCCTCGTCACGCTCGGTGAGAAGGCTGAAATCGAACGAGACGCCTGCGGCGCCGGCCCGCCGAAGCAGCGCGAACGGCACGTCGGGCGCACAGGAATGCACGATCACCGGACCGTCGCTGACCGCCATCACGTCGCGCAGCGCGCCCTCGACGAGCTGCCGGTCCACGGCCCGGTGGGTCCGGTAACCGCTGGCCGTCCTGATCTGCCCGCGCAGTACGGAGACGAGCGACGGCTCGTCGAGCTGGAGCACCAGCTGAGCGCCCGGCACCCGGCGGCGCACCTCGGCGAGGTGCCCGCGCAGCCCCTCGGCGAGCGAGGCGGTGAGGTCCCGGCAGGCGCCGGAGTCGCCGAGAACGGCCTCTCCGCCCCGCAGTTCGAGCCCGGCGGCCAGCGTCCAGGGCCCGACGGCCTGCACCTTGAGCGGCCCTTCGTACCCCTGGGTGAACTCCTCCAGCGCGTCGAGGTCCTCGCCCAGCCAGGAGCGTGCACGACGGGTGTCGTGACCCGGCCGGTCGCTGACGCGCCAGCCGCTGGGCTCCAGGTGGGCGTACATCTCGACGAGCAGCCCGATGGTCCGCCCGATCATGTCGGAGCCCGGCCCGCGCGCGGGCAGTTCGGCCAGATACGGAAAGTCCTCGAAGGACCCGATGACGGTCTTCGCGGTCTCCCGCGCGTCGCCGCCCGGCATGGAACCGATCCCGGTGGCCGGTCCCCAGCTGAACTTGCTCTTCTCGCTCACGCACAAAGCCTACGAGCAGGAGGGACAGCCGGATGACGGCCGAGGCCGGGGCCGGGGCAGCGGTCGCGCTGTCAGTGGGCGGTACTACCATCTGGCGCACAGCAATCGGGGGAGAGCGATGAAGGACGATCTGGACGGCTGGACCTGGAACTCCAGCGGCACGGAGTCGGAGGACCCGCCGGTGGTGGGCCCCGACGGGCGCGTCCCGCGGATACGGCGCAGCCCCGCCGAGTCGGCGCGTGCCACGGCTGCGTGGGTCCGGGTCAGGGCGGTCAAGCTGGTGACCGTCGCGGTGGTGCTCGCGCTGGCCATCGGTGGCTGGCAGACGTACACGTACCTCACCCGCTACCACGAGCAGATGAGCGGGCCGCACGGCGACTTCCCGGCGGCGCTCGGCAGCAGTGCGCCCGTGAAGCCCAGCAGGGTGGTGGCGACCTTCGAGGGCTCCATGAGCGGGATCGCCGGTGGGCTGTACCTGCACGAGGAGCCCAGGGGCGTCACGGCGTTCTCTCTCCGTACGGGCAAGAGCTACTGGCACTACGGGCGGGAGAAGACCGGCCTGGTGGACGTGACGAACTCCCGGGACACGGTGGTGCTCTCGTTCGACGACCAGCTCGTGGTCGGGATCGACGCACACAGCGGCAAGCCGCGCTGGCACGTCAAGGTGCCCGGCGACGCGAAGTCCGGGCAGAGCAGGCTCTGGCTCGACGAGGACACGGTGATCCTCAGCCAGCCGGCCTCGGTCACCGCTCTTGCCGTGCACGACGGCAAGCGGCTCTGGACGGCTCCCCCGCCCAAGGGGTGCCGGAAGTGGGCCGTCCGGGCCCCCGTCGCTCTGAAGGACGTGGTGGCGTACCGGGCCACCGACTGCGAGGGCAGCAGTGACGAGTACGTCCTGTCCGGTATGGACCGGAGCACGGGCCACCCTCGCTGGCAGCTGAAGGACGAGATCACCGGCTACTGGCGCCTCGACGACCACACCATGGCGACCGCGTCCGTGCGCGACGCACTGGTCGTGACCGATGTCTCCGGCAGCCGGCCCCGGACCCGTTCGACAGCGCTGTCGAACGACCTGTCTCTCGGCTACGCCGACGACAACATCATGGTGTTCGACTCCAGCAGCAGCCGGACTCTCACCGCGATACGGGTGACCGCGGAGGGGAACCGAACCGCCTGGACCCACCCGGCCACCAAGGGGCTTGAGTTCGGCAGGCCCTGGATAGCCGACGGCCGGGTGTACGTCACCCAGGGCGTCCCGCCACTCGATGCCCGGCGGGACAAGGTGCCCGCCTCCGCCCGGCTCCTGGTGCTCGATGCGCGTACCGGTCACGAACTGTCCCGGGCGGATCTGCCGAAGTCACTGTTCCAGGGCGAGAACGAGGACCAGAGGTCGCTTCCCGCGATCCGCGGGGCGGGGTCCGGGGTGGTCCTGATCGGCTGGGCGGACTTCGCCTTCTCCTCGGTGGATCTGGCGCTGGCGGAGTGAGCGGTCTCAGCGGCCGGCGCGCACCGTCAGGTCGTTGACCTCCGCGTCCCGCGGCAGGTCCAGCGCCATGAGGATCGTGGTGGCGACCGACTCGGGGTCGATCAGGCCCTCCGGGCGGTACTCCTTGCCCTCCTGCGAGTGGACCTTGGCCTGCATCGGGCTGGCGGTACGTCCGGGGTAGACGGACGTGACCCGTACGCCGTTCCCGTGCTCCTCGTGGCGGAGCGCGTCGGCCAGGGCCTTCAGCCCGTGCTTGGCGGCGGCGTACGCGCCCCACTCGGCGTGGGCGTTCAGGCCCGCGCCGGAGTTGACGAAGATCACCTGGCCCCGGACGGTACGGAGCTGCGGCAGCATCAGCCGGGTCAGCTCGGCCGGTGCGACGAGGTTGGTGTTGAGCTGCTGGTGCCAGGTCGTGGGGCGCAGTTCCGCGATGGGGCCGAGGTCGACGATGCCCGCGATGTGCAGCAGCGAGTCGACCTGCGCGGGCAGCGCCTGCTTGTCGAGCGCCCAGGAAATACGGTCGGGGTTCGCCAGGTCCGCGACGAGCGTGCCCGCCCCGGGGAAGCGCCCCGCGAGCTCCCTGGCGCGCCCGGCGTCGCGCGCCACGATGACGAGGTCGTCACCCCGCTCGTGGAGACGGCGCGCGACGGCCGCGCCGATGCCGGAACCCGCGCCGGTGATCACATGTGTAGCCATGGCCCCATCGTCGCACTACTGCACGCCGTGCGACTCCTCCAGGTAGGCCAGCGCCGCCACCCCGTCCTCCGCGAAGAACACCAGGTCAGTGAGGGGCACGGGCAGGAAGCCCTCGTCCTCCATCCGCTGGAACTGCTGCTTCAGCCCGTCGTAGAAGCCCGCCGTGTTCAGCAGCACCACGGGCTTGTCCGTCCTGCCGTGCTTCTTCAGCTCCAGGATCTCGGTGGCCTCGTCCAGCGTCCCGGTCCCACCGACCATGATCACGACAGCGTCCGACTTGGCGAGCAGCAGCGCCTTGCGCTCGGCGAGGTCGGCGGCGATGACCATCTCGTCGGCATCGGTGCGGGCCTTCGCGGCCAGGAAGTCCACGGAGACCCCGACGAGCCGCCCCCCGTTCTCCTGCACCCCGTCGGCGACGACCTTCATGAGGCCGCTCTCCGAACCGCCCCAGACCAGGGTGTGACCGCCCTTGCCGATCAGCTCGGCGAATTCACGGGCGGGGCGGGTGTAGCGCTCGTCGAGGTCGGCGGCGGAGAGGAAGACACAGATATTCATGCGTCCACCGTAGAGGGAAGAAGCGGGCCGCTCCGAGCGCTGTACCAGTCATGACTACCGGACACCGCATCACCGTCGAGCAGGGCACCGACCATGTACGGGTTGTTCGTGAGGGCCAGGTCCTGGCGGAGAGCCGCCGCCCCCTGCTGCTGCACGAGACAGGGCTGCCGGTGCGCTACTACCTCCCGCCGGAGGACGTACGCACCGAACTGCTGACACCTTCGGACACGCACACCCACTGCCCGTTCAAGGGCGACGCGTCGTACTGGTCGTTGCCCGGGGCCGCCGATCTGGTCTGGGCGTACCCGGAGCCGCTGGCCCAAGTGGCGGAGATCAAGGACCACTTCTGCTTCTACGACACCGAGGTGGTCTGAGCCGCCCGGCTGCCGGGTGGACCCAGGCGGAGACGGCCCCGAGGGCGAGTTCGAACCGGACGGTTCTTCCCGCCGGGTCCACCCGGGCCCTCCGAAGCGTCAGGCAACAACTGCGTCGAGGTCGCCGTGCCGCACGCGGACGGCATCGGGGGCGCTCTGACGTGCGGGGCGCCCGGCGGGCTCGTCCGAGCACGGCCCGCAGACCCTCGAAGCCGGGTTCAACAGCCGCAGCCGACCGGCGGGGACGACGTCAGGGCGAGCGCGGCAGTTCGCAGCTCGGCCACCCAAGTCGGCTGGTCGAACCCCAGCGTGTACTCGATGCAGCACACGCATTGCGGGATCAGCGACACGAACACCCGCTCCTCCGGGGTCTCGACTGCGGTCTCCCACCAGTCGTCCGCCACGGTCTCCGTGAGAGCGGTCTCCCCGCCGTCGATGATTCGCTCTGCCAGGCGGCGCAGCGCGTGGCGGCGTGCCAGGCCGGGAGCAGGCAGCTCGATTCCTGACTCGGAGAGGGCCTGCTCGAACGCATCACGAATGTCGCGGGGATCAGCGGTGCGCGGCCACCCTGCTAGTTCGCACAGTGTCGGGGCGTCCAGCCCGGCGGCGAGCGCCTCGGCAGCGATCATCGGCAGGTCCTCCGAGCAGACCTCACCCGCCTGATATCGGCACGCCGCCTCCGCCAAGGACATCCGACCGTCCGGCGTGACGATGCCCGGTTCCGTTGTCACCGCTGCTCTCCCCCTGCTGGCTCGCACGATGCCGCATCGTACACAGGCGAGTCCGTACCCCTGTCACGTGAGTCCGTGCCGCTCCCCGCGCAATTGCCGGGACGGCGCCGCCCCCGAGTGCGGTGCCACAACGGGGAGTTGACATGCAGAGTTCGAGATACGCCCTCGTCCTAGCCGCGCTGTGACCCGGTCCGGGCGGGCCGGCTCGCCCGGCCGATCCGCACTACCGGCCGCCGCCACCTCACCCGGCACGGACGACCGTGCCGGTCACACCGCCGCCGTGGCCGCCCGGTCCGTCGTGGCGATCGTCGCCGAGCCGACGACCCGGGTGCCGTCGTAGAGCACGATCGCCTGGCCGGGGGCCACGCCCCGGACCGGCTCGTCGAAGGAGACCCGCAGCTCGTCACCGACCAGCTCGGCGGTGACCGCCGTCTCGCCGCCGTGCGCGCGCAGCTGTGCGGTGTACGCTCCGGGGCCCGCCGGGGCGTTCCCGCACCAGCGGGGCTTGATCGCGGTGAGCGCGGTGACGTCCAGGGCCTCCACCGGTCCGACCGTCACCGTGTTGTTCACCGGGGAGATGTCGAGCACGTAGCGCGGCTTGCCGTCGGCGGCCGGGTGGCCGATCCGCAGGCCCTTGCGCTGGCCGATGGTGAAGCCGAAGGCGCCGTCGTGGCTGCCCACCTTCGTACCGGACTCGTCGACGATGTCGCCCTCCGCCTTGCCGCCGAGGCGCGAGGCGAGGAAGCCCTGGGTGTCGCCGTCGGCGATGAAGCAGATGTCGTGGCTGTCGGGCTTCTTGGCGACGGCCAGGCCCCGCCGCTCGGCCTCGCCGCGGATCTCGTCCTTCGTGGTGAGGGTGTCACCGAGCGGGAACATCGCGTGGGCGAGCTGGCGCTCGTCGAGGACCCCGAGGACGTACGACTGGTCCTTCGCCATGTCGGAGGCGCGGTGCATCTCCCGCGTGCCGTCCTCGTTGACGACGACCGTCGCGTAGTGGCCGGTGCAGACCGCGTCGAAGCCCAGGGCGAGCGCCTTGTCGAGCAGCGCCGCGAACTTGATCTTCTCGTTGCAGCGCAGGCACGGGTTGGGGGTGCGCCCGGCCTCGTACTCCGCGACGAAGTCGTCGACGACGTCCTCACGGAACCGCTCGGCCAGGTCCCAGACGTAGAACGGGATGCCGATGACGTCGGCCGCGCGCCGGGCGTCGCGGGAGTCCTCGATGGTGCAGCAGCCGCGCGCGCCCGTACGGAAGGACTGCGGGTTGGCGGAGAGCGCCAGGTGCACGCCTGTCACGTCGTGCCCGGCTTCGGCGGCGCGGGCGGCGGCGACGGCGGAGTCCACGCCGCCGGACATGGCGGCCAGTACCCGGAGGGGACGGGGGCGGGGGCTCTGGGATGTCTGAGTCATAGCCGTACCAGGGTACGGGCACGGGGGAACCGAAAGCGCGTGAGTATGCGTTGACGATCGTATGGGGACAAAGGGCAGCGCAGGATGGAACCCCGGCCGCCACCTGGGGCGCCGGGGCCTGCTGCTCGGTGGGCTGGGCGGGCTCGGCGCGGCTGTCGGAGCCGTGGTGCTGGGCCGCGAGCACCGGACGCACGGGGGCGGCGGACCGCGTGAGGCGGGCGCGGTGGACTACGCGGGCGCGCAGTGGGCCGCTGCCTCCCCCGCGAACTACCGACGGGCCGACCGCCCCGACGACTACGCGATCGACCGGGTGGTCATCCATGTCGTGCAGGGCAGCTTCACGATGGCGCTCCAGGTCTTCGGCGACCCGGCGCACCGGGCCGCCGCGCACTACGTGCTCCGCAGGGACGGGCACGTGGCGCAGACGGTCCGCGAGCTGGACGTGGCGTTCCACGCGGGGAACCGCTCCTACAACGAACGCAGCATCGGCATAGAGCACGAGGGCTTCGTGGACCGGCCCGCGTCGTTCACGGACGCGATGTACCGGTCGTCGGCGCGGCTGACGGCGGGGATATGCAAGCGGTACGGGATACCCGTCGACCGGGAACACATCGTCGGGCACGTGGAGGTGCCTGGCGCGGACCATACGGATCCGGGGCGGTACTGGGACTGGGCGCACTACCTGAGGCTGGTGCGGGCCGTGTGAGCGGCTGAGAATCACGGCCCCGGGCAGGGCCGGGTGCCGCGTGGGCCCGATGGGCCGAGGGCCGTCGTCGCGGCGGGCGGCTCAGCTCAGCCCCGCCGACCTCGCCCGTTCCACCGCGGGACCGATCGCTTCCGCCACCGCCGCCACATCGGCCTCCGTCGACGTGTGCCCGAGCGAGAACCTCAGCGTCCCCCGTGCCAGGTCCGGATCCGTGCCGGTGGCCAGGAGTACGTGGCTGGGCTGGGCCACCCCCGCCGTGCAGGCCGAGCCCGTGGAACAGGCGATGCCCTGGGCGTCCAGGAGCAGCAGCAGGGAGTCGCCCTCGCAGCCGGGGAAGGTGAAGTGGGCGTTGGCGGGGAGCCGGTCGACCGGGTCGCCGCCGAGGATCGCTTCGGGGCAGGCCGACCGTACGGCCGCGATCAGTGCGTCGCGCAGCCCGCCGATCTCGCGTGCGAAGTCCGCCTGCCGCTCGGCGGCCAGCGTCCCGGCGACGGCGAACGAGGCTATGGCCGGGGCGTCGAGCGTTCCGGACCGGACATGGCGTTCCTGGCCGCCGCCGTGCAGCACCGGGACCGGGGTGTACTCGCGGCCGAGCAGCAGCGCGCCGATGCCGTAGGGGCCGCCGATCTTGTGGCCGGACACGGTCATCGCGGCCAGGCCGGACGCGGCGAAGTCCACCGGGAGCTGGCCGTACGCCTGGACCGCGTCGGCGTGCAGCGGGATCTCGAACTCGGCCGCCACCTGGGCGAGTTCGCGGACCGGCAGGACGGTGCCGATCTCGTTGTTGGCCCACATCACGGTGGCCAGGGCCACATCGGACGGGTCCCGTTCGATCGCCGCGCGGAGGGCTTCGGGGTGCACCCGGCCGTAGGCGTCGACCGGAAGGTATTCGACGGTCGCGCCTTCGTGGGCGCCGAGCCAGTCGACGGCGTCCAGGACGGCGTGGTGCTCGACGGGGCTGACCAGCACCCGGTTCCGGCGCGGATCGGCGTCCCGGCGGGACCAGAAGAGCCCCTTGACCGCGAGGTTGTCGGCCTCGGTGCCGCCGGCGGTGAAGACCACCTCGCTGGGGCGCGCGCCGAGCGATTCGGCGAGGGCCTCGCGGGCTTCCTCGACGGTACGCCGAGCCCGTCGCCCGGCGGCGTGCAGCGATGAGGCGTTGCCGGTGACGGTGAGCTGGGCGGTCATCGCCTCGACCGCCTCCGGAAGCATGGGAGTGGTCGCAGCGTGGTCGAGGTAAGCCATGGTGACCACGATTCTACGAGCTTCGGTTTGTCGGCCCGACGCCCGTCCCACCTGTCGGTCAGCCGCCGATGTTCCAGATCACGGCGCCGCTGGAGGTGACGAGCGCGGCCAGGACCACGAGGTCCGCGACACCGAGCGCCAGCGCGAGCAGGGCGCGTCCGCGGCGGGCGGTGCCGCGCCGGAGTGCGAGTGCGGCCAGCACGATGGCGGTCGGACCGAGGACGATGTTCAGCACGAGCAGGCCGAGCAGTCCGAGCACGAACGCGGCGACGGCCATGCCGTCGGCGTCGCGGGTGCCGATGCGGGTGGTGGTGCCGGTGCGGGCAGGGGCGGTGGTGCGGGTGGTGAGTTCCATGGTGCGGCTCCGTTACTCGGGCTCGGTCACTGATGCGCCGTCACTGGGGCGCTGTCACTTGGACGAGAGGCGCTCGCGCACGGCGAACACGACCAGCCAGCCGCCGATGACGAGCGCGGCGACCAGGGACACGGAGACCGGGAAGTGGGCCACGGCACCGAGCACGACTCCGAACAGGAGGAGAAGCGCGACGAGGGCAATCATCACTGTCCTTCCGAAGAACAGACGGACTCACGGGAGCGGACGGATCAATTCGGTGAACAGTTGTGAGTACGACTGTTCACTGACCAGTGAGTCTACGCTTCCCTTCGACGGAGAACGGTTGTTTACTGAATGGCATGAGTCACACCGCCGGAATCCGCCAGGCCCAGAAGCAGAAGACCCGCCAGGCCCTCCTGGACGCGGCCCTCGGGCTGCTGGAGGAACAGAGTCTCTCCAGCCTCGGACTGCGTGAGGTGACGCGCGCCGTGGGGGTCGCGCCGACAGCCTTCTACCGGCACTTCCGGGACACCGCCGACCTCGGCGTCGCTCTCGTCGAAGAGACCCTGGGTTCCCTGCACGGCCTCATCGCCGCCACGCTCGCGGAGACCGGCGACAGTGCGGTACGGATCGACACCACCATCGACCTCATCGCCGCCCTGGTCCGTACGCACCCCGCCCATGTCCGCTTCATCGCCCGCGAACGGCACGGCGGGGTCCAGCCGGTGCGCACGGCCATAGGGACCCAACTCCGCCTGTTCACCGAGGAGGTGGCCGCGGCGTTCGCGGGCGAGCCGCAGTCCGAGGGGTGGAGCCAGGACGATCTGCTGATGCTGGCGGGTGTCTACGTGGACCACATGGTGATGACCGCCTCGGTCCTGCTGGAGGCCGAGGAGGCCGGCCCGCAGGCGGTGGAACGCGCACGCGACACCGCACGGCGCCAGATGCGCCTGGTCACCCTCGGCCGCCTGCACTGGCTCGACTGAGCCGCCGCCCGGCTCGTCACGGGCGGCGGCCCCCGGTCGGCCCCGATCAGCCCCGCGGGGCCAGCGCCAGTTGGCGGGACTGGGCCACCAGCCGGTCCGCGCTGTCCCAGACCTCCGCGTCCTCCTCCAGGAATCCGCCCGCGAGGTTGCGCGTGACGATGGACACCCGGAGCGGACCGGGCGCCGGGCGGCAGCGGACATGGGTGGTGAGTTCCACCGTGGGCACCCAGCCCTTGATGCCGAGTTCGAACGCGGTCGGCGGCAGCGCGTCCACCGTCAGCAGCAGCGAGAGCGGGTCCGCGTCGCGGCCGTCCGCGAGCCCGAACCAGGCACGCATCTCCCCCTTGCCGGACGGTGCGCCGACTGCCCAGCCACAGGTGGCGGGGTCGATCTTGAGCATCAGACGGTCGGTGATCGCGGACGATCCCGGAATGGGCGCGGGCCCGTCGGAGGAGCCGAGGCAGTGCTCGATCGGCGGGATGACCGGCGGCTTCGCCGTGGTGCGGACGTCGTCGGGGAGCGCGTCCAGGTCTCCGTACGAGGCGAGCACCCGGATCCGCTCGACCTCGGTGCCGTCCTCGGCGTACTGGAAGAGCGAGGCCTGGCCGGTGGAGAGGGTGCGCCCGCTGCGGACCAGTTGGGTGCGGATCACCGCGGGCCCCGGACGGGACGCCGTGACGTAGTGCGCGGAGACCGAGAACGGGTCGGAGTGCGGCAGGGCGTCGCCGAGCGCGCGGGCGATCACCGCCAGCAGATAGCCGCCGTTGACCGCCTGGATGATGGTCCAGCCCGCGGAGAGCTCCGCGTCGTAGACGCCTTCTTCACGACGGGTGACTGCGGTGTCGCGGTCGAACTCGCTGTCCCCGATGGATGCCTGTGCCATGGACAGCACCGTACACCGCAAAGTTACTCGTCGGTAGAGACGGCCGACGAGCGACGGTTCCAGGCCCGTGAGGCCCGCCAGTGGAACCGCAGCGCGAGCAGCCGCAGTACGAAGCAGGTGACGGCCGCGAGAGTGCCGGTGGTCGCGGTGAGCACGTCGAACCGGAGGAAGAGCACCACCATGGTCGCCCCCACGATCGCCGGTACCGCGTAGAGGTCACGGTCCCAGCGCACCAGGGAGGGCGTCTCGTTGGCGAGCACGTCGCGCAGCACACCGCCGCCGACCGCGGTCGCCAGCCCGAGTACGGCGGACGAGGTGAGCCCCAGCCCGTAGTCGTACGCCTTGGTGGTGCCCGTCACGCAGAAGAGCCCCAGCCCCGCCGCGTCGAAGACGTTCACCGCGCCCTGGATCCGCTCGACCTCGGGATGCAGGAAGAAGACCAGCGCGGCGGCTATCAGCGGCGTGACGAAGTATCCGAGGTCGGTGAAGGCCGCGGGCGGGATCGCGCCGATCACGATGTCGCGGAACAGGCCTCCGCCCAGCGCTGTGACCTCGGCGAACACCGCGATGCCGAAGACATCGAAGTTCTTCCGGACGGCGAGCAGCGCGCCGGAGATCGCGAACACGAAGATCCCGACGAGGTCGAGCGAATGCTGGACGGAGGCGTTGAAGAGGTCATGGAGCACCCGACAGTTCTACCTTTTACGACCGGGTCCGGTTGCTACCGGCCCAGCGGCCACCGGCCCGACCGCCACCGGCCCGACTGCCGCTGGTCCGGCTGTTACTGGTCCAGCGCCGGCCTGCCGGTCGTGTACAGCCACTTGTCGAAGAGGTCCCCGAGGTGCTGCCCGGAGATCTTCTCCGCGAGGGCGGTGAACTGCGCCGTATCGGCGTTGCCGTAGCGGCGCGCCTTCGCCCAGGCGGGCAGCAGCCGGAAGAAGGCCTTGTCGCCGATCCGCTCACGCAGCGCCTGCAAGGTCATGGCGCCGCGCTGGTAGACGGCGGAGGCGAACATCGTGTCGCGCTGCGGGTCGGCGACCTCCGTCTGCCAGAAGGACGAGGTGCCGGGGCGCGAGTTGTAGCCCGCGAGGAACGCGTCGTGGGCCGAGCGGGTGCCCCGGTGCTCGGCCCACAGCCACTGGGCGTAGGTGGCGAAGCCCTCGTTGAGCCAGATGTCCTTCCACTGCTTCACCGAGACCGAGTCGCCGAACCACTGGTGGGCCAGCTCGTGCACGATCGTCGACTCGTCGCGTACGGCCGAGTAGCTCGGCTTGGACTGGGTCTCCAGCGAGAACCCGGCCTGCGGCATGTCGTCGACGACCGCGCCGGTCTCCTCGAAGGGGTAGGGCCCGAAGAGCTTCGACCAGTAGTCGGTGGCCTCGGCGGTCACGGCGTACACGTCGACGGCGTTGCTGTGGGCGAGCACCGGGTCGATCGCCACGTAGATCGGCGTACCGCCCGGGGTCCGGCCGGTCCTGACGTCGAACTTCCCGATGGAGGCGGTCGCGAGGTAGGTGGCCATGGGCTTCGACTCGCGCCAGTGCGCGACGGTGGACGCGCCCTGGGTACGGGTGGAGACCAGCCGTCCGTTGGAGACACCGGTGAGCCCCTCGGGCGCCTTGAGGGTGATGTCGAAGGAGGCCTTGTCGGAGGGGTGGTCGCTCGAAGGGAACCAGGTGGACGCCGCGTTGGGCTCACAGGCGACGAAGACCCCGTCCGAGGTCTTCATCCAACCGTAGTCGGAGCCGAAGACGATCGGACCGCTGAGCGCCTGCGGCACGCCGCCGTAGACGACCTCGGCGGTGAAGGTGCGGCCCTTGCGCAGGGCGTCCCCGGGGGTGATCCGCATCTCGTCGCCGGAGCGCGTGAAGCGGGCGCGTCTGCCGTTCACCTCGACCGAGGTGACGTCCAGCTTCTGGAGGTCGAGGTCGAAGGACGAGAGGTTCTGGGTGGCGCGGGCCGTGAGCGTCGTACGGCCGTCGAGCCGGCCGGAGCCGGGGTCGTACGCGATGTCCAGCCCGTAGTGCAGGGCGTCGAAGCCGCCGTTGCCCAGCTGCGGGAAGTACGGGTCTCCGATCCCGGCGGACCCGGGTGAGGGTGCGGGGGATGCCGCGATCAGACAGAGGGACGCCGTCGCTGTCGCGAGGGCCGCCAGACGTGCCGAACGGGAGAGTGCCAAGAGTCTGCCCTTCGTGCGTGCGCCGTTGGTACGGACACACAGACTCTGCACTCCCCCGTTTCGGCATGTTCATGACTTTGCCAAGTCGTCATTGCCGCACCGTCGTTGCCACGTCACACGGCCGTTGCCACGTCACGCCGCCGTTGCCACGTCACGCCGTGGCTGCCACGCCGGCATGGGCGGCGCCCCGGCTACTTGCCGTCCGGCTCCTCGGCGGCGGGCGCCGGTGCGGGCACCTCGACGGGGGTTTCCTCCGGGTGGTGACAGGCCACCTGGTGCCCGGTCTTCAGCGCCACCAGCGGCGGCTCCTGCGTCTTGCAGACGTCCGTCGCCTTCCAGCACCTGGTGTGGAAGCGGCAACCGCTCGGCGGCGAGATGGGCGAAGGCACGTCCCCCTCCAGCCGGATCCGGTCGCTCTTGGCCCCCTTGCGCCGGGGGTCGGGCACCGGAACCGCCGAGAGCAGCGCCTTGGTGTACGGATGCATCGGCGACTCGTACAGCGACCTGCGGTCCGCCAGCTCGACGATCTTGCCGAGGTACATCACCGCGATGCGGTCCGAGACGTGGCGGATGACCGAGAGGTCGTGCGCGATGATCACGTACGTCAGGCCGAGTTCGCTCTGCAGGTCGTCCAGCAGGTTGACCACCTGCGCCTGGATCGACACGTCGAGGGCCGAGACCGGCTCGTCGGCGACGACGAGCTTGGGCCGCAGGGCGAGTGCGCGGGCGATCCCGATGCGCTGGCGCTGGCCGCCGGAGAACTCGTGCGGGTAGCGGTTGTAGTGCTCGGGGCTGAGGCCCACCAGCTCCAGCAGACCCTGGACCTCCTTCTTCACGCCGCCCTCGGGCTCGACGCCCTGGAGCCGGAAGGGGGTGCCCACGATCCCGCCGATGGTGTGGCGCGGGTTGAGCGAACCGTAGGGGTCCTGGAAGATCATCTGGACGTCGCGGCGCATCGGCCGCATCTGCCCCGCGGAGAGGTGCGTGATGTCCCGCCCCTCGAACTCGACCTTGCCGCCGGTCGGTTCGAGCAGCCGGGTGATCAGCCGGCCCATGGTCGACTTGCCGCAGCCGGACTCGCCGACGACACCCAAGGTCTCCCCCGGGTACACGTCGAAGGACAGCCCGTCGACCGCCTGGACCGCCCCCACCTTGCGCTTGAGCACACCCTTGGTGATCGGGAAGTGCTTGGCCAGGTCGGTGACCTTCAGGAGCGGCTCCGCAGCGGCTCCCGCGGAGTCCTTCGACGTCTGCTGCGGAACCTGCGCAGCGTTCTTCGTCTCATCAGTCACAGCTTCGGCGCAATCTCTTCGGTCCAGATCTTTTCCCGCTGGGGCCGCGACAGGTGGCACGCGGAGAAGTGCCCGTCGGTGCTCTCCCGCAGCTCCGGACGCTCGGTGCGGGTGATGTCGTCCTTGGGCACATCGGCGTACGGGCAGCGCGGGTGGAAGGCGCAGCCGGACGGGACGTTGATCAGGCTGGGCGGCGAGCCCTTGACGGGCACCAGCCGCTCGGTCTGCTCGCGGTCGATGCGCGGCATCGAGCCCAACAGGCCCCAGGTGTACGGGTGCTGGGGCTCGTAGAAGACCTTCTCGGCGCTGCCGCGCTCGATGCACCGGCCCGCGTACATCACCAGGAGGTCGTCCGCGATCTCGGCGACGACGCCGAGGTCGTGGGTGATGATGACGACCGCCGAGCCGAACTCCTGCTGGAGGTCGCGGATGAGGTCGAGGATCTGCGCCTGGACGGTGACGTCCAGGGCGGTCGTCGGCTCGTCCGCGATGAGCAGTTCGGGGTTGTTGACCAGGGCCATCGCGATCATCGCGCGCTGGCGCATACCGCCGGAGAACTGGTGCGGGTAGTCGTCGAAGCGCCGGCCGGGCTCGGGGATACCGACCCGGTCGAGCATCTCGACGGCGCGCTTCCTGGCGGTCTTCTTGTCGACCTTGTTGTGGACGCGGTACGCCTCCACGATCTGCGCGCCGATGCTGTAGTACGGGTGCAGCGCCGACAGCGGGTCCTGAAAGATCATGGCCATCTTCCGGCCGCGGAGGGCACGTACCCGCTCGGGTCCCGCCCCGATCAGCTCCTCGCCGTCGAGCCAGATCTCGCCGGAGATCCGGGCCCGGTCCGAGGTGTGCAGCCCCATGATGCCCAGCGAGGTCACGGACTTGCCCGAGCCGGACTCGCCGACGATACCGAGGGTCTGACCGGCCTTCAGGTCGAAGCTGACGCCGTCCACGGACTTGACCAGACCGTCGTCGGTGTCGAAGTGGATCCGCAGGTCCCGTACCGAGAGGAAGCCCTTGGCGTCGGTGGCCGTACCGGTCGTGCCGCCGCTGTTCGCGGGCTCGCCCGGATCCGTCTTGCGCACGTCGCTCATGAGAGCCTCACCCGGGGGTCGATCGCGGCGTACACGAGGTCCACCAGCAGATTGCAGACAACGATGAAGAAGGCGGCGACCAGCGTCACACCCATGACGACGGGCAGGTCGCTCTTGGTGACGCCCTCGATGGCGTAGGCGCCCATCCCCTGGAAGGAGAAGACCGTCTCGGTGATGACGGCGCCACCGAGCAGCAGCGCGAAGTCCATGCCGAAGATGGTCACCAGCGGGGTCAGCGCGGCGCGCAGACCGTGCTTGACGACGACGTTGCGCTCCCGCAGGCCCTTGGCCCGCGCCGTTCTGATGTAGTCCTCGCCCATGGTCTCCAGCATTCCCGCGCGGGTGAGCCGGGCGTAGAGCGCCGAGTACAGGAACGCGAGCGTGCACCAGGGCAGGACCAGATTCCAGGCCCAGTCCGCCGGGTTGGTCGTGAAGGGCACGAAGTGCACGTTGTCCCAGAGCGTCCAGTGGAAGCTGAACAGGGCGAGCGAGACCATGCCGGTGAAGAACATCGGCAGGGAGACACCGGCCAGGGCGACGCCCATGGCCAGCCGGTCGATGATCGTGCCGCGCTTGAGCGCCGAGACCACACCGGTGGCCACACCCGAGACGACCCAGATGACCGCAGCACCGACGGCCAGCGACAGCGTCACCGGGATGCGCTGCTTGATCTCGGGCCAGATCGCCGAGTGGGTCTTGAAGGAGTAACCGAAGCAGGGCGCGTGGCAGACAGCCGGGTCGGGCCCGAAGTTGTAGTGCGCACCGGCGACGATGCCCTTGATGAAGTGCCAGTACTGGAGATACAGGGGCTGGTCGAGCCCCAGGTTCTTCTTGACGGCGGCGATGACGTCCGGGTCCGGGCTCTTGCCGACGTACTGGGCGGCCATGGAGTCGGTCGTCTGCCCGCCGAGACGGGGGACAAGGAAGAAGATCGCGAACGTGACTGCGCTGACCACCAGCAGCAGCAACACCGCGGCGAAGACGCGTCGGATGATGTACGCAGCCACAGCCGTGCGGCGCCGGGTCGGCCGGACGGGATACGCCCGGCCGACCCGGCACCTTCACCTGCCTTTCAGGGGGTGCTGTCGATGAACAGGTGTTACTTCTTGGTCGAGGTCATCAGCACGTAGTCGTACATACCGAGGTACGCGTCGGTGACCGTGACGTTCGCCGCCGAAGTCGGGCGGTACAGCAGGTTCTTGCGGTAGAAGAGCGGCACGACGGACGCGTTCTCCATGACCTTCTGGTCGACGTCGCCCCAGATCGCGTTGCGCGCGGTGGTGTCGACGGTGCCGATGCCCTTGACGAGTTCGGCGTTGATCGCCTTGTCGTTGAGCTCCATCAGGTTGGTGCCACCGGAGGCCTTGATCGCCGTGCCGTCGACGATCTGGTCGAGGAAGCCGTAGCCGGTCGGCCAGTCGGCGCCCCACGCCATCATCATCATTCCGGCGTTGTTCTTGTGGACCCAGGCCGGGACGCCCGCGAAGTCGGTGAAGTACTTGTCCGCCGGGAACGTCTTGATGTCGGCGGTGATGTTGATCTTCTTGAGGCTCTGCTGGAGCTGCGTGGCGTTGGTGACCTCGTCGGGACGGTCGGAACGCGCGGTCAGCGTGGTGTGGAAGCCCTTGGGCTTACCGCACTTGGCCAGGTACTCCTTGGCCTTGGCGACGTCACCCTTGTTGCCCGGCGTCGGGTACAGGTCGAACTTCTTGTAACCGGCCACGGTCGGCGGGATGACCGTCGTCGCCGGGTCGCCCTTGACGCTGCCACCGATGGAGTCGACCATGCCGGCCTTGTCGGTGACGTACTGGACGGCCTTGCGGCAGTCGACGTTGTCGAACGGCTTCACGTTGACGTTCAGCGCCAGGTACTGCAGGGCGCCGGCGTACGGGTTGTCCGTCTTCGCCTTCTCGGCGGGCTTGACCAGGACCTTCGGCTGCGTCTTCGACTGCAGTCCGGTGCCGTTGATGTCGGCGGTGGACGTGTCGTTCAGCAGGTGCTCGTCGACCGTGGTGGGGTTGACGTTCAGGTTCAGGACGATCTTGTCCGGCAGCGCCTTGCGGACCGGGTCGGTCTTCGGGTCCCACTGCGGGTTGCGGACCAGCGTCGCGCCACGGCTCTCGCTGTACGAAGCGAACTTGTACGGGCCCGAGGAGACCATGTGCTGGACATAGGCGGCGCCCTTGTCGGCCTTCGCCGGCACGGGGGCCGTCTGCGAGAAGGCCGCGAGGTAGTCCATGTCCGCGAACGGCTTGTTCAGGTGGAAGACGATCGTCGAGTCGTCCGGCGTCTCGATGGACTTCAGACCGTCCGCCGACTTGTCCTTGTAGGGACCCTTGTACTTGTCACCGCCCGCCAGGTACGCCTTGAAGTACGTCGGGCCGTTGGACAGCGCCTCGGGCGCGAAGTTGCTGCGCTCGATGGCCCACTTGACGTCCTTCGACGTGATCACGGTGCCGTCGTCGAACTTCACGCCCTTGCGGAGCGTGTACGTCCAGGTCTTGGCGTCCGGGCTGGCCTTGCCGAGCCCCGTGGCCAGGTCGGGCACGAGCTGGAGGCTGTCCTTGCCCGCGGCGGGCTTGAAGGTCACCAGGGCACGCGCGTAGAGGCGGGAGAAGTTCTGCACCCAGCCGTAGTACGTGTTGCCCGGGTCGAGGGAGTCGGGACCGCTGGAGTGCTCGTAGGTGACCGTCCCCCCCTTCTTGTCGGTCTTGTTGACGATGCTCGTCAGACCGGCGTCGGCCTTGGCGTTACCGCCGCTGCCTCCGCTGCCGCTGTCGCTGCTGCCACAGGCGGTCGCGGCCAGTCCCAGCGCCACCGTCACGGCTATCGCCGCTGCCGTCTTCCTGCTGTTCATCGTGAGGAAAGCCCCCTCGGTTGTCCGGTGCGGCACGGCCGCGATTACTTGCCACGGGGGTCGAGTGCGTCACGCAGCCCGTCCCCCAGCAGATTGAAGGCCAGCACGGTGATGAAGATCGCCATGCCGGGAATGACCATGAACATCGGGTCCACCTGGTAGAGGTCGACCGCGGTGGACAACATGCCGCCCCAGGAGGCCTGCGGCGGTGCGATACCGACACCGAGGAAGCTCAGGGACGCCTCGAAGAGGATGTTGGTGGGAATCAGCAGCGTCGAGTAGACGAGGATCGGCGCGATCAGGTTCGGCAGCAGCTCGCGGAAGAGGATGAACGGGCCGCGCGCGCCCAGCGAACGGGCCGCCTCGACGAACTCCCGCTCCCGCAGGCTCAGCGTCTGCGCGCGGACGATCCGGCCCATGTAGGGCCAGTTGAAGAAGCCGATCACGAAGATCAGTACGACGATACGGAGCGTCAGACCGTCCAGGCCGAACGCGTGGCCCTGGAGCGAGGCCGAGATGGAGATCGCGAAGAGCAGCAGCGGGAAGGCCAGGAACGTGTCCATCAGCCGGCTGATGCCGCTGTCCACCCAGCCGCCGTAGAAGCCCGCCACCACGCCCATCACGACGCCGATGACGACGGAGAGCAGCGTGGACCCTGCGGCGACGACCAGCGAGACCCAGGAACCCTCGATGATGCGCGCGAGGATGTCCCGGCCGGTCTGCGGTTCGACGCCGAGCGGATGGCTCCAACTGATGCCGCCGAAGCTGCCCTTGGGCGCCAGCAGGGTCGGGTCGACCAGGCTCTGGTGGAAGCTGTTGGGGTCGAGTCCGAACATCGCCTGGATCGGCTTGGACAGGATGGCGACCAGGACCAGCAGGAGCACGACGATGCCGCCCGCCATGGCGACCTTGTCCCGCTTGAAGCGCGTCCAGGCGATCCGGCCGAGCGACCGGCCCTCGATCTGGCTCTGCGTGGCCCCCGTGAGTACTGCCTCCGGCTGCGCTTCGGCAGTCGCTCCGGTGGTCTCGATCGGTGCGGTCACAGTGCCTTAGACCCCTCCCGGCCGGTGGTGGCCGGCCCGTACCTGCCGCGGTGGCGGCTGCTGTGCGTGAAGCGCATCGGGTGATGCCACTGGTGGTGTCACTGAGCTGAGTTGATGCCGCTGTGCTGAAGCACCGGACGGGTCCTCAGCGGCATGTCGCACACGGACACGACGATGCGCGTTAGCGGGGAGTCTTCATGGCGGTTGCGATCACCCGCCAGACCTGACGGGGAATGTTTGCGCAAACGTGATGCGCTCAATGAGCTTCCGTTATCCGGACGTCGGAGGCGGCTGAGCGGTAAACCTGCGTACGAATCCCGCAGATCGGACATGGCGCCCAACAGGCGCTATCGGCGCTTTAATTGGGACGGTCAGCCTACCGGCGGGTACCCGTACCCGGCCGCCGGTGCGGGCGCCACCTGGGCCTCGCGGTCGTAGAACGGACGGGAGTTGGCGCGCAGCCACATCCCGACCGGGTCGTACTCGTCGGACATCGCCACGGTCGAGACGGGCAGCCCTTCGGGCACGGCGGCGATCGACTGCTGCATCATCGCCCGCACGGAGTCGATGGACTGCTGGCTCGTGTCGTACAGATCGAGACCGATGGCCAGATAGGGCGTGCCGAGCGCGGGCTGCACCCAGACGCGGCGCAGGGAGCGGACCGCGGGCGTGTGGTGGGCGCTCTGGGTGAGCAGCGCGTAGAACTGCGGGATGTCGATGGCCGGTTCGGACAGCCGGAGCGGCCCGGCGGGCATCCGGTCGAGGCCGGTGGCGATCCGGCGCAGATCGGTCCACGGGATGCCGACACCGCCGCCGGGGGCGTGCGGGTTGAGCCAGATGCCCCAGCGGTCCGGGTAGAGGGACCGGGCGAGGTCGCGCCCGGTGACCACTTCGTGCGAACGGTTCCAGCCGGAGACCGCGAGTTCCTGGGCGGAGGTCACGCAGGGGGCGTAGCCGAGGCCTTCGATCTCCATGTTCCCGTACTGGGCGTCGGGTGCTCCTGCCTGACCGTGCCAGAGCAGCATCCAGACCTGGCTGTCGGCGAGTGCGTGCAGCAGTGCCTCGTAGGCGTCGTACCGCCCGGGGGTCACCTGGCGCAGCATGTGCTCGACCTGCCCGGCCGCCGCCGTGCCCGACGCACTCACTCTGGGTTCCGCCCCTCTTCGATCCGCCTTCCCCCGGCTACCGCCGGGAGGCAACCCCACCGGCCGCCCGCCCACCGGTCATTCCACGCATCCAACCAGCTTAGGCCGGTCCGTGCCCGGTCACCCCCTACGACGCGGACCTGACATAGAAGGGCCTGATCTTCTCCAGCATCCAGTCGGTGACCGGGTCCTGTGCCACGTCCAGCAGGACGAGGTTGACCGGCCAGGGGACCGCGACCCGGCCGAGTGCCCGGCCGAGCGCGTCCATCGGGGCGTTCCGGCCCGCGCCGTCCCAGGTCGCGAACTCGACGCCGACGAAGAGGACCGGGTCGCCGCCCTCGATGGAGGCGAGTGCCCGGCGGGCCGAGCGCACCACGCCCGTCTCCTCGAACTCGCCCGCCGCAGCGGAGAGGAAGTCGACGGGCTCCTCCTGCCAGTCCGGTTCGAAGAGCCGCACCCTGCCGCCGGTCGCCGGGCCGTCCAGCGAGGTGTGTCCCGCCCGGCACAGCTCGGCCACGGCGGGCGGCGGCAGCGGCATGCCGACGGCGCCGCCCGGGTTCACCGCGATGCCCGCCTGCGGCGGCAGCCCGCGGGCGAACTCGACCGCCGGAGCCACCGTGAAGGAGAAGTGCGAGCCCATGCACCGGACGAACTGCGCCTCGGAGCTGAAGACCGGGACGTACGCCGCGCCCTCGATGTCGAGCATGGGCAGATCGAGCGAACTGCTGTCGTTCCCACCGCCGTTGGGCAGCGGGACCCAGACGCTGCTGCGCCCCAGCACCTCGATCAGCCGGCCACCCGCTTCGGGGTTGCCGATCGAAGCGGCCAGTACCTCTTCGAGCTCATTGCCCGGCCATGCCATGTCCACCGAGGTATCCCCTTCTCACCGGTCGTCTGCCGGACGACCCTAACGACCCGGTGCGCGAGGTCGTCACTCCGGCCGTCGTTCCGGCCGTCCGCGAACCCGATGCGGCGCAGCACCGCTGCCGCGTCCCGGTCGAGCAGCACCGCGGATCCGCACCCGGCGGGCAGCAGTTCACGCTCCGCGTCCCGGACCAGCGCGGCCACCGCTCTGCGGTGCCTGGCGAAGGCGTACGCCGAGACGCCGCGGCCCCGCTCGGCCTGTCCCGCCCGTGCCACCTCCGGCGCCACGTCGAGCAGCAGCAGGTGCAGGGCGCGCCCGCGCCGCCGGGCCGCGCGGGCCAGCAGTCCGCGCACCCAGGACTGCGTACCGCAGTCGTGCACGACGACGCTGTCACCGGAGCGCAGGGCCCGCCACAGCCCGAGGTAGTGCGTGGTCCGCACCAGCGGCCGGTAGGTCCAGTACGGCAGGGACCGGGGCATCCGGCGCTCCCAGCGCTCCCGCGCGTCCTGCGAGTCGATCCGGTGGGCTACGGCCCGCCGTAACAAGGTGGACTTGCCGCTGCCCGGGAGCCCCGACACGACCACCACGTCCCCGGCGGCGAAGACCAGGCCGTACGGGCTGCGGCCGGCCCGCTCGCGCAGATCACGGACCGTGGACACCGTACGGTCGCCCCCGGCCGTACGCGGGCGGGGCCCTGGGCGCACGGGCACCGGCCGCGGTCCGCCGGTCGCGCTGTGGACGTGCTGCCCCTGGCCTTGCCCGTTCATGAGCACTCCCCCTGTCGGGCCCCCCGGCTACCTGCCCACGAAGGGTAAAGAAAGAGTAATGCGATACGGGCGGTTCGCTGCCGGTCCGGGCATGCGATGATGTGCGCGCCAACTCCATACAGGCCGTTCGAATCCGCGCGGGAGAGTCCCCGACCACTGGTCGGGGCGCCGAAGGAGCAAGTCCCTCCCTTGTAATCTCTCAGGCCCCGTACCGCGCGGACGAGGCAGATCTGAAAAGCGGGCCGCCCTGGTGCGGTCCCACCCAAGGTGCAAGCCGCGCCCTCTCGACAGGCGCCGGCGAACCTCTCAGGTTCCGATGACAGATGGGGAGGAATCGTCCTCACCTGTCATGCCCCGGGAGCACCGCATATGAGCAGCACCCCCCGTCTCACCTCACTCGACGCCCTGCACCGTTCGCTGGGTGCGACCATGACCGACTTCGCGGGCTGGGACATGCCGCTGCGCTACGCCAGTGAGCGCGACGAGCACAACGCCGTACGGACCCGTGCCGGGCTCTTCGACCTCTCCCACATGGGCGAGATCACCGTCACCGGCCCGCAGGCCGTGGACCTGCTGAACTACGCGCTGGTCGGCAACATCGGCACCGTGGGCGCCGGCCGCGCCCGCTACACCATGATCTGCCAGGAGGACGGCGGGATCCTGGACGACCTGATCGTGTACCGGCTGGCCGACCAGGAGTACATGGTCGTCGCCAACGCCGGTAACGCCCAGACCGTGCTGGACGCGCTCACCGCCCGCGCCGAGGGCTTCGACGCCGAGGTGCGGGACGACCGGGACGCGTACGCGCTGCTCGCCGTGCAGGGCCCGGAGTCCCCCGGCATCCTGAAGTCGCTGACCGACGCCGATCTGGACGGGCTGAAGTACTACGCGGGCCTGCCCGGCACCGTCGCGGGTGTCCCGGCGCTCATCGCCCGTACCGGTTACACGGGCGAGGACGGCTTCGAGCTGTTCGTGGACCCGTCCGACGCCGAGAAGCTCTGGCAGGCGCTGACCGAGGCCGGCGCGGCCGTGGGCCTGGTGCCGTGCGGGCTCTCCTGCCGCGACACGCTGCGGCTGGAGGCGGGCATGCCGCTGTACGGCCACGAGCTGACCACCGCGCTGACCCCGTTCGACGCCGGTCTCGGCCGGGTCGTCAAGTTCGAGAAGGAGGGGGACTTCGTCGGGCGTACGTCCCTCGAAGCCGCCGCCGAGCGCGCCGCCGCCGCGCCGCCGCGCAAGCTGGTCGGGCTGATCGCCTCGGGCCGCCGGGTCCCCCGTGCGGGCTATCCGGTCGTCGCCGACGGCCAGGTCGTCGGCGAGGTCACCTCCGGCGCACCGTCGCCCACCCTGGGCAAGCCGATCGCCATCGCGTACGTCGACGCGGCGCACGCCGAGCCCGGTACGTCCGGTGTGGCCGTGGACATCCGCGGTACGCATGAGCCGTACGAGGTCGTGGCGCTCCCCTTCTACAAGCGCCAGAAGTGACCCACACCATCTCAGCCCGTAAGACCACCGTTCATCAGCACTCCCCCGCATCCAGGAGAATCAGGTCATGAGCAACCCCCAGCAGCTGCGTTACAGCAAGGAGCACGAGTGGCTGTCGGTCGCCGAGAACGGCGTCTCGACGGTCGGCATCACGGAGTTCGCGGCCAACGCGCTCGGTGACGTCGTCTACGCCCAGCTCCCTGAGGCCGGCTCCACGGTGACCGCGGGCGAGACCTGCGGCGAGCTGGAGTCGACCAAGTCGGTCAGCGATCTGTACGCCCCGGTCACCGGTGAGATCACCGCGGTCAACCAGGACGTCATCGACGACCCGTCGCTGGTGAACACCGCCCCGTACGAGGGCGGTTGGCTGTTCAAGGTGCGCGTCACCGGTGAGCCGGACGATCTGCTCTCCGCCGACGAGTACGACGCTTTCTCCGCCGGCAACTAGGGACTCCTTCATGTCGCTTCTTGATTCCTCCCTCCACGAGCTCGACCCGGACGTCGCCGCCGCTGTCGACGCCGAGCTGGTACGCCAGCAGTCCACCCTCGAAATGATCGCCTCGGAGAACTTCGCCCCGGTCGCGGTCATGGAGGCCCAGGGCTCGGTTCTCACCAACAAGTACGCCGAGGGCTACCCGGGCCGCCGTTACTACGGTGGCTGCGAGCACGTCGACGTCATCGAGCAGATCGCCATCGACCGCATCAAGGCGCTCTTCGGCGCCGAGCACGCGAACGTACAGCCCCACTCGGGTGCCCAGGCGAACGCCGCCGCGATGTTCGCGCTGATCAAGCCCGGTGACACGATCATGGGTCTGAACCTCGCGCACGGCGGGCACCTCACCCACGGCATGAAGATCAACTTCTCCGGCAAGCTCTACAACGTGGTCGCGTACCACGTCGACGAGAAGACCGGCGAGGTCGACATGGCCGAGGTCGCGCGCCTCGCCAGGGAGTCCCGGCCGAAGCTGATCGTGGCCGGCTGGTCCGCGTACCCGCGCCAGCTGGACTTCGCCGCCTTCCGCAAGATCGCGGACGAGGTCGGCGCGTACCTGATGGTCGACATGGCGCACTTCGCGGGCCTGGTCGCCGCGGGTCTGCACCCGTCGCCCGTCCCGCACGCGCATGTCGTGACGACGACCACCCACAAGACGCTGGGCGGCCCGCGCGGTGGCGTGATCCTCTCCACCGCCGAGCTGGCCAAGAAGATCAACTCCGCGGTCTTCCCCGGTCAGCAGGGTGGCCCGCTGGAGCACGTGATCGCGGCCAAGGCCGTCTCGTTCAAGGTCGCGGCGACGGAGGAGTTCAAGGAGCGCCAGCAGCGCACCCTGGACGGCGCCCGCATCCTGGCCGAGCGTCTGGTGCAGCCCGATGTCACCGAGCACGGCGTCTCGGTCCTCTCCGGCGGCACGGACGTGCACCTGGTCCTCGTCGACCTGCGCGACTCCGAGCTGGACGGCCAGCAGGCCGAGGACCGTCTCCACGAGGTCGGCATCACGGTCAACCGCAACGCGGTCCCGAACGACCCGCGCCCCCCGATGGTCACCTCGGGTCTGCGGATCGGTACGCCCGCGCTGGCCACCCGCGGCTTCCAGGCCGAGGACTTCACCGAGGTCGCCGACATCATCGCGGCTGCGCTGAAGCCCGCATACGACCGGGAGGCGCTGGCCGCCCGGGTCACCGCGCTGGCCGAGAAGCTCCCGCTGTACCCCGGCCTGAAGTAAACGCACCACATCGGTACGTTCACTATCCGTACGCTGTAAACCGTACGTTTTTGTACGAACCACGGGGCACCCGCACACTGAACAGTGAGCGCGGTGCCCCGCACCGTGTACCCCTTCTCTGCACCACCCCGGCAGACAAAGGCGTCTACCAAGATCTAGGAGTCCCCGTGGCCATATCGGTCTTCGACCTGTTCTCGATCGGCATCGGCCCGTCCAGCTCCCACACGGTCGGCCCCATGCGGGCCGCCCGGATGTTCGCGGCCCGCCTCAAGAACGAGGGTCTGCTGGCGCACACGGCCACCGTGCGCGCCGAGCTGTACGGCTCGCTGGGCGCGACCGGCCACGGACACGGCACCCCGAAGGCGGTGCTCCTCGGCCTGGAGGGTGAGTCCCCCCGTACGGTCGACGTCGAGCACGCCGACGAGCGCATCGACCAGATCCGCGGCACCGGCCGCATCAACATCCTCGGCGCGCACGAGATCGCCTTCGACTTCGACGCGGACCTGGTCCTGCACCGGCGCAAGGCACTTCCGTACCACGCCAACGGCATGACGGTCCTCGCGTACGACAGCGAAGGCGCCACGCTCCTGGAGAAGACGTACTACTCGGTGGGCGGCGGCTTCGTGGTGGACGAGGACGCCGTCGGCGAGGACCGCATCGTCCTCGACGACACCGTGCTGAAGTACCCCTTCCGCACCGGCGACGAGCTGCTGCGGCTCACCCGCGAGACGGGGCTGTCCATCTCCGCGCTGATGCTGGAGAACGAGAAGGCCTGGCGCACCGAGGCGGAGATCCGCTCCGGGCTCCTCGACATCTGGCACGTCATGCAGGCCTGTGTCGCACGCGGCATGTCCCGCGAGGGCATCCTCCCCGGCGGCCTCAAGGTCCGCCGCCGCGCGGCCAATTCGGCCCGCCAGCTGCGCGCCGAGGGCGATCCGCTGGCCCGTGCGATGGAGTGGATCACCCTCTACGCGATGGCCGTGAACGAGGAGAACGCGGCGGGCGGCCGGGTCGTCACCGCCCCGACGAACGGCGCGGCGGGCATCATCCCGGCCGTTCTGCACTACTACATCAACTTCATCCCCGGCGCCGACGAGGAGGGCATCGTCCGCTTCATGCTCTCCGCGGGCGCCATCGGCATGCTCTTCAAGGAGAACGCCTCCATCTCCGGCGCCGAGGTCGGCTGCCAGGGCGAGGTCGGCTCCGCCTGCTCGATGGCGGCGGGCGCGCTGGCCGAGGTGCTCGGCGGCTCCCCCGAGCAGGTGGAGAACGCGGCCGAGATCGGCATGGAGCACAACCTGGGCCTGACCTGCGACCCGGTCGGCGGTCTGGTGCAGATCCCGTGCATCGAGCGCAACGGGATGGCGGCGGTCAAGGCCGTCACCGCGGCGAAGATGGCCATGCGCGGGGACGGCAGCCACAAGGTCTCCCTGGACAAGGTCATCAAGACGATGAAGGAGACCGGCGCGGACATGTCGGTCAAGTACAAGGAGACCGCGCGCGGCGGGCTCGCGGTGAACATCATCGAGTGTTGAGAGAGCGGGCCCCTGACGCGGTCCCGGCTCCTTCGTGTCCAGCGCCCTCGCGCGGCGGGGCCCGGCCCGGTCGTCAGCAGACGACCGGCATGCTCCGCAGGCCGTAGACGATGTCGTTGAGCCTGAAGTCGGACCGCGTCAACGGCCTCGCCAACCGCAGCCCCGGCACCCGGCGCAGCAGCGTGACGAGCGCGATCCGGAGCTCGATCCGGGCCAGCTGGTGGCCGATGCACTGGTGCGCGCCGAACCCGAACGCCAGGTGGGTGCGGGCCTGCCGGCCGAGATCGACGGTGTCCGGGGCCGGGAAGACACTCTCGTCCCGGTTGCCCGACGGGACCGCGGCGACCAGCCACTCTCCCGCCTTCACCGCGGTGCCGCCGACGGAGAGGTCCTCGGTGGCGTACCGGAGCAGCCCGAACTGGATCACCGAGAGATAGCGCAGCAGCTCCTCCACGGCGGCGCCGATGGTGTCCGGCGCGGCACGCAGCGCAGCCATCCGGCCGGAGTTCTCCAGCAGCACCAACGTGCTCAGTGCGACCATGCTGGCGGTCGTCTCGTGTCCGGCGACCAGCAGCAGCTTGGCGAGCGTGACCAACTCCTGCGTGGTCAGCGGCCGGTCGGTCTCGTTGCCCCGGTCGATCAGCCGGCTGAGCAGGTCGTCCTGCGGCTCGGTGAGCCGCTGCCCGATCACCTCGCCGAGGTAGCCGTCCAGCCGCTGGTCGGCCGCGTCGCGGGTCGCCTCGTCGGAATCGAAGCCCATCAGTACCTGGCTGTCGCGCCGGAACGCCTCGTGGTGGTCGTAGGGCACGCCGAGCATCTTGCAGATCACCAGCAACGGGATCGGCAGGGCGAAGTCCCGGACCAGGTCCGCGGTCGTCCCGGCGAGCATCGCATCGATGTGCTCATCGGTGATCTTCTGGATGTACGGCCGGAGCGCCTCCGCCCGCCGCATGGTGAACTCGCCCATCAGCAGCCGCCGCAACCGCGCGTGCTCCGCGCCGTCCAGCTGGATCATGAAGCCCGGGACCGGGTCTCCTCCGTCGAACGACGGCAGCATGTGATTCGAACCCGCGCCGCGTGAGCTCAGCCGCGGATCCGCGAGTACGTCCTGCACGTCCTTGTACCGACTGACCAGCCACGCGGTCATCCCGGCCGGGCAGCGGACCAGCGACACGGGCTCCCCGGCGCGCAGCCGGGTGTAGGTCTCGTCGGGGTCGAAGGAACAGGAATCCGGCCTGGTGACCGGGAAGTCGCGGACTTCCGTACGGGAGGTGAGGTGGGCGTCCGTCATGCGGGGCAGCTCCAGACCGATGGGTCACATCATTTCGCTGACGACGCCCCATTCAACGGATTTCCAATATCTTCGCGCTCGAACGTAAATTACCGTTCGACATAATCACCAGGACCACTGTCGAGGGTCGCACCGATACGGTCAAGCTGATTATTCCGATTCACCGGATCGCATGATGCGATCCATGAGCCGGATACGCGAAATACACCCGGCAGCGCGCGGCCCACCCCAGGAACGCCCCAGAAGGATTGGTTCCAGGCGGACTGGGCATTGGATCGCACCATGCGATCGAGTACATCGAAATTATGAGCTTGACCGAATCCACTGGACCGCCGACAGTGGTTCTGAAGATTCCACCGACAAGTGTCGCGCACAGGAATTTTCGAGACAGGAAAGATCCGCGAACGGCTTTCCCCGGTTACACGCTCCGCGTGAAATTACACGCTCCGCGTGAAACAGAGAGCCGTGAACAGGGAGCAATTCATTCGCGGCCGTGCTCCGGCGTTGCGTCGCGTCGACGGAAAGCACGGTGATCCCATTGGGCGGGCAACAGGACGACTCGGTCTGCGCCCGGATGCCGCTCTCCGGCATCACGGTGGTGGACGTCTCCACGCTGTTCGCCGGTCCGTACGCGGCGCAGCTGCTCGCCGACTTCGGTGCCGAGGTGATCAAGGTCGAGCACCCCTCGGGTGACCCCCTGCGCCGCTTCGGCCAGTCCCACGACGGCGTCCCCCTGCTGTGGAAGGTGCTCAACCGCAACAAGAAGTGCGTGACGCTCGACCTGAAGCGGGCCGAGGACAAGGACCGGTTCCTCGCCGTGGTTCGCGACGCCGACATCCTGATCGAGAACTTCCGCCCCGGCACACTGGAACGCTGGGGCCTCGGCCCCGATGTGCTGCGGGAGGCCAATCCCGCGCTGGTGGTCACCCGGGTGACGGCGTTCGGTCAGGACGGTCCGTACGCCGGCCGGCCGGGGTTCGGCACGATCGCGGAGGCGATGAGCGGGCTCGCGTCGATGTCCGGTGAGCCCGACGGCGCTCCGCTGCTGCCGCCGTTCCCCCTCGGTGACGCCCTCGCCGGGCTGCATGCGGCGCTGGCCTGCATGATCGCCCTGCACGCGCGGGGGAGGACCGGCCGTGGCCAGATCGCCGATGTGGCGATCACCGAGGCCGTGATCGGCGCGCTCGGTGCCCAGATCACCGGCTACGACAAGGCGAAGGCCAAGCCGGCCAGGGTCGGCAACGGCTCCACCAACAACGCTCCACGCAACGTCTACCGCTGCGCCGACGGCACCTGGGTGGCGGTGTCGGCGCCCGCGCAGTCCGTCGCGGAACGGGTGATCACTCTTGTCGGCCGGCCTGACCTGGTCGACGAACCGTGGTTCGCCACCGGCACCGGCCGTGTCCGGCACCGGACGCTGATCGACGAACTCGTCGGCGGCTGGATCGCCGACCGTGACCGGGACGAGGTCGTCGCGGCGTTCGACCGTGCCGAGGCGGCCGTCGCCCCGGTCTACGAGGTCGACGACGTGCTGGACGATCCGCACTTCCGGGCCCGGGAGGTCGCGGTCCGCGTCCCTGACGGGGAACTGGGCACGGTACTGATGCAGAACGTGCCGTTCCGGCTGTCGGAGACGCCCGGTCGTGTCCGGTGGGCCGGCCCCCCGTTGGGGGCGCACACCGACGAGTTGCTCGCGCGTCTGTCGGCAGAACAGGGCACGACCAGTGGAACCTGACCCGCGCAGCCGTCCGGTGTTCCGGAGCTGCCTGTACGTACCCGGGCACCAGCCCGACCGGATCGAGCGGGCCTACGCCTCGCAGGCCGATGCGGTGATCCTGGACCTGGAGGACGCCGTGCCGGCGTGGGAGAAGGACCGCGCGCGGGAGATCGTCGCGTGCCGCACGGCTCAGCCGACCGTCAAACCGACCTATGTGCGGGTCAACGGGATCAGCACCGGCCGCTGTCTCGACGACGTGGCCGCCGTCGTCGGCGCCGGACTCGCAGGCGTCCGGATGGCGAAGACGCGCCACCCCGACGATGTCCGCCAAGTGGCGTCGGTGCTGGAGCAGTTGGGCAGCTCGGCGACCATCCATCTGCTGATCGAGTCCGCGCACGCGCTGGAGAACGTCTACGGGCTGGCCACCGCGTCGAAGGCGGTGACCATGCTCGGTCTCGGCGAGTCCGACCTCCGTGCGGACCTGCGCACCGGGCTGGAGGGCCCGACGATGGACGCCGGCAGGGCCCGGGTGATCATCGCGTCCAGGGCGGCCGGCCTGCCCAGCCCGTGCCAGAGCGTGTGGCCGGAGCCCCGCGACCTCGAAGGGCTGCTGCGCTCCAGCGTGCACGGCAAGAACCTCGGCTTCATCGGCCGGATGGCGATCCACCCCGACCAACTGCCGATCATCCACGACGTCTACACGCCCACCACCGGCGAGATCAAGGACGCCCAGGAGATCTGCGAAGCGGCCGACCTCGCCCTCGCGAACAACGCATCGGTCGTGCTCACTCCCCAGGGCAGGCTGGTCGCTCCCCCGATCATCGCCAACGCCAAGCAGACGCTGTCCCTGGCCGACGCGCTCAACCTGATGACGGAGGCGTCATGACCGATGCTCTGCTCACCGCTGTCCGAACGGGACTGCGGATCTACGACCTGGCCCAGCCGCTGGCGAACGGGATCCCCTGCTCGCCCAACCATCCCGGCTTCCGGATGTCGCTGGCCCGCCGGCACGGCGACATGGTCCGCCCCGACGGCGGGTCCGCCGCCAACGAGCTCATCGTCACCGGCGGCCACGTCGGCACCCACGTCGACGCGCTGGCCCACGTCTCCCAGGACGGGAAGCTGCACGGCGGCGTCGACTGCGCGGACGCCCTGACCGGCGGCAGGTTCTCCGTGCACGGCGTGGACACGATCACGCCGATGATCGTGCCCGGGGTGCTGCTGGACGTCGCCGCCCTGCACGGCGTGGACTGCCTGCCCGCCCATCACGGCATCACCGCCGACGACCTCGCCGCCGCCGCGAAGCGCGCCGGAGTGGCGCCGTCCGAGGGTGGGGTGTGCCTGGTCAACACCGGGTGGAGCACGTGGTGGTCGGCTCCGGACACCTACCTCGGCACGGCCAGCGGTGTGCCGGGCGTGACCCCGGACGCCGCCGAGTGGCTCGCCTCGCACCGGATCGTCGCGGCCGGCTCCGACACCACGGCCTTCGAGCAGGTGCACCCCGAGGTCGGCCATGCCACCATGCCGGTGCACCGCATCCTGTTGGTGGACAACGGGATCCACATCATCGAGCACATGCGGCTGACGGAGATAGCCGAGCGGGGCGTCGCCGAGTTCACCTTCGTCCTGTCCCCGTTGAAGATCGTCGGTGGCACGGGGTCGCCGGTCCGGCCGCTGGCCGCGGTCAGCGAGGTGTGACGGTGCGTGGACTGGTCGACGTCGTCGGCGAGTACGCCGAGTCCGTGGCGCGCGGCGGTCTGCCGGCCGGCCGGCGCTCCTGCGCGGTGCGGGCGGTGTCGGACACGGTCGGCAACATGATGTTGGCGGCCGACCAGCCGGTCGCCGATCTGGTGACCGAGGTGGCCGGCAGGTGGGGCAGCGCCGACGTGGCCACCGTGGTGGGTCGGTCGCAGCGGTTTCCCCCGGGCAGCGCCGCCTTCGTGAACGGCACGCTGGCGCACTGCATGGACTTCGACGACACCCATCTGCCGTCGGTGCTGCACCCGAGCGCGTCGGTCGTGCCGGCCGCGCTGGCCGTCGCGGAGGAGACCGGTGCCGGTGGGCCCGCACTGCTCGACGCCGTCGCCGTGGGGGTCGAGGTGTGTGTGCGGCTGGGCATGGCCGGCTACGACAGGGAATTCGGCAACTCGATCTTCTTCGAGCGGGGCCAGCACGCGAGTTCCATCTGCGGTGCGATCGGGTCGGCCGTCGCCGCCACGATGCTGTCCGGCGGCGACGCGGGCACCCTCGCCGACGCGGTCGCGATCGCCGCGAGCATGGGATCCGGGGTGCTGGAGGCGAACCGGACCGGCGGCAGTGTCAAGCGGATCCACACCGGGTGGGCGGCGCACTGCGGTGTGTCCGCCGCGCAGCTCGCGACCGCGGGTCTGACCGGTCCGCCGACCGTGCTGGAAGGCCGGTTCGGGTTCTTCCAGGCCTTCTGCGGTGACCGCGCCGTACCGGAGATCGTCACCGCGGGCCTGGGTGCGCACTGGTACTCGGAGTCCTTGCACATCAAGCCCTATCCGTGCAATCACTTCACGCACACCGGGATCGACGCCGCCCTGGAACTGCGGGCACGCGGCGTGACACCGGACGACATCGTCGCGATCGAGGCCGGGGTGGCGCAGCCGGTGCTGCGCACCATCGCCGAACCACCGGCCGTCAAGGCTGTGCCGGAAAGTGGTTACGCGGCCGCGTTCTCCGGTCCGTACACGATCGCTTCCGCACTGGTCGGAGGCGGCGGACTCGGCCTCTACCTGGAGGACTTCACCGACGAGGCGGCCTGCCGGCCCGAGGTACTGGCGCTGGCGGCGAAGGTCAGCTGTCACGCCGACGCCGCGTGCACGGCGGACTTCCCCGGCCAGTTCCCGACAATCCTGACCGCGAGACTGCGCGACGGCCGTACCGAGCGGGTGGCCGTGATGACCAATCGGGGCGGCCCGCACCGGCCGCTGTCCCAGGCCGAGCTGGACCTCAAGTTCGACCTCGGCACCCGGACCCGGTGCGACGGGGCCACCTCGCGCGCCCTGCGCGAGGAGATCCGGAGCCTGACGGGTCCGGCGACCGCGCGCACGGTCCTGCGTCTGATCACCTTGGCAACTACCAGTACGGAGGCCCGCGATGGCCGGTGACGACACCACCGTATGGAAGATCCTCGACCCGGCGGTCGACCCGTGGGATGCCGACGAGTACCTGCGGACCGCGGTCCGCTGGCACTTCGGCGAGGACACCGGCTCGCCGTTCTGGCTGCGCCGGGCCAGGACCCTCGGTTTCGATCCCCTCACCGAGGTCGGCACGTTCGACGATCTGCGCAAGTTCCCCAACGTGGTGGACGAGTTGCGCGACGTCCCGGTCGAGGACCTCGTGCCGCGCGGGTACGGTCCGAACCCGCCGGCTCCGCACGTCTTCGAGACCGGCGGCACCACCGGCGCCCCCAAGCGCATCATCCTGATGCCGGACTGGATCGAGGCGGCCGTCGAGCGGTTGCGCAAGGGCCCGCAGTTCGCGGGCCGCCGCAGGGCGCACATCCTGGTCGCCACCCCCACCGGTCCGCACAAGATCGGCGTGTTCTACGACTTCCTGGTCGAGCGGGAGAACATCGTCAAGTTCAGCATCGACCTGGACCCGCGCTGGGTGAAGAAACTGATCGCCCGTGGGGAGACCGAGCAGGTCGCCGCCTACGTCGAGCACGTCCTGGACCAGATCGAGCACGTCATGGCCACCCAGGACATCGGTCTGCTGGTGATCACCCCGCCGCTGCTGCAGGCGTGCACCCGCCGCCCCGAGCTGACCAAGCTGATCAAGGACAAGGTCGACCTGATCTTCTGGGGCGGCGCGCACATGACCATCGACGAGCGGTTCGAGCTGGAGTACGAGTACTTCCCCGGCGTGCGGATGCTCAGCCGGTACAGCAGCGCCCTGATCCTGGAGGGCACGACGGAACGGGCCGGTCTTTCCCGTGACGAGGACATCGTCTACGACACCCGCAGCCCCGTGGTGACCTTCCGGGTGGTGGACCCCGCGACCGGCGAACAGGTCGAGTACGGCACCCGTGGCCAGGTCGTGATGAGCCACGTCAGCAAGGTCATGTTCCTGCCGAACAACAGGGAGCGCGACACGGCGATCCGGGTGCCGGCGCCGGAGGGACACCTCGGCGACTCGGTGTCCGCGCCCCAGCCGGTCGAGACGTTCGGCGGCGAAGCCGTCATCGAAGGCATCTACTGACCCACCCGCCCCGGCCGGGCGCGGAAGTCACCGTGCCCGGCGCGGGAACCCATCGCAATCGCTGTACTGCCGACGACGTGCACCGTGAGGAAGCCATGACCATGCGCAGCAGCTTCGCCGGGATACCGGTCCGCCACACGCCGGAACGGAGCTGAGCCGATGTCCACCGACCTGTGCGTGCCGACCGGTTCCGGCACGGTCAGGGGCTTCTGCGACGACCGGGGCGTGATCCACTGGCGAGGTGTCCCGTTCGGCTTCGTGCCGCAGCGGTTCCGTCCCGCCGAACCGCTCGCGGTCGCTGGTGATCTGGACGCCACGCACTGGGGTCCGGTCAGCTGGCAGGCCCCGCCGTACCTGGAGAAGAAGCTCACCACCACGCTCCCGGGCGTCGTCGAGTCCGAACAGTGCCTCAACCTCAACGTCTGGTCCCGCAGTTACGGGGACGGCCGGCCGCGACCGGTGCTGGTGTGGATCCACCCCGGCCGGAACACCTGCGGCGCCGGCGCCCAGCCCAGGATCGACCACTGGACGGTCGCCGCCCAGCACGAGGTCGTCGTGGTCAGCGGCAACTACCGGCTCGGACCGTGGGGCTGGCTGCACCTGGGGCTGCTCGACGACCGGTTCACCGGCACCACCAACCTCGGCGTGCGTGACCAGGTGCTGCTGCTGCGCTGGGTGCGCGAGAACATCGGCGCGTTCGGCGGCGACCCGGACAACGTCACACTGTTCGGCAACTCGGCCGGTTCCTCCAACGTCAGCACCCTGTTCGGGGTGCCCGAGGCGCGCGGCCTCTTCCACCGGGCGGCCGTCTACAGCGGCAATGCCGAGCAGCCCACCACCGCCGCCGAGGCCGTCGAGTTCGCCGAGGACTTCCTGCGCTCGGCGCCGTCCCTGGCCGGCGGCCCGGCCGGACTCGCCGGCCTGTCCAATGTGGAACTCCGGTACATGCACCGTCAGTTACTGAGAAAGGGTCAGGTCCACTACCGACCGGTGATCGACGGCGAGCTGATCCCGAAGGCACCGCTGGATTCCGTTCGGGAGGGCCTGATAGCCGACGTGCCGTTGCTGGTGTCCGTGACCTCCAACGAGGCCCGGTGGCACGACCTGGTCTCCGACACCGAGATCGACCGGCTGTACGCGGCGCTGCCCGCCACGGACCCCTCGCTGACCCACGACGAGAAGATCGACGTCGTCTCCCGTCACGTGTTCATCGATCCCGCGCGGCGTCTGCTCGACGCGGCTGCCGTTACCGGTACGTGCTGGGCGCAGGTCTTCGACTACCACGCGACCACGTCACTGACGGCGGCAGACCCCCGTATCAAGGGGCGCGCGATGCACACCTGCGACATCGAGTCGTTGTTCTGCGATCTGGCCTCGGGTACCGACACCGACCGTGCGGTCGCTGCCGTCGAACAAGGCGCGCTGGTGGCCCTCGCCACCGACGGCAGACCGGGCTGGGGTCCGTACGACAGCGAGAAACCCGTCGCGCGCTGGGTCGGCCCCGCGCCGAGGACCGGGGCACTGCCGACACCTTGACCTGAAAGGCCCACCACCGATGGCCGCCACCGCCGTCAACAGCGGGCGCGAACTGAGCCACCGACAGATCCTCCACCTCCTGTCGGGGCTCCTGCTCGGCCTCTTCCTCGCCCTGCTGGACCAGAGCGTGATATCCACCTCGATCCGCACCATCGCCAACGACTTCCACGGCTACGCGCTCCAGGCCTGGGTCACCACGGCGTACCTGGCCACCTCCACGATCACCACCCCGCTGTACGGCAAGCTCTCGGACATCTACGGGCGCAAGCCGCTCTTCATGTTCGCCATCTCCGTGTTCATGCTGGGATCGCTGCTGTGCAGCTTCTCGGCGTCGATGTACCAGCTCGCCGCGTTCCGCGCGGTACAGGGAATCGGGGCCGGCGGGCTGGCGTCGCTGACGCTGACCATCCTCGGTGACCTCGTCGCACCCCGGCAACGCGCCCGCTACCAGGGGTACTTCCTCGCCGTGTACACCGGTTCCGGCCTGTTCGGGCCGGTCGTCGGCGGTCTGTTCTCCGGTACTCGCAGCATCGCCGGTATCACCGGCTGGCGCTGGGTGTTCCTGGTCAACGTGCCACTGGGGCTGGTGTCGCTGCTGGTGGTGTGGCGGGTGCTGAGACTGCGATCGGTCCGGCGCGAGGACGTACGGATCGACTGGCCGGGCGGTCTGCTGCTCACGGTGGGCCTGGTGCCCCTGCTCGTCGTCGCCGACCAGGGCCGCACCTGGGGCTGGGGCGCGCCGGACTCCGTGCTCTGTTACTGCACCGGGTCCGGCGGTCTGCTCGTGTTCGTCCTCGTCGAGAAGGCCATGGGGGAGCACGCGTTCGTCCCGCTGCGCATCTTCGGCGACGCGCGGTTCAGCCAGGGCCTGGGGCTGGCCGTGGTACTCGGTGCCACACAGCTCGGGGTGATCACGCTGTTGCCCCAGTACTTCCAGGTCGTGCTCGGTCTGACCCCGACTGTGGCCGGATTGCTGCTCCTGCCGACGCTGCTGGGCACCGTCGTCGGATCCGTGGTGTCCGCGCAGATCGTCTCGCGCACCGGCACGTACCGTACGCACACCATCGTCGGTGCTGTCGTGTTCGTGACCGGCGTCTTCCTGCTGCAATTCCTGCATACCGACTCGGCGTTGCCGGGGACGTCCGTACTGACGCTGTTCGTCGGTCTCGGTCTCGGGGCGTTCAACCAGCCGCTGAACCTGGTGATGCAGAACATCCTGCCGGGCAGCGACATGGGGGTGTCCACGGCCGCCGTCACGTTCTTCCGGCAGATCGGCAGCACCTTGGGCGTGGCGCTGTTCCTGACGCTGCTCTTCTCGTTCGCCGCACCCGACATCGCCGCCGAACTGCGCGTCGCCGGAGGGCAGCACGTGCCGGACGTCGGCAGTCTCGTCGCGGACACCTCGGTGCTGGACCGCCTCCCCGCTGCGACCGCCGGTCCGGTCCGGCACGGCTTCGCCGACTCGATGGACACCGTGTTCCTGTGCATGTCCGCGTTGGCGCTGGTCGGCCTGATCCTCCAACTCTTCTGGAAGCCCGTGTCCCTGGGGGCGCGCGCCGGGCGGCGGGAAGGCTCCACCGGGTGACCGGCCGGGGAGGAACTCCATGTCACCGCACCCCGGGTGCCCGTGCCACCGCACTTCCGACGTGAGACCGAGGGGGCACACCGGCGATCTGCGCGTACGCCACGCACTCCGGCACGTTTCCTCTCCGGCGTCGAGGTGTACGGATGGTCCCCGGTATCCCCCGGTGTTCCCCGCGTCCCCCGGTGTTCCCCGCGTCCCCGGTGTTCCCCGTGTCCCCCGTAGCCGCTCAGGACGCGAAGACGATGACCGCGACGACGAAGCCGACAAGAAGGATCATGGCCAGCGAGAGAAGGGGCGGGCTGACGATGCCGCCCAGCGGCTGCCGTTGGCGCATCCGGTCCTGGCGGGTGCGCCACTGGACGTATCCCGCGACCATGACGCCGCTCGACAGGGCGATGAGGTAGCCGGCCAGTGCCAGCCGCAGGGCACGAGGGGTGATGCCGGTGAGCCTCACGACGGCGAAGGAAGCGGCCAGCAACGCCAGTGACGTTCGTGACCAGGCCAGCAGGGTGCGCTCGTTGGCCAGGGTGGCCCGGTAGTCGGGTTCCTCGCCCCGCTGCCACCAGGCCCCGGACCGGGAGGTGTCCGCTTCGTCCTCGGGCATCAGCGGTCACCCCCGCGGGCCGGGCCGGAAGGCGTACCGGCGGGCCGGGTCATCCGGTCAGTCCGCTGATCGCGTCGCCGACGTACTTGGCGCCCAGAACGACCAGCACCGTCGTCATGATGGCCGCGTCGTGCCGGGTCATCCACGTCCGCCACTCGCTCAGCACCGCCTCGGACCGGCTGCCGCCGAGGAGGTACGTCCCCAACGGCAGCAGAGTGCACAGCGACCCGATGAACACCATCAGGACAGCGGCGACGGTCTTTCCGCCCGGACTCGCGCCGGAGGCCGCGATGGAGAGGGCCCCACCCACGGCGAGCACCAGGTTCTTCTGGTTGGCGACGGCCAGCCCCGCGGCCAGCCCGGCAGATTTCCCGGGAGAGAAGCGGTCGATGGCCCGCATCCAGCCCGGCTCCGCGAGACCTCCGGACGCCGCGACCTGACGAGCCCACCCGGGTGAGCGCGGCATCGTGGACCGGTCCCGCCCGGTCACCGGCCGCTCCTTCTGCTGTGTCTGCGGTTGCGGTTGCGGTTGTACACGAGCAGGGCCCCGCACAGGAGGCCGATCACGAACATGATCAGGAGGGCCGCGTAGAGCGGCATCGTGACCACCGGCACCACCAGACGGATCTTCACCTCCCGGGTGTTCTCCGCGATCAGGACGATGGCCAGGGCGGCCAGCACCAGGGCCAGCCAGCGGGTCGGGGTGAGGCTCTCACGCCATCTGGAAGCCCTTGATGTGCTGGGACCGCGTGAGTCGGGGCCCTGCGGGGAGCCGGGGCCGTGCGGGGAGTAGGGGGCTTGTCCGTCGCTCATGGCATCAGGATCAGCCCCGGCGCGCCGGGATCCCTGCCGCCGGCTGCGCCACGAGTGCCGTATCACCCGTCCGGCCGTCCCGGCGACCGGAGGTTCCACCGGCCCCGGAGCCGCCCCAGGAGCCCACGGGCACGGGCTGCCGCTCCTGGAGCGCCGGTCGCGTGGAGCCCGCCGCACCGCCTCGAACGGAGCACGTGCACTCGTGGAACGCGGCTGCCCAACCGAGGGTGGAGCTGGTGCTTCGGCCCTGCCGCCGATCCGGCCAACCGCCAGCAAGGGAGACCACGTTGTCCCAGCACACCGAGCCCAAGCCCGCGCAGCCGACGATCGCCGCCGCCAACAAGGCGCTCACTGCCCGTCTGCCGTTCGACGACACGCAGGACATGGAGGACGCCGAGCGCGGCTTCATGGGCACGGCCGGGAACAACCTGATCACCGACGGCACCGGGCGCACCGTGTGGGACCTCCACGCGTACGGATTCCTGAACAAGGACTGCCCCGACACCGCGAATCCGAGCCTGTGGAGGCAGGGCAAGCTCTGCGCCGACCACGGACTGTTCGAGGTGACCGAGGGCATCTACCAGGTCCGCGGCTTCGACCTGTCGAACATGACGCTCGTCGAGGGCGAGCGCGGCATCCTGGTCATCGACCCCCTGCTGACCACCGAGACCGCCGCCGCCGGCCTCGCCCTGTACCGGGAGCACCGGGGCGACCGCCCGGTGACCGGCGTGCTGTACACCCACAGCCACGTCGACCACTTCGGTGGAGTACGCGGAGTCGTCACCGACCAGGACATCGCCGACGGCGTACCGGTCCTCGCGCCGCTGGGTTTCCTGGAGCACGCGGTCAGCGAGAACGTCTACGCGGGCACCGCCATGAGCCGCCGCTCCGCGTACATGTACGGCGCCGCCCTGCCCAAGGGCGGACGCGGCCAGATCGGCGCGGGTCTGGGCCTCACCGTGTCCACCGGCGCGGTGACCCTGATCCCGCCGACGCTCGACATCACCCGCACCGGGCAGACCGAGACCGTCGACGGCATCCGCATGGTCTTCCAGCTCACCCCCGGCACCGAAGCCCCGGCCGAGCTGAACATCCACTTCCCCGACCGTTCCGCCCTGTGCATGGCCGAGAACGCCACCCACAACCAGCACAACCTGCTCACGCTGCGGGGGGCCGAGGTCCGCGACCCCCGTGTCTGGGCCCGCTACCTCACCGAGGCGATCGACCTGTTCTCCGGAGCGTCGGACGTCGCCTTCGCCTCGCACCACTGGCCGGTGTGGGGCC
Source organism: Streptomyces sp. NBC_01267 (assembly GCF_036241575.1). NCBI lineage: Bacteria > Bacillati > Actinomycetota > Actinomycetes > Kitasatosporales > Streptomycetaceae > Streptomyces > Streptomyces sp. NBC_01267. The sequence continues at coordinate 5,651,777 of NZ_CP108455.1, read as the reverse complement.
GGGAGCAGCTGACGCGGTTCCTGTCCGAGCAGCGCGACCTGTACGCCTACCTGCACGACCAGACCGTGCGCATGCTCAACCGGGGAATGACGGCCCTGGAGATCGCCGAAGCCATGCAGATGCCCCCCGCGCTCGAACGCGCCTGGCACACGCACGGCTACTACGGCTCGGTCAGCCACAACACCAAAGCGATCTACCAGCGTTATCTGGGCTGGTTCGACGGCAACCCGGCCCACCTGTGGGAGTACCCGCCGACCGAGGCAGCCCGCCGCTACGTGGACTTCATGGGCGGCGCCGACGAGGTCGTGCGCCGGGCCCGGCAGTCCTTCGCCGACGGCGACTTCCGCTGGACCGCGCAGGTCGTCAACCATGTGCTGTTCGCCGACCCGGGCCACGCCGACGCCCGCGAACTGCAGGCCGATGCCCTGGAGCAGCTCGGTTACGGCAGCGAGAACGGCACCTGGCGCAACTTCTACCTCACCGGCACCCTCGAACTGCGGCAGGGGCCGGTCGGCACCCCCACCGCCACCACCTCCCCCGACATGTTCGCCGCGCTGACGCTGGACCAGCTCTTCGACGCCCTCGCGATCCGGGTGGACGGCCCCGGATCGTGGGACACCGACATCGCCCTGCGATGGAACATCACGGGCCAGGACCCCGTCACCCTCCACCTGCGCAACGGCGTGCTCATCCACACGGCCGGTCGCGGACCCGCCACACCGGACCCGGACGTCGAAGTCACCCTCACCGAGGCTGATCTGCGCTCGCTGCTCCTCGGCACGGTGAGCCCCGACGACCTGGCGGCACGTCCCGGGGTCGAGATCGGCGGCGAGGCGGGCAAGCTGGCCGAACTCCTCGGCCACCTCACGGACCCCGACCCCGACTTCGCCGTCGTCACGCCCTGAACACCCCGAACCCTCACGTGCGTCGGCGCGTGACGGGACGCCTGCCGGACAGCTGACGCCGGGCCCGCTCCCCTCCGGAGCGGGCCCGGCGTCTGTAATGCCCGAGTAACGGCGTCGCTCTAGCGTCCGGGCTCCCCCGTACCGTTCCTGGAGGAGCACCCCGATGCACCTGCCCCAACCGCCCCGGCGCAGACGCGCAGTCCGGGCGGCGGTCGCCTTCACCGCGACCGCTCTGCTGACCGCGCCCCTGCCGATGGCCGCCGCCGCCGAGGCCGGCCCGTCGGCCAAGGTCGACCCCGCACTCTCCGCCGCAGTGGCCAAGGCGGGCGACGCCTCGTTCTTCGTCGTCCTCAAGGACCAGGCGGACCTGTCCGGCGCCCGTGAGAAGCGGACGCACGCGGCGAGGGCCAAGGCCGCCTACGGCGCGCTGACCGCACACGCCAGGTCCAGCCAGAAGTCGATCAATGCCTTTCTCGACAAGGCGAAGGTCGGCCACCAGGACTACTGGATCGCCAACGCGGTCAAGGTGACCGGCGACCAGGATCTGGTCAACCAGCTGGCGAAGCGTTCGGACGTCGCGAGCATCGTCAAGGAGCAGCACTACAAGCTCGACGACATCGAGACGGCCGACAACAAGGTCACGAAGTCGCGCACGGACTCCTCGGCCACCGGTGACAACGACACCCCCGAGTGGGGCGTCGCCGACATCAAGGCCGACCAGGTCTGGAAGCAGTACGACGTCCGCGGCGAGGGCATCGTCATCGCCAACGTCGACTCCGGGGTGCAGTACGACCACCCGGATCTCGTCGGCAACTACCGTGGCAACAACGGCGACGGCACCTTCACGCACGACTACAACTGGTACGACCCGACCGGCCAGTGCGGCACCAGCGGTGTCCCGTGCGACAACAACGGTCACGGCACCCACACCATGGGCACGATGGTCGGCAAGAACGGTATCGGGGTCGCGCCGAACGCGAAGTGGATCGCCGCCAAGGGCTGCGAGACCTCCTCGTGCTCGGACGAGTCGCTGCTCGCGGCCGGCCAGTGGATCCTCGCCCCGACCGACCACAACGGGCAGAACCCGCGCCCGGACATGGCACCGAACATCGTCAACAACTCCTGGGGCGGCGGCAACACGACGTTCTACCAGGACATCGTCGAGGCCTGGAACTCCGCAGGCATCTTCGAGGCGTTCGCGGCCGGCAACGACGGTGACGGCGTGACCTGCTCCACCACGAAGGCCCCCGGCGCGCAGGCCCCGTCCTACGGCGTCGGCGCGTACGACTCCACCGGCAAGATCGCTTCCTTCTCCGGTTTCGGCCCGTCGCTCGTCGACGGCTCGGCGAAGCCGAACATCTCGGCGCCGGGCGTCAACGTCGAGTCGACCTGGCCCGGTTCGTCGTACAACGTCGAGAACGGCACGTCGATGGCCACCCCGCACGTCGCGGGCTCGGTCGCCCTGCTGTGGTCGGCGGCGCCGTCGCTGATCGGCAACATCGACGAGACGCGTGACCTGCTCGACGAGGGCGCGACCGACGTCGACGACACGCACTGCGGCGGCACGGCCGGCATGAACAACGTCTGGGGCGAGGGCAAGCTCGACATCCTCGCGTCCGTCGACAAGGCCCCGCACACCGCGGGCACCGTCACCGGCAAGGTCACCGACAAGGCCACCGGCGCCGCCCTGTCCGGCGTCACCGTCAAGGCCACGAACGCCGCCTCCGGCACCCGTACCGTCACCACCGGCGCCGACGGCACCTACCGTCTGTCGCTCAACCCGGGCACGTACGACTTCTCGCTCAGCGGCTACGGCTACGGCACGTCCGAGGTCACCGGCGTCGAGATCGCCCAGAACCAGGGGCTGGCCCAGGACGTCGCGCTGTCCGCGGTCCCCTCGCACCAGGTCACCGGCACCGTCCTCGACGTCACCGGCAAGGCCCTGTCCGGCGCGACCGTCGAGGTGACCGGGACCCCGGTCCCCTCGGTCACCACCGATGCCAAGGGCACGTACACGCTGCCGAAGGTCGCCGAGGGTGCCTACACCCTGACGGTGAAGCCGGTCGCGCCGGTCCTGTGCAACGGCATCTACAGCGGCTCGCTCACTGTCACCGCCGACCTCGGCAAGGACGTTCAGGTCCCGGCCCGCACCGACGCCGCCGGCAACAGCTGCGCCCCGGCCACGTACTCCTGGATCGCTGGTACGAAGAAGGTCGCCCTGACCGGTGACGAGGACTCCGCCACGGTCGCGCTGCCCTTCCCGGTCAAGCACTACGGCGTCTCCTACTCCACCGCCTCGGTCACCACCGACGGCCTGGTGAACTTCCTGTCCTCGCGGGTCGGCGACTACAGCAACACCGCGCTGCCCACCACCGGCGCGAACAGCGTGAAGGGCTTCGTCGCCCCGCTCTGGGACGACCTGACGCTCGACAAGAAGTCCTCCGTGCAGACGGCCACCACCGGCACCAGGGGCAGCCGCGAGTTCGCCATCGTCTGGAACAACGCCGCCTACGCGAACGGCACTTCGGGCCGTGCCACCTTCGAGGCCGTCTTCGACGAGGCCACCGGCGCCGTGACCCTCCAGTACAAGTCGCTCGCCGACCGGGGTGCGGGCGCCACCGTCGGCATCGAGAACCAGGCCGGTACCGACGCCCTCCAGTACGCGTACAACCAGCCGGTCGTCACCGACGGTTCGGCCATCCGCTTCACCCAGGGAGCCAAGTGATGAGAACCCACTCCCGGCGGGCTCTCCGGCTCGCCTCCACTCTGGTCGCCGCCGGGCTCTGCCTGAGCGCCGCCCCGCAGGCCCTGGCCGCCGACGACAGCGGCTCGGGCATGAAGCTGAGCAGCGCCGAGGCCAGGACGCTGGCCACCCACGTCACCCTCGATCCGTACGGTGACACCACCGACGCCGAGGACAGCTCGAAGGACGGCTCGAAGACCGACGGTGCGACCAGGTCGCCCGACGGTACGAAGGACACGTCCTCCGGTTCGAAGACGGCGGGCGCCACCACGGACGACGCCACCACCCCGGTCGCCTTCACCGCCAAGTCCACGCTGGAAGGCGTACGCGGCATGGGCGTTACGGTGCCCGTCGGCAGGAACGGTGACTACTTCACCGTCCACAGTCTGGGCAACGTGCAGCGCCATGCCGCCGACGGCAGTTCGGTGTGGGAGCGCACCAACACCTCGCTGTACACGGACTGGGGCGTCGAGCCGCAGCGCGTGTGGCAGACCGAGCCGTACCCGGCGCGGATCGTCATGGGCTACAACGCGGTCTCCCCGTTCTCGCCCAACTCCGACTCGGGGTACTCCACCGGCGACCTGACCGGTGACGGTGTCGACGACATCGTCTTCTCGGCGAGTGTCGGCTCGGTGCCCTACCGCCCGTTCACCTCGCCCGGCTCCTCGCTGCCCACCGGCACGTTCGTGACGGTGCTCGACGGCTCGACCGGCAAGACGCTGTGGTCGAAGCTGTACGACTACGCCTCGATGGTGAAGATCGTCGACGGCACGCTGCTCGTCGCCGACGCGCCCCGGATGAACATGAACGCCCCGGCGTCCGACACGGCGAAGCTGTCCGGCATCCGCTTCTCCTACGCGGACGGCGCGTTGACCCCGTCGTCGACGTGGACGTACGACACGAAGGCCGCCGGCCAGGCCAACTGGGGTGACATCCAGGGCCTCGGCAAGGGCAAGGCCGCCGTCTCCTGGGACCTGGCCAAGACCTCGGCCTCCGACGGCCGGGGCCGCACCCTCGTCCTCGACACGGCCGACGGCTCCGTCACCTGGCAGACCGACAGCCTGCTCTACAGCCGTCAGCTGCGTGTGGACGCCGGGCGCAAGCGGCTGGTCGCCGTCGAGGAGACCGACCCGACCGACGAGGTCCGCTACGAGATCGCCGCGTACGACCTCAGGACGGGCCGGCGCTCGACGCTGGACAGCCGTACCAACGTGATCCCGACCGCGCTGACCGTGGGTGATCTCACGGCCAAGGCGGGCGACGAGTACGCCGTCGCCGAGTCCTCCCTGGACGGCGACCTGTACGTGAACGCCAGTACCGTCCGCGCCCTGAACGGCGACGACCCGAGCAAGGTGCTCTGGTCGAACACCGTCAAGCGCGACGCCGACAACGTCTCCGACGGCGCCAGCATCTGGGGGCTGAGGGTGGCCGACGGCACGCTCGTCACCGCCGCGCAGGACGACGAGAAGATCGGCACATCGCAGAACGCGGGCGGCGGACGCCTCGCCACGCTCACCGTGTTCACCGGCAAGGGCACGGTGAAGTGGCAGCAGAAGGGCGTCGGCGCGGCGCCGATGTACCAGGACGTCTTCAGCGACGCCCAGGGCGCCCATCTGCGGGTCGTCGACCAGAGCCAGAACATCCGCACGTTCAAGCTGGGCAACGGCAAACAGCAGGACATCACCCCGCTCCAGGGCGACATCGCCTACGCCAAGGCCACCGACCTCGACAAGGACGGCAAGTCCGACGTGGTCATGGCCGGTTCGTCGAACGGCGTATGGGCCTACTCCGGCCCGTCGCTCGCCGACGGCAAGCCGAAGAAACTGTGGCAGGCCACGGTCCCCGGTGCGGTGCACGACATCGAGACCGGTGACGTGAACGGCGACGGCAAGCCCGAGATCGTCGTCGCCGCCGACAACGCGGTCGTCGTCCTCAACGGCAGGACCGGCAAGACCCTCGCCACCATCGACGGCGGCGGCCAGTTCGTGCACTCCGTGAAGCTCGCCGACCTCGACGGGGACGGCGAACTGGACATCCTGGTCCCGACGAACAAGCTGAACGCCTACTACGGCGACGGCCACCAGATCTGGTCGTACGCATCCAAGTCCCTCGGCGGCGACGCCGTCTTCTCCGACCCCTCGGTCCTCGACGGCAAGGTCTACACCTCGTACTCCAAGGTGAACTCGGTCGACCTGGCCGACCCGGCGGCGGACGCGGTCGCGCTGAACGCCCGGACCGGCAAGGCCAAGTGGGACATCGCGCCGAAGGCTCCGGCCGTATCGAGCGACGGCATCATCCACGCCGCCATCACGTTCCACGGGACCTTCGCCTCCAAGGACATCCCGTACGCGGACGGCCACGCGGTCGTCTACCTGTGGGACATCCAGTCGCAGGCCGGCGTCGGTTCCACCGACGCCGACGGCCCGCACCAGTACATGGAGATCCGCGACGGCCGCACCGGTGCGGTCGTGCACGCCACCACCATCGGCGGTCTGTGGACGCACAACAGCTTCTTCACCGACGGCGGGAGCCTGTACCAGGTGGGCACGTCGTCCTTCCGGCGGTTCAGTGGCGAGGGCACGGACGACTTCACGATCTACGCGATCCCCGAGTCCCACGACGCCGCCTTCGCGACCGGCCCCGGCGGGCGCAAGCTCCTGATCGGCGGCGTCGAGGGCGGCCTCGACGCCTGGGACCCGAGCATCTTCAGCTCCACCGACTCCTACGCGTCCAGCGTCGGCAGTGCCACTGTCATCGGCGGCCGCAACTACCTGGCCGCCGACCTCGACGGTGACGGCGTCACCGAGGTGCTCTCACTCAACGCCGACCGCTACGGACTGGACCGGATCGCCGAAAACCTCGGCGGCCGTTACCTGACCAGCGACAACGGCATCCACCAGGTCGGCACGTTCACGCTCTCCTGAGCCGGTACGGAGCTGACCGCACAGAGCCGGCCGGAGGCCGACGGACCGGGGGGCCGTCGGCTGACCCGGCCGACGGCCCCCCGGGCCTCGCCCGGGGGGCCCTCAGCATGTTCGATTAAAGTGCGCCTCCATGGACGCGCAACGCCCGGACGGCAGCACAGCCGCCGCACCGTTGCTGCGCCTGCACCTTTTCGGCGGTTTCAGGGTGACTCGCGACGGCGGCCCCGCGCTCGCCGAGCGGTGGCCCCGGCCCGGGGCCAGGGCCCTGGTGAAGCTCCTCGCCGTCGTCCCCGGGCACCGGCTCCACCGCGAACAGGCCATGGACATCTGCTGGCCCGACGCCGACCCGAAGGCCGCCGCGGGCAGCCTGCGCGTCGCCCTGCACGCCGCCCGCCGCGCCCTGGAACCCGAGTTGGCCCCGCGCGCCACCTCCTCGTACCTGATCTCCGACGGGACACTTCTGCGCCTCGGTCCGGCGACGGTGTGGATCGACGCCGACGACGCCGAGGCGTCGGCCCGGACGGCCCTCGCCGACGGTGGTGTGGAGGAACTGACGAGCGCCCTGGACCGGTTCACCGGCGAGATGCTGCCGGAGGACCGGTACGCGCGCTGGGCCGACGGCCGGCGCGGGCAGCTCACGCTGCTGCGCGAGCAGGTGCTTCTCCGGCTCGCGCAGGAACACGTGGAACGGGGCGCCACCGACGAGGCGGTGGCCGCCGCCGAGCAGGTCCTCGCGGCCAGCCCCGCGGAGGAGCTGGCCCACCGCGTCCTCATCGACGCCTGGCTGCGTCAGGGGCTGCGCCGCCGCGCGGTGCACCAGTACCACGTGTGCCGCGAGATGCTCGACGCGGAACTGGGCGTGCGGCCGGGCCCGGAGACGGAGCGGCTGCACAAGGCCGCGCTGGCCGCGGCGCCCGCCCCCGTCCCCACCACCCCGCTGCTCCCGGCCCCGCTGCGGGCCGCCCGCGCCGCACCCCCGCTGCGGGGCCGCGCCGCCGCGCTCGAACGGCTCCTCTCGGCGGACGGGCCGCCGGTCACGCTGCTCAGCGGCGAGGCGGGCGTGGGGAAGACCCGCCTGGTGGGCGAGGTGGCGCGCCGTGCCACCGCGGTCGGCACGGCCGTGCTGTGGGGCGGCAGCCAGGACGCGGAGGGGCACACGCCGTACGGGGCGTTCGCGGAGGCGCTCGACGGCTGGCTCGCCGAACACAGTGCGGACGAGCGCGCGAGGGCCGGCGCCGAGTACCCCGAACTCGCCTCGTTCCTGCCGTCGCTCGGGCAGGTGGGAACGTCCGGCGAGCGCAGCCCGGAGGAGGAGCGGGACCGTCTCTTCCGGGGAAGCACGGCACTGCTCGGCGACCTGGCCGCGCTGCGCCCGGTGCTGGTGGTGCTCGACGACCTGCACGCCGCCGACACGGGCTCGTTCCAGCTGCTCAGCCATCTGGCCCGCCGGGCCGTGGAGCGGGGGACGGCTCTGCGGTTCCTGGTGACGTACCGCGAGGAGGAACTCCCCGACGGCGACGCGCGACGCTCGGCCGTGGCGTCGATGCTGCGCCAACGCCTCGCCCTGCGCGAGGAGTTGGGGCGGCTCGACAGGGAGGCCTGTCTGGCGTTGGTGCGTGACGCGGCCACGGAGGTGTCGCGCGACGACCGGATCCACCGCGTGTGGGAACTCTCGCTCGGCAATCCGCTGTTCGCCCTCGAACTCGCCCGCGACCTGACCGACGGGGACACCGGCGGCCTCGCCCCGGAAGGCGTACGGGAACTGGTGGCCGACCGGCTCGTGCGGCTGGACGCGGACGCGCGCCGCATCGTCGAGGCGCTCTCCGTGGCCGGGGGCGACGCCGCGCTGTCCGAACTGCTCGACGTCGCCGAACACGGGCTGCACCCGCCGGTGTCCGGCGCCGCGGCGGCCGACGCCCTGGAGCGGGCCATCGCCGCCTCACTCGTCGAGGAACGGCACGTCGTGGTGGCCGGGCGGCCCGAAGCGGGGGTGGCCTTCCGGCATCCGCTGGTCCGGCTGACCTGCTACGAACAGCTGACCGTGGTCCGCCGCAGGCAGCTGCACGCCGCGTTCGCACAGGCGGTACGGCGGCGCCGCCCCGATGCCGTCGACACCCTGGCCTCCCACTTCGCGCGCGCCGACGACCCGCGCGCGGCCGAGTACCTGCGCCGGGCGGCGGAGCGGGCCGCCGCCCTGTACGCCAACGACACCGCCGACCGCTACTACCAGGACCTGGTGGCCCGACTGGACGTCGACGCGGCCCGCGCCCGGCTCGCGCACGCCCATGTCCTGCGCAGAATGGGCCACTTCGAGCAGGCGGCCGGTACCGTACGGCTCGCCCTGACCGAGTTCGAGCGGCGCGGCGACCACGACCACGCGGTCCTCGCGGCGGCGCTGCTGGCCGAGACGCTCGTCAAGACGAGCGCCTCCGGATCCGGCCGCCGAACACTGCGGGAACACCCGGTGACCGCGGACACCGCGCCGGAACCGGCCGCCAGCCACTACCTCGCCCTGTCCGTCGTCCGCTGCGTCCAGGGGCGGTACGCGGCCGGGGCCGAGGCGGCCCGGCACGCACTGGAGGCGGCACGGCGCATGCCAGGGCTGCGGGGACAGGGGCTGGTGGCTCGCGCCTTCGCCCTGCAGGCCGCCAACCTCGGACTCGCCGGCCTGTTCGACCAGGCACGCGAAGCGGGCGACGAGGCGCTGGCCCCGGCCGAGGCGTACGGAGATCCGACGCTGCTCGGCTCGGTCCTCTCCACGCTGCGCGAGAACGCGCGGCGGGCCGGACGGTTGCGCGAGGCCGTGGAGATCGGGACTCGCGCGCTCGGCCTGGCCGAACAGTCCGGTGATCCGACCGCCGCCGCCTTCGAGCGGGCGAACCTCGCCGAACTGCGGTTGCTGCTCGAAGAACCCGAGCCTGCCCGCGCCCTCGCCGAACAAGCGGTGGCGGGCGCGGAGGCGTACGACGCCTGGTGCCTGACCTACACGCTCGCGACCCTGGCGCGCGTGCGGGTGTTCCTGGGCGAGACGGAGCAGGCCACGGCCCTCCTGGACCGCGCCGGAGGGGTCGCCACCGCGCTCGGGGACCGGCAGGCGGAGCACGAGGTGCGCACGGCCCGTGCCGAACTCGCGTTGTACGCACGCCGACCGGACGACGCGCTGCGCGTCCTGGACGGGCACACCGACGAGGCGCCGGTGCTGGTGGCCTGGGCGGAACTCCTGTCGGGGCGGGCCGAGGCCGCGCTGCGGCTCGCGCGCGCCGAGGTGGCACGGGCGCAGCGCACCGGGGAACGCCTCGCCGAGGTGGAGGCGCGGATCGCCGTCGGGACGTCCCTGTCCCGGCTCCACCGGACGGCGCAGGGCGCGCGGGAGCTGGCACGAGCCGAATCGATGGCCGGAGTTCTGCCGTATCCGGCCGGGGCCCGCCGGGCGGCATGGGCACGGGGTCTGCTCGGCGAGGCGTGACCCCGGTGTGTCACACCGGACTTGTGCCGCGCACGGCCCGCCCGTGCGCCGGGTCGGGGCTGCACAGCCAGCCGTTGACGGCGAAGCGGCTGTCCGCGTGCTGCTTGCCCGGACAGCTCACCGGCCGCACCTCGTGCCAGGAGGTGGGCAGGAAGAACACGATGCTGTCGTGCTCGGGCTGCCAGTCCCGCCAGGTGCGCTCCTGCCACTTTCCCGCGGTCGCGGTGTGCAGCGGCAGGGCGACGTCGAACACGCGCAGCTCGCCCCCGTCGAAGGGCCGGGGTGTGCGGTGCAGGTAGTACACGAAAGTGAGCAGACGCCGGGGGGAGAACTCGGCGCTGGTGTCCTGGTGCGGACGGTAGAAGTCACCGTCGTTGTGCACGTTGAGGCTGTAGTCGGCCTCGGTGTACCGGCAGGAGACGCCCAGGGTGTGCTCGACCGACCCCCGTACCGCTTCGATGGCTGCCAACAGCTCGGGGGCGGCGAACTCCTGGCACGACCGGGACCGGCGGAAGTCGGGGACCACCTCCCGGTCCCGGATCATGGAGGGCCGCAACGTGTCGCCGGTGGAGGCGATGGCACGCTCCAGCAGGGTGTCGGCCGTCCGCTCGCCCAGGAACTGGGTGATGCGGCAGACCGTCACCGGAAGCCGCCAGATCGCGTCCGTACACACCGGTGACCGCTGCTCCACCACCTCGGTGGGGCCCGCCAGGTGGCCCTGTCCCGCCAGGTGGCCCTGTCCCACCAGGTTGTCCTGTCCCACCAGGGGTTCCTGTCCCGCCAGGGCGTCCTGCTTCGTCATGGTGTCCTGTCTTCCGGATCGGGACGGGTGTTCCGCGGGGGCCGGCTCCCGTCCGGCCTGGTCACGCCGCCTCGGGCCTGTTCGCGCGCGTGGCTTCGCGCAGCCGGTCCACTTCGGCCGTGAGCTCTTCCACGCGGCGGTTCAGCGCCTGGACGCACACCAGGGCGACGCCGAGGCCGTCCACGACGGGGATGGTGGTGCCGTCCTGGTTGAAGCCGAAGGCCGCCTGCCAGTCCTGGGCCATCGGCCCGAGGTGGCGTACGTCCTCGGGCTCCCAGAGGTAACGCCAGGTGCTGAGGGGCAGCGTGGCCACGGTCTCCAGGACCGCGTACCCGTTGACCGCGCCGACCGGAGCCACCGCACCGGCCTCCCGCGCACCGTTCTCCCGGGCATCGGTCTCCCGGGCGTCCGCCTCCGGCGCACCGGCCGCACGACGGTCCGGTGTGCCGCGGTCGGCCGCCCGGGACCGCCGGTGGAGGATGCGCATCCTCACCGGCTCCAGTCGACCGGGACCACGTCCCGCTTGAGCCCCCGGTCGCTGCAGACGGAGCACGGGGCGCCCGGGACACCCGGGCCCTGATCGGTACCGACGGTGATCGCGCCGTGGCCCCCGGCCGGGGCGTGCACGCCGTCGCCGACCATCGCGGCCTCGTAGCCGCCGAGCAACTCCTGGAGGGTGCCGGGGCCCAGGTTCTCCGGGGCGGTGAGCGCGGCCACCCCGTCGTAGTCGGTGTAGGCCGCCCCCAGCGTCCGGCCGCCGACGGTGGCGAACACGATCCGCGCGCCGCGGATGGGTTCCCCGGTCACCGCGTCGGAGGCCATCGCCTGGATGTTCTCCAATTGCATCTGGCTGACGTTCAGGGAGGCCTGGCTGACCGCGAGCCTGGTCGGCTGCAGGCTGGGGCACTCCGCTCCGCTGCACGGCGCGACCGGTTGGGTGGTCGCGGAAGCGGTGACACTGCTCCCCGCGCCCAGCGACGCCAGCGCCGCGGCCATCACCGCGACGGTCCTACGACCCACTGAACTCATGTGCACTCCCGGGGGAATCGCCCGCACGTGATTCCCTACCGGCGCATGACGGCCGGACGGCCTGGGCGCACGCGGCACACGACGGGTGCCGCCCTCTCGGGGGCGACACGGACGACCGTAGCCACGCCGGTCCGGCACCGACCAGCGGACAAACGGGAGTTCGCGCTATCTGATGAACCACCGGCGGGACGGTGACGAACGCGAGCGACGCGGACAAACCCGTGAGCGACCGCGGCAGCCTGCCGCCGCCCACGGGGCCGGGGGCCGCGTCAGGGGTGGTGCCCGTGCTGCGGCCTGAGCGGCGGCTCCTCCTTGCCCGTGGCCTGCACCGACGCGGCGCCGCCACCGCCGTGGTGCGTCAGCGGCCCGCCCCGGATGTCGTGGACGCCGCTCAGCCGGCCGGACAGCCAGCGGAAGACCTCGGGAAGGAGCGGCTTCCACACCACGTTCAGATGACCGCCGCTGGTCCGCTGCACCCACACCTTGGTGGGCGCCTTCGCGGCCTTGTGGATCGCGAGCGCGTCCTCGTAGCCGTCGCCGGGCTGTCCGGTGAGGAACAGCGAGGTGCGCGGCGGGTGCGCGGCGTGCGTGAGGATCCACAGCGGGTTGGTCTCACGGCGCAGCAGCTTGTCGTGCGCCGCGATCGAATCGGTCTCGGCGGCCGGGTCGTTGTAGCCGGAGAGTGCGACCCCGGCGCGGTAGCGGTCGGGGTGCTCGATGGCGAGTTTGGCGGCGCAGTGGGCGCCCGCCGAGATCCCCGCGACGGCCCAGCCGTCGGCGCCGGTCTCGGCCCGGAAGTTGTCGGTGACCATCCTGCGCACGTCCACGCTGAGCCAGGTGTCGGCGTTGACGACGCCCGGCACATTGGCGCAGCCGGTGTCCTGCCCGGCCAGCAGCGAGGTGCGCGGCGCGACCAGGATGAACGGCTTGACCTGGCGCTTCTCGATCAGGTGGCGGAGCTGGCCGACCACGTCGAGGTTGGTGAACCAGTCCTTGGCCGATCCGGGGTAGCCGGGCAGCACCTCCACGACGGGGAAGTCCTTGGCCTTGTACGCCGCGTGGGAGTACTGCGGCGGCAGCCAGACGTACACCTCACCCTCCGCGCCGGACACCCGGCCCGTCAGGTGCGTGACCTGGACGCCCGCGCCCATGGCGGGGTCGTCGACCGGCGTGAACGCCTGCTTTATCCGCGGCCCGCCGGCGGTGTTCCGCCCGCCGGTCCCGTCGACGCCGAGGTCGGGGGCGGCGAAGACATGGCTCTCGGTGCCGAGCAGATCACCCCAGTTGTCGTAGAGCCCGTTCGCGTTGTTGACGGCGACGAACACGACGACGACCGCGGCGGCCTGCGCGACGAGCACCATGGCGAGCTGCGCGGCGCCACGCACCACGGCGGGCCCGCGGACCTTGTGCCAGAGGACCAGTGGCACCAGAACGGCGAGCGCGGCCACCAGGATCGCGGTCACGAAGAAGGGGGTTCCGGTCAGGCTCATCACGACAGGCAAGAGTGGCACGAGAGCATCCGGGTTGCCGGTTTTGCCATGGTTTTACACGGGTAAAGCCGTGGCGCCCACCCTCCCCGACCGGGGACACGGCCGGGGACACGGCGCGGCCGGGGCAGTACCGGACAGCCGCCCGCCCCGCCCGCCCGCGCCGCCCGCGCCGCCCGCCGGATCAGAGCACGCGCCGCATCCAGCCGTGCTCGTCCTCCGCGCGGCCGTACTGGATGTCCAGTACGTGCCCCCGCAGGGCCGCCGTCCGCTCGCCGGGCTCTCCGTTGCCGAGGGTGAATTCGTAGCCGTCGCCCTTGAAGCCCACGATCGGTGTGATGACCGCGGCCGTACCGGCGGCGAAGGCCTCGGTGATGCTGCCGTCGGTGGCCCCGGCGCGCAGTTCCTCCAGGCTGACCTGCCGCTCCACCGGGGTCAGGCCGTGGTCGGCGGCCAGGGCGAGGACGGTGGCCCGGGTGACGCCGTCCAGGATGGTCCCGAGCGCGGGTGTGACGAGTTGACCGTCCGAGGTGACCAGGCAGAGGTTCATCGTGCCCGACTCCTCCAGATTGCCCTGACCGGCGCCGTCCAGGTACATCACCTGGTCACAGCCCTGCTCGCGGGCCTCCCGCTGCGCGACGAGGCTCGCCGCGTAGTTGCCGCCGCACTTGGCCGCACCGGTGCCGCCCTCGGCCGCGCGGGTGTACGTACTGCTCACCCACAGCGTGACGCCGGTCATGCCGGAGGCGAAGTACGGGCCCGCGGGGCTCGCGATGACGGAGTAGACGACCTCCGCCGCAGGCCGCACCCCGAGGAACGCCTCGGACGCGAACATGAACGGCCGCAGATAGAGGCTCTCCTCACCGGCCGACGCCGGGACCCACTGCTCGTCGGCGCGGACCAGCGCCTCCACACCGGCCAGGAAGTCCTCCTCCGGCAGCTCCGGCAGCGCCAGCCGCCGGGCCGAGCGGGCGAAGCGCCGGGCGTTGGCCTCCGGGCGGAACAGCCAGACGCTGCCGTCGGCGTGCCGGTACGCCTTGAGGCCCTCGAAGATCTCCTGCCCGTAGTGCAGCACGGCGGAGCTGGGATGCAGCGTGAACGGCTCCAGCGGGCCGACCTTGTGGCCGTGCCAGCCGGCGTCCTCCGTCCACACGGCCGACGCCATGTGATCGGTGAAGTACCGCCCGAATCCTGGCGCGTCGAGTATCGCCCGGCGTTCCTCGTCGGGCAGGGCCTTCGTCGTACGGGTCAGCGGGAAGCCAGCGCTCATGGCCGAATCCTTACGTCAACACGGATGCGGGTGAGAACAGTTGATACCCGCCGGGACACACCCGCCATGTTAACGACCGTTGACCGCACGGGGGTTACCGCGTGCGGTCGGCCCCGAGCACCGGAAAGCGCGGCGATCACTCGATTCCGTGGCCCGCCCCGTACGTGGCGTCGAGGACGAGCGCGAGCAGCCTGCCCGGCTGCCCCTCGTCGTGGCCTCCGGCCGGGGCACGTCCGACCAGGCATGGCCGCCCGCCACTTCACGGAACCGCCGGCGCCGGAGTGGCCCGACGCCGGGATTCGAAAACCCGTTAGCACGGACCGCCAGGCCGTAAGCGGCTGCTGACTTTCCCTCCCGGCTGGGTAAGTGGAACATCGAGGTCCCCACGAACCACCAGGAGGCGGTGCACATGCTGCACGGCATCGATGTCAGCACGTACCAGTCGTCGTTCAGCACCAGCGGTCTCGACTTCGTGTTCATCAAAGCCACCGAGGGCCATACCTACGTCAACCCCCGGCTGGCATCCCAGACCAAACTCGCACGGGACGCCGGATGCGTCGTCGGCTTCTACCACTTCCTGTGGCCGGGGAACATCACCGCGCAGGCCGAGTACTTCGTGAGCAAAACACCCGAGAAGAGCGGGGATCTGCTCGCGGTGGACTGGGAGACCACCGGCGAGCACACCCGTGCGAGCAACGCGGAGAAGGACAGCTTCATCCGCGCGGTGAAGAAACTGCGGCCCACGTACCGGGTGCTGCTCTACACCAACCGGAACTTCTGGCTGACCGTCGACACCACCTCGTACGCCGGGGACGGACTGTGGATCGCGGACTACACGACTGCGGGAAAGCCCCGGATCAAGGCGAGTTGGACCTTCCACCAGTACACCGACAACCCGCTCGACAAGGATGTGGCCCACTCCAGGTTCGCGAGCAGGAGCGCCCTCAAGGACTGGGCCACGCCGTAGACCTGCCGATCGCAGCCACCCCCACGCCCGCACCCCCGCCCGCGGTTCCCCGGCCGTCCCGGTCCGTCCCGGTCCGGCGCAGGTCAGGCCCGGAACGCCGCCGGGCGCTCGCGCGAGGCCTCGGCGAGCGCCTTGGCGACCCCGTCCGCGTCGGTCGAGAGACCGTAGACAGGGGTGTCGGGCTGCTGGCGCCAGGAGTCGTCGAGCCCGCCCGCGTCGACCGTGTCGAAGCCGATCTCGTCGATCAGGTCCCGTACGACCTGCTTGGCGGCCTCGTCGTCACCGGCGACCGGGAGGGCGAACCGGCCGGCTGCGCCCCGGGGCCGCGCCTCGTCGAGGATGTTGTGGGCGTAGATGCCGTTGAACGCCTTGATCACCGGGTGGCCGATCTGCCGCTCGGTCCAGCGGCTCTCCGTGAGGCCGTCCTCGATGGCGTCGATCCGGCCGTCGCGCTGCTGCGGGTAGTAGTTGCCGGTGTCGATCACCGCGACGCCGTCCGCCGCTCCGTCGAGCAGCCCGGACGGCAGGTTGAGCACGGCGTGGACCGGGATGGCGATCACGAGGACCCGGGCGCCCCGGGCGGCCTCGGCCGCCGTGACGGGGGTCGCGCCGGTCTCCTCGGCGAGCGCGCCCAGCGTCTGCGGTCCGCGTGAGTTGGCCACGGACACGTCGTGCCCGAGGGCCGTGAGCCGCCGGGTGAGATTGCCGCCGATCTGACCTGCGCCGATGATGCCGATCTTCATGACTGACCTCCGGAGTGACGGTGTCGAGCGATGTCGCAGTGCACCAACCCCCGGACCGTCGGGGCTATTCCGGAGTACGGCCGAATGCGTCGCGAAGGACGGAGATTTCCGTCAAGCACCCTTTCCTGTCTTCGAGTTGTGAAGGATAAGAGATAGTGAGAGCGCTCTCAGGCATAGGTCTTGACCTGCCTTCCCGGCTCTCGCAACAGTAGGTCCGTCCACCCCCGAGAGCCCCGAGAGCACCCAGAGCACCCGTCCACCTCCCAGTGCGTCCCTCCACCGCCAAGAGCACCACAGAAGGCGCCTCCACCACGTGAGCGCCTGCCGCACTCCGCCCCCCACAGACCACAGGAGACCGTGCGTGATTTCCCGCAGACTGTTCCTGACCGGCGCCACCGCCGCCGCCACCGCCACCGCGCTCACCGGGCCCGCCTGGGCAGGCGCGCCCTCCCCACACGCCTCCGCCGCTGCGGCCACCTGCGAACTGGCCCTGGAGAACACGTCGTTGTCCGGCAGCGTCAACGCGTACGTCACCGGCCACGAGCAGGGCACCGGCCAGTGGGTACTGCTGCGCGCCGACGGCAGCGTCTACCATCCGGAGTCCCCCTCGGCCCCGCAGACCCCCCTGCCGGTGGACTGCGCCATCCCGCTCAAGGCCGCGGGAGCCGGTCCCGTCACCCTGACGCTGCCTCAGATGTACGGTGCGCGCGTCTACTTCGTACGCGACGGCAAGCTGGACTTCTTCCTCAACCCGGGGCCCGCCCTGGTCGAACCGGCATTCGCCACCTCCACCGATCCGAACTACGGCCGTACCTGGTCGTTCTGCGAGTTCACCTTCAACCCGGACCAGCTGTACGCGAACATCTCCTACGTCGACCTGGTCACCTCGCTGCCCATCGGGCTCACGCTCGAAGGCACCACGAAGCACACGGTCGCCCCGCTGCCCGACGGCGCCGTCGACAGGATCGCCGCGGACCTCACCGCGCAGGCCGCCAAGGACGGTCAGCCCTGGGACCAGCTGGTCACCCACGGGTCGGACGGCCGGGTCCTGCGGGTGATCTCGCCGCAGAATCTGATGGCGCCCTTCTTCGACCGGCCGGACCAGATGCCGTTCCGCGATCTGTGGACCGGCTACATCGACCAGGTCTGGGACAAGTACCGCTCCACCGATCTCACCATCGACCTCCAGGGCGACCGGGGGGTGTTCACCGGGCGGGTCAGTGGCGACACCCTCACGTTCAACGGCGGGCACTCCTTCAGCAAGCCCGACTCGAAGTCCGTGTTCACCTGCAACCACGGCCCCTTCGCCAACAATCCGGGCGACCCCGACGACAAGAAGGGCCTGCTCGCCCGGATCGCCGCCGGATTCAACCGCTCGCTCATGCTCACCCACCCGCAGCAGCCGAACGGCACCACGGCGGCCGACTACTACCAGGGCGATGTGACGAACCACTGGGCGCGGGTGGTGCACGCCAACTCGCCGATCGGGTACGCCTTCCCGTACGACGACGTGATCCCCGACGGCCAGCCGGACGTCTCGGGCGCCGCCAACGACGGCAACCCGGTCCGCTTCACGGTGTCCGTCGGATCCTGACCGGCCGGCAGTGGAGTACGGGGTGGGGGTGCGGCGCGAGGGCCCGCATCCCCACCCCGGATCACCCCGACTCCGTTACGTCCAGCACCAGTTGGCGTTCCACCACGGCCCGCGCCACGTCCGTCAGCTTCAGTCTGTTCGAGCGGGCGTGGCCGCGCAGCACCGCGAAGGCCCCGTCCATGTCCAGCCGCAGCTGTTCCGCGAGCACACCCTTGGCCTGCTCGATGACGATCCGGCTGTCCAGCGCCCGGCTCAGCTGCTCGGCCGTCTCGCGCTGTCTTCGCAGTTCGTCGCCCTGCGTGAGGAGCGCGACGGCCAGATCACCCAGCCACTGGGCGGATTCGACCTCAGTTTCCGACAACTGCCGCTCCTTGCTCAGCAGTTGGAGCACGGCGCAGGGACGGGCGGCGGTGCCGCGCAGCGGCAGCAGGGTCACCGCCGTATGGCCGCCCGCCCGTGCCCGCGCGGTGAACTCCGGCCAGCGCCGGGCTTCTTCCCGCAGGTCGAGGTTGGTCAGCGCGCGGTCGTCGCGGAGGCACTCGGAACCCGGCCCGCCCTCCTGGGAACCGGCCGCCCCTGCCCGTATCACGGCGGCACCCGAGAGGTGCAGCAACTCCACGCAGTAATTGCACAGGTGACGCATGAGCTGAGGCGCACGTGCTTCGTCGGCCGCGACGGCCGCAAGGCCGAAGGCGCTGCGCATCCACTGCTGTTCCTGCTCCATGTCGGGCCAGATTACCCAGCCCGCGGCGTCCTGGGTGCCGTACGCCCGGTAAGCACGAATCGGGTACGGAACCGACGCACGGCTCGGGTACGGAACCGACGGCGGCCGTTCCTGGCCACCGCCGGTCCGCCGCCCCGCTACTTGTCGAGCGAGGCCCAGAACTCGTCGAAGGAGAGCTTTCCGTCACCGTTGGCGTCCTTGGACCTGATGATGGACTGAGCCACGGTCTCGGTCACGTGGAAGTCACCGAGCTGCGCCATGACGCTCTTGTACTCACTCGCCGTGATCCGGCCGTCGCCGTCCACATCGAGACGCCCGAACGCCTTGCGGGCCTCTTCTATGTCCGCCACTGGGTCCACCCCTTCTTGGTACGTGTCTGACGGAAGTCAGATTAACGGGCAGGGTGCGGGGACTCCGCGGAGGTTCGCCCCTGCCGGGCGGGGACCCGGGCCGGTGCAGGATAGGCGTATGAGAACGGACAGCGCGGCGCCCGCGAGGGGCACACTGGCGGAGATCCTGGCAGCTGCGGCGCGGGGAGTCTTCCCGCCGCCGGACGGCTCCACCACGGTGGTCGCCCAGCCGAACACCCGGGACGCCGGAGTACTGGCCTTCACCGCCCACTCGGTCGTCTTCCTGGACGAGGACCCGGAGTGGATACGGGCCACCCTGGCCGCGACGGACTGCGACCCGCTCGCCGCGACGATGAACCCCGGCTTCCTGGCCGCGCTGATGGCCCGTACCGGACGGCGGATGAACACCATCGACCTGCTGACGGCCGCCCCCGCGCTGCCGGGCCCGCCGCCGCTCGCGCTGCGGGAGATCGAGGACCCGGACCATCCGCGGGTCGTGCGGGCGAGGACGTTCCGGGACGGCGTACGGGTATGGGCGGCGGACGGCGGGGTGCTGATCCTCGGACAGGGCGTCGCGGGGCGCCCGGAGGCCGCTGTCGAGGTGGACGAGGCGGCGCGCGGCCGGGGCCTGGGTCCGCTGCTGGCGGTGGCCGCCCGGCACCTGGTCGACGGCGGGACGGTGTGGGCGCAGCAGTCGCCGGGGAACGCCCGCAGCGTGCGGGCGTTCCGGACGGCGGGGTACCGGCCGGTGGGCTCCGAGGCGCTGCTGGTGGCGGACCGGGCCCGGTAGCGCACTCCGGGGACACGGCCTACCGGAAGATCCCCGTGTGCCCGAGCGAGTACCGCCCCGGCTGCGGATACACCGCGAGTCCGTGCGGGCCGCTGCCCACGGGGATGCGGGCGAGCTGCTTCCCGGTGGTGGTGTCGATCGCGTACACCTCGGCGTTGTAACGGCCGGTCAGCCAGAGCACCTTCCCGTCGGCCGAGACCCCGCC
Source organism: Streptomyces sp. NBC_01267 (assembly GCF_036241575.1). Lineage (NCBI taxonomy): Bacteria > Bacillati > Actinomycetota > Actinomycetes > Kitasatosporales > Streptomycetaceae > Streptomyces > Streptomyces sp. NBC_01267. The sequence goes on along the minus strand of NZ_CP108455.1, from coordinate 5,631,778 downwards.
CATGTCGGGGCTGCCGCCGCCGGGCAGGACCCACTTCTTGGTGAGCTTCTTCGCCGGGAAGTCGAAGATCGAGATGGTGCCCTCACCGCGGTTGGAGATGTACATCTCCTTGGAGTCGCGGCTGATGTAGAGACCGTGGCAGCCCTTGCCGGTGTGCAGCAGTTTCGGGGTGGTGAATGTGTCCCCGTCGAGCACCCACATGCCGTCGGCCATCATGTCGGCGATGTAGAAGGTCTTGCCGTCGGGCGAGATCTTGACGTCCTGCGGCATCGCGCCGTGGAAGGGCAGCTTCTGCTGGCCGATGACCTTCATCTTCTCGGTGTCGACCTTGAGCAGTTCGCCGGAGAACTCGCAGGAGACGATGAAGTACCGCCCGTCCGCCGAGAAGTCCGTGTGGTTGACGCCTGAGCAGGTGACGGGGAGGGTCTTGGCGATCTTCATGGTGTGCGGGTCGCGGAAGACCAGCTGGTGGTCCATCGAGGCCATGACGATGGCGTACTTGCCGTTGGGCGTGAAGTAGAGGTTGTACGGGTCGTGGACGCTGACCGGCTTGCCCGGCTTGCCCGTTCGCGGGTCGAGCGGGGTCAGGGTGTTGCCGCGGTCGTTGTTGACCCACAGCGTCTTCAGGTCCCAGGAGGGCACGACGTGCTGGGGCTGCACGCCGACCGGGATGGTCCCGGTGACCTTGTACGTCTTCGGGTCGATCACCGTGACCGTGTTGGAGTTGGTGTTCGGCACGTAGACGCGCGACGGGAAGTCCTTGACGACCGGCGACAGCTTGTTCGGGCGGTCCGCCACGTACAGGTCCTTGGGATCGAGGACCGGCGGCATCCCGGGCAGCCCGGTGGGGTCCGCCTTCTTCGCCGCGACGGCCGGCGGAGCCGCGCCCTCGGTGGTGCCCGTGTGCGGCGAACTCTTCTGTGCGGACGAGGCGCAGCCTGCCACCGCGGCGAGGAGGGCGGCGGTGAGGAGCGTGGCGGTGCGTTGCGTGATCATGAAGTCAGCAGCTCCGTGGTCGTCACCGCGTGCAGGCCGCGGCGGGCGAGTGCGTCGAGGACGGCGGGCAGCGCGGCGACCGTGTCCGCGTAGCCGAAGTGCAGGGACACGACCGATCCGTTGCGGACCGCGTCGGTGACGTTGCGGGTGACCGCCGCGGCACCGGGCGAGGTGTAGTCGCGCGAGTCGGTGTCGTACGAGAGGACGTGCGGATACCCGGCCCGCCCGGCGAGCTTCTGGACGAGCGGGGTCGCGTACGGGGTGCGCGAGGGGCGGAACCAGGTGCCTATGGAGCCGGTGAGCCTGCGCAGCCGGTCCGCGCAGCCGGTGATCTCGGCGAGTGCCTCCTCCTCGCCCATCGACGAGATGGAGGTGTGGTGGAGGGTGTGGTTGCCGAGGTCGTGGCCGCCGTCGAGGATCCGGCGGGCCATCTGCGGATACTCGTCCAGCCAGGTACCGACGGCGAGGACGGTGACCCGTGCGCCGGCCCGTTCCACCTCGGCGAGCACGGCCTTGGCGACGGCCGGTTCGCCTTGGCCGTGGAAGGTGAGCGCAACGCGGGGGCGGTTGCGGGGGCCGTGCACGATCTGCGCCGGCTGCCCGGAGAAGGCGAGGGGGGCCGGGGCGCGGCGGGGCGCCGGGGAGGCGGCGGCCCTGGCCGCGCCGGGCGGCGCGGATCCGGGCGGCGCGGATCCGGACGGCTCGGCTGCGGGTGCGCCGTCGGAACAGCCTGCGGCGAGGGCCCCGGCGACGGCCACGCCCGCTCCTGCGCGCAGTGCGCTGCGGCGGTCTATCTCAGTCACTCGACCAGTTAAAGGCGAAACACGGAGAAGATCCTGATTTGTCACCTCAGAGGCGTGACGACCGTACGACCACAAGGAGTAGCAACCCGGTGACTCGGTCCGCCATCCATGCGGCGCTTCCGGTATTTATTCATCGTTTACCAGGTGGGTGACTCAGTTCACCTACGATTCATTCGCGGAATGTCACAGTGTGGGCGATATACCCGATTGGCGACTTTGGCGGCACGGTCTCCCCTCTGTCATAGTCGGAGACACGATCCCCGTTGACCCGGGCCGGATCGCCGTAAGCCGCCGTGGATTCACCCCCCCTGATCCACGGCGCTCCACAGAAGCCCCCGCAGCGCCGTAACCCGGCCGACCGGGGGCTTCTGCAGTTCAGGACGGCTGACGGTCCGCGACCCGCATCTCGAACCAGGTGGTCTTGCCGCGCGGCAGCAGATCGACGCCCCAGCGGTCGGAGATCTTGTCGACGAGGAAGAGGCCGCGTCCGCTGATGTCCATGGCCTGCACCGGCATCAGACAGGGCAGCCCGCGGGACGGATCGCGGACCTCGATCCGGAGCCAGCCCCGGCGGCGCAGCATCCGCAGCCCGAAGGCGCGGGCGCCCGTGTGGCGCACCGCGTTGCCGACGAGCTCCGACACGAGTAACACCGCGTACTCCGCGGTCTGCGGGGAGAGTCCCCACTGGCGCAGCACCACGCACTGGGTGAGCCGGCGCGCGGTGGCCGCGGACTCGGGGCGGGACGGCAGCCGGACTTCACCCTCCGTGGGATTTCCGAACAACTCCATTGCTTTCAGAGCCTGTTCGTCCTCGGCCGCAGGCGACCAGCGAACAGCCATCGCCTCTGCGCGCTGTCGCGGCTGCTCCACACCCTCCAGGCCCGCCATGTCCTCCATCATGGCGGGCCCACGGAGCTTCCGGGGCCGTTCCCGGGGAATCCACGACCAGGAATCCGAGGGGGTGACTCGTCGGATTGGCATATGTCAACGGCATGAAAAGTGTCTCCATACCCCTGCTGACCTGCGAAGACACTCACCTGATGAACGAAAGTCAAGGACGGCGGGGACCGGCGTCAGAGGCCGCCCGCCGTCCCCGTCAATCCACCCAACCGGTGACCTCTCAGCGGAACTTGGCCTTGCCGGGGCCCTCGTCGACGAAGCTGCGCATGCCGATTTCGCGGTCCTCGGTCGCGAACAGACCGGCGAACCAGGTGCGTTCGATGGCGAGACCGGTGTCGATGTCGGTCTCCAGGCCCGCGTCGACGGCCTCCTTGGCGGCGCGCAGTGCGATGGCCGGCCCCTGGGCGAGCCGCGCCGCCCAGGCGTACGCCTGCTCGTACACCTCGGCCGCCGGGACGACCCGGTCGACGAGCCCCAGGGCGAGGGCCTCCGGAGCCTTCACCTGACGGCCGGTGAAGATCAGGTCCTTGGCCTTGGACGGGCCGATCAGCCGGGACAGCCGCTGGGTACCGCCCGCGCCGGGGATCAGCCCGAGCAGGATCTCGGGCTGGCCGAGCTTGGCGTTCTCCCCGGCCACCCGGAAGTCGGCGCAGAGCGCGAGTTCGCAGCCGCCGCCGAGCGCGTAGCCGGTGACCGCGGCGACGACCGGCTTGGGGATGCGGGCCACGGCGGTGAAGGAGTCCTGGAGCGCCCGGGAGCGTACGACCATCGCCGCGTGGTCCATGCCCTGCATCTCTTTGATGTCCGCGCCGGCCGCGAACACCTTCTCGCCGCCGTAGAGCACCACGGCGCGTACGTCGTCGCGCCGGGACGCCTCTTCGGCGAGTTCCCGCAGCCGGTCCTGGATCGCGACGTCCAGGGCGTTCATGGGCGGGCGGTCCAGCCGGATGGTGCCGACGCCTTCGGAGACTTCGAGGGTGACTGTCATGGCAGCAGGTTAGCGCTGGTTAACGGGGTACGGCCCTGGTGCACTTGGTCACAGTGCACCAGGGCCGTACCCCGCAAGCTGCGGCACATTCCGAGCCGGGGTTACTTCTTCCAGTCCGCCCAGGAGAGGTTCCAGCCGTTCAGGCCGTTGTCGGGCTGGATCGTCTTGTCGTGCGAGTTCTTGACGATCAGGACATCGCCGACGATCGACTGGTTGTAGTACCAGGCGGCCGGGGTCTCCTTGCTCCAGCCCCCGCGCACATCGTGCAGGCCGACGCAGCCGTGGCTCGTGTTGGCCGCGCCGAAGATGCTGTTCGCCGCCCAGTAGTTGCCGTGCACGAAGGTGCCCGAGTCGGAGAGGCGCATGGCGTGCGGGACGTCCTTGATGTCGTACTCACCGCCGAAGCCGACCGTGGCACCGTTCATCCGGGTCACCGCGTACTTCTCGCTGATGACCATCTGACCGTTGTACGTGGTGGTCGCCGGGGCGCCCGCGCTGATCGGGATGTTCCTGATCTGCTTGCCGTCCTTGACGACCTTCATGGTGTGCTTCGCGGCGTCCACGGTGGAGACCATGGAGCGTCCGATGGTGAACCGCACGGTCTTGGTCTGCTTGCCGTACACCCCGGGCCGGCCCTCGACCCCGTCGAGCGTCAGCTTCACGGTCACCTTGGTCCCGGCCGCCCAGTACTTCTCGGGGCGGATGTCGAGACGGTCGTTGCCGAACCAGTGGCCCGCGACCGGTACGGCGGGGTCCGCCGTCACCTTGATCGCGTTCGCCACGTCGTCGGGGTGGGTGATGCCACGGGTGAAGTGGATCGAGACCGGCATACCGACGCCGACCGTCGCACCGTCCTCCGGCGTGTACTGGCCGATGAAGGTGTTCTCCGGGACGAGCGTGGTGAACGAGGTGTCCTTCGCGGACTCCCGCCCCTTGGCGTCCTTGGCGACCGCGTGCACCTTGAACCGGGTCGCGGCGGGCAGGTGCTGGAGCGGCTCCCAACTGGCGCCGCCCGCAGCGATGGTGCCCCCGACCTCGTGGCCCTTGGTGTCCTTCACGACGACGGAGGTCAGCTTGCCGTTGTCCGCCGTGACCTTCAGCGCGCCGCTGGTGGCCACGGAGTCCGCGCCGTCCTTCGGTGCGACCGTCACGACGGCCTGGGAGGCGGCGGTGTCGTCGGCAGCCTTGCCGGACCCCAGTTTCGCCTTCCCCTCGCTGCCGCTGTCCGAGCCGCCACCGCAGGCCGTGACCAGCAGCAGCATCGCCCCCAGCAACAGGGCCAGCAGGCCGGGCCCGCCACGCCGCCCACGGCGCGACGGCCGTCTCCCGGTCGATCTGCCGGATATCGGTAGCCCGTTCAAGATGGTGGTCTCCCCTCGCGCACGGCCCGGCCCCGCCGAAGCACGTACCCCCACGCGCTGGTTCCGCGCGTCCGCTAAAGAATAATCACATCCCTGGCGCACGGGGCTCCCCCGTAATGTCACCGTTCCGTCCCAACCGGGCGGCGGCGGTGCAGGTCATACGGGTGGCGGGGCAGAAGCGTCAGCCGAGCGCGGACCCGGCCTTCCACCGGGTCCAGTTGAGGTTCCAGCCGCTGAGTCCGTTGTCCGGGGCGACCTGGCCGTCGTGCGAGTTGACCACCTCGATCACGTCGCCGATGAGCGACCCGTCGAAGAACTGCCCCGCCGGGGAGCGTGCGCTGCCACCGCGTGCGTCCCGCAGGCCGACGCAGCCGTGGCTGGTGTTGACCGCCCCGAACGTGCGGGCCGGGGCCCAGTAGTTGCCGTGCACGAAGGTGCCCGAGTCGGAGAGGCGCATGGCGTGCGGGACGTCCGGGATGTCGTACTCACCGCCGAAGCCGACCGTCCGCCCGTTCATCCGGGTCACGGCGAACTTCTCCATGACGACCATCCTGCCGTTGTACGTCGGGTGGGCGTCGGCGCCCGCGCTGACCGGCAGGGTGGTGACCGGCGCCCCGTCGCGGTGCACGGTGAGGGTGTGCGCCGCCGCGTCCACCACGGACGTCTGGGAGCGGCCCACCGTGAAGCCCACGGTCTTCTGCTGGAACCCGTACACCCCGGGCGCCGCCCGCACCCCGCGCAGCCGCAGCCCGACGGAGACCTGGGTGCCGGGCTTCCAGTACGTGCTCGGGCGGAAGTCGAGGCGGCTGTTGCCGAACCAGTGGCCCGCGACCGGCACCGCGGGCAGGGCGGTGACGTCGATCGCCTGCTCGATCGCCCGGCGGTCCTCGACGGGGCGGCTGAAGCGGAACGACACGATCATTCCGGTGCCGACGGTGGCCCGGTTCTCCGGGGTGAACCAGCCGATGAACCGGTGCTTGGGCACGGCCGTGGTGAAGGTGGTGTGGCGGGCCAGCCGGTGCCCCTGCCCGTCCGAGGCGGTCGCGTCGACCTTGTACGTGGCGGCGGGACCCAGCGGACCGTCCGGTCTCCAGCTCAGCCCGTCGCCCGAAACGCTCCCCGGTACGGCCTCCTCCCGCCCGTCCGCGATCCGCACGACCTTGACCGCTTCGATCCTGCTGCCGCTCGCGACCCGCACCTCGACCTTCTCACCGGCCCCGACGCCCTTCGCCCCGTCGTCGGGCACCACCCGGATCGCCTGTTCGGACGACCCCGCTTTGCCACTGGTTCCGTCGCCCCCGGCGCCGCATCCGGCCAGCCCGGCCATCAGTCCCGCCCATGTCAGCACGGCCATGATGCCCGCACCTGTCCGCTTTGTCAGTTCTCTCACGCCCCGCTCAACGACCACCCCCCTGCGGGGGAAACGTGACATCGACGGTTGTTGCGGGCAGAACAACGAGGAGGACCACGCGAGGGAAGCAACGGCCGGGACGCCGTGCGCCCTCGTGGCGCCGGTCCTGATGAGCCGCGGGAGGCCGACAGGTGTCGAGCGCAGCCGAGCAGGAGACCGTACGGGAAGCCGTGCCGGGAGCGGTGCCCGAGCGGGAGAGCCCTCACCTGCCGAACGGGCACGGGAGCGAGCAGCACAGCGAGCAGGAGGAGGACGCCGCACCACCGCTGACCGTGTGGCCGGGGGCGCCCATGCCGCTGGGGGCGCGCTACCGGGTGGGACCGGACGGGGTCGCGGGCACCAACTTCGCCCTCTGGGCGGGCGGCGCCGAGGCCGTGGAGCTGTGCCTCTTCGACGGGGAGGGCCACGAGGCCCGCTGCGAACTGACCGAGCTGACCCATGAGATCTGGCACGGCTTCCTGCCCGGGGTGCGCCCCGGTCAGCGGTACGGCTACCGCGTCCACGGGCGCTGGGACCCCTGGACGGGCGCCCGCTGGAACGCCTCGAAGCTGCTCCTCGATCCGTACGCGCGCGCCGTGGACGGGGACTTCACGCTGCCGCCCGAGGTGTACGGGCACGTACGCGACTGGCCGCAGCAGGAGATCGCGGACACCGTGCGCGACGAGCGGGACTCGGCGCCGTACGTACCGAAGGGGGTCGTCGTCCACGACGACACCCCCGGCGACGAGTGGGCGGACGACCTCCGGCCCAAGACGCCGTGGGCGGACACCGTGATCTACGAGCTCCATGTGCGCGGCTTCACCCGGCGCCATCCGGGGATCCCGGAGGAGCTGAGGGGCACCTATGCGGGGCTGGCGCATCCCGCGGCGATCGGGCATCTCGTACGGCTGGGCGTGACGGCGGTCGAGCTGCTGCCGGTGCACCAGTTCGCCCACGAGGACCATCTGCTGCGGCGCGGGTTGAAGAACTACTGGGGGTACAACTCCATCGGCTACTTCGCCCCGCACGCCGGCTATGCCGCGTCCGGGACCGGGGGCCAGCAGGTCGGGGAGTTCAAGCGGATGGTGCAGGCGCTGCACGCGGCCGGGATCGAGGTCATCCTGGACGTCGTCTACAACCACACGGCGGAGGCCGGTGAGCTGGGCCCGACGCTGTCGCTGCGCGGTGTCGACAACCGCGGCTACTACCGGCTGCAGGGCGATCCCCGCAGGTACGCGGATTACACGGGCTGCGGCAACACCCTGCACGTGGTGCAGCCGCACGTACTGCGGCTGATCACCGACTCGCTCCGCTACTGGGTCACCGAGATGGGCGTCGACGGGTTCCGCTTCGACCTGGCCGCCGCGCTGGCCCGGTCGTTCCACGACGTCGACATGCTCTCCCCCTTTCTCGCGGTCATCGCCCAGGACCCGGTGCTGCGGCGGGTGAAGCTGATCGCCGAGCCGTGGGACGTGGGCAACGGCGGCTACCAGGTCGGCTCCTTCCCGCCGCTGTGGACGGAGTGGAACGACCGCTACCGGGACGCCGTGCGGGACTTCTGGCGGGGTGCGCTGCCGGACGTACGCGATCTGGGGTACCGGCTCTCCGGTTCGAGCGACCTGTACGCCTGGGGCGGGCGCCGCCCGCAGGCCTCCGTCAACTTCATCACCGCGCACGACGGGCTGACCCTGCGCGACCTGGTCAGTTACGGGCACAAGCACAACGAGGACAACGGCGAGGACAACCGGGACGGCACCGACGACAACCGGTCGTGGAACTGCGGGGCCGAGGGCGAGACGGACGCCCCGGACGTCAACGCGCTGCGCCGGCGCCAACTGCGCTCCCTGCTGACGACGCTGCTGGTGTCGACCGGGGTGCCGATGCTGGTCGCGGGCGACGAGATGGGGCGGACCCAGGGCGGCAACAACAACGCGTACTGCCAGGACAACGAGGTGAGCTGGATCGACTGGTCGCTCCTGGACGAGCCGGGGCCGCGGATGCTGCTCGGTCTCACCTCCCGGCTGCTCGCGCTGCGCCACGCCCACCCGGTGCTGCGCCGCCGCGCCTTCTTCTCCGGGCGGGCGCAGGCGACCGACGGGCTGCGGGATCTGGCGTGGTTCACCCCGCACGGCAGTGAGATGACGGAGCAGGACTGGTACGCACCGGCCGCCACGCTGGGTGTCTACCTCTCGGGACGCGACATCCCCGGCCGGGACGCCCGGGGCGCGGCGGTGACCGACGACAGCTTCCTGACGGTGCTCCACTCGGGGGCGCGGCCGGTGAGCTTCCTGCTTCCCGGGGCGCCGTGGGCGGACGGGTACGAACTGCTCGTCGACACCTCGCGGGAGGACCAGGGCGCGGCGCCGGGCACCCTGCACCGGGGCGGCACGGCGGTCACCGTGCCCGCGCGGTCGGTGCTGCTGCTGAAGGTGCGGATGTGACGCGGAGCTCAGCCGAGGATCTTGCGGTCGTACGCCACCGCGACCGCGGCTGCCCGGTCCTTCACTTCCAACTTGCCGTAGATGTGGGTGAGATGGGTCTTGACCGTGGCCTCGCTGATGAACAGCTCACGGGCGATCTCCCGGTTGGACGTACCCCTGGCCACCAGCACCAGGACCTCGCGCTCACGGGCGCTCAGCGCGTCGCGGCCCGGCGGGACGGGGGCGCGGACCCGGGAGACCAGCCGGGAGGCGACCGCCGGGGAGAGGACCGTGCGGCCGTCGGCCGCCGCCCGTACCGCGGTGAAGAGTTCGTCGCGCGGGGCGTCCTTGAGCAGGTAGCCGGTGGCGCCCGCCTCGATGGCCGGGAGGGTGTCGGAGTCCGTGTCGTACGTGGTCAGCACCAGCACCTTGGCGCGGCTCCCCCGGCGGGTCAGCTCGGCGATGGCGTCCACACCGTTGCCGCCGGGCATCCGCAGGTCCATCAGGACCACGTCCGGGTCGAGGAGTCCGGCCAGTTCGACCCCGGCGACACCGTCGGCCGCCTCCCCGAGGACCTCGAAGCCGGGGGTGCCGGTGAACATGCCGCGCAGGCCGTCCCGGACGACGGGGTGGTCGTCGACTATCAGCAGGGTGATGACGTCAGATCTCATCGCGGACCAAAGGTACGCGAGCGGAGACCGCGGTCCCGTGTCCCGGTTCGGACTCGACCGTCACCGTGCCCGCGATCCGCTCGGCGCGGGCGCACATCCCGCCGAGTCCGAAGCCCCCGCCGGTGGAGCGCGGCGGAAGGGCGAGCGGGTCGAAGCCCCGGCCGTCGTCGCGTACGTCCAGCGCCATCTCGTCGTCCATGTACGAGAGGGTCACCCCGACCCGGGCGGCCCCGGAATGCCGTGCGGTGTTGGTGAGCGCCTCCTGGGCGATGCGGAGCAGGGTGGCCTCGACCTCGTCGTGCAGCGGCTCGACGGTGCCGGTGACGGTGAACTCGGCCCGTACGCCCGTCGACCGGGACCACTCCCCGACCAGCTTCTCCAGTGCTTCGGGCAGCGAGTCGTCGGCCAGCGCGACCGGGCTGAGGTTCTGCACGGAGCGACGGGCCTCGCCCAGGCTGTGGCGGGCCAGTTGCTGGGCGCGGGCCAGGTGTTCCCGGGCGGTCTCCGGGGTGCCGCCGGTCATGGTGACCACCTGGAGCTGGGTGATGATGCCCGTCAGCCCCTGCGCCAGGGTGTCGTGGATCTCGGCGGCGAGCCGGCGCCGCTCGTCGGCGACGCCCGCTTCCCGTGCCTGGACGAGGAGTTGGGCGTGCAGGGCGGTGTTCTCGTCGAGGGCCTGCTGGAGCCGGATGTTGGTCCGCTCCAGTTCACCGATGGTGACGACCTGGGCCCGCGCCAGCTCCTCCTCCCGGGAGGCGACGCGGCCGAAGACGGTGAGCAGGGTGAGGTTGATCCCGAGTACCACCCCGAAGATGACCCAGCCGACGGAACCGCGGGGCGGCAGCCCACCGGACTGGGATCCGGCGATCGTGACGGCGGAGGCGAACAGACCGGCCCGCAGCAGTCTGCGGGGCAGCACGCGCTCCGCGCCGATGTAGCCGGTGGACGCGTAGAAGGCGAAGAAGGGGTTGATCCAGGTGAGCACGAAGGCGATCGCCCAGCGCAGGAAGTAGTAGAGGGCGCCGAGCGTCCCGGGGCCCTGGCGGCTGGGCAGGGCCCGTCCCCACCAGAGCTGGAGGAGGACAGCGGCGACGATCAGGGTTCCGGCGACGTACAGCTCGCCGGTGGTCGTCCCGAGCGCGCCGATGGTCGCCGAGCCGACCACGGTGGAGAACGCGAGGAGACCGTACGGGCCCCAGCGCTGCAACGTCGCCCAGCGCTGCTCGACCAGCGAGGAGGCTGCCGCCGCCCGGACGGCTGCCTCCCTGACGCGCGCACGGTCCGGGTGAGCGGATACGGCCGGGGCGGTGGAGCCGGTCGGATCGGCCGGGATGACGGTCATCCGACCAGTCTGCCCGGTCCGGTCCGGCTCGGTGCCCGCTCGTGCGGCCATCCCCGTTCCCCTTCCCGCTCTCGTTCCCGCTCTCGTTCCTGCTCTCCTTCCCGCTCCTTTTCCCGCTGCCGCGTCCGCTCCTGTGGTCACTCCCAGCGGAACCAGCGGTTGGCCCCGGCCGACAGCAGGACGGCCCACAGGGCGAGCACACCCAGGTGGGTCCAGCCGGGCCAGTTGCCCGTGGCCGCCTGGCTGAGCGCCTGGGAGGCGGCGCCGAAGGGGGTGAGTTCGACGATGTGGGCGAGGGTGTCCGGCATGGTCTGGACCGGCAGCCAGACGCCCGCGCAGAACATCATCGGGAAGAAGACCGCCGAGCCGATCGCGTTGGCGGCCTTGGAGTTGCGCGACAGCGCGGAGACCAGCGCGCCCAGCGCCAGCGCGGTGAGGATCGCGAGCAGCAGCGCGAGAACGTATCCGAAGGCCTGGCGCGGCAGCGGCACGTCGAAGGCGATCCGGCCGACCGCGAGCGACAGCAGGGTGGAGATCAGCCCGGCAGCACCGTGCAGTCCCATCTGGGCCGCGAGCAGCGCGTGGGGGCGGACCGGGGTGGTGGACATCCGGCGCAGGATGCCGCGCTCCCGGTAGCCGGTGATCACCGGGGGCATGGCCTGGAGGCCGGCCAGGATCATGGCGAGCAGCACGGTGACGGGGACGTACGCGTCGACCAGCCGTCCGCCGCCGAGCGCGTCGGTGGGTTCCCGGAACGAGGGGATGGAGCCGAGGATCACCAGCAGCAGGGTGGGAAACACCATGACCCAGAACAGGGTGGCGGGCTCCCGGCGGAAGAGCCGGGCCTCGGTCCGCAGCACGGTGGCGGAGGCCCCGGCCCGCCGGGTCACCGTCGCGGGCGGGTTCGCGGTCGTGGTGCTCATGCTGCGGCCTCCGTGAGGTCGAGGAACGCGTCGTCCAGCGTGGCGTCGGTGACTCGGAGTTGGTGGGCGGTGATGCGGTTCCTGGCGAGCAGGGTGATGACGGCGTTGACGGTCTCGTCGGTACCGTCGATGACGAGCCCGCCGTCCCGCTCCTGCACGGCCGTGGCACCGGGCAGACCTTCCAGTTCCCGTACGTCGAGCGGGGACGACGGGGTGAAGGTCATGACCGTCGAGCTGGACGAGCGGCGGATCAGCCCGGCCGGGGTGTCGAGAGCGACGACCCGGCCCTTGTCGATCACGGCGATCCGGTCGCAGAGGCGCTGGGCCTCCTCCATGAAGTGGGTGACGAGCAGAACGGTCACCCCGCTGTCGCGTACGTCCTCGATCAGCTTCCAGGTGTCCCGGCGGGCGCGCGGGTCGAGTCCGGTCGTCAGCTCGTCGAGCACGACCACCCGGGGGTTGCCGATCAGGGCGAGTGCGATGGACAGCCGCTGCTTCTGACCGCCGGAGAGCTTGGCGAAACGGTCGTCGAGCTTGGCTTCGAGGCCGAGGCGCTCGGCGAGCGGGCGCCAGTCGGCGGGGTGCGCGTAGAAGGAGGAGTAGAGCTCCAGTGCCTCACGCACGGTGATCTTCGGCTGGAGTTCGCTCTCCTGGAGCTGGGCGCCGAGGATCTTCGTCACCCGGTCGTGGTCGGCGACCGGATCGAATCCGGCCACCCGGACGGCGCCCGCGTCGGGCACCCTCAGCCCCACGACGCACTCCACCGTCGTGGTCTTGCCCGCGCCGTTCGGTCCCAGGATCCCGAAGATCTCCCCCACCTCGACGGCGAAGGACACCCCGTCCACGGCGGGTTGGGCGCCGTAGGCCTTCCGCAGTCCGTTCACTTCGATGATTGCCATGTTCAGAGGTTCGCCGGAACCGGCGTCCCGCGGCATCCGCCATCACGCTCGAACCGGCATCAGCCGATCGGTTGATACCGGCCTACGACCCGTGGCGGCCTTCCGCGTGAGCGGCCGGGAACGCCGCGAAACTCGGTGGGCACTGTCAGTGGCGAACCGTAGTCTCGCCACTGATGTCCGAACCACATGCAACGCCCCGTCCCCAGTCCGGCGTACGGTCACTCCTGCGGCTCCGGCCGTACGTACGGCCGGTGCGAAGACAGCTGGCCGGGGCGGCGTGCATCGCGATCGTCGCCTCGTGCCTGGGGCTGGTGTTCCCGCTCGTACTGAAGTGGATCGTCGACGGGCCGGTCGCCGGCCGGGACGCCCGCGGGGTCTGGCTCGGCGCTCTGATGCTGTTCGGGCTCGGAGTCGCGGAGGCCGTACTCTTCGGCGTCCGGCGCTGGCTGGTCGCCCGGCCGCTCGCCTCGGTCGAGGCGTCGATGCGGGCCGATCTCTACCGTCATCTGCAGCGGCTCCCGGTGGCCTTCCACGACCGGTGGCCGTCCGGGCAGTTGCTCTCGCGCGGCACGACGGATCTGATGATGGTGCGGATGTTCCTCTCCTTTCCGCTGACGTTCCTGGTGGTCAACGGGGTGACGATCGTGGTCGGGTTCGTCATTCTGCTGGTGCAGCAGTGGACGCTGGGACTGGTGCTGCTGGCCCCGGCGATCCCGCTGATGATCATGTGCAAGGTCTTCGAGACGAAGTACGCGCTGGTCGCCCGGGTCTCCCAGGACCAGGTCGGCGATCTGACGACGGTCGTCGAGGAGAGCGTGCTGGGCATCCGCATCATCAAGGGCTTCGGCAGGCACCGCAGCCAGGCCCTGGCCTTCCGTGAGCTGTCCCAGCGGCTGCGTGCCACGGAACTGGTCAAGGCACGTCTGCTGGCGGCCATCTGGACGCTCATCACCGCGATCCCCGAACTGGCCATCGGAGCCGCCCTGGTGGTCGGAACGGTCCAGGTCGCCGACGGCGGCCTGTCGGCGGGCACCCTGGTCGCGTTCCTCTCCACGGCGCTCGCGCTGCGCTGGCCGGTGGAGTCGATCGGCTTCCTGCTGGCGATCAGCCAGGACGCGGCAACGGCCACCCAGCGCTACTTCGAGGTGCTCGACGTGGCCGAGGAGACGGATGTGGCCGAGGAGGCAGGCCGGGCCGAGGAGGTGGACCGGGTCGAGGAGGTGGACCGGGCGACGTACGCCCCGGACGGCCGTGCCGCCGCCACGGCCGGGGGCGACGGGAGCGGACTGCGCTTCCACGGCGTCGAGTTCCGGTACCCCGACGCAGCCCCGGACGCCCCGCCCGTCCTGGAGCGGATCGATCTGCACATCCGGTCCGGGGAGACCCTGGCCGTCGTCGGCTCCACCGGCTCGGGCAAGACCACGCTCACCTCGCTCGTACCGAGGCTGCACGAGATCACCGGGGGCCGCATCACCCTCGACGGCCGGGACATCACCGCCATGCCGCGGGAGCGGCTGCGGGAGCTGGTCTCGGTGGCCTTCGAGGAGCCGACACTCTTCTCCGCGAGCGTCGGTGAGAACGTCCGGATGGGCCACGCGGAGGCGGACGAGGACGCGCTGCTGCACGCCCTGGACACCGCTCGGGCCGACTTCGTGCACGACCTGCCGCACGGCCCGCGCACCCAGGTCGGCGAGCAGGGCCTGAGCCTCTCCGGCGGGCAGCGCCAACGGCTCGCCCTGGCACGGGCGGTCGTCGGGCAGCCGCGCTTCCTGGTGCTGGACGATCCGCTGTCCGCGCTGGACGTGCACACCGAGGCGCTCGTCGAGGCGGCCCTGCGCCGGGTGCTCGCGGAGACGACGGCGCTCGTCATCGCGCACCGGCCGTCCACCGTGATGCTCGCCGACCGGGTCGCGCTGCTGTCCGAAGGGCGGATCGCGGCCGTCGGCACCCACCACGAACTCCTGCGCAGCAACGCCGAGTACGCCTGGCTGATGTCGGGCGCCGAAGGGGACGAGACCCGATGACCACCAACGTCGACGGCCGACGGGCCGCGGAGCCCGGCGCTGATCCGGACGCGGACGCGGGAACGGCGCCGGGCGCGCCGGAATCACCGGGAGCCGGCGCCGCGCCGCAGAAGGCCGGTGACGACCCGTACGACAAGGACGCGCTGCCCACCCCGCCCGGCGCGACCGGGGCCCTACTGCGCTCGCTCCTCGCACCGCACCGGACGCTCGCGGTGGTCTCCGCGCTGCTGATGCTCGTCCAACAGGCCGCGATCCAGGCGGGCCCGCTGCTCGTCGCGTACGCCATCGACCACGCGGTCCCCGCCTTCCGCGACCACGACCACGGCCCGCTGATCGCCGTCGGTGTCGGCTACCTCGGCTGCGCGCTGCTCTCCGGGGCCCTGCAGTACGCCTTCGTGCTGACGTCCGCGCACGTCAACCAGGGCGCTCTCCTCGATCTCCGCGGGCGGATCTTCCGGCACGCCCAGGCGCTGAGCGTCGACTTCCACGAGCGCTACACCTCGGGGCGTCTGATCGCCCGCTCCACCACCGATGTCGAGTCGCTGCGCGAACTGCTCAGCGACGGCCTCCAGGAGCTCATCGGGGTGGTCCTCTCGGTGGTCTACATCTGCGTGATGCTGCTCTTCCTGGACTGGCAGCTCGGCGCGGTCGCGGTGCTCTCCTTCGTACCGCTGTATCTACTGATCCGTCTCTACCGGCGCCGGGTCTCGGTGGTCTTCGCTCAGCGCTCGACCGCGGTGGCCGCCGTCATCGTGAAGTTCGCGGAGACCATGAACGGCATCCGCCCGGTGCAGGCGTTCCGCCGCGAGCGGGCCAACGACGCGGAGTTCGACGAGCTCAACCGGCGCCACGAGCGGGTCAACGGCGATGCGCTGCTGGAGATGGCCCGCTATGTGGCCGGCTCCCGGCTGATCGCCAACACCGCCGTGGCGGGCATCGTCCTGTGGGGCGCCTACCGGGTCACCGAAGGGGGACTCGCCCTCGGTGTGCTGGCCGCGTCCGTGCTGTACCTGCGCAGGCTGTACGACCCGATCGACCGGCTCGGCATGTTCCTCAACTCCTACCAGTCGGCGGCGGCCTCACTGGAGAAGATCGCGGGCCTGCTGGCCCAGGAGCCGACCGTCCCCGCGCCCCGGACCTCCCGGCCGCTGCCCGCGCTCACCTCCGGACACCCGGGCCGCGAGGTCGTCTTCGACGGCGTCCGCTTCGCCTACCGCACCGGCGGCGAGGTACTGCCCCGCTTCGACCTCACCATCCCGGCGGGCCAGACGGTCGCGGTCGTCGGCTCGACGGGCGCGGGCAAGTCGACGCTCGCCAAACTCCTGGCCCGTTTCTACGATCCGACCGACGGCCGGGTCCGCCTGGACGGGGTCGATCTCGCCGATCTGGACGTGCCCGAACTGCGGCGCGGCGTCGTCATGGTGACGCAGGAGGCGTTCCTCTTCTCCGGCACGATCGCCGAGAACATCGCCATCGGCAGCCCCGGGGCGACGCCCGAGGACATCGAACGGGCCGCGAAGGCCATCGGCGCGCACGACTTCATCGCCTCGCTGCCGGAGGGGTACGACACGGACGTACGCAAGCGTGGCGGCCGGATCTCCGCGGGCCAGCGCCAGTTGGTGTCCTTCGCCCGCGCGTTGCTCGCCGACCCCGCGGTGCTGATCCTCGACGAGGCGACGAGTTCGCTCGACATCCCGGGCGAACGGGCGGTGCAGCGCGCGATGGACACGGTGCTGCGCGGCCGTACGGCGGTGGTCATCGCCCACCGGCTCTCCACCGTGGAGATCGCGGACCGGGTCCTGGTGATGGAGAACGGCAGGATCGTCGAGGACGGGACCCCGGACGAACTCATCGCGGGGACGGGGCGGTTCGCGGGTCTGCACCGGGCGTGGCGGGAGAGCCTGGTGGGGTGAGCGCGGTGGGATGAGTGCGGCCTCAGGTGTCGCCCGGCGCCCGGCAGGTCAGGTCCTCGGCCGGGAGGCTGCCGGTGGTCAGATAGGCCGTGGCGCTCCGGTCCGCGCAGGAGTCGGCCAGGCCGTAGACGCCGTGCCCCTCCCCTCCGGCGACAGTGACCATCCGGGAGCCGTGCAGGGCCCGGTGCAGGCCCCGGGCGCCGGGCAGGGGGGTCTGGGGGTCCCACTCGTTCTGCAGGATCAGTGCGCTGACGTCGTTGTTCACCGTCGTCCCCGGCTCGCTGCCCTGTTTCCAGAAGGCGCACGGCTTGATGGTGGAGGCGATGTCGCCGTACAGCGGGTACCGGGCCTTGTCGCGGATCGCGTCGCGGCGGTACTGCTCGGGGTCGCTCGGCCACGAGGTGCGGGTGTCGGCGCAGACGACGGCCCAGGCGATCGCGGCGTCGTTGTCCGGGGGGACGGTACGGCCGAACGCTGCCGGGGCGGGGCCCGACGCCTGCTCGGGTGTACCGGGCGGTGCGGCCGGCTGCTCGCCCCCGGCCGCCTTCTTCAGCTCGGCGACCCGTTCGGCGGCGGCCCGGACGTGGAAGAAGACGGGGCGCAGTTCGGAGCGGATGCCGTCCCCGGTGAGGAGCGTCCCGCCGGAGTCGACCGGCTCGCGGTCGGCCCGGCCGATCAGGTCCCAGAAGCTCTCGCGGACCTGGGCGGGGGTGTCACCCAGGTGGTACGTGGTGTGCCGCTGGGCGGTCCACTCGGTCCATCGCGTGAAGGCCGCCTCGGCCCCCTTCGCCATCTCCTGGAACGTGGCCCGCCAGATCTGTGCGGGATCGGCCGCGCTGTCCAGCACGAACCGGTCGGTCCGCCGGGGGAACATCTGCGCGTAGACGGCTCCGAGGTAGGTGCCGTACGAGTAGCCCAGGTAGGAGATCTTCTTCTCCCCCAGCACGGCGCGGACGACGTCCATGTCGCGGGCGGTGTTGCGGGTGGTGAGGTGCGGCAGCTCGTCACCCGCCGCGGCCCGGCACTTGTCGGCCACCGTACGGGCCCACGCCACGTCCTTCGTGAACGTACCGGCCTTGTAGGGGCGTTCGTCGTTCTCCTCGTCAGCGGTCAGTCCGCAGCCGAGGGGAGAACTCTGCCCGACACCTCTCGGGTCGAACCCGATGAGGTCGTACTGCCTCTTCACCGCCCCGGGGATGTTCAGCTCCGGTGCGACGGGCAGGTCCAGGCCCGGCCCGCCGGGGCCGCCGGGGTTGAGCAGCAGAACACCGCGGCGTTCCTTCGCGCTGCTCGCCTTCAGCCGGGATATCGCGATGTCGATCTGTTTGCCGCCGGGATCGCCGTAGTCCAGCGGCACCTTGACGGTCGCGCACCGAAACGTGGTGGGGCTCTGCGCGTCGCAGCGCTGCCACCGGAGTTTCTGCTGTGTGTACGGGCGCGGCGAGGCCGTGGCCACGGACGCCCGGGGTGCGGCGAAGGCCGTCGCGGGCGTCAGTGCGGAAACGAGAGTCACCGCGGCTCCGGCGGCCAGAAGAGATGCCGTTCGTCTGTTGCGCGTCATCGTGTTCGTCCTTGCCGGGCAGAGGTGGCCGGTCGGCCCTTCCGCCCTCGGGTGCGTGCGGGGGGGGCGGATCCACCGCTCAGGGGCGGCGGATCCGCGGTGCTGCCGGGCACCGGTCAGTGCCCGCCGAGCTGCTGGTGGACGCAGTGCGTGTACTGCCGGAAACTGTCGGGCCGGTAGCACTCCTGGGTGTGGTCGGCGTACCAGGCGACGGAGACGGCGACCAGGACGGACACCACGATGGCGATCGACGACGTCACCAGACCGGTGACGGCCATGCCACGCCCGACGCCGGTCCGCTTCGTCGTCCTCAGGGCGGCGGCGCCCAGGATCAGGCCGATGACGCCGAGCGGGCCGCCGATCAACACGATCGAGGTGGCCAGACCGGTGACGCCCAGCACCATCGCGGTCACGGTCAGGCCGTTCCGGCCGGCCTCGGGCGGTGTGGCGTGGCCGGTGCCCCGGGGGTGGGGCAGCGTCCTCGTCCCTTGTGTGTTCATCAACTGTCCTCCGGTCAACTGGTCGGGGCACGATCCTGGCTCGCGGGGTCCTGGACGCACATCGCGGGAAAGCGGGAGAAAGCGCTCCCCCGATCGGGGGAGGCCGTCGGTGGGCTCGCCGGTCATACTGGCCGCATCATGATCAGGGGAATCCGGCCGCTGCTGCGCGGCTCCACGTACACGGGTGTGCTGTACGCCTGGTGCGCCGCGTTGGCGAGCATCGCTCTGCTGCCTTTCGTGACGCTGCCCGCACTGGCGTGGCGGTCCGCCCCCTACGGGGTGCAGGTCGTTCTGGACCTGCTGGCGTGGGCGGCGCTGATCGGCGCGGTCGGGCTGGCCCGCACCACACGGCGGGGGCTGATCGTCTCCGCCCGCCGGCTGCTGAGGGTGCCGTTGCCGGATCCGCTGACCGGTCGGCGGCCGGCGGGTTCGCCCGGCACCGGCCGGGCTCCCACCGCGCCGGCGTCCGCTGCCGGCCGTTGGCGGACTCCGGTCTGGCTGCTGCTGCACGTGGCACTGGGGTGGACGGGGGCGCTGGTGAGCGGTGTGCTGATGATCGCGGGCCTGGTCCTGCCGGGGAACTGGCTCGGCGCCGAGGGAGAGCTGAGCCTGTTCGGCCGGTCGGTTCGGCTGGAGGGTGGCTGGGGCAGCTGGGCGGCGGCGCTCGGCTGCGTGCTGCTGGCGGCGGCTGTCTGTGCGGTGGTGACGGGCACTCTGCGGTGGCTGGCGCCACGGCTGTTGGGGCCGTCGTCGGCCGAGCGGCTCGCGCTGGCGGCCGAGCGGGAGCTGCTGATGGCCGAACGGAACCGGCTGGCCCACGAGTTGCACGACTCGATCGGGCACACGCTGACGGCGACCACGATCCAGGCGGCGGTGGCGGGCGAGGTGCTGTCCGCCGACCCGGTGGCGGCGCGGGCCGCGCTGCGCAGCATCGAGGAGTCGACCCGGGCCGCACTGGAGGACCTGGACTACGTGCTGGGCGTGCTGCGCGAGGAGGAGTCGGGGACAGCCCCGACCCGCACCCTGGCCGACCTGCCCGAACTGCTGGACCGGTTGCGGCACGCGGGGGCGGTGGTGGAGCCGGAGCTGACGGGCGGGCTGGCGCAGGTGCAGGGGACGCTCTCCCGGGCGGCGTACCGGATCCTGCAGGAGGGATTGACCAACGCGTTGCGGCACGGGGCGGGCGGCCCGATCGAGGTCCGGGTGGCAGCCGCGCCGGACGGACTGGAGCTCGGTGTGGTCAACCGGACCGGGCCGCGTACGAGTACGAGTACGGGCGGGGGCCCGGGTGCCTTCCCGACGTCCGGGCACGGCCTGCCCGGACTGGCCGAGCGCGTACGCCTGTTGCACGGTGAGATCGAGGCAGGCCCGGACGGTCCGCAGCACTGGCGGTTGGCGGTCCGGCTGCCGGCCCGGTTGCGCGCGTGACGGGCTCCGACGCGAGCGCAGCCGTCACGGCCGGCGCCGCCGGAACCGGCCCCGTCACCACCAACCCCACCAGCTCCCCCGCCAACTCCCCCGTCACACTCCTGATCGCGGACGACGACGAGGTGACCCGCAGCGGTCTGCGCACCCTGCTCGCGGTGCAGCCGGGGATCACGGTGATCGGCGAGGCCGCCGACGGCGTCGAGGCGGTCGAACAGGCGCGGCGGCTGCGGCCGGACGTGGTGCTGATGGATGTACGGATGCCGCGCCGCAACGGGATAGACGCCACCCGGCAGTTGCTGGCCGGGTCGGCCGCTCCGCCGAAGGTCGTGGTGATCACCACCTTCGAGAACGACGGCTACGTCACCGCCGCGCTCAGCGCGGGGGCCAGTGGCTTCGTACTCAAGCGGCTTCCGGTCCGGCAGATCGCGGAAGCGGTACGGGTGGTGGCGGCGGGAGAGGCGATCCTCTTCCCGGCGGCGCTGCGCCGGATGGTCGCCGCCCGCCCGCTGGACTCCGCCGAGGCGCTGCCGAGGGCGGCACTGACGGGGCGGGAGGAGGAGGTGCTGAGGCTGATGGCCACCGGCCTGTCCAACCCGGAGATCGCGGAGTCGCTCACGGTGAGCCTGGAGACGGTGAAGACCCATGTCGGGAACGTGCTGACCAAACTCGGCGCGCAGAACCGGACCCACGCGGTGGTGATCGCGTACGAGTCCGGTCTGGTGGTGCCGGGGGTCGCGGGCCGGCCCGCCTGAACGGGCCTCCGGTGCGGGAATTCGCCGACGTCGAAGAAGATCCGGTTCTCCACTTCGACCACGGCCGACCGGCCCTTTTCGACCACGGCCGACCGGCCCTTCATCCACCGGGCCGTAGAACAGATGTGATGCCGCTCATTCTTGAGGGTGAACCCTCCAAGTGATCGCACTTGTTCGCCCGATCGGCCTCATAGCCTTGTGCGGTCGGCCCTCGGCTCGTGATGTCGAGTGGCCGTATCTGTTTCTCCGGCTTGTCATCGAAGGGCGTTCGCAGATGATTCCCGCTCAGCAGAGTGCGTTGCTCGACCGGAAGTTCGACATGTGTTTCGGGCATGCCGATCAGAACAAGGACGGGGTGGTCGACGCCGCCGACATTCTGACCTTCGCCGCGCGGATCATCGCGGCCGTGGGCGAGCCCTTCGGCTCTCCGAAATCCGTAACGATGCTGAACGTCTGCCAGGACTGGTGGCACGGCCTCGTGACCGAACTGGACACCAACGGCGACGGGAAGATCGACCCGACCGAGTACCGGGTCGGGATGCGGAAGCTCGTCGGCTCGGCCGAGAGCTTCAACGCAGCGAGCCGCCCGGTGGCGAACGCCATCTGGAGTCTCTGCGACCGTGACGACGACGGCCGGGTCACCGCCACCGAATTCAGCGCCGTGCAGCTCGCGTTCGGGACCTCGCCCGAGAACGCACGCATCGCGTTCGAGCGGCTCGACCTCAACAGCGACGGGTCGCTGTCAGTGGACGAACTGATGGTCGCCTTCCGGGACTTCTACACGAGCACCGACGCCGAAACCAACGGCAACTGGCTCTTCGGAGCCGCCTTCCAGACCGCCGCGGTCTGAACAGTGCGGTCAGGGGTGACTGCCGGCCTACCGAAGCCGCCCCCGACGGAAATTCCGACGCCCCCCCTGCCCGCTGGGTACGCCCCGGGTTAGTTCCGCGGGCGGGGTGGGATGCCGTACTGGTCAGCCGCCGAGAAGGTCGAATGAACATCGCCGTTGTGGACGTGGACGGAACGCTCTATCAGGGGACGCTGGGTTTCGCTCTCCTGGACGAGCTGAACTCCGCGGATCTCGTCAGCGCATCAGCTGTGCACCGGGTGCGGAACGCCATGCGACAGCACCGCGGCGCGGGGAAAGCATTCCGTACCACGCTGGAGTCCACCAGCGACTGCTATGCCCGCGCCGTGGAAGGCGTCCCGCAGGAACGTATCCTCGCCGCCTCGCACGCGGCATGGCAGCGTGTCCGGCACCGATTGCTCGACAGCGCGGGCCCGTTGATCGAAATCCTGGAAAAGGGCGGGTTCGTTCCTGTGCTGATATCGGGCAGCCCGCAGGAGATGATCGACCGAATAGCCGACGAGCTGGGCATCAGCCACCGGTTCGGTATGCGGCTCGCCGTCGACAACGGCGTTTGCACACACCGATTCCTGAGCCTCCCGGCAATCCCTGAAGTGAAGGTCGGCCTGCTGCGTGAGCTGGCTTCCCAGCTGAACGCAGATATGACCGAAGCACTGGCGATCGGTAACGGGGCCTCGGACTACGCCCTGTTGCACGCCGTCGGGCATCCCATCGCCTTCGAACCGGACGAAACCCTGCGGTGCATGGCCCGGCACGGAGCCTGGACCGTCGCCGACCGCCGCACCCTCGTTCCGCAGGTATCGGCTCTCGTCTCCCCCTCACGCCCTTCCCGGCGCACAGCCACTGCGCCAGTGGTCGTTGCCGTCCCCACCGTCTCCACCGTCTCCACCGTCCCCTCGGAGAGGAACCTCGATGCGTACTCCGCATGACCTTGCGTCCCGGCTGATCGAGCGGAAGGTCGACGTGTGTTTCGCCCACGCCGATCACGACCGTGACGCCCGGATCGAACTCGCCGACGTGTCGCTCCTCTTCGTCCGGATCCTGGTCTACCTGGGTGAGCCCCTGGGCAGCCGTAAGGCACAGGCCGTCCTCGCCGCGTCACAAGGCTTCTGCGACCACATCGCGGCGGTCACCGGATGGCGGCCCGACCGGGCTATCACTCCGGAGGAATGGCGGGAGGCCATGACGAAGGCGCTGATCGGCGGCGCTGCCGACTACGACGCCTATTTCAAGCCGGTCGGCGAAGCCGTCTGGTCCGCGGTGGACCGCGACGACGACGGGCAGATCCGGCTGACGGAATTCACCGCCTTCCAGCAGGGCATGGGAACCCCGGCCCCGAACATCGCTCTCGCGGCAGCACGGATGGGTCTGCCCACCGGGACCTCCGAGGTTCCGCTGGGAGACATCCTCCGGGCGCACCGCGAGTTCTACACCAGTGACGATCCGGAAGCCGCCGGGAACTGGCTCTACGGGGACGTCTGGGCGGACGAATTCTGGGACGGCACGAAGGCCGGACTGTGAAGGTCCGGGCCGCGGTCCTGCGCCATCCGGCGCTCCCCTTCACGGTCGAGGACGTGAACCTGGCGGAGCCCGGCCCCGACGAGGTGCTCGTCCGCATCGCCGGGGTCGGCTTCTGCCACACCGATCTGCTGCCCCGCACTCCGCGGGCGGGCATCGCGCTGCCCCTCGTTCCGGGGCACGAGGGCTCCGGGGTCGTGGAAGCGGTGGGACAGCACGTGACCGATGTGGCCCCGGGTGACCGGGTGGTCATGTCGTTCGACTCCTGCGGCAACTGCCGCGCCTGTCTGGGAGGACGGCCGGCCAACTGTGCGACGTTCTTCCCCCGCAATCTCACCGGCCGCCGCCCCGACGGCTCCGGTACGGCCCGCGGTCAGGCAGGCGAGGAGATCTCCGCGCGGTGGTTCGCCCAGTCCTCCTTCGCCACGCACGCCGTGGTCCCGGCCCGCAGCCTCGTCCCGGTTCCGCCGTCCGCACCACCCCTGGAGCTGCTCGGCACACTCGGCTGCGGCTTCCAGACCGGGGCGGGCGCCGTCCTCAACTCCCTTCGCGTCCGCGCCGGATCAAGCATCGTGGTGTCCGGAACGGGAGCCGTGGGACTCGCCGCCGTGATGGCCGCGTACGCGGCCGGAGCGACGGTGGTCGTCGCGGTGGATATCCACCCCCTGCGCCGGAAACTGGCCGAGGAGTACGGCGCGACCCACACCCTCGACGGACACAGCCGGGACCTCACCGAGGAGATCAGGGAAATCACCGATGGCGCCGACTACGCCCTCGACACCACCGGCGTGCCCTCGGTCATCACCTCGCTCATCCGCGCCCTGCACAGCCACGGCACCTGCGGCCTCATCGGTGTACAGGACGGGGACCTCACCGTGGACCCGCTGCTCCTCGCCGCCGGCCGGACCGTCAAGGGCATCATCGAGGGTGACGCCGTCCCCCGGCTGTTCGTCCCACAGCTCATCGGCCTGTGGCAGCAGGGCCGCTTCCCCTTCGACCGCCTGATCCGGACGTACCCGCTCGATGCGATCAACCAGGCGGAACGCGACGTGGCGAGCGGCGAAGTCGTCAAGGCCGTCCTCCTGCCCGTCTGACCTCCTGCCTGCCTGTCTGACCTCCTGCCTGTCCGGCTTCCTGCCCGTCCGGCTTCCTGCCCGTCCGAACAACTCACCGATCGGAAGGCTTCACCGTGCCGGCCCGCATCGCACTCGACCCTCACGCAGACATGCAGGAGCAGTCCCGGACACTGCGCGCGCAGGGAACCGTCGTCCCGGCTCGGTGGCCGGGCGGTGTCGACTGCTGGGCCGTCGTGGGCTTCGACGAGTTGGAAGCGGTTCTGACCCGGCCTCTGTACTCCCGCTCGCCCCAGCACTTCAGAGCCCTGCAGAACGGCGAGGTCCCCGCGGACTGGCCGATGATCGACCACCTGAACAGGCAGTGGATGCTGACAGCCGACGGGGCGGACCACACCCGGCTCCGCCGCATCGCCGCCACCGCCTTCACCCCCCGCCGCATCAGGAGCCTCCAGCCCGCGGTCGACCGGACCGTCACTCGTCTCCTCTCCGGCCTCGATCCCGTGCAGCGGCCGGTCGACCTGCGGACGGAGTTCGCCCTCCCGCTGGCCCTCGACGTGCTCTGCTCGCTCCTCGCCGTCCCGGAAGCCGAGCGCCCGCAGGCAACCTCCCTGGTCTTCCGGGCTCTCTCGCGCGCCGCACTCACGCCACGGGAATCCCAGCAGCTGAGCAGCGAGATCCGCACCTACCTCGGCCACCTCCTGGAGCGCCCGGCCGGGCGGGACGAGGACGGCGGTTTCGTCACCGACCTCCAACAGTCCGTCGAGAGCGGCTCCCTGACCCGGCGGGAGGCCCAGGACACTCTCTGGCTCTTCCTGGCCGCCGGCTTCGACACCACCGTGGCAGCCCTCGTCAACGCCGCCCGCGCCCTCCTCGAACACCCGGCGCAACTGCGACGCGTCCTCGACGGCCAGGTGACCTGGGACCACGTGGTGGAGGAAGCCCTGCGCTACGACTCCAGCGTCTTCGCGCTGCCCTTCGCCTTCCCCCGCGAAGATGTCGTGCTGGGCGGGCAGCACCTCAGCAAGGGCGACGCCCTCCTGCTCTGCTACACCGCGGCCAACCGGGACACCCGGCGCACTTCCAGCGGTCGGTTCGACATCGCCGCGCCCCGGCAGCACCACCTCGCGTTCGGCCGCGGCCCGCATTTCTGCCTCGGCGCTCCACTCGCCCGGCTCCAGCTCCGTACCGCCCTGTCCGGCCTGTTCACCGCACTCCCGCCCTTGCAGCTCACCGGCCCGCCCGGTCCGCCCACCACCTCGCTGACCATCAACAGCGTCAGCGCACTCCTGGTGTCGGGCGCATCCGCACACACCCTGCACACCGAAGCGGCGGGCACCGGGCAGCCCTGAGGGCCATGGGGGAGCGCCCCCCTGTGCGCGCTCCCCCATGGCTCTTCCCCTCAGACCAGCAGCGCGGGCTCGGTGGTCCGTACCGCTGCCGGGCTCGTGCCCCGCAGCAGGACGACCGACAGCACCGCCGCGCCCGCCATGGCCACCGCCGCCCCGATCGCCGCGCAGTCCAGGGCGTGGACGAACGCGTGGTGCGCGGAGGCGAGGAGTTCGCCGTGGGCCACCGCGGTCGCGCCGCCCAGCGTCTCGCGTACGGCATCGGGTGCGCCCGCCATGTCGGCGCGGTACACCGCGGCGCCGACGGAGCCCAGGATGGCCATGCCCAGTGCCCCGCCCAGCTCCTGACCGGATTCCAGGACCGCGGCGGCCGAGCCCGCGCGCTCCGGCGGGGCCGCGCCGAGGGCGAGTTCGTTGGCAAGTGTCATGGCGGCTACCAGACCGCCCGCGTACACCGCGGCGCCGGCCACCGTGACCCAGAGCGCCGAGCCGCTGTGCACCCGGCTGAGCCAGAGGAACCCGCACGCGGAGACGGCGAAGCCCGCGCCCATGACGTACGCGCGGTCGAAGCGCTTCGCCGCCAGCGCGGCGGTCGGCGCCAGTACCGCCACTCCCGCCATCGGGGCCAGCGACCAGAGCGCCGCCCTGAGCGCGCTCATGCCCAGCACGGACTGGAGGTACTGGCTGAGGAAGACGGCGAAGCCGACCGTCGCGAACATCGCCAGGAGGTTGGCGAGCAGCGATCCGCCGAAGGCGCGGTGGCGCAGCAGGGACAGGTCGATCATGGGGTGTTCGACGCGCTGCTGACGCAGGACGAAGACGACGCCGACGGCGAGGCCGGCCGTGACGGAGAGAGCGGGCAGCGGGGCGTAGCCGTGCGCCGCCAGTTCCTTGATGCCGTAGATGACCGGGAGCAGGGTGGCAAGCGAGAGCGCCGCGCTGAACAGGTCGAACGTTCCCCTGACGGGCGCCCTGAACTCCGGGAGCAGCAGCGGCCCGAGGATCAGCAGGAGCGCCATCGCGGGCAGGTTGACGAGGAAGACCGAGCCCCACCAGAAGTGTGCGAGGAGCAGTCCGCTGACGACCGGGCCGAGTGAGATGCCGGTGGTCATCACCCCGGTCCACAGGGCGATGGCCCGACCGCGCTGCTTCTCGTCGAGGAAGAGGTTGCGGATGATGGCGAGGGTCGAGGGCATCAGCGCCGCGCCACCGACGCCGAGCAGCGCCCGGACCGCGATGAGCATCTCGGCGCTGTGGGCGTACGCGGCCACGACCGACGCGGCACCGAAGAGCGCGGCCCCGCCGAGCACCATCCTGCGCCGCCCGACGCGGTCACCGAGCGCGCCCATCGTGATCAGCAGCCCGGCGAGCACGAAGCCGTACATGTCGAGGATCCAGAGCTGCTGGGTGGCGCTGGGCTCCAGGTCCTGGCTGATGGACGGGATGGCGAAGTAGAGGATGGAGACGTCCATCGACACGAGCAGCAGGGGCAGCATCAGCACCGCGAGCGCGGTCCATTCGCGGCGGCCCGCGGTGGGTGGTCCGGCGGAGTGTCCGGTGGATTCAGTGGTCATGCCGGGAGCGAAGCAGCCGGTCGCGTACACCGCAAACAGCTACCTAGTGCACCTCCACAACGACCAGCTCCCAGCAGGCATTTGACGCTCAGGTGCACTAGTACACTCACGGAGTGGACACCGAACCGCCCTACCGACGCATCGCCGCCGAGATCCGCCGCCGGATCGATGCCGGCGAACTTTCGCCGGGCGCGCGCGTCCCGTCGACGAGGGCCATCACCGAGGAGTGGGGCGTGGCGATGGCGACGGCCACCAAGGCGCTGGCCGCACTGCGCCAGGAGGGGCTGGTGCGGGCGGTGCCCGGCGTCGGGACGGTCGTCACCGCACCGGCCGCGCCCGCCCCACCGGGCCGTGGCCCCGCCGGGGCGGGCGCGGGGCTGAGCCGCGACCGCGTCGTGCGTACGGCGGTCGCGCTCGCCGACAGCGAGGGCCTGCCCGCGCTGTCGATGCGGCGGGTGGCGACCGAACTCGGCCTCTCCACCATGGCGCTGTACCGGCACGTCCAGGGCAAGGGCGAGCTGGTGCAGCTGATGGCGGACGCCGTCTGCGCCGAACAGCCGCTGCCCGCACGGCAGCCCGACGACTGGCGCGAGCGCTTCGTGTGCGGCGCCCGGTGGATGTGGGCGGTGTACAACCGGCACCCGTGGATGGTCCACGCCATGGCCTCCCTCACCCGGCCCACGCCCGTCCCGAACGCCATGGCGTACACCGAGTGGATGCTGCGCGCGGGCGCGGACACAGGGCTCTCGAAGAGCCGGCTGATGCACCTCCATCTCACGCTCTTCGCCTACATCCAGGGGCTGGCGATGGCCACCGACCTGGAGGCGCAGGCGCTCCAGGACACCGGACTGTCCACCGACGAGTGGATGGCACGGAACGAGACACAGTTCGAGGTTCTCGCCGCGACCGGCGCCTACCCGCATCTGAATTCGCTGGATGAACACGGTGGCTTCGAACTGGACCTCGCCACCCTCTTCGAATTCGGGCTGCACCGGATTCTGGACGGCACCGCGGCACTCATCAGCAAAGTTCCCGAATAGCGAACACGACCATGTGGACAACGGACGATTTTCGGCCAACCTTTTGACGCGCTCCTGACAGCAGCACTTCACAGATGACACTCTCTCCCCGTTCTGCGCACTGCTTGCTCTGCCAGGGCGGCTCACCAGGTCGCTCTGTCCCCCTCGCAGAAGGAGATCGCGTGAGACCCACGCACCGTCGTGCCACCGCCACCGGCGCCCTCGTCGCCGCTGCGGCCCTGCTCGCCGTAGGCGTTCAGACCGGCACAGCCTCCGCGTCACCCGAGAACAGCAGCGCTTCCGCCGCTGTCACCGCCAAGGCCCGCCCCGGCGCGGCCCCCGCCGCTCTCTCGCCCGCCCAGCGGGCCGAGTTGATCCGCGAGGCCAACGCCACCAAGGCGGCCACCGCGAAGGACCTCGGTCTCGGGGCACATGAACAGCTCCAGGTCCGCGACGTCACCCAGGACCGGGACGGCACCACGCACACCCGGTACGAGCGCACCTACGACGGACTGCCGGTACTCGGCGGCGACCTGGTCGTCGACCAGTCGAAGGCGGGGCAGACCGAGGGCGTCACCAAGGCGTCCCGCGCAGAACTGAAGAACATCAGCACCGGTGCGACCGTCGCGCCGGCCGCCGCCGAGAAGTCGGCGCTGAAGGCCGCGGCGGTGCAGGGCTCGGCGAAGACCAAGGCCGACAAGGCGCCCCGCAAGGTGATCTGGCTGGCGCAGGGCACGCCGACACTCGCCTACGAGACGGTCGTCGGCGGCTTCCAGGACGACGGCACCCCGAGCGAACTGCACGTCATCACCGACGCCACCACCGGCAAGAAGCTCTTCGAGCGCCAGGCGATCGAGACCGGCGTCGGCAACACCGAGTACAGCGGCCAGGTCACCCTCGGCACGACGCAGTCGGGGTCCACCTACACGCTGAACGACGCGAGCCGCGGTGGCCAGCTGACGTACAACCTGAACCACGGTTCGTCCGGCAAGGGCACCCTGTACTCGAACACCACGGACACCTGGGGCAACGGCCTCGCCTCCAACTCGGAGACGGCCGCCGCCGACGCGCACTACGGCGCCGCCGAGACCTGGGACTTCTACAAGAACGTTTTCGGCCGCAATGGCATCGCGGGTGACGGCGTCGCCGCCTACTCCCGTGTCCACTACGGCAATTCGTATGTGAACGCCTTCTGGGACGACAGCTGCTTCTGCATGACGTACGGCGACGGCTCGGGCAACGCCGCCCCGCTGACCGCCATCGACGTCGCCGGCCACGAGATGTCGCACGGCGTCACCGCCGCCACCGCGGGTCTCAACTACAGCGGTGAGTCCGGCGGCCTCAACGAGGCCACCTCGGACATCTTCGGCACCGCCGTCGAGTTCTACGCCAACAACGCCTCCGACCCGGGCGACTACCTCATCGGCGAGAAGATCGACATCAACGGCGACGGCTCCCCGCTGCGCTACATGGACAAGCCCAGCAAGGACGGCGCTTCGGCCGACAACTGGTCGTCCAGCCTCGGCGGCCTCGACGTCCACTACTCGTCGGGCCCCGCGAACCACTTCTTCTACCTGCTCAGCGAGGGCAGCGGCAAGAAGACCGTCAACGGCGTCAACTACGACTCGCCCACGTCCGACGGCCTGCCGGTGACCGGCATCGGCCGGGACAAGGCCGAGCTGATCTGGTACAAGGCGCTCACCGAGAAGTTCACCTCGACGACCAACTACGCGGCGGCCCGCACCGGGACGCTCGCGGTCGCCAGTGAGCTGTACGGCGCGACCAGCGCCGAATACAAGTCCGTCGCCGACGCGTGGGCCGGCATCAATGTCGGCACGCGCCCCGGCGGTGGCGGTGACCCGGGAACGGGCACCGTCTTCCAGTCCACCACGAAGGTGTCGATCCCGGACGGCGGTGCGGCGATCAACTCGCCGATCGCGGTCACGGGTGTGACGGGCAAGGCTCCGGCCACGCTCAAGGTGGACGTCGACATCAGCCACACGTGGCGGGGTGACCTGGTCATCGACCTGGTCGGCCCGAGTGGCAAGACGTACCGGCTGAAGAACTCCAGCTCGTCCGACTCGGCGGACAACGTGGTGGCCACCTACACGGTCAACGCGTCCAGCGAGACGGCCAACGGCACCTGGAAGCTCAAGGTCCAGGACGTCGCACGGCAGGACACCGGAACGCTCAACAGCTGGAAGCTCACCTTCTGATTCCAGCGCTCCACGGCAGCAACCGCTGCACGCACCAAGGACAGTGCTGCCCGGGGTGACCCCAATCTCCCCCGGGCAGCACCACCACCCGCACGTCACCCGCATATCCCCAACCCCCCACCTCTGAAAGGGAAAATCGAGTGACTTCTCACATATCCCGCTCGCAGCGCATCGCCGGTTCGATCGCCGTCGCGGCGCTTCTGGCCACCGGCCTCACCACCCTCGCCTCCGGCTCCGCGGGCGCCACACCCGCCCCCGCCGCACCCGGAGCGCAGGCGCTCTCCCTCTCCACCACCCAGCACGCCGACCTGCTCCGCGCGGCGAGCGCCGACGCGTCGAGCACGGCCGGGAAGCTCGGCCTGGGCAGCCAGGAGAAGCTCATCGCCCGGGACGTCATCAAGGACGCCGACGGCGCCACGCACACCCGGTACGAGCGCACCTACGCCGGACTTCCGGTCCTCGGCGGCGACCTGGTCGTCCACACCGCGAAGAGCGGCGCGACCAGTGTCACCAAGGCCACCAAGTCGACCATCAAGGTCGCGGGCACCACGGCGACCGTGAAGCCCGCCACCGCGCAGCAGAAGGCGCTCGTCGCGGCCAAGTCCGCGGGCTCCGCCAAGACTTCGGCCGACCAGGCCCCGCGCAAGGTCATCTGGGCGGCCAGCGGCAAGCCGGCCCTCGCCTACGAGACGGTCGTCGGCGGCTTCCAGGACGACGGCACCCCCAGCCAGCTGCACGTCGTCACCGACGCCACCACCGGCAAGAAGCTCGCCGAGTGGCAGGCCGTCAAGACCGGCACCGGAACCAGCGAGTACAGCGGGAAGGTCACCCTCGGCACGACGAAGTCGGGGTCCAACTACACGCTGAATGACGCGGGCCGCGGCGGCCACATGACGTACAACCTGAACCACGGCAGCTCGGGCAAGGGCACGCTGTACTCGAACACCACCGACACCTGGGGCAACGGCCTCGCCTCCAACTCGGAGACGGCGGCGGTCGACGCGCACTACGGCGCCGCCGAGACCTGGGACTTCTACAAGGACGTCCTGAAGCGCAACGGCATCGCGGGCGACGGCGTCGCCTCGTACAGCCGGGTCCACTACGGCCAGAGCTACGTGAACGCGTTCTGGGACGACAGCTGCTTCTGCATGACGTACGGCGACGGCGAGGGCAACGCCGCCCCGCTGACCGCCATCGACGTCGCCGGCCACGAGATGTCGCACGGTCTGACGGCGGCCACCGCCAACCTCGACTACTACGGTGAGTCGGGCGGTCTGAACGAGGCCACCTCGGACATCTTCGGTACGTCCGTCGAGTTCTACGCCAACAACACCTCGGACCCGGGTGACTACCTCATCGGCGAGAAGATCGACATCAACGGCGACGGCTCCCCGCTGCGCTACATGGACAAGCCCAGCAAGGACGGCGGCTCGGCCGACTACTGGTCGTCCAGCCTCGGCAACCTGGACGTCCACTACTCGTCGGGCCCCGCGAACCACTTCTTCTACCTGCTCAGCGAGGGCAGCGGCAAGAAGACCATCAACGGCGTCAACTACGACTCGCCCACCTCGGACGGCTCCACGGTCACCGGCATCGGCCGGGACAAGGCCATCCAGATCTGGTACAAGGCGCTGTCGACGTACATGACGTCCACGACCAACTACGCGGCAGCCCGCGTGGCGACGCTCAAGGCCGCGAGCGACCTGTACGGCGCGACCAGCGCCGAGTACAAGGCGGTCGGCGCCGCCTGGACCGGCATCAACGTGAAGTAACAACACCGCACCACGAAGGCCCCGCCCGCACCGGACCACGGTGCGCGGGCGGGGCCTTCCGCTGTCCGGGTCCGGGGCTGTGCCTTCCGCCGAGACGCCCCGGCTCATCCCCCACACGGGCCCGGCACCGAAGCGGCGCCGGCCCGTGGCGGATGTCGTTTCCGTCACCTCAGCAGTACGCCCGCGCCCTCCCCCGTGGCAACCGTCGGCAGGGCGAGCAGCCCCATCTCCGCTCCGGTCGCGAGGAGTTGGTGGGCCGGCAGGATACGGACCGTATAGCCGTAGGGACCCGTGCGGTCGAGGGCCAGTGGGCCCTCGTACAGCCAGTGGCCCTCCAGGTCCGGGCCGCCGGCCGGCTTGAGGGCCACGGTCCGTGCCTGGGCGATGCGGTCCTGTGCGTCGACCCGGCCGGACACCGCCTGCACCTCCACGTCGTCCGGCCGCAGGGCCCCGAGTGCCACCTGTACCCGCAGTTCAAGGGTGGAACCGAGCTCGGCGGTGCCGTTGGGCGTGGTCGCTGCGACGGCCTCCACATGGTCGACGTGGACGTCCGGCCAGGCGGCCCGCACCCTCGCCTTCCATTCCGCCAACTCCCGTGCCGGGTCGGGCCCGAGTGCCCGGTGGGCGAGCGCGGCGGGCGCGTAGAGCCGCTCCACGTACTCACGCACCATCCGCCCCGCCAGCACCTTCGGGCCCAGCGTGGCCAGGGTGGAGCGGACCATTCCCACCCAGCGTTCGGGCAGCCCGGCGGAGTCGCGGTCGTAGAAGCGCGGCACCACCCGGTCCTCGATCAGTTCGTACAGCGCGGCGGACTCCAGCTCGTCGCGCCGGTCCTCGTCCGTCCCGGACCCGTCGGCCGTGGGGATCGCCCAGCCGAAGTCGGGCTCGAACCACTCGTCCCACCAGCCGTCGAGCACCGAGAGGTTGAGGCAGCCGTTGAGTGCCGCCTTCATCCCGGACGTCCCGCACGCCTCCAGCGGGCGGAGCGGGTTGTTCAGCCACACGTCGCAGCCCGGGTAGAGCCGCTCGGCCATCGCCATCCCGTAGTCCGGCAGGAAGACGATGCGGTGGCGCACCCGGGGATCGTCCGCGAAGCGCACCAGCTCCTGCACCAGCCGTTTCCCGCCGTCGTCGGCCGGATGGGCCTTGCCCGCGACGACGATCTGGATCGGCCTGGTGGGGTGCAGCAGCAGGTCCGTCAGCCGGTCGCGGTCGCGCAGCATCAGGGTGAGGCGCTTGTACGAGGGGACACGCCGGGCGAATCCGATGGTCAGGACCGAGGGGTCCAACACGCCCTCGATCCATCCGAGTTCGGCCTCGGAGGCCCCGCGTCCACGCCAGGAGGCGTGCAGCCGGGTCCGTACTTCGCCGACCAACTGCTCACGCAGGGTCCGGCGCAGTTCCCAGATGTCGGCATCCGTGATCCGGGCGGCATCGTCCCAGGCCTCCGGCCCGTCCAGCGGGCCCGCCTGGCCGATGTCGCCCGCCTGGCCGATGTCGCCAGTGTCACCGGTGTGGCCGGTGTGGCCCACGCCCCGGACCTGTCCGGTCGGTCCGCCGGGCCCGGCAGCGGCCCCGCCGGTTCCGGCAGCGGCCGGCCGGGCGGATCCCAGCCGGGTGACCTCGGGCGCCACCCAGGTCGGGGCGTGCACCCCGTTGGTGATCGAGGTGATCGGCACCTCGTCGGGGTCGAATCCCGGCCACAGTCCGGCGAACATCTCCCGGCTGACGGCGCCGTGCAGGGTGGAGACCCCGTTGGCACGCTGGGCCAGCCGCAGTCCCATCACCGCCATGTTGAAGAGATTCGGTTCGCCGCCCGGGTAGCTCTCCGTGCCGAGTTGCAGGACGCGCACCGGGTCGACGCCCGGCAGTTCGCCGTCGTCCCCGAAGTGCCGGGCGACGAGCTCGCGGTCGAACCGGTCGATTCCGGCCGGTACGGGGGTGTGGGTGGTGAAGACGGTCCCGGCGCGCACGGCTTCCAGTCCCGCGTCGAAGTCCAGTCCCGCACCCGCGAGTTCACGGATGCGCTCCAGACCGAGGAACCCGGCGTGCCCCTCGTTGGTGTGGAACACCTCGGGGTCGGGGTGCCCGGTGAGACGGCAGTACGTGCGCAGCGCCCGCACCCCGCCGATACCCAGCAGCATCTCCTGGAGCAGCCGGTGCTCGCTGCCGCCGCCGTACAGCCGGTCGGTGACACCGCGCTCTCCCGGCTCGTTCTCCTCGACGTCGGAGTCGAGCATCAGCAGCGGGACCCGGCCGACCCGCGCCTGCCAGATGTGCGCCCTGAGTGAGCGTCCGCCGGGAAGCGTGAGGGAGATCTGGCAGGGTGAGCCGTCGCGCTCACGCAGCAGGCTCACCGGCAGTTCGTCCGGGTCGAGCACCGGATAGTGCTCCTGCTGCCAGCCGTCGCGCGAGAGGGACTGGCGGAAGTAGCCGTGCCGGTAGAGCAGACCGACCGCGATGAGTGGTACGCCCAGGTCGCTTGCGGCCTTCAGATGGTCACCGGCGAGGATGCCGAGGCCGCCGGAGTACTGCGGGAGCGCAGCGGTCACACCGAACTCGGGTGAGAAGTAGCCGATGGCAGCGGGCAGCCCGGCGGGCTGTTCCTGGTACCAGCGCGGTCCGTGCAGATAGGTGTCGAGGTCGGCGGCGGCTTCGGTCAGTGCGCGCAGGAAGTCCGGATCGGCGGCCAGCTCGGCGAGCCGTGCGGCGGACACCGATCCGAGCACCTGAACAGGGTCACCACCGGCCGGCAACCGGCCGTCGGGGTCGACTCTTCTGAACAGGTCCCGGGTCCCGGCGTGCCAGGACCAGCGGAGATTGCGGGCGAGCTCACCCAGCGGGAGCAGCGGCTCGGGGAGGACGGGGCGGACGGTGAATCGACGAATGGCCTTCACGTGCTCCACCTTCGCAGGGGATGTGCGCATCCGAGGGGACGCACAGCGGTGTGCGTCCGCGCTTCACCCCCGAAGGTAGCCGCGGTCACCACCCGCAACCACGGCGCGCAGGCGCGGGCGGCGAGCGCCACGCGTGCGCCGGTCTGACCCGCCCACCGGCCGGCCGCCGTTCCCCGGCGGGACGACATGGCCGATTTCGCCCCCTCCGGCGGGCTTGTGCGTCTTCGCCCGGCGGAGAAGGCTGCACCGTGACAGGCGTCCCCGCGGCGGGCCCACCCGGTCCTCCGTACTGCCCCGGGCCGCACCGCCGTCCGTGGTACCCGGGCGGCCCGGACCCGCCGCGACGCGCGACAGACCCGGTCCTTGCCCTGCACATTACGCACGAGTACTTAACTCAGGAGCCGGATTGCCCGCCCGCGATGCGGGGGAAGGCTCCACCGGCACCTACCTGAGCACACCCCCAGTGAACGCGGACAGGAGCAGCCATGCCCGCAGCCCGCCGGCCATCATCGGACAAGCCGACCAAGGGAGAACTCCCGAAGGTCCTGAAGCCCCCGAAGCGGCCCCCCACCGATACGCTGATCGGCCGTATCCCGGTACTCGATGTGCAGCCGCGCGTCGAGGGCGGGCGGTGGCCCGCGAAGGCGGTGACCGGTGAGACCTTCCAGGTCACGGCCACCGTCTTCCGCGAGGGCCACGACGCGGTGGCGGCCGGTGTGGTGCTGCGCGGTCCGCGCGGCCGTACGGGTCCGTGGACGCCGATGCGCGAGCTGGCCCCGGGCACCGACCGCTGGGGCGCCGACGTCACGCCGGACGCCGAGGGCCGGTGGACCTACGCCGTCGAGGCGTGGAGCGACCCCGTCGCGACCTGGCTGCACACCGCGCACATCAAGATTCCCGCGGGCATCGACGAGGAACTGGTGCTGGCCGAGGGCGCCGAGCTGTACGCGCGAGCGGCGGCCGGGGTACCGAGGGGCAGGGGGCGCACCGCGGTACTCGCGGTGGCGGCCGCGCTGCGCGACGCCGAGGCGCCCGCCGCGGAACGCCTCGCCGCCGCCGAAGCGCCCGACGCCGTGGCGGCCCTGGCCCGGCATCCGCTGCGTGAGCTGGTCAGCTCCTCGGAGCCGCTGCCGCTGCTCGTCGAGCGGGAACGAGCGCTCTACGGCTCCTGGTACGAGCTGTTCCCGCGCTCCGAGGGCGCCGTGGTCGAGGAGGGGAAGCCCGCGGTCAGCGGTACTTTCCGGACAGCGGCGAAACGTCTCTCCGCGGTGGCGGCCATGGGTTTCGACGTGGTCTATCTGCCGCCCGTCCACCCCATCGGTACCACCCACCGCAAGGGCCCCAACAACGCGCTGACCGCGGGCCCCGACGATGTCGGCGTGCCGTGGGCCATCGGCTCACCGGCCGGTGGCCACGACGCCGTCCACCCGGACCTCGGCACCCTGGAGGACTTCGACGACTTCGTGGGACGCGCCCGTGAGCTGGGGCTGGAGATCGCGCTGGATTTCGCGCTCCAGTGCTCGCCCGACCACCCCTGGGTGCGGCAGCACCCGGAGTGGTTCCACCACCGGGCGGACGGCACCATCGCGTACGCGGAGAACCCGCCGAAGAAGTACCAGGACATCTACCCGATCGCCTTCGACCGGGACATGGACGGCCTGGTGACGGAGACCGTGCGCGTCCTGCGCTTCTGGATGGAGCACGGCGTACGCATCTTCCGGGTGGACAATCCACACACCAAGCCGGTGGTCTTCTGGGAGCGGGTCATCGCCGCCGTCAACGGCCCGGACCCGGACGTGGTCTTCCTGGCCGAGGCGTTCACCCGGCCCGCGATGATGCGGACCCTGGGCGCCATCGGTTTCCAGCAGTCCTACACGTACTTCACCTGGCGCACCACCAAGCAGGAACTCACCGACTACGTCACCGAGCTGGCCGGGGAGTCCGCCGCGTACATGCGGCCCAACTTCTTCGTGAACACGCCGGACATCCTGCACGGCTACCTCCAGGACGGCGGCCGGCCGGCCTTCGAGGTGCGTGCGGTGCTCGCCGCGACGACGGCTCCGTCCTGGGGTGTGTACGCCGGGTACGAGCTGTGCGAGAACGCCACGGCCAGGCCGGGCAGCGAAGACTACCTCGACTCGGAGAAGTACCAACTGCGGCCCCGCGACTGGGACTCCGCCGAGCGGGAGGGCCGGTCCATCGCCCCCCTGATCACCACGCTCAACGAGGCGCGGCGGCGTCATCCGGCGCTGCGGCAACTGCGCTCGGTGCACTTCCACCACACCGACAACGACGCGGTGCTCGCCTACTCCAAAACGGCCGACGGCGAGACCGGTTCGAACACGATTCTCGTTGTCGTCAACCTTGACCCGCACCACACCCAGGAGGCCACGGTCTCGTTGGACATGCCGGATCTCGGCCTGGAATGGCACGAATCCGTCCCGGTGCGCGACGAGCTCACCGGTGAGACCTATCACTGGGGCAGGGCCAACTATGTGCGTCTGGAGCCGGGCAGCACGCCCGCGCACCTTCTGGTCCTGCGACCGTCCCCGCCGATCGGAGGGTCACCCACATCATGATCGTCAACGATCCCGTCCATGACAAATTCGCGGACACGCCTGCCAAGGACCGCGACCCCGACTGGTTCAAACGCGCGGTCTTCTACGAGGTCCTGGTCCGTTCGTTCCAGGACAGCAACGGAGACGGCGTAGGCGACCTCAAGGGCATCACCGCCAAGCTGGACTATCTCCAATGGCTGGGCGTCGACTGCCTCTGGCTGCCACCGTTCTTCAAGTCACCGCTGCGCGACGGGGGTTACGACGTCGCGGACTACACGTCCGTGCTGCCGGAGTTCGGCGACCTCGCCGACTTCGTCGAGTTCGTGGACGCCGCGCATCAGCGCGGTATGCGCGTGATCATCGACTTCGTGATGAACCACACGAGCGATCAGCACGAGTGGTTCCAGGAGTCGCGCAAGGACCCGGAGGGGCCGTACGGCGACTACTACGTCTGGGCCGACGACGACAAACAGTTCCCGGACGCCCGGATCATCTTCGTCGACACGGAGACGTCCAACTGGACCTTCGACCCGGTGCGCAAGCAGTACTACTGGCACCGGTTCTTCTCCCACCAGCCGGACCTCAACTACGAGAACCCGGTGGTGCAGGAGGAGATCATCTCGGCGCTGCGCTTCTGGCTCGACCTGGGCATCGACGGCTTCCGCCTCGACGCGGTCCCGTACCTCTACCAGGTCGAGGGCACCAACTGCGAGAACCTGCCGCAGACCCACGCGTTCATGAAGCGGGTCCGGGCCGAGATCGACGCCGACTACCCGGACACGGTGCTGCTCGCCGAGGCCAACCAGTGGCCGGAGGACGTCGTCGACTACTTCGGCGACTTCAAGAAGGGCGGCGACGAGTGCCACATGGCATTCCACTTCCCGGTGATGCCGCGCATCTTCATGGCCGTACGGCGGGAGTCCCGCTACCCCGTCTCGGAGATCCTGGCCAAGACCCCGGCCATCCCGGAGAACGCCCAGTGGGGCATCTTCCTGCGCAACCACGACGAGTTGACGCTGGAAATGGTCACGGACGAAGAGCGCGACTACATGTACGCGGAGTACGCCAAGGATCCACGGATGCGGGCCAACATCGGCATCCGGCGGCGGCTCGCGCCGCTGCTGGACAACGACCGCAACCAGATCGAGCTGTTCACCGCGCTGCTGCTCTCGCTGCCGGGCTCCCCGATCCTCTATTACGGGGACGAGATCGGGATGGGCGACAACATCTGGCTCGGTGACCGGGACGCGGTCCGTACGCCCATGCAGTGGACACCGGACCGCAACGCGGGCTTCTCGTCCTGCGACCCCGGGCGGCTCTACCTCCCGACGATCATGGATCCGGTCTACGGCTACCAGGTGACGAACGTCGAGGCCTCGATGGCCTCGCCCGCCTCGCTGCTGCACTGGACCCGCCGGATGATCGAGATCCGCAAGCAGAATCCGGCCTTCGGCCTCGGCTCGTACACCGAGCTGTCCTCGTCCAACCCCGCCGTGCTCGCCTTCCTGCGCGAGTACAAGGACGACCTGGTGCTGTGCGTGCACAACTTCTCGCGGTTCGCGCAGCCGACGGAGCTGGATCTGCACTCCTTCACCGGACGCCGTCCGGTGGAGCTGATCGGTGGTGTGCGCTTCCCCGCCATCGGTGAACTGCCGTATCTGCTCACCCTCGCAGGGCACGGCTTCTACTGGTTCCGGCTGCGCAAGGACGCCCTCCTGAAGTGACGGCCGGCCCGGCGCGGGGCGGTTTCCGCCGTCCCGCGCCGGGCACCCTCCCTCTCACCACCCGGCCCAATCGGCTCGTAGTCCATTTGGACCATCCTCACCCGCACCGTCCCGCACAGCCGGATTCCCGCCCTCCTAGCGTTCAGCATGGGGGGCTGACCCACGCAATCCGGGACACTCTGCGCATAGTGTGGTGTGCCCGGGAAAGGACGCGATGCCATGTCCAAGGCTGCATCCACCCGGAACACCTCGCGCTCCGCCGGGGCGTCCGGCCCGCTCGGCCTCCTCGCCTCGCTCACCCCACTGCTGCACGAGTGGCTGCCCCGGCAGCGCTGGTTCGCGGGCAAGGGCCGTCCTGTCAGCGCCTTCAGCCTGGTCTCCGCCACCGAACTGCTGCCGGTGGGCGCGGCCCCGGGGCTGCTGCACCTGCTCGTCCGGGCCCAGCAGGAGCCGTCCGCCGGCTCCGGGCCCACCGGTGACTGCTACCAGTTACTGCTCGGCGTACGGACCTCGCTGCCGCCCCGGCTCGCCGCCGCGCTGCTCGGCCGCGCCGCCGCCGGACCGCTGGCCGGACTCGTCGTGTACGACGCGCTGCTCGACCCGCGGCTGACCGCGCTGCTGCTGGAGCGGCTGCGCGCGCCCGGCCGCCTCGGGGCGCTGCGCTTCGACCGTGATCCGGCGGTGGTGATCCCCGCCGGACTGGTCGCGCGCCCGCTCGGCGCCGAGCAGTCCAACACCTCTCTGGTCTACGGCGATACGTTCATCCTGAAGGTCTTCCGCCGGGTCCACCCGGGCTCCAACCCGGACCTGGAGCTGCCGCTCGCGCTGGCCCAGGCAGGCTGCGCCCGGGTACCCGCGCCGGTCGCCTGGTACGAGACCACCGAGCCCGAACCCGCCACGCTCGGGGTGCTCCAGCCGTTCCTGTTCGGCTCCGAGGACGGCTGGCAGCTGGCCCTGCACGCGCTCGCCGACGGGCACGACTTCACCGCGGGCGCCCACGCGCTGGGCCGGGCCACCGCCGAGGTGCACGGCACGCTGGCGTCCGCGCTGCCCACCGCCGTACTGCGCAAGCGGCAGATACAGCGCCTCGCCGCCGAGATGACGGAGCGTCTGGAGACGACGGCCCGAGCGGTGCCCGCGCTCGCTCCCTACGCCGCCGGGCTGCGCACCGCCTTCGACGCCCTCGCCGACCTGGGGCACGCGGGCCGCGTCTGGGCCGCCCAGCGGATCCACGGCGATCTGCATCTCGGCCAGAGCCTGCGGGCCAGGGACGGCGAGTGGTCGGTCATCGACTTCGAGGGTGAACCGGCCCGCCCGCTCGCCGAACGCACCCGCCCGCAGCCGGTGGTCCGCGACGTCGCGGGGATGCTCCGCTCGTTCGACTACGCGGCCCGCTCGCACCGCCCCTGGTCCCCGCAGTGGGCCACCGGCTGCCGGGACGCGTACTGCGAGGGGTACGCCGCCGTCTCCGGCGCCGATCCGCGTGCCGAGCCGGAGCTGCTGCGCGCGTACGAGACCGACAAGGCGGTGTACGAGGTCCTCTACGAGGCCAGGAACCGCCCCGACTGGCTGCCCGTCCCGATGGCCGCGATCAAGCGGCTCTCCACCCCCTTCCCCACCCGTGCGCCGAAGCTGCCGAGGAGGCCGCCCCAGTGACCGCCCGTCCCCCGTCCCGCACCCCGTCGCCCGCCGAACCCGAACCCGGCTCCCCCGCTCCCGCCGCCGTCCTGCCCTCCCAGCCGAGCGGCGGGGTGCGTCCCGCCGGGGCGCTGGGCGCCGACGACCGGGAGCGGCTGCTCGGCGGCGGCCACCACGACCCGCACTCCCTGCTCGGCGCCCATCCGGTGGCCGGCGGGATCGCGGTCCGGGTCCTGCGGCCGTACGCGCAGTCCGTGACCGTCCTCGCCAAGGGGCTGCGGGCTGAACTGCACGACGACGGCCAGGGATTCTTCTCCGGTCTGCTGCCGCTGCGGGCCGTCCCCGCGTACTCGCTGCTGCTCACGTACGACAACGACGAGACCGAGGTCCACGACCCCTACCGCTTCCTGCCCACCCTCGGTGAGCTGGATCTGCACCTGATCGGCGAGGGCCGTCACGAGGAGCTGTGGAAGGCGCTCGGCGCCCGGCCGATGACCGTCCAGGGGGTGACGGGCACCCGCTTCACCGTGTGGGCGCCGAACGCACGGGGGGTGCGGGTCAGCGGTGACTTCAACTACTGGGACGGCACGGCGTATCCGATGCGTTCGCTCGGTTCGTCCGGGATCTGGGAGCTGTTCCTGCCCGGCGTGGGCGAGGGCGCGCTGTACAAGTTCGACCTGATGCGCCCGGACGGCAGCCACACCCTGCGCGCCGACCCGATGGCCCGGCGCACCGAGGTGCCGCCCGCCACCGCTTCGATCGTGACGGACGCGCACCACGTCTGGCAGGACGGCGCGTGGATGGCCCACCGCGCGGACCGCCCGGTGCACGCGGCGCCCTTCTCGGTGTACGAGGTCCATCTGCCGTCCTGGCGACCGGGCCTGACGTACCGTCAACTGGCCACGCAGCTTCCGGCGTACGTGCAGGACCTGGGCTTCACCCATGTGGAGCTGATGCCGGTCTCCGAGCATCCGTTCGGCGGCTCCTGGGGATACCAGGTCACCGGTTTCTACGCGCCGACGGCCCGGATGGGCACGCCCGACGACTTCCGGTACCTGGTGGACGCGCTGCACCGGGCGGGCATCGGCGTCCTGATGGACTGGGTCCCCGCGCACTTCCCGAAGGACGACTGGGCGCTGGCGCAGTTCGACGGCCGGCCGCTGTACGAGCACCC
Source organism: Streptomyces sp. NBC_01267 (assembly GCF_036241575.1). NCBI lineage: Bacteria > Bacillati > Actinomycetota > Actinomycetes > Kitasatosporales > Streptomycetaceae > Streptomyces > Streptomyces sp. NBC_01267. The sequence continues at coordinate 5,589,527 of NZ_CP108455.1, read as the reverse complement.
GGACCCGGCCCGCGCCGAGCACCCCGACTGGGGCACCCTGGAATTCGACTACGGGCGCACCGAGGTCCGTAACTTCCTTGTCGCCAACGCCACTTACTGGTGCGAGGAGTTCCACATCGACGGGCTGCGGGTGGATGCCGTCGCCTCGATGCTCTACCTCGACTACTCCCGCGAGTACGGCCAGTGGTCGCCGAACGAGCACGGCGGCCGGGAGAACCTGGACGCGGTGGCCTTCCTCCAGGAGATGAACGCGACGGTCTACCGGCGCAACCCCGGTGTCGTCACGGTGGCCGAGGAGTCGACGGCCTGGGACGGCGTCACCCGCGCCACCGACCTGGTCGGACCGGGGGGCTTCGGCGGGCTCGGCTTCGGGCTGAAGTGGAACATGGGGTGGATGCACGACTCCCTGGAGTACGTCGCCAAGGAGCCGGTGCACCGCAAGTACCACCACAACGAGATGACGTTCTCGATGGTGTACGCGTTCAGCGAGAACTACGTGCTGCCCATCTCGCACGACGAGGTGGTGCACGGCAAACAGGCGCTGGTCTCGAAGATGCCGGGCGACTGGTGGCAGCAGCGGGCCACGCACCGTGCGTACCTGGGCTTCATGTGGGCCCACCCCGGCAAGCAACTCCTCTTCATGGGACAGGAGTTCGCCCAGGGAGCGGAGTGGTCGGAGGCGCACGGGCCGGACTGGTGGCTGCTCGACCCCTCGTACCCGGCGGCGCACGACCACCGCGGGGTACGGGACCTGGTCCGTGATCTGAACGCGGTGTACGCGGCGGCCCCGGCGCTGTGGCAGCGGGACACCGACCCGGGCGGCTTCGACTGGGTGGCGGGTGACGCGGCGGAGGACAACGTCTTCGCCTTCCTGCGCTACGACGCGCACGGCGCCCCGCTGCTCTCCGTCTCCAACTTCTCGCCGGTGGTACGGCACGAGTACCGCCTGGGCGTGCCGGATGCGGTGCCGGAGTGGCAGGAGGTGCTCAATACCGACACCGGGCTGTACGGCGGCGGTGACATCCGCAACACGGACCCGCTGAAGCCCGAGGCGGTGGCCTCCCACGGGCGGGCGTCGAGCATCCAGCTGACGCTGCCGCCGCTGGCGACCGTGTGGTTCAGGCCGGTCTGAACCACCCGCCGGGCCCGCGCGCTCGCACCCTCGGGGGCGGAGCCGCGGGCCCGTTCGCGTCCTACCCGGCCAGCCCTTCGGGCAGGTCGCCGGTGTGCACCAGACCCAGCGCCTGGGTGGCCCGGGTCAGCGCGACGTAGAGGTCGTTGGTGCCGCGCGGAGACCCCGAGACGATCGACTGCGGCTCGACGACGATCACCGTGTCGAACTCCAGGCCCTTCGCCTGGCGTGGCGTGATCAGCACGACCTCGCTGGTCAGATCGGGGGCGAGGCCGTGCCCGGCGCCCGGGAGACGGTCCAGCAGCGCGCCGTGCAGCTCGGCCGGCGCGATGACCGCGAGCCTGCCCTGCGCATGCCGCGCCCCGGCGACCGCCTCGGCGACCGCGTGCGGCAGGTCGTCGGTCCGCCGCGACCACGGGTGCACCCCGGTGGAACGGATCGAGCGGGGAGGCTCGAAGGCGGGGTCGCCGGCCTTCGAGCGCGCGGCGCTCAGGAACGCCGCCGCCCGGTCCATGATCTCTTCGGGGGTGCGGTAGTTGATGCCGAGCCGCACGTGCTCGTAGCGGTCCTCGACGTACGGGGCGAGCATCGCGTCCCAGTCGCCGACGCCACCCGGTTCGGCGGTCTGGGCCGGGTCGCCGACCAGCGTCATCGAGCGGGTCGGGGAGCGGCGCATCAGCAGCCGCCACACCATCGGGGAGAGCTCCTGCGCCTCGTCGACGATGATGTGGCCGAAGGCCCAGGTGCGGTCGGCGGCGGCGCGTTCGGCGGCGCTGCGGTAGTCCGCCTCCTCGTGGCGCTCGGCCATCCGCTCGGCGTCGATGATGTCGTGCGCGGCGAGGAGTTCGGACTCCTCGTCCTCGAACTCGTACGACTCCGAGCCCTGCGAGAGGTCGAGCACTCCCTGGGCGAAGGCGACCTGTTCCTGGCGGGCGGCCTCCGCGGCGGCGCGTGCGGCGGAATCGTCCTCGCCGAGGAGCTCGGCGGCCTCGTCGAGCAGCGGGACATCGGCGGGTGTCCAGTCGCCGCCCTTGCGGCGGATCACTTCCGCGTCGGCGTCCGGCAGGTGCACCGGGTCGGACAGGAAGTCGGCCAGCAGTTCCTTCGGCGTGAGCTGCGGCCACAACTCGTCGATGGCGGCGTGCACTTCGGGGCTGGCGGCGATGGCCTTGCCGAGCTGGGCGAGGTCGTCGGGGCCCAGGAAGTTGGGCCCGCCGTAGGGGTCGGCGCCGAGCCGGTCGGCCAGTTGGGCGGTCAGCTCGTCGATGATCCGGAACGCGAAGCGCGGGCGGGCCAGGTTGTGCGGCAGCCCGGTGGCGCGGGCCGCCTCGCGCGCCACGTCCGCGATCGTCCAGTCGAGCAGCAGGTCGCCGTCGTCGTGGGCGATGGTGCGGGGCTCGCCGGGCTCCGGCGTGCGCTGGAGGTCCTGTACGAACGCGGCCAGCGCTCCGGCCATCTCCGTACGCCCCTTGACTGCGGCTGCCTCCGGGGTGTCCGTACCGGTGGCGGTCACCCCGGGGAAGAGCTCTCCCGGGGTGGCGAGCAGGACGCCCGTCTCGCCGAGCGAGGGCAGCACCTCGCCGATGTAGCCGAGGAAGGCCGGGTTGGGGCCGACGATCAGGACGGCCCGGCGGGCGAGCTGGTCCCGGTGCGCATACAGCAGATAGGCGGCACGGTGCAGCGCGACCGCGGTCTTGCCGGTGCCGGGGCCGCCCTCGACGACGAGGACGCCGTGGTGCGGGGCGCGGATGATCTCGTCCTGTTCGGCCTGGATGGTCTGCACGATGTCGTGCATCCGGCCGGTGCGCGCGGAGTCCAGCGCCGCGAGCAGCACGGCGTCGGCGTCGGTCCCCTCGTGGCCGGTCCGCTCGGGGTCGGAGAGGTCGAGGATCTCGTCGTGGAGCGCGGTGACGGTGCGCCCCTGCGTGGTGAGGTGACGGCGGCGGCGCAGGCCCATCGGGGAATGCCCGGTCGCGAGATAGAAGGGGCGCGCGGCCCGCGCCCGCCAGTCGATCACCAGCGGGGTGCGTTCGTCGTTCTCGTCGGCCTCCTCGCGGATTCCGATGCGGCCGATGTGATGGCGGGTGCCGTCGGTGAAATCGATCCGCCCGAAGCAGAGCCCGGATTCCACCGAATTCAGCGCACTGAGCAGCCCGGACTGTTCGGCGACCAGCACATCGCGCTCGACGCGCGCCTGGAGCCCCTTGCCCACCTGGGCGAACGAGCCCTGGACGGCGGCTTCGGCACGCTCACGGAGCGCGTCCAGACGCTCGTAGAGCCGTGAGACGAATTGCTGTTCATGCTGCAATTCCTCGGTTGACAATTCAGCTCCTGACGCGGTACGGTGTCTACATAAGACTTCTTCATGGCTTTGTCATGCGCAAAGACATGAAGTGCTCAATATACGCGCCGCAATACCCCGGACGTCAATTCGTCCGGGGTATTTTTTGCGTTTCTGCCGGTCGGAGCGCCGCGGTCAGAGCACGTCGGCCAGTTCCTGGAGCAGCCGCCGCTTCGGCCGGGCGCCGACCATGGACTTCACCGGTTCGCCGTCCCGGAACACCATCAGGGTCGGCATCGAGAGCACCCCGTACCGGACCGTGACCTCCGGGTTCCTGTCCACGTCCAGCTGGACGATCCTGAGGCGGCCCGCCTCCTCCTCGGCGACGGCGCTCAGTACCGGTGCCAGTTGCCGGCACGGGCCGCACCACTCGGCGGTGAACTCCACCAGCACCGGGAGCCCGCCCCGCAGTACCTCCGTGTCGAAGTCGGCGTCCGTCACGACGTCGACACCCTCCGCATGGATCATCATCCCTCGTCCTCCCAATGGCTACCGTCGGAAAGTTCACAGCGCGGCTCCGGGCCGCCCGGCAACTCCGCCTCGGCGCGCGCCAGTTCGGCCCCCACCTGGGTGCGGACGTCCTGGAGCCTGCCGATCAGCGCGTCCAGCTCGGAGAGCTTGCGCCGGTACACGTCGAGCGAGGCGGGGCACACGTCCCCGGCCGGGTGCCCGGCGCGCAGGCACTCCACGAACGGCCGCGTCTCCTCCAGGTCGAACCCGAAGTCCTGAAGGGTCCGGATCTGCTGGAGCAGACGCAGGTCGTCCTCGTCGTACGTGCGGTAGCCGTTCACCGCCCGGCGGGCGGGCAGCAACTCCCGTGACTCGTAATATCGCAGAGCCCGGGTGGTCATGCCCGCACGCTCCGCCAGCTCGCCGATTCGCATGTCCCCGACGGTAATCCTTGACGTCGGCGTCAAGGCAAGGAGGAGATGTCCCGCACCGCACCCCGCCGGCGCCGGGCCGCCGGCCGGTCGGTCGGCCGGGGCGTGCCGGACCGGGTCACACGGAGGTGCTCACCGGCTCCTCGGCCGGTACCGCCTCGGCCTGGCCCTCGGCCCGGTCCGTACGACGGCCGCGTCCCGGTACCAGGAGCGCCACCAGCACCGTGCCCACGCCGAGGACCACCGCGCCGACCAGACTGGTGTGCGCGACCGCGTCCGAGAAGGCGCCGTCGACCGCCTTCACCAGGGCCTGCGCCTGCTCGGGTCCCGCCTGGGCGCCGACCTTCTGCGCCACGGCGAGCCCGGCGCCCACCGAGTCCTGCGCGGTGCTCAGCGCGGCGGCCGGGAGCTTGCCGCCGACCGCGTCCGCGAGGTGCGAGGAGTACGCGCCGGACAGCACCGAGCCGAGTATCGCGATGCCCAGCGAGCCGCCGAGCTCGATCGAGGTGTCGTTGACCGCGCCGCCGACGCCCAGTTCGGACTCGGGGAACGCGCCCATGATGGCGTCGGTGCACGGCGACAGGGCGAGCCCGATGGCCAGGCCGAGCAGGACCAGCGGCAGGACGAAGGCCCCGTACTCCGATGCCGCGTCGATCCGGGTGAGCAGGGCCAGCGACGCGGTGCCGCCCACCATGCCCGCGGTGACCGTGACGCGCATGCCGAGCCGGGGGGTGAGGAATCCGGTCAGCGCCGAGCCGACGAAGACCGCGCCGGCCAGCGGCAGCATCCGTACGCCGGTCTCGAAGGCGTCGTACCCGAGGACGAACTGAAGGTGCTGGGTGAGGAAGTAGAAGGCCCCGAAGACCGCGAGGAAGAACAGCGCGACGGCGAGGTTGGACCCGGCGAATCCCCGGTCGAGGTAGCGCCGCACGTCCAGCACCGGGCGGGGGTGCCGCAGCTCCCACAGGACGAACGCGACGAACCCGACGCCCGCCACGACCGCGGCGGTGACGGCCTTGGCGCCCCAGCCGAAGTGCGGTCCCTCAATGATCATGTAGACGAGGGCGCCGACCGAGATCACCGAGAGCAGCCCGCCCACGTAGTCGATCCGGTCCTTGTGTCCGGCCTTCGACGGCGGCACGAGGACGAAGGCGCCGATGATCGCGAGCACCGCGATCGGCACGTTGATCAGGAACGTCGAGGCCCAGCCGTGGTGTTGCAGGAGTGCGCCCGCGACGAGCGGTCCGGCCGCGATGGCGAGCCCGGCGGTGGCCGTCCACAGGACGATCGCCTTGGCCCGCTCGGCGCGCGGGAAGCTCGCGGCGAGCAGCGAGAGCGTGGCAGGCATGATCATCGCCGCGCCGATGCCCATGACGGCGCGGGCCGCGATGACGCCGGTCGCACTGGCGACGAGGGATCCGGCGACGGCTCCCCCGCCGAAGACGACGAGCCCCAGGACGAGCGCCCCGCGCCGGCTGTACTTGTCGCCGATCGCACCGAGCAGCAGCATCAGGGCTGCGTACGGAACGGTGTAGCCGTCGATGACCCACTGCAGGTCGGAGCTGCTGAGCCCCAGGTCCTTGGTCATGTCGGGGGCGGCGACCGTCAGAGCGGTGTTCGCCATCACGATGATCAGCAGGCTCAGGCACAGCACCAGCAGCGCCCACCAGCGGCGCCGGTACGGCCCGTCCATCTCCGCGACCGGCTGCCTCACGATCAGATTCACAACGCTCCATCCTCTCCGCGACTTGCACATGATTGTGCAATTACACACTGCTGTGCAATTTAGCGCGCATCCCGGCGCGGTGCAAAATGGGACCCGTGACCTCCGGACGAGCAGACGCCAACCGCCGCCGCATCCTGGATGTGGCGCTCACCGAGCTGCTGCACGACCCGGACGCCTCGATGGACCAGATCGCCCGCGCGGCGGGCGTGGTGCGGCGCACGGTCTACGGGCACTTCCCCAGCCGGGAGGCGCTGATCGCCGCGCTCGTCGACAACGCGACGGCCGCCGTCGTCGAGGCGCACACCACCGGCCGCGCCGGAATCAGCGACCCGGCCGAGGCGCTGGCCCGCGCGATACTCGCGGTCTGGGAGATCGCCGACCGCTACCGGCTGCTGGTCGCGATGGCCCAGCGCAGCGTCACGATGGCGGGCATCACCCAGCGGCTGACCCCGGTCCGCGAGGACTGCGCAGCGCTGCTCCAACGCGGCCTGGACGAAGGCATGTTCACCTCACCGCTGCCCGCGGCGGCTCTCGCGTACGTCCACGAGCAGGCGCTGTTCGGCCTGATGGAAGCGGTCAACGACGGCGCCCTCCCGGCGGCGGGCGCGGGGATCGCGGCGGCGTCGACGGCCCTGCTCTCGGCGGGCTTCCCCGCCGACCGCGCCGCCGCACTGCTCGCGGCGATCACGGACACCGTCGGGGCGCGCGGCTGAACACCCGCGCCCGGGGGCGGGAAGCGTTCGGGCTCAGCGCCGCGCCATGTAGAGCCCGAAGGCCTTGTGCAGCACCTTGTTGAGGGGGTAGTCCCACTCCCCGACGTACTCGGCGGCCTGACCGCCGGTGCCGACCTTGAACCGCAGCAGGCCGAGCAGATGGTTCCCCTCGTCGAGGGTGTCGGTGATGCCGCGGAAGTCGTAGACCGTGGAACCGAGTTCGTGCGCGTCGCGGATCATCTGCCACTGGATGGCGTTGTTGGGCTGCACCTCGCGCTTGCGGCTGGTGGAAGCACCGTAGGAGTACCAGGTGTGCCGGCCGACCGTGAGCATGGTGGCCGCGGCCAGCACCTCACCGTCGTGCTCGGCGAGGTAGAGACGCATCCGGTCGGGGTGCTCGGCGGACAGCGCCTGCCACATCCGCTGGAAGTACGCGAGCGGGCGCGGGAGGAACTGGTCGCGGGCGGCGGTCTCCGTGTACAGCTCGTAGAAGGCGGCCAGTTCGTCGTAGCCGCCCCGCATCACCTTCACCCCCGCCTTCTCCGCCTTCTTGACGTTGCGGCGCCACAACTGGTTGAAGCCGCGCTGGATCTCGTCCAGCGAACGGCCGCCGAGCTGCAACTGGAAGACATGGCGCGGCTGCCCGGCGGCGAAGCCCTCCTCGCCGCCCGCCCCGGCCTGCTGCCAGCCCATGCCCCGTAGCCGTACGGCGAGTTCGAGCGCTTCCGGGTTCTGATCGGTGGGCTCGACCTCGCTCAGCCGGTGGGCCCCCGGATCGGCGATGGCGTCCTTGACCACGGACGCGTCCCAGCGGCGGGCGACCACGGGCGGCCCCATCTTCACCGAGAAGGCACCCCGCGTCCGCAGATGAGCGAGCAGCGGGCGGAGCCACTCGTCGAGATCGGCGTCGTGCCAGTCGATGACCGGCCCCTCCGGCAGGTACGCCAGGTACCGCTTGATCCTCGGCAGCGGCCGGTAGAGCACCAGCGCCGCACCCACGATCCGGCCGCTTCCGTCCGTCCACCCCACGCTCTCGGCGCGCCAGTCGGGCTTCACGTCACCCCAGGACGGCACCTGCATATGGCTCGCCGAGGGCAGACCGCTGATGAACGCGAGGTGCTCGTCTCGGCCGATCGTCCTCAGTCGGAGGGTCATGCGGATGCTCCTGATCGATGGAGGTGATCCCCGCGCGGTGCCCCGCGCCCGGTCGTGGGGCAGCGTACGCGCGGACCCGCGCCGATCGGCCGAGGCGGGCGACGCGTCAGGCCGTCGGCACCCGTCCGGGCCCGGTGGGGCGGGCGCGGACGGGTGCCGGGGCCGTGCTTCAGGGCCGTACCTCCGGACCGTGCGTCAGGAACGGACGGCCGGCTCCTTGTCGCTCCCGCCCGGGAGCGGTGCCTCCTCGGCGGCGCTGCCGCCCGGTGCGGCACCGGCGTCCGCCGCGGCACCGGTGTCCGGTCCGGCGTCCTCGGCCGCGCCGTCGTCGATGAGGGTCGCCTCGTCGAACGGGATCCGGCCGGACAGCACCTCCGCCGCCCGTTCCTTGTCGATCTCCTTCGTCCAGGTGCCGACCAGGACCGTGGCCACCGCGTTCCCCGCGAAGTTCGTCATCGCGCGGGCCTCGCTCATGAAGCGGTCGATGCCCACGATCAGCCCGACCCCGTCGACCAGTTCGGGGCGGTGCGACTGGAGTCCGCCGGCCAGCGTGGCCAGCCCCGCACCCGTCACCCCCGCGGCACCCTTGGACGCGACGATCATGAAGAGCAGCAGCGAGATCTGCTCGCCGCCGCTGAGCGGCTTGTCCATCGCGTTGGCGACGAACAGCGAAGCCATCGTCAGATAGATCGCCGTGCCGTCGAGGTTGAAGGAGTAGCCGGTCGGGACCGTGATCCCGGCCACCGGCCTGCTCACCCCCAGGTGTTCCATCTTGGCGATCAGCCGTGCCAGCGCCGACTCCGAGGACGACGTGGAGAGGATCAGCAGGAACTCCCGGCCCAGGTACTTGAGCAGCAGGAAGATGTTCATGCCCGCGATCAGCCGCAGCAGCGTGCCGAGGACCAGGAAGACGAAGAGCGCGCAGGTCAGATAGAAACCGATCATGATCACGGCCAGCGACTTGAGCGCTGCCACGCCCGTCTCGCCGACCACGGCCGCCATCGCGCCGAACGCGCCCACCGGGGCCGCCCACATGATCATGGCGAGGATCCGGAACACCAGCCGCTGGATGTGCTCGATCCCGCGCAGCACCGGCCGGCCCGCCGGGCCGATCGCCTGCAGCGCGAAGCCGGTGAGCAGCGCGATCAACAGCGTCTGCAGCACCTCGCCCTGGGTGAAGGCGGAGATCATCGTGGTCGGGATGATCCCGATCAGGAAGTCCGCCGTCGACTCGCCGGCGCCCTGGGCCTGTGCGGCGCCCGCGTGCCGTACCGACTCGGTGAGGTGCAGCCCCGAACCCGGCTCCAGCAGATTGCCGACGAGCAGACCGATGGCGAGCGCCACCGTCGACATCACCAGGAAGTACCCGAGTGCCAGACCGCCGACGGCGCCGACCTTCGCGGCCTTGCGGACCGAGCCGACGCCCAGCACGATCGTGCAGAAGATGATCGGCGAAATCATCATCTTGATGAGATTGACGAACCCCGTGCCCAGCGGCTTGAGCTCGACGGCCACCCCTGGTGCGGCGAAGCCGACCACGATGCCGAGTACCACCGCGGCAATGACCGCGGCATACAGATAGTGCGTACGGTCCCGCTTCATTGCGGACACGCTGCCTCCTCGTCCACTTCCGATCCACGTCCCTGACCATCCCGGTGAATCTCCGCGACTCTCCACGAGCCTGTGATCCGGGTCACGGTTACGTGCATTTCGTTCACGGATTCAGCGGCGTGCAGACTGTCCGCCATGCACATACGCACCCCCCGGCCCCGCAGCCTCGCCGGCCAGCTCTTCGCGATGCAGGTCGTGCTGGTCTCGGTGATCGTCGCCGGGTGCGTGGTCTTCAGTTACGTCTCCGACCAGCGCCAGGCCCAGGCCGCGGCGCGGCGGCAGGCGACCGCGGCGGCGCGGGCGGTGGCGCTCTCCCCGTCGGTGCGGCGGGCCACCGTCGGCGACGATCCGACGGCGGTCCTCCAGCCGTACGCCGAGCAGGTGCGGCGCGCGACCGGGGTGGCCTTCGTGACGATCATGGACACCGACGGCATCCGCTGGACGCACCCCGACCCGGACCGGATCGGTGAGCACTACCTGGGTCACATCGCGGAGGCGCTGCACGGCCGGACGTACACCGAGACCTACACCGGCACGCTCGGCGCCTCGGTCCGGGTCGTCACCCCGGTCCGTGCGTACGGGGGCGGGGACGGAGGCGCGGCCGGGAACGGGGCCGACCGGCGGATCACCGGGCTGGTCAGCGCGGGCATCACCGTGGAGCGGATCGACGCCCAACTGCGGGACCAGGTGAGCGTGCTGCTCTGGTTCGCGGGGGCGGCGCTCGCGCTCGGCGGCATCGGGACGTACGTCATCAACGCGCGGCTGCGCCGCCACACCCACGGGATGAACCCCGCGGAGCTGAGCCGGATGTACGACTACCACCAGGCCACGCTGCACGCCGTACGGGAAGGGCTGCTGATGCTCGACAGCGGGCGGCGTATCGCGCTCATCAACGACGGCGGCCGGGAACTGCTGGGTCTCGACGCCCACGCGGTCGGCCGCAACGCCGCCGAGCTGGGGCTGCCCGCCCCGCTCACCGGCGCGCTGCTCGCCGACGGGCCGCGGGTCGACGAGGTACATCTGACCGCCGACCGGGTCGTGGTCCTGAACAGCAGGCCGGTGTCCTCCGGGGAGCACCGAGGAACCGTCGTCACCTTGCGCGATCACACGGAACTCCAGGCACTGTCAGGCGAGTTGGACTCCGAGCGCGGGTTCACCCAGGCGCTGCGCGCACAGGCTCACGAGGCGGCGAACCGGCTCCACACGGTCGTCTCGCTGATCGAGCTGGGGCGCGTCGAGGAGGCCGTCGAGTTCGCCACCGGCGAGCTGGAACTGGCCCAGACCCTCACCGACCGGGTGGTGGGCGCCGTGGACGAGCCGGTGCTCGCCGCGCTGCTGCTCGGCAAGGCCGCGCAGGCCAACGAGCGCGGCGTCGAACTGGTGCTGGCCGACGACAGCGTCATCGACGAGGGGCTGCTGCCCGCCCGCGACCTCGTCACGATCCTCGGCAACCTCGTCGACAACGCGGTCGACGCCGCGCAGGGCAGCGAAGGCGCCCGGGTCACGGTCACGGTGCGCGCGGCCGGCGGTGAGCTGCTGATCCGGGTCCGCGACACCGGTCCGGGCCTCGGCACGGCGGAGGCCGAGGACATCTTCCGGCTCGGCTGGTCGACGAAGAGCGCGGGGCGCGGGCTCGGGCTCGCACTGGTCAGGCAGACGGTGCTGCGCGGTGGGGGTACGGTCACGGTCGCGGGCCCACCACGGGAGAGCGCCGCACCGGGGAGCGCCGCACCGGGCGGCGCCCCGTCACGCGGCGCGGAGTTCGTGGTCCGGCTGCCCGTCCGACAGGAGCTGACCACATGATCAAGGTGCTGGTCGTCGAGGACGACCGGGTGGCCGCGGACGCCCATGAGCTGTACGTGGGCCGCGTCCCCGGCTTCGAGGTGACGGGGAAGGCCCACTCCCGGGCGGAGGCCGTGCGCGTCCTGGACCGCACGCCGGTGGATCTGCTCCTGCTCGATCTGCACCTCCCCGACGGCCACGGCCTCCAACTGGTCCGCTCGCTGCGCACCGCGCGGCACACCGCCGATGTCATCGCCGTCACCTCGGCGCGCGATCTGGCGGTGGTACGGGAAGGTGTCTCGCTCGGCGTCGTGCAGTACGTACTGAAGCCGTTCACCTTCGCCACCCTCCGCGACCGCCTCGTGCGGTACGCCGACTTCCGCGGCGCGGCGGCCGGTGAGGCGAGCGGCCAGGAGGAGGTCGACCGGGCCCTGGCCACCCTGCGCAGCCCCGAACCCGCCGCGCTCCCGAAGGGGTTGAGCGCCCCGACGCTGGAGGCGGTGACCCGTACCCTGCGGGCGGCGGCCGACGGGATCACCGCCACCGCCGCGGGCGAGGCGGTCGGCATCTCGCGGATCACCGCGCGCCGCTATCTGGAGCATCTGGTGGGCACGGGCCGGGCGTTGCGCCGGCCGCAGTACGGGCAGATCGGGCGCCCGGAGCTGCAGTACCGCTGGCTGAGCCGCCCGTAACGGCGCGTACCGGCCCCGATCCGCTCATGCCGACCGGGGCCGCAACAACGTTGTCATGCACGGGGATTGACCTTGGATTTGGGTCCGTCTTACGTTCGCCGGGCAGCCGCTGACCGCGGTCGCACCTGAGGAGGTCGTGCCCGTGCGCCCCACCGCCCCGCTCATCCTCGCCGCCGCAGCCACCGTCCTGGCGGCAGGCACGCTCACTGCTTGCGGCAGTGGTTCCGGCAGCAGTCCCGACACCGTGCGGATCGCGTACGAGCGGTCCACCAGCAACAAGGTCCGCATCATGGACAACTATCTGGAGTCGGTGAAGAAGGAGTTCGAGAAGGCCAACCCGGGCAAGAAGGTCGAGCTCCTGCCCATCCAGGCCGACGAGAACGCCTACTACACCAAGATCCAGCAGATGATGCGCTCCCCCAGGACCGCGCCCGATCTGGTCTACGAGGACACCTTCCTGATCAACTCGGACATCAAGAGCGGATATCTCGCGCCGATCGACACGTACCTGAAGAACTGGCCGAGTTGGCAGCACTTCGTCCCGACGGCCAAGGCCGCCGCGAAGGCGCAGGACGGGAAGACGTACGGCGTTCCCGACGGCACCGACACCCGCGGGATCTGGTTCAACAAGGACATCTTCCGCAAGGCCGGTCTGCCCACGGACTGGCAGCCGAAGAACTGGGCCGACATCCTCGACGCCGCGCGCACCATCAAGCAGAAGGTCCCCGGCACCGTTCCGCTCAACATCTACACCGGCAAGGGACCGGGCGAGGCCGCGGTCATGCAGGGCTTCGAGATGCTGCTGTACGGGACGGGCGCCGATCCGTTGTACGACGCGAAGCAGGGCAAGTGGGTCGCGGGCAGCAAGGGGTTCACGGACTCGCTGGCCTTCGTGAACACCGTCTTCGCGGAGAAGCTCGGGCTCGACAAGTCCGACGCGCTCGACCCGAACGCCATGACCAACGTACAGACCGACTGGGTGCCCAAGTCCAAGCTGGCCATCGACATCGACGGTTCCTTCGCCGGTCAGCAGTGGCTGCCGTCGGGCGGCAGCCCCTGGCCCGCGTGGTCGACGACGATGGGCCAGGCCGCGATGCCCACCCAGTACGGCCAGGCGCCCGGCAAGGTCTCCATGTCCGGCGGCTGGACCTGGTCCATCCCCGCCAAGTCCAAGAACGCGGACCTGGCCTGGAAGATGATCGAGCAGCTGCAGACCAGGAAGAACGCCGTGAAGTACACCATCGAGGGCGCGCAGATCGCGTGCCGCGACGATGTCGCCCAGGACCCGGCGTACCTGAAGTCCAGTCCGGGCGTGAAGTTCTTCACGAGCCTCGTCGAGTACACCCACTACCGGCCGGCGCTGCCCGCCTATCCGCAGGTCTCGTCCGCGATCGGCGAGGCGATGGAGTCCGTCACGACCGGTGACGCCGGTCCGCAGGCAGCGGCGAAGACCTACGACGAGCAGTTGAAGACGGCTGTCGGCGACGCGATCGTCCACCGGCCATGAGTACGCCGGCCACGGGTCCGCAGGCCACGGGTCCGCAGGCCACGGGTCCGCAGGCCACGGGTCCGCAGGCCACGAGTCCGCAGGCCACGAGTCCGCAGGCCACGAGTCCGCAGGCAGTGGTCCCGCAGGGGTCGGCCGGCACGCTGCACCGGGGTGGCCCGCTGGGCTGGCTGCCGATCACCCCGGCCGTCGCACTGCTGCTCGTCTTCCTCGCGGGCCCCATCGGTTACTGCGTCTACATCGCTTTCACGAACATGCAGCTGACCGGCTCGTCGTCGACCGACTTCGTCGGTCTGGCGAACTTCCGGCGGGCCTTCGCCGACCCGGAGTTCCGCAACGCCGTCTGGCTGACGCTCGTCTTCACGGTCATCTCCTCGATCATCGGCCAGAACAGTCTCGGGCTGGCGCTGGCCACCCTGATGCGCCGCGCCTCCAGGCCCGTGCGCACCGTGACCGGCATCTTCGTGATCGCCGCCTGGGTGCTTCCGGAGATCGTCGCCGCGTTCCTGCTCTACGCCTTCTTCCGCCGCGAGGGCACCCTGAACGCCATCCTGGACCAGCTGCACCTGCCGTCCCAGAACTGGCTCTACAGCCTGCCCATCCTCGCCGTCTCCTTCGCCAACGTCTGGCGCGGCACCGCGTTCTCGATGCTCATCTACTCGGCGGCGCTCAACGAGATCCCGCAGGACATCACCGAGTCCGCCGAGCTGGACGGCGCGGGCGGGCTGCGCCGCTTCTGGCACATCACCCTGCCGATGATCCGCCGTTCCGTCGCCACCAACCTGATGCTCAACACCCTGCAGACGCTGTCGGTGTTCGGGCTGATCTGGGCGATGACCCGCGGCGGCCCCGGCAACCGCAGCGAGACGCTGCCGGTCTTCATGTACGACCAGGCGTTCCTCAAGAGCTTCATCGGCTACGGCACCGCCGTCGCCCTGCTCCTGCTGCTGATCAGCTCGCTCTTCTCGGTCGTCTATCTGCGCCTGCTCAAGACGGAGGTGTGAGGTGTCCATGCGCCGCCGTACCACCGAACGCCTCGCCGTGGACGCCGCCCTGCTGGTGGTCGCCGCGGCCTTCGCCGTGCCGCTGCTGTGGCTCGTCCTCTCCTCGGTCGACCCGCACGCCGGGCTGCGCGTCCGCCTCCCCGACAACCCCGGCCTGTCGAACTACTCGGACATCCTCACCGAGGACATCACCTTCCGGCCGATGCTCAACAGCCTGATCCTGTGCGGCGGCGCGACCGCGCTGACCGTCGCCTCGGCCGCGCTCGCCGCGTATCCGCTCTCCCGGTACCGCTCCCGGTTCAACCGGCCGTTCCTGCTGACGGTCCTGTTCACCACGTGTCTGCCGATCACCGCGATCATGGTCCCGGTCTACGCCCTGTTCGTGCAGACGGACCTGATCGACACCGTGTACGGCACCGCGCTCTTCCTCGCCACCTCCCAACTCCCCTTCGCCATCTGGCTGATGAAGAACTTCATGGACGGCGTCCCGATGGTCCTGGAGGAGGCGGCCCGGACGGACGGCGCGAGCGGGATGCAGACACTGCGGCGGATCGTGCTGCCGCTGATGGGGCCCGGCGTCATGGTCGTGACGATCTTCAGCTTCATCATGATGTGGGGGAACTTCTTCGTCCCCTTCATGCTGCTGCTCACCCCGGAGCAGCTGCCCGCCTCGGTCTCCGTCTACAACTTCTTCGGCAACCGCGGCGGCCAGGTGGCGTTCGGGGAGCTGGCCGCCTTCTCGATCGTCTACTCGACCCCGGTGGTCCTGCTGTATGTCCTCATCTCGCGCCGTCTCGGCAGTGGTTTCGCCCTGGGGGGTGCGGTCAAGGGCTGACGCGTAGGTTCCGACGAACCGTGGGACTGTGCGAACACACCGTAGGCGTGAGGGCACACCCGCCCCTATGGTGTGCCCGTGCACCAGACCCCGCCCTTCGACGCCCCCGCCGCACGCCGTCTGCGCGAGGCGCTGGGCATGGCGCCCGGCCATGTCGCCCACGGGCTGCGTGCCCAGTACGGCCTCCTCGTCACCCCGGATGTGGTGGCTGCCTGGGAGCGCGGCCTCCAGCACCCCACCTCGCGTGAACTGACCGCGCTGGCAGGCGTGTTGTGGTGTTCCGTCGGGGATCTGCTGGTCTCGGCGACCACACTGCGTGAGCACCGGCTGGCGCGCGGTACGGCGGCGGAGGACCTGGCGCGGCTGATCGGCATGGACACCTCCGCCTATCTCAAGATGGAGGAGTCGGGCCGGTGGCGCGGCAACGAACGCCAGACGGCCGCGCTCGCGGAGACGCTTGCCCTGACCCCGGCGGCCTTTCTGACCGCGACCGGCCGGGACGAGGAACTGGCCGGGCTGCTGCGGAGCGCGGTGACGACGCGCTGGCAGGCGTACGTACGCCCCACGGCCAAGCTCGTACCGCTGTCCCGGGCGCAGCTGGAGCCGGTGCTCGAACAGCTGCATTCCGACTACCAGGCGCAGATGGTGCGGACGCTCAACTGGGGGGCGGCCGGGTCGGGCGGGGACGAGGGGCGGGACTTCCTCGACTCCATCGTCGGGCGGTTCTGGACGCTGACGCCGGGCTGACCGGCGGTTCGCCCGGAACGACCCGGCGCGGGGCCCGGCTTCGGCCCCGCGCGCGGCGTTCTTCCCGGCGGTGTTCTTCCCGGCGCGGCGTTCTTCCCTGTGCGGGTTCTTCCCGGCGCGGCGGGATCAGTGCGCGGCGGGATCAGTGCGCAATCAATCGACGACAGCGGGATCAGAAGACGGACTCGGCCTCGTACATCCGGCTCGCGTCCACCGTCTTCAGATGCGTCACCGCGTCCGCCAGCGGGACCATCGCGATGTCCGTTCCGCGCAGCGCGGTCATGTTGCCGAAGTCGCCGCGGTGCACGGCCTCCACCGCGTGCCAGCCGAAGCGGGTCGCCAGGACGCGGTCGTACGCGGTGGGGGTGCCGCCGCGCTGGACGTGGCCGAGGATGACCGGCCGGGCCTCCTTGCCGAGGCGGCTCTCCAGTTCGATCGCGAGCCGGGTGCCGATACCGGCGAAGCGCTCGTGGCCGAACTTGTCGATGACGCCCTTCTCGTACGGCATCGAGCCCTCGGCCGGGTGCGCGCCCTCGGCGACACAGATGACCGCGAAGCGCTTCCGGCGGGAGAAGCGCTCCTCGACCATCTTCACCAGGTCGTCCACCTCGAAGCGCCGCTCGGGCAGACAGATGCCGTGTGCGCCGCCCGCCATGCCCGACTCCAGGGCGATCCAGCCCGCGTGCCGGCCCATGACCTCGACGACCATCACCCGCTGGTGCGACTCGGCGGTGGTCTTCAGCCGGTCGATCGCCTCGGTCGCGACACCGACGGCCGTGTCGAATCCGAAGGTGCGGTCGGTGCCGGAGATGTCGTTGTCGATGGTCTTCGGGACCCCGACGACCGGCATTCCGGCGTCGGAGAGCATCCGGGCGGCGGTGAGGGTGCCTTCGCCGCCGATGGGGATCAGGGCGTCGATGCCGTAGCGCCGGGTCAGCTCCGCGCAGTTCTCGGCGGCCTCGCGCAGCCGGTCGCGCTCCAGCCGGGCGGAGCCGAGGATCGTACCGCCGCGGGCGAGAATGCCGCTGACCGCGTTGAGGTCGAGGGGCCGGAAGTGACCGTCGAGCAGGCCCTTGAAGCCGTCCTCGAAGCCGATCACTTCGTCGTTGTGCCCGGCCACGGCGCGGTGCACGACCGACCGGATGACGGCGTTGAGGCCGGGACAGTCGCCGCCTGCGGTGAGGACTCCGATGCGCATCGCGCTGTTTCTCCTGCTCCTAGTGGTACCTGCGAGCCGTTCCGATTCTTCCACGGCCCCTCGCCGCGTCGCGCTGTCAGGCTCCTCGCGGTCACGGCCCCGTAGCTGCCGCGGTCCAGCCGCGGACAGGCGACGTAGCCAGGCCCGAGGGTACTGTCAAGAGGGCGCACCCGGCCCCCCGGGCGACCCGACGACGTGACCCCGGCCCTGATCCGCCGGGCACGCCCGGGGCGCCGACATCCGAGAAAGAGGACGGAGAGCACGCGTGACGCGCAGCGTGTACGTGACCGGGATCGATCGCGGCGACGGCCGCCAGGTCATCGAGCTGGGGGTCATGGAGCTCCTCACCCGGCAGGTCGACCGGGTGGGTGTTTTCCGGCCACTGGTGCACGAAGGCCCCGACCGCATGTTCGAGCTGCTGC
The DNA here is from genome assembly GCF_036241575.1 of Streptomyces sp. NBC_01267. Lineage (NCBI taxonomy): Bacteria > Bacillati > Actinomycetota > Actinomycetes > Kitasatosporales > Streptomycetaceae > Streptomyces > Streptomyces sp. NBC_01267. The sequence goes on along the minus strand of NZ_CP108455.1, from coordinate 5,571,781 downwards.
GGGCCCGCTACCGGCTGAGCCAGGACCCGGCGTCCGTGTACGGCATGGACTACCACGAGGCGACCGCCCTCCAGGCCGAGCACGGCACCGACGAACTCGTCTCGCGCCTGGTCGGCCGCTTCCACGAGGTGGCGCGGGCGTACGAGGTGGTGCTCGTCCTCGGTACGGACTTCTCCGGGACCCAGCTCCCCGACGAGCTGGCGCTGAACGCGCGGCTCGCGAACGAGTTCGGCGCCTCGGTGATCCCGGTCGTCGGCGGGAAGGGCCAGCCGGCCGAGTCCGTACGGTCGGAGACGCGCAACGCCTACCGGGCGTACGAGGTGCTCGGCTGCGACGTCATCACCATGGCCGTCAACCGGGTCGCCCCGGGTGACCGGGCGGCGCTCGCGGAGCAGCTGGACGCGCAGCTCCCGGTGCCGTGCCCGGTGCTGCCCGACGAACCGGCGCTGGCCGCGCCGACCGTCGCCCAGATCACCCACGCACTCGGCGGGACCGTGCTGCTCGGCGACGAGGCCGGGATGGCCAGGGACGCGCTGGACTTCGTGTTCGGCGGGGCGATGCTGCCGAACTTCCTGAACGCGCTGACCCCCGGCTGCCTGGTGGTGACCCCCGGCGACCGGGCGGACCTGGTGGTCGGCTCGCTCGCCGCGCACAGTGCGGGCACGCCGCCGATAGCCGGTGTCCTGCTCACCCTGGACGAACGTCCGGGAGCCCCGGTCCTCCGGCTCGCCGACCGGCTGGCGCCGGGCACCCCGGTGATCGCGGTGTCCGGCGGCTCGTTCCCGACCGCGGGCGAACTCTTCGCGCTGGAGGGCCGGATGACCGCGGCGACCCCGCGCAAGGCGGAGACCGCGCTGGGCCTCTTCGAGCGCCATGTGGACACCGCGGAGCTGCTGAACCGGCTCTCGGTGTCGCGCAGCGGGCGGGTCACCCCGATGATGTTCGAGCACGAACTGCTGGAGCGGGCGCGCGCGGACCGCCGCCGGGTGGTGCTGCCCGAGGGCACGGAGGAGCGGGTGCTGCGCGCCGCCGACATCCTGCTGCGCCGCGGTGTCTGCGACCTGACGCTGCTCGGCGACCCGGACACGGTCCGCAGGAAGGCCGCCGACCTGGGCATCGATCTGACCCGGGCGGATGTCGTCGACCCGGTGACGTCCGAGCTGCGGGACCGGTTCGCCGAGGTGTACGCGAAGGCGCGCGCCCACAAGGGCGTCACCGTCGAGCTGGCGCACGACGTGGTCGCCGACGCCTCGTACTTCGGCACGCTGATGGTCCAGGAAGGACTGGCCGACGGCATGGTGTCGGGTGCGGTGCACTCGACGGCGGCCACCATCCGGCCCGCCTTCGAGATCATCAAGACGAGGGAGGACGCCTCGATCGTCTCGTCGGTGTTCTTCATGTGCCTGGCCGACAAGGTGCTCGTGTACGGCGACTGCGCGGTCAACCCCGACCCGGACGCCGAGCAGCTCGCGGACATCGCCGTCCAGGCGGCGGCCACCGCGGCCCAGTTCGGGGTGGAGCCGCGGATCGCGATGCTCTCGTACTCGACGGGCACCTCGGGGTCGGGCGCGGACGTCGACAAGGTACGCCGGGCCACCGAGCTGGTGCGGGCGGCGCGGCCGGATCTGCTGATCGAGGGGCCCATCCAGTACGACGCGGCGGTGGAACCGACGGTCGCCGCCACCAAACTGCCGGGCTCGGCGGTCGCGGGGCAGGCCAGCGTGCTGATCTTCCCGGACCTCAACACCGGCAACAACACCTACAAGGCCGTGCAGCGTTCGGCCGGCGCGGTGGCCGTCGGGCCGGTGCTCCAGGGGCTGCGCAAACCGGTCAACGACCTCTCGCGCGGCGCGCTCGTCGAGGACATCGTCAACACCGTCGCGATCACCGCGATCCAGGCCCAGACCCAGACCCAGGTCCAGGAGGGCCCCGCATGACACCGACCGCCACCCGTGTCCTCGTCCTCAACTCCGGCTCCTCGTCGCTGAAGTACCAGCTGCTCGACATGGCGGACGGCGCCCGGCTGGCCGTGGGCCTGGTCGAGCGGATCGGCGAGCAGACGTCCCGGTTCCGGCACACCCGGCTAGGACAGGACCTGGTGGACGGCGCCGACACCCGTGAGCGGACCGGGCCCGTCCCCGACCACGCGGCGGCGCTGAAAGCCGTCGCGGAGGAGCTGGACGCCGACGGTCTCGGCCTGGACTCGCCCGAACTCGCGGCGATCGGCCACCGGGTGGTGCACGGCGGACTGAAGTTCACCGCGCCGACGGTGGTGGACGACGCGGTGCTCAAGGAGATCGAACGGCTGGTGCCGGTCGCCCCGCTGCACAACCCGGCGAACATCATCGGGATCCGTACGGCCCGGCAACTGCGCCCCGATCTCCCCCAGGTCGCCGTCTTCGACACCGCGTTCCACACGACGATGCCGGAGTACGCGGCCCGCTACGCCATCGACACGGCGACCGCGGACGCCCACCGCATCCGCCGCTACGGCTTCCACGGCACCTCGCACGCCTATGTCTCGCGCAGGACGGCGCAGTTGCTGGGCCGCACGCCGGAGGAGGTCAACGTGATCGTGCTGCACCTCGGCAACGGGGCCTCGGCCTCGGCGGTGGCCGGCGGCATCTGCGTGGACACCTCCATGGGGCTGACGCCGCTGGAGGGGCTGGTGATGGGGACCCGGTCCGGTGACCTCGATCCGGCGGTGATCTTCCATCTGTCGCGGGTCGCCGGAATGTCCGTCGACGAGATCGACGTACTGCTCAACCAGAAGAGCGGTCTGGTCGGGCTCTGCGGCGACAACGACATGCGCGAGATCGTGCGGCGCGTCGGCGAGGGCGACGGACGGGCCCGGCTCGCCTTCGAGATATACGTGCAGCGGCTGAAGAAATACCTGGGCGCGTACACGGCGGTCCTGGGCCGGGTGGACGCCGTCGCCTTCACCGCAGGGGTCGGCGAGAACTCGGCGCCGGTGCGCGAGGCCGCCGTCGCGGGCCTGGAAGGGCTGGGACTCGTGGTCGATCCCGAGCTCAACGCCGTACGTTCCGACGAACCCCGGCTGATCTCCCCGGGCACCTCGCGGGTGGCTGTCGCCGTGGTCCCCACGGACGAAGAACGTGAAATTGCACAACAGGTCTACGCCTTGGTGAACGGCTGACACCTGAGCGCCACACCGCCCATTTGTACTTTCCACCAGACGGAATATTCCGTAGCGAAACAAACCGATAGGATCCGCCTCATGCGCCGTTCCAAAATCGTCTGCACACTGGGCCCAGCCGTCGACTCCTATGAGCAGCTGAAAACGCTCATCGAGGCCGGCATGAATGTGGCCCGTCTGAATATGAGCCACGGGTCCCACGCGGAGCACGAGGAGCGGTACCACCGCGTCCGCAAGGCTTCGGAGGCCACCGGCCGCGCCGTGGGCGTGCTCGCCGACCTCCAGGGCCCCAAGATCCGCCTGGAGACCTTCGCCGAGGGCCCCGTCGAGCTGGTGCGTGGTGACGAGTTCACCATCACCGCCGACGACGTCCCCGGCGACAAGACCATCTGCGGCACGACCTACAAGGGTCTGCCGGGCGATGTCACCAAGGGCGACCCGATCCTGATCAACGACGGGAACGTCGAGCTGAAGGTGACCTCCGTGGAGGGCTCCGAGGTCAGGACCATCGTCATCGAGGGCGGTGTCATCTCCGACCACAAGGGCATCAACCTGCCCGGCGCGGCGGTGAACGTCCCGGCCCTGTCCGAGAAGGACATCGACGACCTGCGCTTCGCGCTGCGGATGGGCTGCGACCTGGTCGCGCTCTCCTTCGTGCGCGACGCCGGTGACGTCAACGACGTCCACAAGATCATGGACGAGGAGGGCCGCCGGGTCCCCGTCATCGCCAAGGTCGAGAAGCCGCAGGCCGTCGCCAACATGGAGGGCGTCGTCGCCGCCTTCGACGGCGTCATGGTGGCCCGTGGCGACCTGGCCGTCGAGTACCCGCTCGAAAAGGTCCCGATGGTGCAGAAGCGGCTCATCGAGCTCTGCCGCCGCAACGCCAAGCCGGTGATCGTCGCGACCCAGATGATGGAGTCGATGATCACCAACTCGCGCCCGACGCGCGCCGAGGCGTCCGACGTCGCCAACGCCATCCTGGACGGCGCCGACGCGGTCATGCTCTCCGCCGAGTCGAGTGTGGGCGCGTACCCGATCGAGACCGTCAAGACGATGTCGAAGATCGTGGTCGCGGCCGAGGAGGAGCTGCTCTCCAAGGGCCTCCAGCCGCTGGTGCCCGGCAAGAAGCCGCGCACCCAGGGCGGCTCGGTGGCCCGCGCGGCCTGTGAGATCGCGGACTTCCTGGACGCGAAGGCGCTGGTCGCCTTCACCCAGTCCGGAGACACCGCCCGCCGTCTCTCCCGCTACCGCACCTGCCAGCCGATCCTCGCCTTCACGACGGACGAGTCGACCCGCAGCCAGCTCGCGCTGAGCTGGGGCGTCGAGGCGCACGTGGTGCCGCACGTGGACAACACCGACGCGATGGTCGACCTGGTCGACGCCGAGGTGCTGAAGCTGAAGCGCTACAACGAGGGCGACCGGATGGTCATGACCGCCGGCTCGCCCCCCGGTGTCCCCGGCACCACGAACATGGTCCGGGTGCACCACCTGGGCGGCGAGGACAACCAGGGCTGACCGGACACCGGTCCGCTGACACGGCTGTGGCCCGTACCCCCCTTACGGCGGGTACGGGCCACAGCCGTGTCCGGGCTCACTCCGGGCCGGACGCACCGGCTCGCCGGTAGTACAGGAGGACGACACCGTTCCCGAAGGTCCGGGACTCCACGAGGTCGAGGCCGGCGGTGGCCCCCGCGTCCGGGAAGAGGCGCGTGCCGCCGCCGACGAGTACCGGGTGGACGTAGATGTGGAACTCGTCGATCAGCCCGTGCGCCATGAAGGACGCGGCGAGACGCGCACCGCCGAGGGACAGGTCGCCGCCGGGCCGGGCCTTGAGCGCCCGTACCTCCTCGGGCACCACCTCCCGGACCACCGTGGTGTTCCAGTCGGCCCGCTCCAGGGTTCTGGAGTACACGGTCTTGGGCATCCCGCGCCAGAGAGCGGCGAACTCCTTCACCGGCTCGGGACTCGCCGGGTCGGCGTCCGCGGTCGGCCAGAATCCGGCCATCAGCTCATGGGTCACCCGGCCGTGCAGGAATCCGTCCATCGTCGCGAGGTACGCGTTGATGTGGCGGTGCACCTCGTCGTCGACCCGGTGCCAGCTGATGTCACGGTCCGGCCCCTCGCTGTACCCGTCCAGGGACATCGACATCGTCAGGACGATCTTCCTCATCGCGGTCCTCGCCGAAAGCGTCGGGGCCGGGCTGCTCCGGCCCGTCATGGCGGGGAGGATACGCGGCCGGCCCCTGCTCCGTACGGATCCGCGGCCCCCGACGCGGCGCGGGCCCGGCGTCCCCGCCCCGGGTGGCACGGCCCGCGCAGAGGCCCAGGACGAGCGCCAGCCCCACGGCGATCAGATGCTCGCGGCCCGCGAGGTTCGGCTTGAGCAGCGACTGGACCACGATCAGTCCGCTGGTCGGCACGGCCAGGACCGGAGCGCGCCGGACCACCGCCAGGTACGCGAAGAGCCCGGCCACCGCGGCGGACGGCCCGGTGTCGAGCACATGCGCGGTCTCGGGCGGCAGCCCCAGCGGACCGTGGCCCAGCGCGATCATCGCCCGAGCGCCCAGCGTGCCCGCCAGGGACGTGACGCAGGCGATCACCAGGGTGCGGGTGCGGCCCAGGACCAGTTCGGCGAGCGCGAACGCGAGGAACAGCTTGGGCAGCCCCGCCCACACCGGCAGACCGGGATCGGCGAGTACCAGCGATCCGGGGGTACGCAGCAGCACCAGCGGGAGGGGCAGATCGGCCCGGACGTCGGCCACCAGCCGCACCAGCACCGCGCCGTCGGGCGTCCGTATCAGCTGGTGGACGACGACGACCGCGACCGTGGCGAGCAGCGCCAGGGAGATCCCGGACACCCCGCGGCGCCGCAGCTCCCGGAACGGCCCGACGGCCACCGCCTGCCACTCGGCCCGCAGCATCCGCCCCGGGTACGGGGTGAACCGCCCTGCCGCGGGGGCCTGTTGTACGCGGGGACCGGTGCGGCCGGCCTCGCCGGTGTCACGGCAGCCGTCGACAGCGCCCACTGCTCACTCCCCCACGCTCCACGCCCACCACCGGATCGTGTCCGGATGTACGGCCCCCGGCGATTCTGCCGCACGGCGGTTCGGAGGTCTCGGCCAGGCGGCGGAACCGTGGCCGGCCGGTGCGGTTCACACGGGCGGTGCGGTTCACGCGGGTGGTGCGCCCTGTCGACAGCTGTGGCCCGCACCCCGGTCGGGGGTGCGGGCCACAGCTGTTTCCGCGGCTCCCGGACGTATCTCCGGCGGCGGGTCAGGCGCCGGTGAAGTAGTTCTGGAGTCCGGGCACATGGAGCGTGCCGCCGAACTGGCCTGCCTGCTTCACGGTGACCTTCGTGAAGAACGCGAAGGGCACATTGATCGGCGGCGGGCTGTCGGGGCTGAACGTGATCGGGATGAGGCCGAAGAGGTTGCCCTTCAGCGACTCCGTGTACATCGTGACCTGGCCGTCACGGATGGTCGACGTCGAGCCCGTTGCCGCCTTGACGTGGCCGGTGGCCCCGTTGGGGGCGACGGTCGTCTGGTGCAGGTCCTTGATGTCCAGCGACGAAGCGGTGAACTTCAGCACCTTCTTGATCTTCCCGCTGCCGGTCCTGACCTCGACGATGCCCTTGTAGTCGAGCCCGTTGAGCGTGAGCATCGAACTGTTCAGCGTCCACGGGTCGTCGGGGAGGGCGGGGATGCCCTGCTCCAGATCGGCCGCGGCGAGCGCCTTGGGATCGGCGGTCGGGCACGGGTAGGACGGCTTGGCGCCGTCTGGGATGGCCGTGTCCTTCTTCGGGTCCAGGCCCTTGGCGTCCGCGGGCAGGTCCTTGACCGGCTTTCCGGCCTCGGCCGCCGCCTCGCGGATCTTCTCGGCGGTCTTGTCGGCCTCGGTCTTCGCGGTTGCCGTGGCCTCGTCGGCCTTCTTGGAGTCGGCGGTCTTCTTCTCGGCCGCCTTCTTGTCAGCGGCCTTCTTGTCAGCGGCCTTCTTCTCCGCCGCGGTCTGCCCGGAGGTCTTGGACGACACGGAGGACGACGGGTCCGGGGACGGGCTCGCCGTGTCCTTGTCCGGGTTGAACAGCTTCTTGAGCGCGTCCCCCACACCCAGCGGGTCCAGCGGGTTCGTCGACTTCGTCGCGGTCGGCGACGGGCTCGACGAGGCAGCCGCCCGGTCCGAGGCGGCGGACGGTGAATCCGACGTCTTCTTCTCGGACTTCACGGAGTCGGTCGCGTCCGCCGCCGGGGTGGCCGACGGGGACGGCTGGGCCGACACGTCCGCGCTCTTGCCGTCCTTCTTGGCCTTGTCACCGGCCGTGTCGCCCGACGCACTGGCCGAGGGGCTCGGGGAGTCGGACGGCTTCGGGGAGTCCGACGGCTTCGCCGACTCGCTCGGCTCGTCGGAGCGGGAGACGCACGGACCGGCGGCGAACGGGATGTCGCCGTGGTCGTCGGCCATCGCCAGCTTGGGGGTGAGGCCCATCCCGACGAACACCGCGGTCGGCATCGCAGCCAGGGCTATCGCCTTGCTCGCGGGAATGTGCAGCTTCGTCAGCAACGATCTCCTGGGGGCCGCGTGACGGCCGCCTCTGCGCTCTCCGAGGTCGTTGCGTTCGGTGGTACCCGGCTGCGCTTCGTCACCCCGCACGGTGCCTCCCACCGTTGGCATCCACTGTCGTGTTCTTGTCAGGTTCAACCGTCTGCTGCTCCGGGACGACGGCCTCCCGGTCGAAAGCGAACTCCCCTGCGGGAGCCGCGACTCCGGGTGCCACTCCGTACGGCGTCCCGTCCGCGGAGCCGCCCTGGGCGGGCAGCGCCGGGTCGCCCTGCGGCCCCGCGGGAGCCCAGGAGAGCGAGAGGGCCCCACCGATCATCGACAGCAGGAAGCCGATGACGAAGCCGCCGATGTTCGCCACCGGGAGGGAGATCAGCGCCAGCAGGATCGCCGCTATCCCCGCGAACACCCTGACGATCCCGTGGAACCACATCGTCAGGCCGAGGGTGACCAGCAGCACCCCGATGATCAGTGATCCGGCTCCCGCGGTGGTGGACATCGCCAGCGTCATATTGCCGAGGTGCATATTGGCGTACGGGAAGTAGGCGATCGGCAGGCCACCCACCATCGTGAACAGGCCCGCCCAGAAGGGTCGGTTGCCCCGCCACGCACGGAAGCGAAGCCGCCAGTAGGTGAAGTCGCGGGAACCCGAGGACTCGGCGCTCATGGAAAACAGCTCCCTGGTACCGGTGTTGCTCTGAGAAGTGGTGAGGTTCGGGCAGCCGGGGACCATGCGTCCCCGGCCACCCCGGGTGTGCTTAGTAGCACTCCGCCTTGCCGGACGTCAGGCCCAGCTTCAGGTTGCTGAGCTTGAACGTGCCGGCGGTGGTCGCCCACGCCTCCTGCTTCACGTTGGTCAGCGTCGCGCTCTTGGCGCGCTGCGCGAAGCCGTCCGGATCGACCTTCTTTTCCGTGCCGGGCTGGATGCCCGCTTCCTGCGCGGCCACACCGATGTCGAGGTGGTCGAAGGTCGCGTCGGCCTGGAGGCTCGCGATGTCGAGGTAGAGGTTGGTCGCCTCGACCGGCTTCTTGGGGTTCGTTCCGGCGGTCAGCCGGAGCGTGACGGTGCCGAGGCCGAACGGCAGGTTCGGCGTGACCACCGACTGGCACATGTTGGTGATCGTCGCACTGCTGAAGCCCGACACGGCCACCGCGTGAGCGTCGCCGCCCTTGCCGTCCGGGTTCCTGCCCGTCGCGACACTGCCGTACTGGACGAAGTCATGACCGACCAGACTGTCGGCGTGGACCTTGAACGACTGGCCGGACACGCTGAACGAAGCGGCGAGCGCACCCTGCGCGAGGCCTACGCCCACCGCAGCGGTGGCGACCACGCTCGGGACCATGACGATCGCGAACCGCTTCCATCTGGTTCCGCCACGTACCTGGGAACTCACTTAGTTTCCTCCTTCTCGGACGTACATCTCCGGACCGGGTTCGAAGCCCGTCCTGGGATGGGAGAAGTGCTACGTCCTCGGGAAGGAGAGCGCCCGTTTCACAAACGCGAACCGCGTCCGAAGCACCGGCGATCACCCCCGAGCGACAACCACTGGCCACGCGTTCGCGCAACCGCTGGACAGGCCCCGCCGGGTGGCGGGAACCCCCCTGTCCGCAGCCGGCGCCACTGTCGCCGACCGGCTCGGTGGGGACCCAAGTGGCCACGACGCGACCGGATGCCGCGCTGGTGCGCTATTGGACCGAGCGTGGCCGATCGTGGTGCATTCGCGGCTGTGACACAAGGGGTTCATTACCGGCTAGTAACGGCGGGATAACCGAACCGCGACCGGCCGATATCGCGCAGGCACACAGGGTGGAGCCGACCCAGCCGCTACATGGGGCGGTAGACGCCCATAATCGGGCAGAAGGATGCACTGCATTTACTCCGAGTAACAGGCGGCCGCAATTGCCAAGTTTTGGCAAAGTGCGGCCGTCCGTTATCTCCGTGTCGCCAAATCGTCAGCCGGAACTCGCCCGCACCGCGCGCTTAGTGACTGTTCAGAGCAGCGTGGCTGTTCAGAACCGTGTGACCGTTCAAAACCGGGTGACCGTTCAGAACAGCACCCGCGCCAGCGCGGTACGCGCGGCCGTCACCCGCGGGTCGTCGGACCCGATCACCTCGAAGAGCTGGAGCAGATGGACACGCGCGGCCTCCCGGTCGTCACCCACCGTGCACCGCACGGCCGCGACCAACCGCCCGAAGGCGTCCTCGACATGACCGCCCACCAGATCCAGGTCGGCCGCGGCGATCTGCGCCGGCACATCGGCGGGCTTCTCCGCCGCCTCCGCGCGGACCTGCTGCGGGTCGAGCTTCTGCACCCGCGCGAGCAGTTCGGCCTGGGCGAGGCCGAGTGCGGCCTCCTCGTTGCCCGGGTCGTCCGAGAGGACGTTCTTGTACGCCTGGACGGCGCCGCCGAAGTCGTTCGCATCCAGCGCCTGTACGGCCGCTTCGAGCAGCGCGTCGTAGGGACCGGCCGGCACCTCCGCCGGTTCGGCGTCGGCCCCGGCGGGCGCGGCGTCGGGGTCGACGACGATCCCGGTGAGCCCGAAGCGCTCCTCGCCGACCTTGATCAACTGGTCGAGGGTCTCCCGGATCTGGGCCTCGGGGGCCGCGCCCTGGAAGAGCGGCAGCGCCTGACCGGCGACCACCGCGAAGACGGCCGGAATCCCCTGGATCCCGAACTGCTGCATCAGCATCTGGTTGGCGTCGACGTCGACCTTGGCGAGCAGGAAGCGGCCGTTGTACGCGACAGCCAGACGTTCGAGCAACGGGCCGAGCTGCTTGCACGGCTCGCACCACTCGGCCCAGAAGTCGATGACGACCGGGACCTCGGAGGAGCGCTGGATGACGTCGCGCTCGAAACCGGCTTCGTCGACGTCGATCACCAGCGAGGCGGGCGACACACCGGCGCTGCCGCCCTGCCTGGCGGTCTCGGCGCGCGCCTGTTCCGCTTTCTGCCGGGCCTCGCCGGCGGCCTTCACTGCGGCGAGGTCGACGACGCCGCTCATGGACATGTTCCTAGGCTGCATGCGTACATCCTCCCCCCTCCGCCGCCCGTTCAGGAAAGCTGTTGGCGTAATCCGCCGTCGTACCGGCCGGGCCCGCCCGTACACCCCCCGCCGGATGCGGGGCGTACGGACAGACGCGGCCGTTCGGCCCGAGGAGGGGCCTGGGACAGGCGCAGGGTCCCCACCCTGGCGCCAGTGGCTTGTCACGTGGCTGTCGCTCTTTACGCTACGAGCCGTAGCGTAACTGGTCGGCGGCGATCAACGGGCGGGATTTCCCCGCCAGTTTCTCGTGATCTGACTCACGGCGCCGGAGCTACTGACCGGTATGGTCGCGGTCATGCCGATCAGCAAACCCACCCGAACGGGTCGCCCCCGCAGCACGGAAGCCGATGCCGCGATCCTCGTGGCGACGAGGGCCGCGCTGGTCGACCTCGGCTGGTCGAAGCTGACCATGGGCGATGTGGCCACCCGTGCCGGAGTGGCGAAGACGACGCTGTACCGGCGCTGGGCGAACAAGAACGAACTCGTCGTGGACGCGGTGGCGGTCCTCTTCGACGAGCTCGAACTGCCCGACCGGGGCAGCCTGACGGCCGATATCGAGGGCGTGGTGCTGCAGTTCGCGGCGCTCCTCGCCCGGCCCGAGACCAAGACCGCGCTGATGGCGGTGGTGGCCGAGTCGATCAGCGACGAGGCGCTGCGCGCCCGGATCCGCTCGGCGATCGTCGACCGGCAGAAACGGCTGGTGACGGTCGGCCGCGAGCGCGCCCAGGCGCGCGGTGAACTCCCCTACGAGGCCGACCCCGAGGCCTCGGCCCGGCACACCGACCTGATCTTCGACGTGGTCGCGGGCGCGGTGGTGCACCGGGCGCTGGTCAGCGCGGAGCCGGTGGACGGGGCGTGGGCACGCGAGTTCACCCTGCTGCTGTGCGTCGGGCTGAGCGCGACGCCCACGGCCCCGTAGGGCCCGTTCTGCGTGAGTTCCCCGCTCAGACCTGGTAGCGGTCGGCCGCGAAGAGGTGAAGGTGCTCCGCGACCCACTCCGAGGTCCGCTTCAGCCCCTCGGTCAGGGAGACTTCGGGCTGCCAGCCCGCCCAGGCGCGGGCGCGGGAGTTGTCCGAGAGCAGCCGCAGGACCTCGCTGCCGGACGGGCGCAGCCGGGCCGGGTCGACGACGACCTCGGCCGGTCGTCCGGAGGCCTCGATCAGGGCGCTCGCCAGGTCGCCGATCGATATCTCCTGCCCCGTACCCAGATTGACGCTCTCCCCCAGTGCGCGGTCGCAGCCGGCCAGTGCGAGGAAGCCGCGCGCCGTGTCCGTGACGTAGGTGAAGTCACGGGTCGGCGCGAGGGAGCCCAGCCTGATCTCACGTGCCCCGGAGTGCAGTTGGGCGAGGATCGTCGGGATCACGGCGCGCGCGGACTGGCGGGGACCGTAGGTGTTGAAGGGGCGCACCACGGTCACCGGGAGCTCGAACGCGTGCCAGTGCGAGAGCGCCATCATGTCCGCTCCGATCTTGGACGCGGAGTACGGGGACTGGGGCTGGAGCGGGTGCTGCTCGCTGATCGGGGCGGTGCGGGCGGTGCCGTACACCTCGCTCGTGGAGGTGTGGACGAGACGGCGTACGGAGTGGCGGCGGCAGGCCTCGGCGATGTTCTCGGTACCGACGACATTGGTCGCGACATACGCGCCAGGGGCGTCGTAGCTGTACGGAATGCCGATCAGCGCGGCCAGATGGAAGACGGTGTCGCACCCCGCGACGGCGTCGTCGACCCGCCCGGCGTCGCGGACGTCACCGGCCACCATCTCCACCTGCGGGGAGCCGAGGTGGTGGGCGAGGTTCCCCTTCTCGCCGTACGGCTTGTAGTGGACGAAGGCGCGGACCTTCGCCCCCTGCTCCACCAGGAGATCGACAAGGGCCGAACCGATGAATCCCTCGGCGCCGGTGACGAGGACGGTGCGGTTCTGCCAGTTCACGCCCCCGGCCGGGTGGCTCCGGCTGCTGGGGTTCGTGCCGGTGGGGTTCATGCTGCTGCCGTTCGCGCTGCTGGGGTTCGTGTTCATGCGGGACGCTCCGTGTACGAGAGGACGGTGGCGGCCAGCAGGTCGGCCGCCCGTGCGTGGGTGGAGGGGTCGGCCGCGCCGCTCATCGCGGCGAGCCGGGCCGGGTCGGCGAGGAGCGGGCCCGCCAGCTCCGCGAGCCGTTCGGCGGTCGTCGCCGCGTCGGTGAGCAGCAGTCCGGCCCCGGCGTCGCAGAGGACGCGTGCGTTGTGGGTCTGGTGGTCGCCGGGTGCGTGCGGATACGGGACGAGGATCGCGGGCACCCCGGTGCTGGCCAGTTCGGCGACGGTCGCCGATCCGGCACGGCAGACGACCAGGTCGGCGGCGGCGTACGCGAGGTCCATCCGGTCGAGGTAGGGGACGGCGCGCGCGACCCGGTCGCCGCCCTCGTCGGCCAGCCGCGCGGTGGCGTCCGCCAGGGCGGCGGGCCCGGTCTTGATCAGCAGGTGGACGTCGGTACGGTCCTGCCACCGGGCTGCGAGGCCGACGGCCGCAGCGGTGAGCCGGGCCGCTCCGAGACTGCCGCCGTTCACCAGCAGCAGCCGCGCCCCGGCGGGGACGCCCAGCTCACGCCGGGCCTCGCCCCGCAGGGCCGCGCGGTCGAGGGCGGCGATCGGTGCGGCGATGGGCATGCCGACGGTCAGCGCGTTCTCGCCCCCGGCGAGACGGGCGCGGCTGCGGTCGAAGGCGACGGTGAGGTGCGGGGTGAGGCGGGCGGCGAACTGGTTGGCGCGGCCGGGCACCGCGTTGGACTCGTGGATCACGCTGGGCAGTCCGGCCATCCGCGCGCCGAGGACGACCGGCGCGCTGGGGTAGCCGCCCATCCCGACGGCGACCTGGGCGCGCTGCTCACGCAGGATGGTCCGGCACTGCATGCCGGACCTCAGCAGGGCGGCGGGCAGCAGATAGCGCCTGGCGCCCAGCGCGGGGTCGAACGGGATCATGTCGACGGTGTGGAGCCGGTACCCGGCGCCGGGTACGAGCGAGGTCTCGAGTCCGCGTTCGGTGCCGACGAACGAGATCACCGCGTCGGGTGCGGCGCGGCGCAGGGCGTCGGCCAGGGCGAGCCCGGGGTAGATGTGGCCGCCGGTGCCGCCCGCACCGATCACGACGGAAGGTGGTGTGCGCATGGGGAGCACACTCGCGCCGCGGGGTAAGAAGGTTCTAAGAGCCGGGTTTGACAGGCTTTGCTCCATGAACCCGCACCCGCACCCGCATTCCGTGAGCACCCAGCAGCGAAAGATCCTGGTCGTCGACGACCAGCCCGAGGTGCGCGCGGCGGTCGAGGACGGCCTCGCGGTCGAGGGGTACGAGGTGCGGGGCGCGGCCGACGGCCTGGCAGCGCTCTCCACCGTCTCTTCCTGGCAGCCGGACGCGATCGTGCTGGACGTGATGATGCCGGTGCTCGACGGGCTCGGGGTCTGCCGTCAGCTGCGGGCCGTGGGCGACCGTACGCCCGTCCTGGTGCTGACCGCGCTGGACTCGGTGAGCGAGCGGGTGGACGGCCTGGAGGCAGGCGCGGACGACTATCTCGTGAAGCCCTTCGCCCTCGACGAACTCGTCGCCCGGGTGCGGGCGCTGCTGCGGCGGGCGGCCCCGGCGGAGGAGGACCGGGCCACGCTGTCGTACGCGGATCTCACCGTCGACCCGCAGACCCGCACCGGCCGCCGCTCCGAGCGCCCGATCGAATTCAGCCGGACCGAATTCGCCCTGCTAGAACTCCTGCTGCGCCACCCGGGGCAGGTCCTCACCCGCGAGCTGATCCTGGAGCGGGTCTGGGGGCAGGACTTCGGCCCGGACTCCAACTCCCTAGCGGTGTACGTCGGTTACCTCCGCCGCAAGCTGGAGGCGGCGGGCGAGCCCCGCCTGGTCCACACCGTGCACGGCGTCGGCTACCGGCTGGATCTGGCGTGAGCGCGCAGGACGCGGAACCGGTGGGAGGGCGCACCCCGCGCACCGCCCCCTCCCACCGGCTCGGCGCCCGCTGGCGCCGCCGCCGGCCGCTGCGCACCCGGCTGGCCCTGACCGCGTCCGCCGCGGTGGCCCTGGTGGCGCTCGGCATGTGTGCGGCGGCCTTCTTCGTGCAGCGGTACGAGCTCTACCACCAGCTGGACCTCAATCTGATCCAGTCGGCGGCCCTGGTCAGCGGCGGGCACACCGGTGGGCCGCCTGGTGTCGTGGCGGGCGAATGCCGCTACCTGGCCTCCCCGGCCTGTTCGCAGATCGTGCCGGCCGATCCGGCCGGTGACCCGTCGAAGCCGTACCTCCTGCCGGTCGCGCGGCCGGTGCGGGAGGTCGCCGCGGGCCGACGCGCTCCGTACTTCAGCAACATCACGCTGCAGGGGCGCCCCACCCGGATGCTCACCACCACCTTCGGCCACCGCGAGGCGGTGCAGGTCGCGCTCCGTTCCGACCCGGTGGAGCGGAGCGTACGGCGGACGGCGTGGCTGCTCGCCGCCGCCGGCGGGGTCGGTGTGCTCTTCGCCGCCGCCCTCGGCTACTGGGTGTCACGCACCGGACTGGCCCCGGTCGCGCGGCTCACCCGGGCCGCCGAGCGGATCGCGGCCACCCGCGATCCGCGCCACCGCATCGAGCTGCCCCCGGGGCCGGTGACACGGGAGGACGAGGTCACCCGGCTGGCCGCCACGTTCAACGCCATGCTGGGTGAGCTGGAACAGTCGGTCACCGCCCAGCGCCGGCTGGTGGCGGACGCCTCCCACGAGCTGCGTACCCCGCTCACCGCGCTCCGTACGAACGCCGAACTCCTCTCCCGGGCGGACCGGTTGACCGACGCCCAGCGCGACAGGGCCGCCGCGGCGCTCCGGCGGCAGATCCATGAGGTCACGACGTTGGTGAACGATCTGATCGAGCTGGCCCGCGACGAGGAGCCCGTCCCGCTCCTGGAGGCCGTCCGGCTGGCTCCGCTGGTCGAGCACGCCGCCACGGCGGCACGCGGCCACTGGCCCGGGGTCGCCTTCACGGTACGGATCCTGGCCGACCCGGTCGTTCCCGGTGTCCCGGCCCGGCTCTCCCGGCTGTTCGCCAACCTTCTCTCCAACGCGGCCAAGTTCTCCGAGCCGGGGGGCGAGGTCGAACTGGTGCTCACGGCGGAGGAGCTGACCGTCCGCGATCACGGACCCGGGATCGCGGACGAGGACCTCCCGTACGTCTTCGACCGTTTCTACCGGGCGGAGGCGGCCCGCGCGCTCCCCGGCTCGGGCCTGGGGCTGGCGATGGCCCGGCAGATCGCCCGCGCGCACGGGGCCGAACTCACGGCGGAGCGGGCGCCGGGCGGCGGGGCGCTGTTCCGGCTGGTGCTGCCCTGAGGCCGGCGGCGGAGGCGCGAACCCTCCGTGGCCGGTGTCAGGCGCGTCTACGGCGTGGTCACCGGGCGAGCCGCCCCAGCAGCGCCGAGGACACCAGGATGCTCACCAGCGCGGCCCCGGCCAACACGCCGAAGTCGAGACCCAGGTGCGAGGGTGTGCCCAGCAACAGACCTCTCAGGGCGTCGACCTGATAGCTCAGTGGATTGAACTTGCTCACCGCCTGGAGCCAGCCCGGCATGATCGCGACCGGGTAGAGGGCGTTGGAGGCGAAGAACAACGGCATCGTGATGGCCTGTCCGATACCCATCAGCCGGTCACGGGTCAGCACGATCCCGGCGATGGCCACCGACAGACAGGAGAAGAAGGCCGCACCCATGATCACCACGACCGCCACGCCCAGGAGCCGCAGCGGGTTCCAGGTGAGTCCGACGCCGAGCAGCGCGGCGATGACGATCACCACGACCGCCTGGATCAGCGCCTTCACCCCGGCGGCGAACGCCTTACCGGTGGTCAGCGCGGATCTCGGGGTCGGCGTGACCAGGAGCTTGGTGAGAATCCCGGCGTCCCGCTCCCAGATGATCTGAATGCCGTAGAAGATCGCGATGAACATCGCGGACTGGGCGATGATGCCCGGCGCGAGATAGTCGATGTACGGAATGCCGCCGGTCGGAATGGCCTTGATCCGGGTGAAGGTCTCACCGAAGATCAGCAGCCACAGGGCCGGCTGGATGGCCCTGGTGTACAGCTCGGTGCGGTCGTGGCGCAGTTTCTGCAGCTCGACCAGGCACATCGCGGCGACCCTGGCCGGGACCATCCGCCAGCCGGTGCGGGCCTTGGGCGGGACCAGGAGCAGTCCCGGCTCGCCCACCGGGGTGGGGTCAGCCGACCCGGGTGGCGGTGCGGCGCGTGGTGCGGACATCACGGAATTCGCCTCCCTGCTCGTCGAGACCGCTGCCTGCGACGTCCCGGAAGACGTCCTCCAGCGTCGGCGGACGGTCGCTGCCGCCCTCGGCGCGGTTGCGCTCGCGAAGGGCGGACCTGAGCTCGTCGGGCGTACCGACGGCCCGTACCCGCCCGAGGTGCATCAGCGCGAGCCGGTCGCAGTACTGGTCGGCCTCGTCCATGTAGTGGGTGGTCACCAGCACGGTCATGCCGGTGGCTTTCCGTACGGCGTCGATGTGCTCCCACACGCTGGTCCTGGCGATCGGGTCGAGACCGATGGTCGGTTCGTCCAGAATCAGCAGCCGGGGAGCGCTGACCAGCGCCTGGGCGAGTTCGAGACGGCGGATCATGCCGCCGGAGTAGGTCTTGGCGAGCCGGTCGGCCGCGTCGGTCAGCCCGACGGCGGCCAGCACCTGCGCGACGCGCTCGGCCCGTTCCTTTCGGGAGACGTCGAAGACCCGGGCGAACAGGGTCACGTTCTCCCGCCCGGTGAGACCGGCGTCGGCGGAGAGCTGCTGCGGTACGTAACCGAGCAGCCGCCGGACCGCCATCCGCTCCTTCGCCGCGTCGCGCCCGAAGACCCGCACGCGGCCCGCCGGGACCGGCAGCAGGGTGGTGATGCAGCGGATCACGGTGGTCTTGCCCGCTCCGTTCGGCCCGAGCAGGCCGAAGACCTCACCGGCCTCGACCGACAGATCCACGTCGTCGACGGCTTTCGCCTCGCCGAAGCTGTACTCCAGACCGTTGCAGGCGACCGCGATGCCGTCGGCTGCCGGGTCGGTGTACTCCGTAGCACTCATGAGCCCTCCACCTCCTCGCGCAGGTTCCGGGTGAGGCTGCGCAGCGCCGGAAGCGCCGCGGCCAGTGCTGCCCGGTCCTCCTCGGACAGCCGGGCCACCTGGGCACGGACCAGCTCGCTGCGCCGCTCCTGCCAGTCACGCAGCCGCTCGCGGGCCGCGGGGGTCAGCAGCAGCCGCACCGAGCGGCGGTCGTCCGGGTCCCTCTCGCGGCGCAGGTACCCGACGTGGGTGAGCTGGTTCACCAGCGTGGAGACCGAATTCCCGGCCAGACACAGCTCCTTGGCCGCGGCCGAGACCCGGATACCGGGGCTGCCGGCGACCAGCCGCAGAAGCTCGGCCTGTGCGCCACGCAGCGGCGGGGCACGCAGCTCCCGGCGCAACCGCCGCCGGATGAGCCGGTGAACACCGGCCAGGGCGTCGGCGAGCGAGTCGGGGAACTCTCCCGTGGCCATGAGCCCAATTTTAGCTCTGTCTCCGAGGTATCGCCCCTGCGCGCCCGGTACCGCGTCCAGGACCCGGGCCCGGCGCCCGGGATCCAGACCGCTCAGAACCCGGGCGGCTCCGTGTACACCCCCCACTCGTCCCGCAGCACCCCGCAGATCTCGCCGAGCGTCGCCTCCACCCGGACCGCGGCCAGCATCGGCTCGATCATGTTCGAGCCGTCCCGGGCCGCTGCCAGCATGGCGTCCAGCGCGGACCGCACGCGGGTCTCGTCCCGGGCCGCCTTGCGGCCTGTCAGGTCCTCGACCTGGTCGCGTTCCACCTCGTGGCTGACCCGCAGGATCTCCAGGTCGCCCGTCACCGAGCCGTGCAGACAGTTGACGCCGACGACCCGCTTGTCGCCCTTCTCCACCGAGCGCTGGTACTGGAAGGCCGACTCGGCGATCTCCCCGGTGAACCAGCCGTCCTCGATGCCGCGCAGGATCCCCGAGGTGACCGGCCCGATCGGGTGCTGCCCGTCGGGGTGCGCGCGCAGGCCGCGCTCCTTGATCTGCTCGAAGATCTTCTCGGCGTCGGCCTCGATGCGGTCGGTGAGCTGCTCGATGTACCAGGAACCGCCGAGCGGGTCGGCCACATTAGCGACGCCCGTCTCCTCCATCAGCACCTGCTGCGTGCGCAGGGCGATCTCCGCCGCCTGCTCGCTCGGCAGCGCGAGGGTCTCGTCCAGGGCGTTGGTGTGCAGGGAGTTGGTGCCGCCGAGGACCGCGGCCAGCGCCTCGACCGCGGTCCGTACGACGTTGTTGTACGGCTGCTGCGCGGTCAGCGACACACCGGCCGTCTGGGTGTGGAAACGGAGCCACTGCGCCTTGTCGGTCCGGGCGCCGTACACGTCCTTCATCCAGCGCGCCCAGATCCTGCGCGCCGCGCGGAACTTGGCGATCTCCTCGAAGAAGTCGACGTGCGCGTCGAAGAAGAAGCTGAGGCCGGGCGCGAAGACGTCCACGTCCATGCCGCGGGAGAGGCCGAGCTCCACGTAGCCGAAGCCGTCGGCCAGGGTGTACGCCAGCTCCTGCGCGGCCGTCGCGCCCGCCTCGCGGATGTGGTACCCGGAGACCGAGAGCGGCTTGTACGCGGGGATGGAGGCGGCGCAGTGCTCCATCAGGTCACCGATCAGGCGCAGATGCGGCTCGGGCTGGAAGAGCCACTCCTTCTGCGCGATGTACTCCTTGAAGATGTCCGTCTGGAGCGTGCCGTTGAGCACGGCCGGATCGATGCCCTGGCGCTCGGCGGCGACCAGGTACATGCAGAAGACCGGGACGGCCGGGCCGCTGATCGTCATCGACGTGGTGACGTCGCCGAGCGGGATGTCCTGGAAGAGGACCTCCATGTCGGCGGCCGAGTCGATGGCGACCCCGCAGTGGCCGACCTCGCCGAGCGCCTTCGGCTCGTCGGAGTCGCGGCCCATCAGGGTCGGCATGTCGAAGGCGACCGAGAGGCCGCCGCCGCCGTTGGCGAGGATCGTCTTGTACCGCTCGTTGGTCTGCCGGGCGTTGCCGAAACCGGCGAACTGCCTGATGGTCCAGGTACGGCCGCGGTATCCGGTGGCGTGCAGACCCCGGGTGTAGGGGTACTCGCCCGGCCAGCCGATCCGCTCGAACCCTTCGTACGTGTCCCCGGGCCGGGGTCCGTACACCGGGTCCACCTGGTCACCGGAGAGCGTGGTGAAATCGGCGTCCCGCTTGCGGGCCTTGTCGTACCGGGCCTGCCAGCGGCGGCGGCCTTCTTCAACGGCGTGAGCGTCCATGCACTCGAATTTACTAGGACGTCCAAGTAAATGTCGACGGCAAACCGCCCGCGCATCGCACGGGCGGTGGGGGTTACGCCTTGGCCGCAGCCGGGACCGGCTCCCTGACCTGCGGTTCCAGCTCCTTGGAGATCTTGCGCTCGACAAAGAAAGCCGCGGTCGGAATCGTTCCCGCCAGCAGCACCCAGAGCTGCTTCGTCACCGGCCACTTGGCCTTGGAGCCCAGGTCGAAGGCGAAGACGAGGTACACGACGTACAGCCAGCCGTGCGCGATGCCGACGATGCTGACAAAGCCGGTCGCCCCGTCGATGTCCAGCAGGTACTTGGCGATGACGCCGAGGGTGAGCAGGACCAGCAGCACACCGGTGACATAGGCCATCACGCGGTAGCGGGTCAGCACGCTTCGTTTCATGGAGTCGAGCGTATCCGGACAGGGCGGGCGATCTTCGGCGGGGTTGCCGATCCCCCGACGGCCGCTCCCACCTGCCAGAACACGGCTCAGGAGTCCTCGAAATCCTCCGCGGCCACCCGCAGCGGCCTGAGCATCGCGAAGATCTCCGCGCACTCCTCCGCGTCGTAGGCGCGCAGCCCGAAGTCCATCTTCATCAGATCCGCGCTGGCCTCCTCGACGACCTCGCGGCCCTTGTCGGTGATGGAGGCCAGCGTGCCCCGCCCGTCGTTCGGGTTGGGGCGCTTGTCGACCAGGCCCGACTTCACCAGCCGGTCGACGGTGTTCGTCACCGAGGTGGGATGCACCATCAGCCGCTCACCGATCTTGGACATCGGCAGCTCTCCGGCCTTGGAGAAGGTGAGCAGGACGAGCGCCTCGTAGCGCGCGAAGGTCAGCCCGTACGGCTTGACGACCGCGTCGACCTCCGCGAGCAGGATCTGGTGCGCACGCATGATGGAGGTGATCGCGGCCATCGAGGGCACGGGTCCCCAGCGCTGCTGCCAGAGTTCGTCGGCGCGCGCGATGGGATCGAAGGCAAGACTGAGCGGCTTCGGCACGGCATCGACCCTACCGGCCGGTCATATGCCGGTCAGCCCTGTCTCGCCTTTCGGTCCGATCCGGAGGTAGGGACTAGTCGGCGAGGTGCCGCTCCACGGTTTCGACCTTGGAGGTCAGACCGTCCGTGACGCCCGGCCGGATGTCGGCCTTCAGTACGAGCGAGACCCGCGGCGCACGCGCCTCGACCGCGGCGACGGCGCGCTTCACGACGTCCATGACCTCGTCCCACTCGCCCTCGATCGAGGTGAACATCGCGTCCGTGCGGTTGGGGAGCCCCGACTCGCGTACGACGCGGACGGCGTCGGCGACGTACTCACCGACGTCCTCGCCCACACCCAGCGGGGAGACCGAGAAGGCGACGATCATGACGCCTCCACCACGCCTTCGCGGCGCGCGCGGGAAGCGATGATCGCGTTCTCGGCCTCGCGGCGCAGCTTGCGCTCGGCGAAGAAGCCGCCGGTCGGCAGCACCGAGAGGACGAAGTAGAGGGCGGCGGTCTTCGCGGGCCACTTGGTGCGGTTCCAGGCGTCCGCCCAGAAGATCACGTAGAGCACGAAGAGGATGCCGTGCACCATGCCCATCACCGGCACCGCGTTGAAGTCCGTCGTCCGCTTGAGCACGGAGCAGACGAGCAGCAGCAGGAAGGAGACGCCTTCGGGGGCGGATACCAGGCGGAGGCGGCGGATTGCGGATGCGGTCTTGATGTCCACGGAGGAAACCTTCAGCAGCGGGCGACGGGGGGCGTGATCACACGTACGCGTGATCTTGTGAAAGCACGCACAAACTCGGAACCATTGTGGCAGCCCCACATATCAGGGCTCTTTCAGGGTGCGTCCACACCCTGGGAACCCTGTTCGCCCTTGCCCCGGGCCGATACCGTCGTTCCTGTGGCTCAGTTCCGACTCCAAGGCAGCAGGATGCTCGCCGTCGACATGACAGGCGACGCCGTCAAAGCGAAGAACGGCTCGATGGTCGCCTACGACGGCCAGATGACCTTCAAGAAGATGACCGGCGGCGGTGAGGGCCTCCGCGGGATGGTGACCCGGCGGCTGACCGGTGAGCAGATGACCGTGATGGAGGTGCGTGGCAAGGGCACGTGCTACTTCGCGGACCGTGCCACCGAGATCAATCTCGTCGCGCTGCACGGCGAGAAGCTCCATGTCGAGGCGAGCAACCTCCTCTGCACGGACGCCGGGCTGCGCACCGGGACGACCTTCACCGGCCTGCGCGGCGCCTCCCAGGGCAACGGTCTGTTCACCACCACCGTCGAGGGGACCGGGCAGGCCGCGATCCTGTCGGACGGTCCGGCGGTCGTGCTGCGGGTGAGCCCCCAGTACCCGCTCCAGGTCGACCCCGGCGCGTACATCGCGCACACCGGCAGTCTCCGGCAGCACTTCCAGACGGGTGTCGGCTTCCGCACGTTCATGGGCGAGGGGTCCGGCGAGTCCTTCCAGATCCGCTTCGAGGGCGAGGGCCTGGTGTACGTGCAGCCCAGCGAGCGTTCCACCATCGGGGGCGACGTCTGATGCCGTTCGGTGAGATCAACTCGAAGATGGTCGAGGCGACGGTGGTCCCCGGCCAGAAGCTGTACTGCCAGCGCGGCGCGATGCTCGCGTACAAGGGCGACGTGACCTTCACCCCGAACATCCAGGGCGGGCAGGGCGGGGTGCTGTCCATGATCGGGCGGCGGGTGGCGAACGAGGCGACCCCGCTGATGACGGTCGAGGGGAACGGCACGGTGATGTTCGGTCACGGCGGCCACCACATCCAGCTGATCACCCTGGCCGGCGACACCCTGTACGTGGAGGCGGACCGGCTGCTGGCGTTCGACGGGTCGCTCAAGCAGGGCACGATGTTCATGGGCTCGCAGGGCGGGGTCATGGGGATGGTGCGCGGCCAGGTGGCCGGCCAGGGGCTCTTCACCACGACGCTGAAGGGCCACGGCGCGGTGGCGGTGATGGCACACGGCGGCGTCGTGGAGCTGCCGATCACGCCGCAGCAGCCGGTGCACGTCGATCCACAGGCGTACGTCGCCCACCACGGGGACGTACGCAACAAGCTCTCCGCGGCGCTCGGCTGGCGGGAGATGGTCGGCCGGGGCTCGGGCGAGGCGTTCCAGCTGGAGCTGTCGGGCAACGGCTCGGTGTACGTACAGGCCTCGGAGGAGAAGCTGTGACGGGACCCGTGGTCCACGACCCGATGACGTTGCCCGCCAACGACAACGTCAACAACTACACCTTCTGCGTGGAGCTCAAGAGCAGTCAGTGGTTCCTGCAGAAGGGCAAGATGATCGCCTACTACGGGCGCATCGACTACAGCGGATTCGGCAACGGCCGCCTCGACCATCTGCTGCGCAGCAGCTTCCACTCGCCGATCCACGCCGCGGACTGGGTGGTGGCGGAGGGCTCGGGGAAGATGCTGCTCGCCGACCGGGCCTTCGATGTGAATTCGTACGACCTGGAGGACGGCAACCTCACGATCCGCTCGGGGAACCTGCTGGCCTTCGAGCCCTCGCTGGCCCTGAAGCAGTCGATCGTGCCGGGCTTCCTCACGCTGCTCGGCACGGGCACGTTCGTGGCCGCCTCGAACGGTCCCGTCGTCTTCATGGAGCCGCCGATCCGGGTGGACCCGCAGGCGCTGGTCGGCTGGGCGGACTGTCCGTCGCCGTGCCACCACTACGACCACGCCTACATGACAGGGGTGCTGGGCGGGATCAGATCGCTCACCGGTCTCGGCGGTACGTCCGGCGAGGAGCACCAGTTCGAGTTCGTGGGGGCCGGGACCGTGCTGCTCCAGTCGACCGAGGCGCTGCTGCCGGAGCAGCCGACCGGGCCGGTGCCGGACGAGCCCGGAATTCCTGGTGGACAAGGACCGCGTTCCGGCCAAAACAGCGCAGGATCGCGGTTTCCCGGCCAGGTCGGAGATCTTCAGCGCCGCTTCGGGCTGTGAGCGATAGTCTGCGGAGGGTGACGTCGAACACCTGAACCCCGACGCGTGTCATGCGTCACCCCCTCCCAGAATTGTCCAATATTCAACTTCTTAGGTAGAATTCTCATCATGGAGACCGAGACAGCCACCCCTTGGCTGAGCGATGCCGAGCAGTGCGCCTGGCGCACCTACCTGGACGTCAACAGGCTGCTGACGTACCAGCTGGAGAAGGACCTCCAGCCGTTCGGGCTGACCATGAACGACTACGAGATCCTGGTCAATCTCTCGGAGGCGGAGGACAAGCGGATGCGGATGAGCGATCTCGCCGCCGCCACCCTCCAGTCCAAGAGCCGCCTCTCGCACCAGATCACCCGCATGGAGAAGGCCGAACTGGTCCGCAGGGAGCACTGCGAGTCCGACCGGCGCGGGCTGTTCGCCGTCCTCACCGACCTCGGCGGCGAGACCATGCAGAAGGTCGCACCGCACCATGTCGCGTCGGTGCGCAACCACTTCGTCGGCCTGCTGACCCCCGAGGCGCTGGCCGACCTGCGTGAGTCGCTGACGCCGGTCGCGGATCAGCTCCGGGGACTCCGCAAGGGCTGAGCCGCCCGGACCGGGCCTATGCCGACGCGGGGAGCCGCAGCACGAAAGCGGCGCCGTCGCCGACCGTGAGCGTGCCACCGTGCCGGTGGGCCACGTCGCGGGCGATGGCAAGACCGAGACCGGCACCACCGTCGTCCCGGGTCCGCGCGTCGTCGAGCCGTACGAACCGCTCGAAGATCCGCTCGCGCTCCGCGGCGGGCACCCCCGGGCCGTCGTCGGCCACCTCCGTGACGACACAGCCGGCCTCGGCGCGCAGGGACACCGTGACCGCCGTACGGGCGTGCCGCTGCGCGTTGTCCAGCAGATTGCCGATCACCCGCGCCAACTGCCCGCGCGAGCCCGCCACTTCGAGTCCGTCAGGGGCGTGGACCGTCACCGGGACCCGCCCCGTGCGCCGCTGGGACACCTCCTCGTACACCAGCGCCCGCAGGTCGATCCTGCCCTCCCCCGGCCGCTCTCCCGCGTCCAGCCGCGCGAGCAGCAGCAGGTCGGCGGCGAGTTGCTGCAGCCGTACGGTGTCCGCGACCGCGCCGTCCACATCGAGCAACTCCGGGTGCGCGGAGCCGACTTCCAGCTGGGTGCGCAGACTCGCGATCGGGCTGCGCAGTTCGTGCGAGGCGTCCGCGACGAAGCGCCGCTGGCGGTCGACGGACGTCTCCAGTGCGGCGAGGGTCTCGTTGGTCGTACGGGCCAGCCGGGCGATCTCGTCGTGCGAACGGGGCTCGGGCACCCGGCGGGTCAGGTCCTCGGAGGCGGTGACCGCCGCCATCTCGCGCCGGATCCCCTCGACCGGGCGCAGCGCACGGCGGGTGACCAGCCAGGTGACACCGGCGACGACGAGCAGCAGGACCGGCAGCCCGACGAGCATCGCGTCGCGGACCGTGGCGACGGCGCTCTGCTCGGTGGCCAGGGGCGCGCCCGCGTACACCACGAGGGTCTCGTCACTGCCGTTGGTCACCTCCACCGCGGCGAAGCGGTAGTCGGCGGTGTCACCGTCGACGGTCGCCGTGCCGGAGCCGAAGTGCGTCCTGTCGCGGGAGACTTCGCCGCGGGGCGGGTCGTCGCTGCCGTGTCCGCTGTCGTGGTCGTCGTCGTGGTCGCCATCGTCGTCGTCCGCGGACGGCGCCCGCGGCCGTACCTCGGTGGTGGCCGTCCCGGTCACGGCGTCCAGATCGTCGCTGACCGCACGCACCCGGCCGTGCTCGGTCACCACCTGTACCGGGTTCTCGTCGGAGTCGGGCAGGTGGAGCTTGCCGTACGGAACGTCGAGGGCGACCTGCGAGGCGACGCCCTGGGCGGCCACCTCGGCCCGCAGATCGGTCTGTTCGGTGAGGTGGGAGCGCAGGACCAGCAGGACGGACAGCCCGGCGGCGACCAGTGCGACGGCGACGACGGCCGTCGCGCCGAGCGCGGCCTTCGCCCGTACCGAGCCGAAGAGCCGCCGCACCGGGTTGCGGGTCATCGGGGTGCGGGTCACCGGATCGCTGGTCACCGGATCGCTGGTCACCGGGACACCAGCCGGTACCCGGCGCCGCGTACCGTCTCGATGCGTCCGGCGCCCAGCTTGCGGCGGAGCGCGCTGACGTACACCTCGACGATGTTCGGGTCGCCCTCGTAGGCGAAGTCCCAGACGTGCTCCAGGATCTCCGGCTTGCCGACCACTTCGCCCGCGCGCACGGCGAGCTGTTCCAGTACGGCGAACTCCTTGGCGGTGAGGGCGACTTCGCCCTCCGCGCAGTGCACCCGGCGGGTGGCGGTGTCGATGCTCAGCTCCCCCGCGGTCAGCACGGGCGACGGGCGCCCGGCGGACCGGCGCCGGATCAGGGCCCTGATCCGGGCGACGAGGACGAGGTAGGAGAACGGCTTGGTGAGGTAGTCGTCGGCGCCGGTGTCCAGGCCCTCGGCCTCGTCGTACTCGCCGTCCTTGGCGGTGAGCATCAGGATGGGTACGTCGTTGCCCGCGGCCCGGAGCGCCGCGCAGACCCGGTAGCCGTTCATGCCGGGCAGCATGATGTCGAGAACGACCAGGTCGTACGGGATCTCACCGGCCCGGTACAGCCCTTCGAGCCCGTCGTGCACGACGTCCACGGCGAAGCCCTCGGCGGTGAGTCCCGCGGCCAGGGACCTCGCGAGCCGCTTCTCGTCCTCCACGATCAAAAGGCGCATGGGGACACCCTCGCAAATCCGACCTGAAGACTTCTTCAGGGGGCTTCAGGGTGCGTTCAGCTCCCTCCCGGCAGGTTGGTGACCGTCCGGCACCCGGACCGGGCACCACGTCGAGCACCGGACCGGGCCCACGTCGAGCACCACGTCGAGCACCAGGAGGAACCCTCATGAAGCGCAATATCGTCATCGCCGGAATCGCGGCGGCAGCGCTGGTCGCGGGCGGCACGGCCACGGCGGTCGCTCTGACCGGCGGCAGCGGTGGTTCTCCGGCGGCGGGCGCGGCCCCGTCCGTGACCGCGCCGGGTATCGCGCTGCGGTCCGGGTCCGGTTCCGGTTCCACGGGGCCGGTCTCCGTGGAACGGGTGATCGGGGCGGCGCAGGCACACACCCCCGGCACGGTGACCTCCGCCGAACTGGACCACGGCCGCTGGGAGGTGGACCTGTACGGCAAGGACGGCGCCTGGCACGAACTCCGCCTCGACCCGCGCTCCGGCAAGGTCACCTCCTCGCGCACCGACGGCGGCGACCAGGACGACCGCAAGGGCGCCCCCGTCACCGCCGTCCGCGCGGCAGCGGCTGCCCGCGGAGCCGTAGCGGGCACGGTGACCTCCGTCGAGCTCGACAACGGCCGCTGGGAGGCCGAGGTGACGGCCACCGGCGGCGCGCGGCACGAGGTCTACGTCGACCTGGACACCGGCAAGGTCACGGCCGAGCACCTGCACCGGCACGAGCACGACGGCCACGAGGACGACCACCAGGACCGGGACGACGACTGATCCGCGACCGGCTCCACAGGGCCGGCCCTGCGGAGAGCAGTGCGGGGGCCGCCGCGAGCGCGAAGCAGAGCGCGAGCGGCAGCCTTCCGATCAGCATGCCGGCGGCGGCCGTGCCGCCCGAAGAGCCCGCGTTCACCGCGGTGTTGACCCAGGCGCCCGCCCGGGTCCGGGCGTTCGGGGCGGCGGTCTCGTCGGCGATCAGGTACGCGGTGGTCAGCGCGGGGGCGACGAACAGCCCGGCCAGGGCGACGGCCCCGCCCAGTACGTACAGATTCGGCGCCCATCCGGCCCCGGCCAGGGAGAGGCCCAGGGCCGCGGCGATGAGCGGGAGCCGCGTCCCGGCCGGGGACCGCCAGGTGACCGCCCCGTTGACCAGCCCGCCGACGGCGCTGCCCGCGGAGAGCGCGGCCAGCACCCAGGCGACAGCCCCGGGGCGGTCCTGGTGCCCGGCGAAGGCCACCACCAGCAGCTCCAGCCCGCCGAGCCCGAGGCCGACCGCGAGGGCCACCACGACCGGCTGTCCGGGCAAGCCCGCCCGGACGCGTACGGCCGGAGCCGCGTCGTCCGCACGCGGGGCGGGCGGGACGTGTGCGACCGGTGACGAGACGAGTGCGAGGGTCCCCGTCAGCACCAGCACGGCGCTGACGGCCACCCCGGCCGCCGCCGACGCGTACGCCACCAGAACCCCGACGAGCACCGGTCCGGTGACGAAGAGCAGTTCTTCGGCCACGCCGTCCAGGCTGTACGCGCGCTGCAACAGCTCACGTTCGGGAAGGAGTTGACGCCACAGGGTCCGCATCGTCGGTCCGAGCGGCGGCGTACCGGCTCCGGCGGTCGCGGTCAGCGCCACGATCACCGGTGTGGGCGTACCGGGGTGGCGGGTCACCGCGGCGAGTACGAGCAGCAGGGCCGCGTAACCGCAGGCCATGGGGGTGAGGGCACGGCGCGGCCCGTACCGGTCGATGAGGGCTGCGCGGGCGGGCGAGAGGAGGACGCTGGTCGCTCCGAAGAGCGCCATGGCGGTACCGGCGGCGCCGAAGGAGCCGGAGGCGCTCTTCACGGCGAGCAGCAGGGAGAGGGGGGCCGTCCCGTACGAGAGACGGCCGATCAGGGCGGCGCCGAAGGTACGGCGGGCGTGCGGGGCACGCAGGACAGCGGCGTAGGACAGCACGGGAGTTCCTCGGAGAGCGGGCACGACAGGGACCTGGGTCGGGTCGTCGCGGCCTACGCACGGGGGAGGAACATCCGGCCAAGGTAGCAGGGGCCGGGCGGCAACCGCGCGGCCCCGCCCGGGTCCCCGGACCTCAGCGCCCCGCCGTCACGCCCTCCACCAGCGCGTCCGCCGCCGCGTACGGGTCCAGTGCGCCCGCCACGATCCGCTCGGCCAGCGCGTCCAGCCGCCGGTCCCCCCGCAGGTCCCCGATCCGCTCACGGAGCGCCGTGACCGCGATCGTCTCGACCTCGTGCGCCGCCCGCGTACGCCTGCGGTCCTTGAGTACGCCGCGCTCCTCCATCCACGCCCGGTGCTTCTCCAACGCCTCGACGACCTCGTCGATGCCCTCGCCCCGTGCGGCGACCGTCTTCACGATCGGCGGGCGCCAGTCGCCCGCGCCCCGGGACTCGCCCAGGCCCAGCATGTGGTTGAGCTCCCGGGCCGTGGCGTCCGCGCCGTCCCGGTCCGCCTTGTTGACCACGTACACGTCGCCGATCTCCAGGATCCCGGCCTTCGCCGCCTGGATCCCGTCGCCCATGCCGGGGGCCAGCAGCACCACGGAGGTGTCGGCCTGCGAGGCGATCTCCACCTCGGACTGGCCGACCCCGACCGTCTCCACGAGCACCACGTCGCACCCCGCCGCGTCCAGCACCCGGATCGCCTGCGGGGCCGACCAGGCGAGGCCGCCCAGGTGGCCGCGGGTGGCCATCGAGCGGATGTAGACGCCGGGGTCCGAAGCGTGCTCGGACATCCGGACGCGGTCGCCGAGCAGCGCGCCCCCGGAGAAGGGGGACGACGGGTCGACGGCGAGCACGCCGACCCGCTTGCCGGCCCGCCGGTACGCGGCGACCAGCGCCGACGTCGAAGTCGACTTGCCGACACCGGGCGATCCGGTGAGCCCGACCACGTACGCACCGCCGGTCAGCGGAGCGAGCCGGGCCATCACCTCGCGCAGCTGCGGGGACGCCCCCTCGACGAGGGAGATCAGCCGGGCCACGGCCCGGGGCCTGCCCGCTCGGGCCTGCTCGACCAGGGTGGGGACGTCCACGTCCACGTTCACAGCTCCGCTCAGTCGATTCCGTACCTGCCGCGTCCGGGAACTACTTGCCCGGTACGCGGACGATCAGGGCGTCGCCCTGCCCGCCGCCGCCGCACAGCGCCGCCGCACCGACCCCGCCGCCGCGCCGCTTCAGTTCCAGCGCGAGGTGCAGGACGACCCGGGCCCCGGACATCCCGATCGGGTGACCGAGGGCGATCGCGCCGCCGTTGACATTCACCCTTTCCGGGGAAACGCCGAGGTCCTTCATCGACTGCACGGCGACCGCGGCGAACGCCTCGTTGATCTCGATGAGATCGAGGTCGCCGACCGTCAGGCCCTCCTTCTCCAGGGCGTGCTCGATGGCGTGGGACGGCTGGGACTGGAGCGAGTTGTCGGGACCCGCCACATTGCCGTGCGCGCCGATCTCGGCGATCCAGTCGAGACCCAGCTCCTCGGCCTTCGCCCGGCTCATCACCACGACCGCCGCCGCACCGTCGGAGATCTGCGAGGAGGTGCCCGCCGTGATGGTGCCGTCCTTGGTGAAGGCGGGGCGCAGCTTGGCCAGCGACTCCGCCGTGGTCTCCGCCCTGATGCCCTCGTCCTCGGCGAAGAGGACCGGGTCGCCCTTGCGCTGCGGGATCTCGACCGGCGTGATCTCCGCCGCGAAGATGCCGTTCTTCTGCGCGGCGGCGGCCCGCTGGTGGGAGGCCGCCGCGAACTCGTCCTGCGGGGCGCGGGCGATGCCCAGGCGGGTGTTGTGCTTCTCGGTGGACTCGCCCATGGGGATGGACTCGAAGGAGTCGGTGAGGCCGTCGTGGGCCATGGAGTCGAGCATCTCGATCGCACCGTACTTGTGGCCCTCACGGGACTTGGGAAGCAGGTGCGGCGCGTTCGTCATGGACTCCTGGCCGCCCGCCACGACCACGTCGAACTCTCCGGCACGGATCAGCTGGTCGGCCAGCGCGATGGCGTCGAGCCCGGAGAGGCAGACCTTGTTGACGGTCAGCGCGGGGACGTTCATGGGGATGCCCGCCTTGACGGCGGCCTGGCGTGCCGGGATCTGCCCTGCCCCGGCCTGGAGCACCTGCCCCATGATCACGTACTGCACCTGGTCGCCGCCGATGCCGGCCCGTTCCAGGGCCGCCTTGATGGCGAATGCGCCCAGGTCGGCGCCCGAGAAGGACTTCAGCGAACCCAGGAGCCGGCCCATCGGGGTCCTGGCTCCGGCGACGATCACGGAGGTGTTGCTGTTCGTTCCAGACATGAGGCTCGGCCCCTTGGAAGAGAGAGTGAGGGTGAGTGAACGACGGTTTACTCGAATGTACTGAGCGGTCCCCCGCTCGTCACCGCTCTGCGGATGTGATCGCGCGCACGTTGCGTAACCATGTGTCGGCGCGCTGCACTGGGGGCATGCTGACGCGAATCGACCACATCGGGATCGCCTGTTTCGACCTCGACACGACTGTCGAGTTCTACCGGGCGACATACGGCTTCGAGGTGTTCCACACCGAGGTCAACGAGGAGCAGGGCGTCCGGGAAGCCATGCTCAAGATCAACGGTACGTCGGACGGCGGCGCTTCGTACCTCCAGCTCCTGGAGTCCGTGCGCGAGGACTCCGCGGTGGGCAAGTGGCTGGCGAAGAACGGCGAGGGCGTGCATCACATCGCCTTCGGCACCGCGGACGTGGACGGTGACTCCGAAGCCGTACGCGACAAGGGCGTCCGGGTCCTCTACGACGAGCCGCGGATCGGCTCGATGGGGTCCCGGATCACGTTCCTGCACCCCAAGGACTGTCATGGTGTGCTGACGGAACTGGTCACGTCCGCCGGGGCGGGCGGGCCGGATTCACCAGCTCCGAAGGAGCACTGACCTCCGGATACCCGGGCCGGTAGAGTGGGCGACTCCGGTCCGGGGCCGGATCGGGGCCTGTGACCCATGCCTCGTCGTTGATCTGACACCATTCCCCCGGGGGGCCGTCATGCACGGCGACGCGCTCGCGTACGGAAGAAGTGTTGCGATCAGGAGTGGGGTCTCCCCTGCTCGAACGAAGTTGAGAGCTTGGGGAAGGACGGGACCGCGCAGTGCGGGGCTACGAACGCCAGGAGAGCCACCGGGCTGAAGACGACCATCTCTCGCGGTTCGAGGCCGAGATGGACCGGCTGAAGACCGAGCGGGAGAAGGCCGTCCAGCACGCCGAGGACCTCGGTTACCAGGTCGAGGTCTTGCGCGCCAAGCTCCACGAGGCGCGCCGCAATCTGGCGTCCCGTCCTGCCTACGACCAGGCCGACATCGGTTACCAGGCCGACCAGTTGCTGCGGAACGCGCAGGTGCAGGCCGATCAACTGCGTACCGACGCCGAGCGCGAACTGCGCGACGCCCGCGCCCAGACGCAGCGCATCCTCCAGGAGCACGCCGAGCACCAGGCCAGGCTCCAGGCCGAGCTGCACAGCGAGGCGGTGACCCGCCGCCAGCGCCTCGACCAGGAGCTCGCCGAGCGCCGGCAGACCGTCGAGTCGCACGTCAACGAGAACGTGGCGTGGGCCGAGCAGTTGCGCGCCCGGACCGAGGCGCAGGCCCGCAGGCTCATGGACGAGTCGCGCGCCGAGGCCGAGCAGGCCCTGTCCGCCGCGCGTGCCGAGGCGACCCGGCTGGCCGACGAGGCCCGTCAGCGGCTGGGCTCCGAGGCGGAGTCGGCCCGCAGCGAGGCCGACACGATCCTGCGCCGGGCCCGCGCCGAGGCGGAGCGGCTGCTCAACGCCGCGTCCAGCCAGGCGCAGGAGGCCACCTCCCACGCCGAGCAGCTGCGTACGGCCACGACCGCCGAGTCCGACCAGGCCCGGCAGCAGGCCGCCGAGCTCAGCCGTGGCGCCGAGCAGCAGGTACAGGAGGCGGAGCGCGCGCTGCGCGAGGCGCGGACCGAGGCCGAGAAGGTGCTCACGGAGGCGAAGGAGTCCGCCGCCAAGCAGCTCACCTCCGCCGAATCGGTCAACGAGCAGCGCACCCGTACCGCGAAGGCCGAGATCGCCCGGCTGGTCGGTGAGGCCACCAAGGACGCCGAGGCGCTGAAGGCCGAGGCCGAACAGGCCCTGGAGGACGCCCGCGGCAAGGCCGAGCGGATGGTCGCCGAGGCCGGTGACAAGGCCCGTACGGCCGCCGCCGAGGACACCGCTGCCCAGCTGGCCAAGGCCGCCCGTACCGCCGAGGAGGTCCTCACCAAGGCCTCCGAGGACGCCCGGTCGACCACCAGGGCGGCGGCCGAGGAGGCCGAGCGGATCCGCCACGAGGCGGAGGCGGAGGCCGCGCGGCTCAGCGACGAGGCCGCCGAGTCCGCCGAGCAGCTCAAGGGTGCGGCCAAGGACGACACCAAGGAGTACCGCGCCAAGACCGTCGAGCTCCAGGAGGAGGCGCGCAGGCTGCGCGGCGAGGCCGAACAGCTGCGGTCCGACGCGGTCGCCGAGGGCGAGCGGATCCGCGGCGAGGCCCGCCGGGAGGCCGTCCAGCAGATCGAGGAGGCGGCCAGGACCGCCGAGGAGCTGCTGACCAAGGCGCAGGCCGACGCCGACGAGGTCCGGACCGGAGCCGACACCGAGTCCGAGCGGGTACGGACCGAGGCCGTCGAGCGCGCCACGACCCTGCGCAAGCAGGCCGAGGAGACGCTGGAGCGCGCCCACGCCGAGGCCGAGCGGATGCGTACGGAGGCCGAGGAGCAGGCCGAGGAGAGCCGCGCCCGGTCCGAGGAGGCCGCCCGCGAACTCCGCGAGGAGAACGAACGCGGCATAGAGGCCCGCAGGGCCGACGCCGCCGATGAGCTGACCCGGCTGCACAGCGAGGCCGAGGAGCGGCTGAGCGGCGCCGGGGAGACGCTGACCGAGGCCCGCGCCGAGGCGGAGCGGCTCCGCAAGGAGACCACCGAGGAGGCCGACCGGCTGCGTACGGAGGCCGCCGAGCGGGTCCGCACGCTCCAGGCCCAGGCCGAGCAGGAGGCCGAGCGGCTGCGGGACGAGGCCGCGGCGGACGCCTCGCAGGCGCGCGCCGAGGGCGAGAACATCGCCGTACGGCTGCGCGGCGAGGCCACCGCGGAGGCCGAGCGCCTCAAGTCCGAGGCGCAGGACAGCGCCGACCGGGTGAGGGCCGAGGCAGCGGCAGCGGCCGAACGGGTCGCCACCGAGGCGCAGGAGGCGCTCGCCGCCGCCCAGGAGGAGGCCAACCGGCGTCGCCGGGAGGCCGACGAGACCCTGTCGAACGCCCGGAGCGAGGCGGAGCAGGAGCGGGTCCAGGCCCGCGGCCAGAGCGAGGAGCTGCTGGCTTCCGCCCGGAAGCGGGTGGAGGAGGCGCAGGCCGAGGCCACCCGGCTGGTCGAGGAGGCGGACCGCAGGGCGAGCGAGCTGGTGTCGGCCGCCGAGCAGACCGCTCAGCAGGTACGGGAGTCCGTCGCCGGGCTCCAGGACCAGGCCGAGCAGGAGATCGCCGGGCTGCGTTCGGCCGCCGAGCACGCGGCGGAGCGTACGCGGACGGAGGCGCAGGAGGAGGCGGACCGGGTCCGTTCCGACGCGTACGCCGAGCGGGAGCGCGCGTCCGAGGACGCCGCCCGGATCCGCGGCGTCGCCCAGGAGGAGTCCGAGGCCGCCAAGTCGCTTGCCGAGCGCACCGTCTCGGATGCGATCGCCGAGTCCGACAAGCTGCGTTCCGACACCGCCGAGTACGCCCAGCGGATGCGCACCGAGGCTTCGGACGCGGTGGCGTCCGCCGAGCAGGACGCGGCCCGTTCCCGTGCCGAGGCGCGCGAGGACGCCAACCGCATCCGCTCGGAAGCCGCGGCCCAGGCGGACCGTCTGATCGGCGAGGCTTCGGGCGAGTCGGAGCGGATGCGGGCCGAGGCGGCCGAGACGGTCGGCTCCGCCCAGCAGACCGCCGAGCGGATCAGGGCCGAGGCCGAGCGGGTCGGGGCCGAGGCTGCGGCAGCGGCCGAACAGCTGCGCGCCGAGGCCCAGTCGGAGTCCGACCGGGTGCTCGACGAGGCCCGCGAGACGGCGTCCAAGCGCCGGGCCGACGCGGCTTCGCAGGCCGACCAGTTGATGGCGAAGGCGCAGGAGGAGGCGCTGCGTACCGCCACCGAGGCCGAGGCCCAGGCCGACACGATGGTGGGTGCGGCCCGCCAGGAGGCCGACCGGATCACCGCCGAGGCGACGATCGAGGGCAACAGCCTGGTGGAGCGGTCCCGTACGGACGCCGATGAACTGCTCGTCGGCGCACGCCGGGACGCGACCGCCATAAGGGAACGTTCCGAGGAGCTGCGCGACCGCGTCACGGCCGAGATCGAGGAGCTGCACGAGCGGGCCCGCCGGGAGACCTCCGAGCAGATGAAGTCCGCGGGCGAGCGCGTCGACAATCTGCTGAAGGCCGCCGCCGATCAGCAGTCCGAGGCCGAGGAGAAGGCCAAGGAGCTGGTCGCGGACGCCGAGTCCGAGGCGGCCAAGGTCCGTATCGCGGCCGTCAAGCGCGCCGAGTCGCTCCTCAAGGAGGCCGAGCAGAAGAAGGCCGGCCTGATACGGGAAGCGGAGCAGATCAAGGCGGACGCCACCGCCGAGTCGGACCAGCTCGTCGAGGAAGCCACCCGCGAGCACGATGTGCTGATGCGCCGTCGGGCGGACATCCAGACGGAGATCTCCCGTGTGCAGGACGTACTCGAAGCGCTGGAGTCCTTCGAGGCGCCGACCGGGGGTGGCAAAGCAGCAGGCAGCGGCACCGGAGCGAGCGGTGTCAAGGCAGGTGCGGCAGCAGGCGGAACTCGTTCCGGTGGCAAGCCTTCTGATGGCTAGCCACTCAAAAGGCTGGACATTCTCCAGATCAAACAGGCATCTGCTCGATGACACGCCGCTCAGGCCCCTAGGATTCCCTCTATCACCTCACCGGTCTCATTCGACAGGAACCCCATGAGCGACACTTCCTCCCCATTCGGCTTCGAGCTCGTGCGGCGTGGTTACGACCGCGGTCAGGTGGATGACCGCATTACCAAGCTCGTCGCCGACCGTGACAGCGCTCTGGCACGGATCACCTCTCTGGAAAAGCGCATCGAGGAACTCCACCTCGAGACGCAGAACGCCCAGGCCCAGGTCAGCGACGCGGAGCCGTCGTACGCCGGTCTCGGCGCCCGCGTCGAGAAGATTCTCCGGCTGGCCGAGGAGGAGGCGAAGGACCTCCGTGAGGAGGCCCGTCGCGCGGCCGAGCAGCACCGCGAACTCGCCGAGTCGGCCGCCCAGCAGGTGCGCAACGACGCCGAGTCGTTCGCCGCCGAGCGGAAGGCCAAGGCCGAGGACGAGGGCGTCCGGATCGTCGAGAAGGCGAAGAACGACGCCTCCACGCTGCGTTCCGAGGCGCAGAAGGACGCGCAGTCCAAGCGCGAGGAGGCCGACGCGCTCTTCGAGGAGACCCGCGCCAAGGCCGCCCAGGCCGCCGCGGACTTCGAGACGAACCTGGCCAAGCGCCGCGAGCAGTCGGAGCGGGACCTGGCGTCGCGTCAGGCCAAGGCCGAGAAGCGTCTGGCCGAGATCGAGCACCGCGCCGAGCAGCTCCGTCTGGAGGCGGAGAAGCTGCGTACGGACGCCGAGCGCCGCGCCCGTCAGACGGTGGAGACCGCTCAGCGCCAGGCCGAGGACATCGTGGCCGACGCGAACGCCAAGGCCGACCGGATCCGCAGCGAATCGGAGCGCGAGCTGGCGGCGCTCACCAACCGCCGCGACTCGATCAACGCCCAGCTGACCAACGTCCGCGAGATGCTGGCCACGCTGACCGGTGCCGCGGTGGCCGCGGCCGGTACGCCGGCCGACGACGAGCCGATCTCCCGTGGGGTCCCGGCTCAGCAGACCCGCTGACCGCGTCCGTACGTCGCCTCTCCCCCGGGGCTGCGTCCGTGCACGTCTGAGGGAATCCGTACACATGGCAAGCCCCCCGTCATTCCGGTGGCGGGGGGCTTGTCGTGCGCCTAGCGTGACCCTCATGCTGGCCCGGCCGGGGCCGCAGGGGCGGCCGGGGGTGACCTTCCCGACACGACGAGGCGGAACGCAGTGATCGAGCTCTCGGGGCTGACCAAACGCTACGGCGAGAAGACGGCCGTCGACCAACTGTCCTTCACGGTGCGGCCGGGCATCGTCACCGGCTTCCTCGGACCGAACGGCGCGGGCAAGTCCACCACGATGCGGATGGTCCTCGGCCTGGACAACCCGACGGCGGGGGACGTCCGGATCGACGGGAAGCACTACGCGGAGCTCAAGGACCCACTGAAGTACATCGGCGCCTTGCTCGACGCCAAGGCCATGCACGGCGGGCGCACCGCGTACAACCATCTGCTCTGTCTCGCGCAGAGCAACGGCATCCCGGCGTCCCGCGTCGGCGAAGTGCTGGAGACCGTCGGCCTCGCCGCGGTGGCGAGGAAGCGCGCCAAGGGCTTCTCGCTCGGCATGGGCCAGCGGCTCGGCATCGCGGGGGCGCTGCTCGGGGATCCCGAGATCCTGATGTTCGACGAGCCGGTGAACGGCCTCGACCCCGAGGGCATCCACTGGATCCGCAATCTGATGAAGTCGCTCGCCGCGCAGGGCCGCACGATCTTCGTCTCCTCCCACCTGATGAGCGAGATGGCCCTCACCGCGGACCATCTGGTCGTCATCGGCCAGGGGCGGCTGATGGCCGACACCTCCATGGCCGACTTCATCGCGGAGAACTCCCGGTCGTACGTACGGCTGCGCTCCCCGCAGCAGGAACGGCTGCTGGACGTCCTGCACGACGCCGGGCACACGGCGGTCACGGCGGGCAACGGCTCCGTGGAAGTGGACGGAGCCACCGCCGCCGAGATCGGCGAACTGGCCGCGCGACACCAGCTCGTCCTGCACGAACTGAGTCCCCAGCAGGCTTCACTCGAAGAGGCGTTCATGCAGCTCACCGCGGAATCGGTGGAGTACCACGCACACGACGGCATGACTCCGGATCAGTCGCAGCAGTCGTCGCAGCAACCGCCGGCACCGCAGGGGCCCCAGTGGGGCGACCAGCAGAGGGGGGCCTGACCATGGCAGCCGCCCAGGTGGTGAAGTCGGAGTGGACCAAGATCCGGTCCGTGCAGTCGACGGTGTGGACCCTGGCACTCGCGCTGGTGGTGACCGTCGCGTTCGGGGCGCTGATCAGCCTGGTGTCCAAGAACGAGTTCAGCAAGATGAACCAAGGGGACCAGCTGACCTTCGACCCGACGGCCGTGAGTTTCGTCGGCATCGGGCTGGGACAGCTGGCGCTGATCGTCTTCGGGGTGCTCGTGGTGTCCAACGAGTACAGCACCGGAATGATCAGGACCTCGCTGGCGGCCGTTCCGCAGCGCGGCACCTTCTACTTCAGCAAGCTCGCCGTGGCCACGGCGCTCGCCTTCGTCATCGCTCTGCTGACGAGTTTCGCCTCCTACTTCCTCGGCCAGGCGCTGCTCGGCGATCACCGTTCGCACATCGGTGACCCGGGCGTCCTGCGCGCGGTGATCGGCGCGGCGCTCTACATGACACTGATCGCGCTCTTCTCGATGGGCGCCGCGTCGATGCTGCGCAGCCCGATGCTGTCGCTCGGCATCCTGATGCCGTTCTTCTTCCTGGTCTCCAACATCCTGGGGAGCGTCTCCGCCACCAAGAAGTACGGTCAGTACCTTCCTGACCAGGCAGGACGCAAGATCACGCAGGTGGTGTTCACCAATAACGACGCCTCGTACGGTCCCTGGGCCGGGCTCGGGATCATGGCCCTGTGGGTGATCGCCGCGGTGATCGGCGGCTACGCGCTGCTCAAGAAGCGGGACGCCTAGACCGGGACGCCTGGACCGTGTTCTGAAAGCCCCGCGGGCGGCTGCGAAAGATCACGCTTGGCCGGAACCGTCAAGGCCTGGATATCCTCCTCACTCATACGGGGGCGTTTGGCCGGAGACGGCCAGGCCCCGACGCCACGAGGACGTCGATGGGGCTGGAGAATGATCGAGGCAGTCGGCCTGACGAAGCGCTACGGTGCCAAGACAGCCGTGTACAACCTTTCCTTCCAGGTACGGCCGGGTACCGTGACGGGCTTCCTGGGGCCCAACGGATCCGGCAAGTCGACGACCATGCGCATGATCCTGGGGCTCGACCAGCCCACCTCCGGCCATGTCACGATCGGCGGCCACCCCTTCCGTGAACTGCCGAACGCCCCCCGGCAGGTCGGTGCGCTGCTCGACGCCAAGGCCGTGCACGGCGGGCGCAGCGCCCGCAGTCATCTGCTCTCGCTGGCGCAGCTCTCCGGGATCCCGGCGAGCCGGGTCGACGAGGTCCTGGGGGTGGTCGGCCTCCAGGATGTGGCCCGAAAGCGCTCCAAGGGCTTCTCGCTCGGCATGGGCCAGCGGCTCGGCATCGCCGCCGCGCTGCTCGGCGACCCGCAGGTGCTGCTCTTCGACGAGCCGGTCAACGGGCTCGACCCCGAGGGCATCCTGTGGGTCCGCAACCTCATGAAGTCCCTTGCGGCAGAGGGCCGTACGGTCTTCGTCTCGTCCCACCTGATGAGCGAGATGGCCCTCACCGCGGACCATCTGATCGTGATCGGCCGGGGGCAGCTGCTCTCGGACATGAGCGTCACGGACTTCATCTCGCACAACTCGGCGGACTTCGCCCGGGTGCGTACGCCCGAGGTCCCGCAGCGCGAGAAGCTGACCGCCGCGCTGACCGAGGCCGGCGGGCAGGTCATGCCGGAGCAGGACGGCGCGCTGCGGGTGACCGGGCTGCCGCTGCCGCGGATCAGCGACCTGGCGCACGACGCGGACGTACGGCTGTGGGAACTCTCCCCGCACCAGGCCTCGCTGGAGGAGGCGTACATGCGGATGACGCAGGGCGCCGTCGACTACCGCTCCACCGCGGACCAGCTCTCCGGTTTCCAGCAGCCCGGACACCCGGCGGCCGGACCGCCGGAGATGCCGCAGCAGGGCTGGTACGCCCCGCCGCCGCCCGGTCAGAACCCGTACGCCGCTCCCCCGGCCCCGGCGGCGCCCGCGGCGCCGCCCACAGCGCCCCCTGCCGCGGCTCCCGCGCCCGCTCCGGCCCCGAAGGACCTCCGATGACGATCCCCGCCCCCGCGCCGTACCAGCAGCCGCAGCAGGCCGGGCACTACGTCTCCCCCATCCCGGTGACCGACGCGCATCTCGGTCATGCCGTCGCGTCCGAGTGGACGAAGATCAGGTCGGTGCGCTCCACGATGTGGACGCTCGGCGTGATGTTCGTGCTGGTCTTCGGCATCGGGCTGCTGGCCGCGGTCGCCGTCCGGTCGAGCAGTGCCCCGATGAACAACACCCCGGTGCTCAGCATGGGCTTCTTCGGAGTCCTGCTCGGCTCCATGTGCGTGATCACGCTCGGGGTCCTGACGGTGGCCTCCGAGTACGGCACCGGAATGATCCGTACGACCCTGACCGCCTGCCCGAGCCGGGGGCGGGTGCTCACCGCGAAGGGCATCGTCTTCTTCCTGCTGTCCTTCGTGATCCTGCTGGTGACGACCACGCTGGTCGCGGTGATCCAGTACGCGCTGCTGAACGGGACGAGCAACTCGGCGCCGAGCGGCGGCGACTGGTTCCGCGCCACCGTGGGCGTCAGCCTCTACGTCGCACTGCTCGGGCTGCTGGCACTCGCCGTCGGCTCGCTGATCCGCCACTCCGCCGGCGCGATCACGGTCATGCTGGGACTGCTGCTGCTCCCGCTGGTACTGGCGCTGTTCATGTTCTCGGATTCCCTGGCGACCCTGCGCGAGAAGCTCTTCGAGTACTCGATCCCCAACCAGCTCAGCGCGTTCTACGACACCTCGGTCGCAAACTCGGGTCCTTCGGGCTGGGAGCCGCTGTGGATCCTGCTCGGGGTGACGGCTGTCGTGTACGGGGCGGCGCTCGCCGTGCTCAACCAGCGCGACGTCTGACCGCGGCCCGGAACGTCCGGCCGCCGGGCCGGTCAGTACCTGGGAGCGTTACGGGACCGCTGCACCCGCGAGGTGCGGCGGTCCTTCGCGTTCCAGCAGGCCTTGTGCCAGTGTCTGCGGTCCTCGACCCCGCCGTACTCGGGCCAGGCCACCACGTGCGGCACCCCGGAGGGGATCTCCTGGTCGCAGCCGGGGCAGCGGTAGCGCTTGCCCTGCGCGCTCGCGCCACTGACCATGCGGACCGACCACTCCTCGCCCTGCCAGGACTCGGTGGACTGCAGCCCGAAGCGGTCGGATCCCCCACCCCCGCTCACGGGCTCGCTCGGCTTCTCGCCCCCACGGGGACGGTTGCGGCGCGGGGACACGTAACACCTCACGGGGCAGACCGGACAGTTTCTCGGTTCTCCAGCCTACGGGCAGCGGAAAGGGACACCGGTCGTCCTCACCGTGAGAACGTGAAACCCCTGGGCCAGTGCTTACCGGAAAATCACAACAACTTTGCGAGCGGCCGTGCCTTTGGCACGTGTCAGGCGTTGTTGCCGGGTAAGGGGAGAGTCGCGTCGGCCGCAAGGAGGCAGAAGGCGATGCGTGTTGGGGCATTTGTACTGGCAGCCCAGTTTCCGGGGCAGGGCCAGGAAGAGGCACTGCACCGCGCGGTGCGATCCGCGGAGGTCGCCGAGGAATCCGGGCTCGATTCGGTCTGGCTGGCCGAACACCACTTCGTGCCGTACGGGGTGTGTCCGTCGGCGGTGACGCTGGCCGCACTGGTCCTCGGCCGCACCCGGCGGATCCGGGTGGGTACGGCGGTGAGCGTGCTGCCGACCACCCATCCCGTCGCACTCGGCGAACAGGCGGCACTGCTGCACGTCGCCTCCGGGGGCCGGTTCAGCCTCGGCGTGGGGCGCGGCGGGCCGTGGGTCGACCTGGAGGTGTTCGGCGCGGGCCTGGAGGCGTACGAGAGCGGCTTCCCGGAGTCGCTGGATCTGCTGCTGCGGTGGCTGCGCGAGGCCCGGGTCTCGGCGGACGGAAGCCGCTTCCGCTTCCGTGAAGTCCCGGTCGTACCAAGGCCGGATGAGCTGAGCTGCGGTGAGGTGCCGGGGCCGGAGGTCATCGTGGCCTGCACCTCACCGGCCAGTGTCCGGCTCGCCGCGGAGCGCGGGCTGCCGATGCTCCTCGGGATGCACTCGGACGACGAGCAGAAGGCCGAAATGATCGCGCTGTGGCGCAGCCACGCACGGGCGGCCGGGCTGTCGCCCGAGGTGATCGCGGACGCCGGACATGTGGCGGCCGGGGTGGCGCAGATCGCGGACCGCCGGGCCGAGGCCACCGAGACGCTGGTCAAGGCGATGCCGG
This sequence comes from Streptomyces sp. NBC_01267, assembly GCF_036241575.1. NCBI lineage: Bacteria > Bacillati > Actinomycetota > Actinomycetes > Kitasatosporales > Streptomycetaceae > Streptomyces > Streptomyces sp. NBC_01267. The sequence continues at coordinate 5,529,666 of NZ_CP108455.1, read as the reverse complement.
GCTGGCTCAAGCAGGGGCTGGACGCGCATGTGACCGTCGACGGCAGGCACCGGGTCATGCGGGACCCCGTCGCGTACACGGAGATGCTCTGCGGCATCCACCCGGTGGGCCCTCCCCGCCTGGCTGCCGACCGGCTCGCGGCCACTGCGGAGAGGACCGGCATCACACGGTTCGCGATGCTGGTGGAGGGTTCGGGCGATGTCGCGGCCACCGAGGAGAACGTACGGCTCATCGGGGCCGAAGTCCTGCCGCAGCTCTGTTAGTTCGGCCGGCTCGGCCGGCTCGGGGAATCGGGGCGCTGCCCCTCCGCATCCGTGGAACGGTCCGGATGCGGAGCGGCAGCACAAAGGTGTCAGCAGTCCCGAAGCTCGGGAGACTGGTTGAGCAGCTGGCCCCGGACCGAGGTGAAGCGGCTGAGCCGCTCGTCGACCGAGGAATCCAGCGGGAAGACCGCCACGCGATGGCAGTTCTGGAATGCCAGACGCACTCCGAAATGCCGCTGCAGCGACCCTCGAATGGCATCACTTGCGAGTGCGCGCAGCAGTTGGCCGCGTGCCTGCTCATTGGGGGGAGGCGTCTGGTTGTCGGCGAACTCGCCGCCGTCGACCTTCAGCTGGGCCACCAGAGAGCTGATCATCTCCCATGCGTAGGGCAGGGAGGTCCGGACGCAGTCGATGAAGTCGGCTTCATCGACCTCGCCTCGCTCGGCCTGTTCGAGTAGGGCCGGTGAGACGTCGAGCGACATGGGTTCTCCTCTCGCGACCCCGGCGGGCGGGGTCTTACGGGCAGGGAAAGGAGGACGGCGACGCAGAGTACACGCGCGACGACCTCCTGCATCCACGGTATGCGCGCCACCCCGCCCGCACCAGAAGAATGGGCACACAACCGGCCAATAACGAAGGGGGTTGTTCAGGGCGAATCGCGTACAACCACTGATGTCGAGTAGCGTTGCCGACCATGCGTCTCGTCATCGCCCGCTGCTCCGTCGACTACGCGGGCCGCCTCACCGCCCATCTGCCCTCAGCTCCGCGCCTGATCCTGGTCAAGGCCGACGGAAGCGTCTCGATCCATGCGGACGACCGGGCGTACAAGCCCCTCAACTGGATGTCCCCGCCCTGCACGGTGAAGGAGGGTGCGGGGGACGACGCCGGTGTGTGGACGGTCGTGAACAAGGCGGGCGAGAAGCTCATCATCACGATGGAGGAAGTCCTCCACGACTCCTCGCACGAGCTCGGGGTCGACCCCGGGCTCATCAAGGACGGGGTGGAGGCGCACCTCCAGGAACTCCTCGCGGACCGCATCGAAATCCTCGGCGAGGGCTACACGCTGATTCGGCGTGAATACATGACGGCGATCGGCCCCGTGGACATCCTCTGCCGCGACGCGGACGGCGCGACGGTGGCCGTCGAGCTCAAGAGGCGCGGCGACATCGACGGGGTGGAGCAGCTCACCCGTTACCTGGAACTGCTGAACCGGGACCCCCATCTGGCCCCGGTGAAGGGCGTGTTCGCGGCGCAGGAGATCAAGCCGCAGGCACGGGTGCTGGCCACGGACCGCGGCATCGGCTGTGTGGTGCTCGACTACGACGCGATGCGGGGCATCGAGGACGACAAACTCCGGCTGTTCTAGAGGCTGCCGGAGGCCGTCCTCCAGGGGCCGTCGAGAAAGTAGCGCGGTACGGGGAAGGGGCCCCGGTTCCGCAGGACGTCGGAGTCCTGCGGAACCGGGGCCCCTTTTGCTTCTGCTCCTGCTTTTGCTTCTGCTTCTGCTTTTGCTTCTGCTTCTGCTTCCGCTGCGTTCTGCCGCGGTGCGGTCAGCTCGACGCGGAGTCGCCCGGGACCGGACCCGTGGAGGTGGCGGCGAGGTCGGCCACCGGGGCGCTGTTGCTGTTCCCGGCCGTCCCGCCCTGTGACGCACCCGTCGACCCGCCGTCGGACGACGTGCCGCCGGTGTCGGTCGGATCGCCGCTCGGGCTGCCCGAGGTGCCACCGGTGTCGGTCGGGTCGCCGCTCGGGCTGCCGGACGTACCGCCGGTGCTCGTCGGACCGCCGCTCGGTGACGAGGGCTTGCCCCCGCCGGGGGTGGAGGGCTTCCCGCCGCCCGGCGTCGACGGCTTGCCGCCCGGTGTGGACGGCCCGTCCCCGGGTGAGGACGGGGTGTCCCCCGGCGACGACGCGCCGTCGGACGGGGTGGCGCTCGTACTGGGCTGTGCGCTGCCGCTGGCGCTGGGAGAGCCCGGGGCCGAGGGGGTGTCCGTCCCGCCGCCGGATGCCGGGGAGCCGCCCGTGGTGGTGTCCGTGGGCTCGTCGGCGGCCGTTCCGTCCTTGCCGGAGTCCTCGTCGACGGACTGACCGGGCCGGGTGGTGCCGTTGTCCGGATCGCTGTGGCCCGTCGCGCCCAGCGTCACCACGGTGCCGAGCACCCCGGCGAGCAGGACGCCCGCCCCGGCCGCGACCAGGTTGCGCCGGGCACCGCGCACGACCGTACGGCGCTTCCCGGGCGGGGTGGCTCCGGCGAGCTTCACCTGCGGGGTGATCAACGTGGCGTTCTCGTCCGCCGGTCCGGACGGCGACACCAGCGTGCCCTCCGCGGGGGTACCGCCGGTCGGCAGGTACGGCCTGGCGTATCCGGCCGCCGGGGTCTCCTCGCCGGCCGGAGCGCCGCCGGGCAGCCCCTGCGCCCCGGACCCACCGGACACGCCGGGTACGAAGCCGCCGAGCGACGCGGCTCCGGTGCGGTCGGCGATCAGCGCGAGTGCCCTGCGCCCGGCGACCGTGCCCGCCTTGTCGGCCAGCGCACCGCGCATCGCGATGGACGCCTCCAGCTCGGCGCGAGCCCGGTCCACCTGCCCCGTGCAGAGCGCGAGAACGCCCAACTCATGGTGGAAATAGGCCTCTTCGGCGACCTCGCCGGAGAGCCTGGCCGCCTCCTGGCCGGTCCGCAGGGCGCGCTCCCAGGCACTCCAGTGCAGTCCGGCGGCGAACGCGGGCGCGGCGCTGCGGGCCAGCAGCACGGCGGCGCTGGGGTGTCCGGCCTCCGAGCCCGGTACGAGCGCGCTCATCGCCGCGAGTACGGCGTCGGCCTCCGCGACGGCCCGCTCGGGCCCCACCGAAGGGTGTCCGGCCCACCAGGCGTAGTGCTGGGCGACGGTCTGTGCCTGCCCCGCGCTCTCGTCGCCGTACCCCCCGGCCTCCAGCTGCTGTACGACACCGGCGGCCAGCCGGTAGTGCGATCCGGCCGGGGAGAGCAGACCGGACCGGGCCAGCTCGCCCAGGGCCGCGTCGGCGTGGGTGTCGCCCACCAGCGCCGGAAGGTGCGCCTGGTGCGGTACCTCACCGCCGAGCGCCACGGCGAAGCCCAGGGTGACACGCGCCGATTCGCTCAGCCCGTCGGCGAGCAGGGTCGCGGGAGCAGCACCCTCGCCGAGGGTGGGCAGGGGTATCTCCGGGGTGTCGTCCGGCCGGACACCGGCCGGGGCCGTGTCGGACGGCCGCCCCGGGAAGGAGCCGTACCCGTCGAGGGCTTCGAGGCCCTCGGGGTCCGCGCGCAGCAGATCACGCCGGCGCAGCAGCGCCCCCGCCTGTACGAAGCGCAGCGGCAGCCCCTCCGACTCGAACCACAGGTCGCCCGCCCAGTTGGCCTCCTCGTCGGTGAGCGGCCGTCCCACGGCGCGCCCCAGGAGGTCGAGCGAGGCACTGCGGCCGAGGCCGCCGAGGAGGACCTCCTCGACGTGCGACTCGACGAGCGGGCCGGGCACATCGGGGGTCGCCGCGAGCAGGAAGGCGCACTCGGGGGTGGCGTCGAGAAGTTCCTCCAGCGCGGCCCCGCCGAACTCCAGGTCGTCGAGGACGACGATCGCGCCGATCCCCCGGACCAGTGCGAGCAGTTCGGTGCGGTCGGGCCGGTGCAGCGGGGCGTGGTGAACGGCGGCGAAGAGGCTGTAGAGCAGGTCGGCCGGGGTGCGGTGGTAGCCGGAGAGCCGGATCACCCCGTCGGGCGCGAATCCGCTGCACTCGCGGGCGACGGCGTCGAGCAGCGACGTACGGCCCGAACCGGCGGTCCCTGTGAGGCGTACGGAACGTCCGCGGGCCAGCAGCCCTACCAGCTGCTCCTGTTCCTCCTGCCGCTCCAGCAGCGGAAGTTCGGGGCCGGCGGGTCCCGGCGGTACGGGCGGTCCCGCGGCCCGCGCGAGGTCGGCGCACTCCTCGGCGGTGCGCCGTCGCGGAGCGTCGGGGTGCTCCCCCGGCGGGCAGTGTTCGATCTCACTGCCGTCGACGGGGTTCACGGTGACCAGGAAGTCACCGGTGACGAGCTGGACGGTGCGCGCACGGGCAGGCGCCTGCGTGAGGTCCGGGACCGACCCGTCCCGCGGCGGCCGTGCCGCGCCGGGGCCGCCGCCCCGCGTACCGTAACGGTCGGATTCCTGGCCGTACTCTTCCGGTCCCCGGTTCATCGGGTCCATGGTGAAAGCCCCCCAGATGGCGTCGTGCGCGGTTGCCCTCCCGGCCTCGCACGCCACGCTGTCGCTTCTGGTCCGGTGCCTACCGCACGGGTTCGTCAATCAGCAGGCGACCGAACCCTAGACCGTGGGCCAGTATCCCTGACCACTCGGGGTGCCGGGCCGCCCCGGACGTCCCGGCTTCGTGAGGATTGCGCGAGGGAGTCCCCTTCACGCACTCGCCCCACCTTCGTCACACGCGCGGCAGCGATTCCGCGGCGATTCCACCCTCGATGGCCAGAATGCGGTGCAGCCGGGTCGCGACGAGGAGGCGCTGCATCTGCGGAGGCACCCCCCGGAGCACCAGCCGCCTGCCGCATCTGCCGGCCCGCCGGTGGGCGCCCATGATCACGCCCAGTCCGGTGGCGTCCCAGGAATCGAGCTCGGTCAGGTCCAGCACCAGATCGCCGACTCCGTCGTCGACCGCCGCGTGCAGGACCGTACGGGCGTCCGCCGCGCTGCGGACGTCGAGGCGGCCCCCGACGACCAGCTCGGCGTGGTCGCCCCTGATATGCATATGTGCTCCCCGAGAGTTCTCGGACTTCGTCACGTCTTTCACGTCTGTCACTGAACTGACTGCCCCGTCGGCACAGAAGTTGCCGTCCGTAAGCGAACCGATACCGAATTCACCCATGCGGGCGATCACCGAACAGTCTGTGCGGTTCAGTGCTTGTAGAACCCCTGCCCGCTCTTCCGCCCGATGTCACCCGCGTCGACCATTCGGCGCATCAGCTCGGGCGGTGCGAACTTCTCGTCCTGGGATTCCGTGTAGATATTGCTCGTCGCGTGCAGCAGGATGTCGACGCCCGTGAGATCCGCGGTGGCCAGGGGCCCCATGGCGTGCCCGAACCCCAGCTTGCAGGCGACGTCGATGTCCTCGGCGCTGGCCACGCCCGACTCGTACAGTTTGGCAGCCTCGACCACGAGGGCCGAGATGAGCCGGGTGGTGACGAAGCCCGCCACATCGCGGTTGACGACAATACAGGTCTTGCCGACCGACTCGGCGAACTCCCGTGCGGTGGCGAGGGTTTCGTCGCTCGTCTTGTAGCCGCGGACCAGTTCGCACAGCTGCATCATGGGAACCGGCGAGAAGAAGTGCGTACCGACGACCCGCTCCGGACGCTCCGTCACCGCCGCGATCTTGGTGATCGGGATGGCGGAGGTGTTGGAGGCGAGGACGGTGTCCTCCCGTACGAGCTTGTCCAGCGCCCGGAAGATCTCGTGCTTGACTTCGAGCTTCTCGAAGACCGCCTCGACGACGACATCCGCGTCGGCGACCGCGTCCAGATCGGTCGTCGTGGTGATGCGCGCGAGAGCCGCGTCGGCGTCGGCCTCCTCCAGCTTCCCCTTGGCGACGAATCGTGCGTACGAAGCCTTGATGGAATCGGTCCCCCGAGTCACCGCCGCATCGGTGACATCACGCAGAACGACGTCCCAACCCGCCTGGGCCGAGACCTGCGCAATTCCGGAACCCATGAGTCCGGCTCCGACGACAGCGAGCTTCCTGGCCAATTGGCACCCCTTAGACGGCTTCATACGAACGGCTCTGGGGCGGAGGCTATAGGCCCTGGGGCCCCTTGTGGTGGCGAAGAGATGCGCGTCACGTCTCAAATGACGGACATCACACCGCGGCGGCCCATCAGGCCTCACGCACCGCATAGTTGAGCACTTTTTCGCTCAGCAGTTCCTCCATCTCGTCGAGGAGGCCGAGCGCCTCACGTGACACCTCGTCGAGGCTCCGGCCCGCGATCGCCTCACGGCTGATGAAGCCGATCGCGCTGGGGCCGGCCTGGCTGAACGTCCTCTCCCACTTCGTCCCGTTCCGGTACCTCGTCGACGCGGTACGCAGCGCCTACCTCGGTCACTACGCGACGGAGCAGATGCGGTACGGAGTCCTGGTCGCCCTCGGTTTCGCGGCGCTCTCGGTGACAGTCGGCACACGTGTCTTCCGCAGGGCCGGAGCATAACTACGCTGGACCCATGGTCAATCTGACGCGCATCTACACCCGCACCGGCGACAAGGGCAGCACCGCGCTCGGCGACATGAGCCGCACCGCCAAGACCGATCTGCGGATCTCCGCGTACGCCGACGCCAACGAGGCGAACGCGGCCATCGGTACCGCCATCGCGCTCGGGCAGCTGTCCGAGGAGATCGTGAAGGTCCTCGTCCGCGTCCAGAACGATCTGTTCGACGTGGGCGCGGACCTCTGCACGCCGGTGGTCGAGAATCCGGAGTATCCGCCGCTGCGGGTGGAGCAGAGTTACGTCGACAAACTGGAGGCCGACTGCGACCGCTTCCTCGAAGACCTGGAGAAGCTGCGGAGCTTCATCCTCCCGGGCGGTACGCCGGGGGCGGCGCTGCTGCACCAGGCCTGCACCGTGGTGCGCCGGGCGGAGCGGTCCACGTGGGCGGCGCTGGAGGTGCACGGGGAGGTGATGAACCCGCTCACCGCGACCTATCTGAACCGGCTGTCGGATCTGCTCTTCATCCTGGCGCGCAGCGCGAACAAGGAGGTCGGGGACATCCTCTGGGTACCGGGCGGCGAGCGTTAGGGCCTACGGACCGGGAACCCCGGCGGGCGTGCTGGAATCACGCAACGTTGACTCGCCCCCGGACTCCGACCGGGGGGACCCCCGACCAACGAGCCTCTTCAATCACGCAACGTTGACTCGTTGACCGGGAGGCGCCGCCTCCAGCCAGGCGAGGAAGCCGGTCAGCGCGTCCTCGCTCATCGCCAGTTCCAGGCGCGTCCCCAGGTGCGAGCAGCGCAGCACGATCGCATCGGAGAGGAGCGCCAGCTCCTCCTCGCCCTCCGGCGTACGCCGGGAGACGACCTCGATGGCCTGGCGCTCCAGGATCCGGCGCGGGCGCGGGGCGTACGAGAACACGCGGAACCACATGATGCGGTCGCCGCTGTAGCGGGCCACCCCGTACACCCAGCCTTTGCCCGAGACATCCGGTTTCTCCGGGAGGTCCCAGCGCACACTGCAGTCGAAGGTGCCCCCGGACCGCTGGATCAGCCGCCGGCGCAGGCCGAAGACGAAGAGTCCCACCGCTACCAGTACGACGACCAGGCCACACACAAGCAGAGCGAGGATCATCTACACCGACCTCCTCGCCTCATGCCGTAACGGAACTGGTTATGCATCGCCTCAGCCGCGACCCGGTCCGGATCACTCCGGACGGGCCGCGGCTGAGGTCACATCTTTGGTGGGAGGCGTCAGTTCCCCGTCACCGCGCGCAGTCGGACGTCGGCGCGCCGCTCAGCGGCGGCGTCCTCCTCCGACTTCGCACTCTCCAGCGCACGCTCGGCGCGCTGGACATCGATTTCGTCCGCCAGCTCAGCGATCTCGGCCAGCAGCGAAAGCTTGTTGTCGGCGAACGAGATGAAACCGCCGTGCACAGCGGCAACGACCGTCCCACCCTCGCTCGTACGGATGGTCACCGGGCCAGATTCCAGCACACCGAGCAGCGGCTGGTGACCGGGCATGACGCCGATGTCGCCGGACGTGGTGCGCGCGACAACCAGTGTCGCCTCGCCGGACCAGACACTACGGTCCGCCGCGACCAGCTCGACGTGCAGCTCAGCAGCCAAGGGTGGCTCCTCGGGTCACCACCCGGCACTGCTGCCGGGTGTTGGGTCAAAGTCTAATGGGCGTGAGGAGAGGGACGGGACATGCCCGCCCCTCTCACACAAGTCGGATGACTCACACGAGCCGGACGACTCAGGAGACGCCGAGCTCCTTGGCGTTGGCCTTCAGGTCCTCGATGCCACCGCACATGAAGAACGCCTGCTCGGGGAAGTGGTCGTAGTCCCCGTCGCAGATCGCGTTGAACGCGGTGATCGACTCGTCGAGCGGAACGTCCGAACCGTCCACGCCGGTGAACTGCTTGGCGACGTGGGTGTTCTGCGACAGGAAGCGCTCGACGCGACGGGCACGGTGGACAACGAGCTTGTCCTCCTCGCCCAGCTCGTCGATACCGAGGATCGCGATGATGTCCTGGAGGTCCTTGTACTTCTGAAGGATTCCCTTGACGCGCATACCGGCGTCGTAGTGGTCCTTCGCGATGTAACGCGGGTCCAGGATCCGGGACGACGAGTCCAGCGGGTCGACCGCCGGGTAGATGCCCTTCTCCGAGATCGGACGCGACAGCACGGTCACCGCGTCCAGGTGGGCGAAGGTGGCCGCCGGCGCCGGGTCGGTGAGGTCGTCCGCGGGGATGTAGATCGCCTGCATCGACGTGATCGAGTGACCACGCGTCGAGGTGATGCGCTCCTGCAGCAGACCCATCTCGTCGGCCAGGTTCGGCTGGTAACCCACCGCGGACGGCATACGGCCGAGCAGCGTGGAGACCTCGGAACCGGCCTGGGTGTAACGGAAGATGTTGTCGATGAAGAAGAGCACGTCCTGCTTCTGCACATCGCGGAAGTACTCCGCCATGGTCAGACCGGCAAGCGCGACGCGGAGACGGGTGCCCGGGGGCTCGTCCATCTGACCGAAGACAAGCGCCGTCTTGTCGATGACGCCGGACTCGGCCATCTCCTCGATGAGGTCGTTGCCCTCACGGGTACGCTCACCGACGCCCGCGAACACCGACACACCGTCGTGGTTGTTGGCGACGCGGTAGATCATTTCCTGGATCAGAACGGTCTTGCCGACACCGGCACCGCCCATCAGGCCGATCTTTCCACCCTTGACGTACGGGGTGAGAAGGTCGATGACCTTGACGCCGGTCTCGAACATCTCGGTCTTCGACTCGAGCTGGTCGAAGGCCGGGGCCTTGCGGTGGATCGCCCAGCGCTCGGTGATCTCCGACTCGGCCTCGGGCTTGTTCAGGATCTCGCCGAGGGTGTTGAACACCTTGCCCTTGGTGACATCGCCGACCGGCACCGTGATGCCGTCGCCGGTGTCGGTGACCGGGGCCTGGCGGACCAGACCGTCGGTGGGCTGCATCGAGATCGCGCGGACCACGCCGTCACCCAGGTGCTGGGCGACTTCGAGGGTCAGCTTCTTGAGCTTGCCGTCCTCGGCCGGGTCAGCGACCTGGACGGTGAGGGCGTTGTAGATCTCCGGCATCGCGTCGACGGGGAATTCCACGTCGACGACCGGGCCGATGACCCGGGAGACACGCCCCGTGGCGGCGGCCGTCGCGGCGCTTTCGGTAGTCGTCGTCATTTACCTGTCACTCCCCGCGGTCGCGTCGGCCAGAGCGCTGGCGCCACCGACGATCTCGCTGATTTCCTGGGTGATTTCGGCCTGGCGGGCCGCGTTGGCAAGCCGGGTGAGGCTCTTGATGAGATCCCCGGCGTTGTCGGTCGCCGACTTCATCGCGCGGCGACGGGCGGCGTGCTCGGAAGCGGCCGACTGAAGCAGTGCGTTGTAGATACGGCTCTCGACGTAGCGCGGCAGCAGGGCGTCGAGGACGTCCTCCGCCGACGGCTCGAAGTCGAACAGCGGAAGGATCTCGTCCTTCGTGCCGCCCGTGGGTGTCTCGCCCTCAGCGGCCTTCTCCAGCGAGAGAGGCAGCATCCGGCTGTCGACCGCGTTCTGCGCGATCATCGACACGAATTCCGTGAAGACGATGTGCAGTTCGTCGACGCCACCCTCGGCCGTTTCCTTCTCGATGGACTCGATCAGGGGGGCCGCAACCCGCTTGGCGTCCGCGTAGGTCGGGCTGTCGGTGAACCCGGTCCACGACTCCGCGACCTTGCGCTCGCGGAAGCCGTAGTACGAGACACCCTTGCGGCCGACGATGTACGCGTCGACCTCCTTGCCCTCGCCGCGCAGCTGCTCGGTGAGCCGCTCCGCCGCCTTGATGGCGTTGGAGGAGTAGCCGCCGGCCAGACCGCGGTCGCTCGTGATGAGCAGAACCGCGGCGCGGACCGGGGACTCGGCCTCGGTGGTGAGCGGGTGCTTGGTCGTCGAGCCGGTCGCGACCGCGGTCACCGCACGGGTGAGCTCGGTCGCGTACGGCATCGATGCCGCCACCTTGCGCTGCGCCTTGACGATGCGCGAGGCGGCGATCATCTCCATCGCCTTGGTGATCTTCTTGGTCGCGGTGACGGATCGGATGCGACGCTTGTAGACCCGGAGCTGCGCTCCCATGAGTCAGGTCCCTTCCGTCGTCACTTGGAGACGTTGACGGCCGGCGCGTCCTCGCCCAGGAGCTTGCCGTCCGAGGTCTCGAACTGGCGCTTGAAGGCGGTGATCGCATCGGCGATCGAGGTCAGCGTGTCGTCCGACATCTTGGCGCCCTCGGCGATCGAGGTGAGGAGTTCCTTGCGCTCGCGGCGCAGGTACTCCAGCAGCTCGGACTCGAAGCGGCGGATGTCCTCGACCGGGACGTCGTCCATCTTGCCGGTGGTACCGGCGTAGATGGAGACGACCTGCTCCTCGACGGGAATCGGCTGGTACTGGCCCTGCTTCAGCAGCTCGACCATGCGCTTACCGCGCTCCAGGGAAGCCTTGGAAGCGGCGTCCAGGTCGGAACCGAAGGCGGCGAACGCCTCCAGCTCGCGGTACTGGGCGAGGTCGACACGGAGTCGGCCGGAGACCTGTCGCATGGCCTTGTGCTGCGCGGAGCCACCGACACGGGAGACCGAGATACCGACGTTCAGCGCGGGCCGCTGGCCGGCGTTGAACAGGTCGGACTCCAGGAAGCACTGACCGTCGGTGATGGAGATGACGTTGGTCGGGATGAACGCCGACACGTCGTTCGCCTTGGTCTCGACGATCGGGAGGCCGGTCATCGAACCCGCACCCATGTCGTCGGAGAGCTTGGCGCAGCGCTCCAGCAGACGCGAGTGGAGGTAGAAGACGTCGCCCGGGTAGGCCTCACGGCCCGGCGGACGGCGCAGCAGCAGCGAAACGGCGCGGTAGGCGTCGGCCTGCTTCGAGAGGTCGTCGAAGATGATCAGGACGTGCTTACCGGCGTACATCCAGTGCTGGCCGATGGCCGAACCGGTGTACGGCGCCAGGTACTTGAAGCCGGCCGGGTCGGAAGCCGGAGCAGCGACGATCGTCGTGTACTCCAGGGCGCCCGCCTCCTCCAGCGCACCGCGCACGGACGCGATGGTGGAGCCCTTCTGGCCGATGGCGACGTAGATGCAGCGGACCTGCTTCGACGGGTCGCCGGTGCGCCAGTTGTCGCGCTGGTTGATGATCGTGTCAACGGCCAGCGCGGTCTTGCCGGTCTGCCGGTCGCCGATGATCAGCTGACGCTGGCCACGGCCGATCGGCACCATCGCGTCGACGGCCTTGTAACCGGTCTGCATCGGCTCGTGCACCGACTTGCGCACCATGACGCCGGGAGCCTGCAGCTCCAGCGCACGGCGGCCTTCGGTCTCGATGTCGCCGAGGCCGTCGATCGGGTTGCCGAGCGGGTCGACGACGCGGCCGAGGTAGCCCTCGCCGACACCGACCGCGAGCACCTCACCGGTGCGCTGCACCGGCTGGCCCTCCTCGATCCCGCTGAACTCGCCGAGAACGATCGCGCCGATCTCGCGCTCTTCAAGGTTCAGCGCAAGACCGAGCGTGCCGTCCTCGAACTTCAGCAGCTCGTTCGCCATGGCCGAGGGAAGACCCTCGACCTTCGCGATACCGTCGCCGGCCACGCTGACCGTACCGACCTCCTCGCGCGAGGCCGCGTCCGGCTTGTACGACTGGACAAACGTGTCCAGCGCGTCCCGGATCTCCTCCGGCCGGATCGTGAGCTCCGCCATCTGGGTTCCCTGCTCTCCTTGTTGGGCCCGAATCAATTACTTGTCGGCCCAACTCGGGCCGTTATCAATACTGTTGAGTTGGTAGCTGGCGCAGCCGGCTCAGCCGGCCATCCGCCGTGTCGCTTCGTCGAGGCGGTCCGCGATGGAGCCGTTGATGACTTCACCGCCGACCAGCACCTGGATTCCGCCGAGGACCGCGGGGTCCACGTCGAGGTTGAGGTGCATGCTGCGGCCGTACAGCCTGGCCAGTACATCGCCGAGGCGCTGCTTCTGACCGTCGCTGAGCGGCACCGCCGAGGTGATGACGGCGACCATGCGGTCCCTGCGCTCCGCGGCGAGCTGGGAGAGGGACTCCAGTCCCGCTTCCAGGCTACGTCCGCGCGGCTGGGACACCAGGCGCACGACCAGTCGCTCGGTGACCGCGTCGGCCTTGCCCCCGAGCAGGCTGCGGAGCAGCTCGCTCTTGGCGGCGGTGGAGGCCGTACGGTCGGTGAGCGCGGCGCGCAGTCCGGTGTTCGAGGCGACGATCCGGCCGAACCGGAACAGCTCGTCCTCCACACCGTCCAGCGTGCCCGCCCGCTGAGCCGCGGTGAGGTCGGCGGTGGCCGAGAGTTCCTCGACCGTGTCGACCAGGTCACGCGAGGAGGACCAGCGGGAACGGACCAGGCCGGCCACCAGGTCCGCGGTCTCGCCGCCCACCTGGCCGCTCAGCAGCCGTCCGGCCAGCTGGGCCTTGGCCTCGGCGGGCTGTGACGGATCGGTCAGGACCCGGCGCAGCGACACCTCACGGTCGAGCAGCGCGGTGACGGCAGCCAGCTCGGCGGCGAGCTTCGCCGCGTCGACGGACGTGTTGTCCGTCAGCGCGTCGAGACGCTCACGTGCTGCGGCCAGCGCCTCGCGGCTCGCGCCGTTCATCGAGCCGCCTCGGCCTTCGAAGCAGCCTCGTCGAGGCCGTCGAGGAACCGGTCGATCGTGCGGCTCTGCCGGGCGTGGTCCTCGAGGGACTCGCCGACGAGCTTGCCGGCCAGGTCGGTGGCGAGCTTGCCCACGTCCTGACGCAGCGACTGCGCGGCCTGCTTGCGGTCGGCCGCGAGCTGGGCGTGACCGGCAGCGATGATGTCCTCACGCTGACGCTGGCCCTCCGCACGCATCTCAACGATGAGTGCGGCACCCTGCTCCTGCGCCTCCTGGCGCAGCCGCGCGGCTTCGTGCCGGGCCTCGGCGAGCTGAGCCTTGTACTGCTCAAGCACGCTCTCGGCTTCGAGCTTGGCGGCATCGGCCTTTTCCATACCGCCTTCGATGGCCTCGCGGCGCTCGTCCAGAACCTTGTTGATGTTCGGGAGGAGCTTCTTGGCGAGGAAACCGAAGACGATGACAAAGGCGATGAAGCCGATGACGAGCTCAGGGATCGGCGGAACGAGCGGGTTTTCCGTCTCGGCCGCCAGGTTGAGCAGCTGGCTCATATCAGTGCCCTTCGTCTAGTGGGTTCGCTGATCCGAAGATCACTTGCCGTAGACGAACGGCATGACCAGACCGATCAGGGCGAGCGCCTCACAGAAGGCGAAGCCGAGGATCTGGTTCGAGCGGATCAGACCGGCAGCCTCGGGCTGACGAGCGAGCGCCTGGGTGCCGTTACCGAAGATGATGCCGACGCCGACGCCGGGGCCGATCGCAGCGAGGCCGTAGCCGATGGAACCGAGGGAGCCGGACACGGCGGCGGCAAGAGTCTGGGACATGCCAGTTCTTCCTTCTCTTTCACGGACCGGTGGGGGTTGGCCACCGGACGAACGGAGGTCAGGGGTGGAGCACTCAGTGGTTCTCGGCGAGCGCACCCTGGATGTACGTGCACGTCAGCAGCACGAACACGTAGGCCTGAAGGGCTTGGATGAAGAGCTCGAAAGCTGTCATCACAATGGTCATCACGAACGAGACGCCTGCGTAAGCAAAGCCGATACCGTTCAGCAGGTACCAACTGGCGATCGTGAAGAGCAGCAGCAGCGTGTGGCCCGCGAACATGTTCGCGAACAGTCGCACAGCGTGCGTAAACGGCCGGACAAGCAGGTTCGAGAAGAACTCGATGACCATCGCGAGCGGCAGAACTGCACCCAGCGACTTGTCGTAGCCCGTGAAGTTCTTGAAGGCGCCGACAAATCCGTGCCGCTTGAAAGTGAGTGAAACCCACAGAACGTAGACGATCGCTGCCAGCGCCGCCGGGTAGGCAATGATTGCCGTCACGGGGAACTGAGCAACCGGGATGATGGACCAGAGGTTCATCATCCAGACGAAGAAGAACAGGCTCACGATCAGCGGGACGTACTTCTCGCCCTCGCGCTTGCCGATCGTCTCGTACACGATTCCGCGGCGCACGAAGTCGTATCCGGCCTCAGCCACCATCTGCAGCTTGCCCGGCACCACCTTGGGCTTGCGGAACGCGACCCAGAAGAAGCCGATGATGACGACGGAGCCGAGCAGCGCCAACAGCATCGTCTTGTTGAAGTACAAGTTGCTGTCCCCGTCGCCCCAGATGGGCTTGAACAGGAACGAGTGCAGGCCGGGAGCCGGGAATCCACAACCGTCAAAGATGTGGCAGTCGGTCTCGAAGGCGAGCACCTGCGTCGGGTCAGCACTCACCGCGGGCTCCTTCAACATGGCGCATAGGTACGGCAACCTCGTTGTGTCGGCGCGGCGCACAGCCGCGGTTCGGCACTGGACTGGTGTTACGGATGTGGGGGCGGCAGGCTGGTTGTGAGCCTCGCGATGGTGCAGGCGTCAGCTCGGATGCCCGCGAGCGCAGTGCCGCAGTTGGAACCGGACGATAGCAGGATCCACAACGCCCGCTTATCCCGCCCCTACCCTTCACTTCGAGGACCCCGTCTTTTCGGGCTTGTGCCCGTCCGTGGAGTCCGGTTCGACGTAGAGGATCTTGGCCTTCATATGCGCGCGCGCCTGGGCAGCGATCCAGACAACGGTGGCGACAACCAGCGTGATGGCAAATGACTTCGGGTTGAACAACGTGGTGTTCTTGAACACCGCGACAAAGATGAAGAGCAGCAACAGCTGTGCGGTGTAGAGCATCAGCCCCATCGCCTGGAACAGATGCGGCAGGGACTTCGCGGTGCGATTCAGGACGACGAGTCCGATCCCCATGAAGAGCATCACGATCACCGTCGCAACGAGCGCACCGATCGCCCCCTTACCGCCCGCGACCACGCCGCTGACGACCGCGGCGATGACGCCGGCGGCAGCGGTGGGTACGGCGGTCTGGAGGAGTGTTCGGGCGTCATTGGACGGCATGGCGGCAGCTCCGCTTCGGGTGGGGGCAGGGTGTCGTCATGGACGAGCGTAGGCCCGGGTCCGAGAGTGGATCTCGGGCCAAAGGACCGTCGCACTACGGCCCTTCGGCTTCGTCGCCGGGTTTCGTGAACGGTATCACAAACTATTTGATGAGGTCTTTACCATGGGAGTGTGCTGCCCGTCACACATGAGAGTGACTCCGCGCGCCTGTGCAACACGATCGCCACTTTGCCTGATATTGGCGCCTGTTGAGCGAAATGCTCAATGCACCTCGGCGTCAGGTCCTGGCTTCACTGCGATCGGGAAGATGCACACGGTGGCCAATTGCTGTCGCCCCGTTGACGCCTGCCGGAACGGGCGCACTTCCGACCCCGTCGGCGAATCCGTCGGCATCGTCAATTCCGCCCGAAATGCCCGAATCCTGCGAGAGTTCGGCGTGCGCGGTCTCCGGTTCGGCCGCACCCTGACGCAGCCGTCGTAGCCGGTAACGCGGCGGTACGAAGCGCTGGGCCCACTGCGGAGCGCGCGGCGTGAAGCGGGGCAGCAGGAGCAACACCAGGCCCACCGCGCTCAGTCCCACGATCACCAGCAGGATCCAGGTGGACGCGGAACGCACCGAGTAGGCGACGGCGCCGAAGGCGAACAGGGCCGACCAGAAGTACATGATCAGCACTGCCCTGCTGTGCGAGTGGCCGATCTCCAGGAGCCGGTGGTGCAGGTGACCGCGGTCGGCGGCGAACGGCGACTGGCCGTTCCAGGTACGCCGGACGATCGCCATCACCAGGTCGGCGAACGGCACCGCGATGATCGTCAGGGGCATCAGCAGCGGGATGAAGACCGGGAGCATCGCATGGGTCGCCTCGCGCCCTCCGCCGAGGTTCAGGCTCATCGCGTCCGGGTCGACCTGACCGGTCACCGAGATCGCGCCGGCGGCCAGCACCAGCCCGATCATCATCGAGCCCGAGTCGCCCATGAAGATCCGGGCGGGGTGCATGTTGTGCGGCAGGAAGCCCAGGCACATCCCCATCAGCACGGCGGCGAAGAGGGTCGCCGGGGCGGCGGCCTCGATCCCGTACCCGTACCAGATCCGGTACGTGTACATGAAGAAGGCGGCGGCGGCGATGCAGACCATGCCGGCGGCCAGGCCGTCCAGGCCGTCCACGAAGTTCACCGCGTTGATGGTGATGACCACGAGCGCGACGGTCAGCAGCGTGCCCTGCCAGGAGGTCAGCCCGACCGTTCCGACGCCGGGAATCGGCAGCCACAGGATCGTCAGGCCCTGCATCACCATGACACCCGCGGCGATCATCTGGCCGCCGAGCTTGATCAGGGCGTCGATCTCGAACTTGTCGTCCAGGACGCCGATGAGCCAGATCAGGCCCGCGCCGGAGAGCAGCGCGCGTGGTTCGTTCGACAAGGTGAAGACGCTGCTGAGGTTCGTCAGATGGTCCGCGACGAGCAGACCCGCGCACAGACCGCCGAACATGGCGATGCCGCCGAGCCGCGGCGTCGGTTCCCGGTGCACGTCACGGGCACGGATCTCCGGCATCGCCCCGGCCATGATGGCGAACTTCCGCACCGGCCCGGTCAGGAGATACGTCACCGCGGCCGTGACGCAGAGCGTCAGCAGGTATTCACGCACGGGCTGCCCCACAGATATCGCTAGCCATCTCAGCCCCACACCTTAGCTTCGGCATGCATAGGGTTAAGGACACACGGGTACCAACGATGGTTGCACGGGTGCCTGTCTATCCCGAATTCGACGGAAACCTCCTGGCCAGTTCTCGGACTTCTTCACGGGTTCCCTGCTCTTCGCGCAACGCCTTCATGAACAGCGCCGCGATGTCGGCCATCTCCGGCGCCCCCATGCCCTGCGTGGTGACGGCGGCGGTGCCCAGCCGGATGCCCCGCCCATCACCGTAAGGCAGTGCGCAGGTGTCCAGGACCAGGCCCGCGGCTGCCAGGAGGCTGCGGGCCTGCTGCCCGCCGATGCCGAGCGGGGCCGGATCCGCCGTGATCAGGTGGGTGTCGGTCCCGCCGGTGGTGACCGCGAAGCCCTCCGCCGCGAGTCCGGCCGCGAGCACGCGCGCGTTCGCCACCACCTGGTGGGCGTAGGAGGCGAAGGCCGGCGTCGCTGCCTCGCCGAAGGCCACGGCCTTGGCCGCGATCGTGTGCATCTGCGCGCCGCCCTGGGTGAACGGGAAGACGGCCCGGTCGATCCGGTCGGCCAGGTCCGGGCCGCAGAGGATCATCCCGCCGCGCGGACCGCGCAGCACCTTGTGGGTGGTGGCGCAGACGACATCGGCGTACGGAACGGGACTGGGCGCCGCTCCCCCGGCGATCAGGCCCATCGGGTGGGCCGCGTCCGCGATCAGATAGGCGCCCGCCTCGTCGGCGATGGCGCGGAACGCCGCGTAGTCGGGGTGGCGCGGATACGAGATGGACCCGCAGACGATGGCCCGCGGCCGGTGCTGCTCGGCGAGGGCCCGCACCTGGTCGTAGTCGATCAGTCCGCTCTCGGCGTCCACCCCGTACCCGACGAAGTCGAACCAGCGGCCGGAGAAATTGGCGGGCGAACCGTGCGTGAGGTGCCCGCCGTGCGCCAGACCCATGGCGAGGACCGTGTCACCGGGGCGCAGAAGGGCCGCGTACGCCGCCAGGACGGCCGAGGACCCGGAGTGCGGCTGTACGTTCGCGTGTTCGGCTCCGAAGAGCGCTGTGGCCCGCTCACAGGCGATCCGCTCGGCGATGTCGACCATTTCGCAGCCGCCGTGGTGGCGGGCGCCCGGATAGCCCTCCGCGTACTTGTTGGACAGCGCGGAGCCGAGAGCCGCGAGGACGGCGGGTGAGCTGAAGTTCTCCGCGGCGATCAGCTGGAGCGAGCCGGTCTGCCGCTCGGTCTCGCCGCTGATGACGTCGGCCATCTCCGGGTCCTGCGCGCGCAGGGCGTCGAAACCGGCGGAGTGGCGGGCTGTGGCGGTGACCGGCATCTTGGGGCTCCTCGGCGTCCCACCCAATGTAGGCCGGGCCGTACCGGGGCGCCCGCCGGACGGGGTCCGGCTCGTCCGGGCGTGCGCGGGCGGACCCGACGGGCCGCACCGCGGGGTCAGTGGGTCGCGGCCACACCCGTCAGCGCGGTCACCACCGGATCCAGCGCCTGGTTGATCTCGTCACCGATCGACCGGAAGAAGGTGATCGGCGCCCCGTACGGATCGTTGACCTCGTCCGCCTCGACCGTCGGCGCGAGCAGCCACCCGCGCAGCGCCGCGGCGGCCCGCACCAGGGCCCGCGCGCGCTCCACCACGCCCTCGTCGAGCGGGTCCGGCAGCGTCGCCGGGTCTATGGCCCGGACGAGACGGGTGAACTCCTTCAGGGTGAAGGTGCGCAGCCCCGCCGAGTGGCCCATCGAGATGACCTGGGCCCGGTGGTCACGGGTCGCGGTGAGCACCAGGTCGGCGCGGATCACGTGGTCGTCGAGCAGCTCGCGGCCGAGGAAGCCGTCGGCGTCCGCGCCGTAGTCCGACAGGACGGTCGCCGCGTTGGCCTCCATCGGGGCCCCCTCGTGGCCCCAGGTGCCCGCGCTCTCCACGATCAGGCCGCCGGTCAGCCGGGCGCCCAGCCGGTCGGCCAGGGCATGGCGGGTCAGCCGCTCGGTGATCGGCGAGCGGCAGACGTTGCCGGTGCTGACGTGGAGGATCCTGAACGTGCCGCCGGGGGCGACCGCGCCTATGCCACGCCCCTCAGGGGCTGTCAATTGGCCACCTCAAGGTCAGGTACCACCTTGCGGAGCTCCTCGGCGGAGAGTGCGCCCGCGCGCAGCAGGACCGGGATCCTGCCGGTGACGTCGACGATCGACGAGGGGATGTTGCCGGGGGTCGGGCCGCCGTCCAGGTACACGGAGACCGAGTCTCCGAGCATCTCCTGGGCCGCGTCGCAGTCCTCCGGCGCCGGGTGGCCGGTGAGGTTGGCGCTGGAGACGGCCATCGGGCCGACCTCCGTGAGCAGTTCGATGGCGACCGGGTGCAGCGGCATCCGTACGGCCACGGTGCCCCGGGTGTCGCCCAGGTCCCACTGGAGGGACGGCTGGTGCTTGGCGACGAGCGTGAGCGCGCCCGGCCAGAAGGCGTCGACGAGCTCCCAGGCCTGCTCGGAGAAGTCCGTGACGAGCCCGTGCAGGGTGTTCGGGGAGCCGATGAGGACAGGGGTGGGCATGTTGCGCCCGCGCCCCTTGGCGTCCAGCAGGTCCACCACGCCCTCGGAGCTGAAGGCGTCCGCCCCGATGCCGTACACGGTGTCCGTCGGGAGTACGACGAGCTCGCCCCGGCGGACGGCGGACGCTGCTTCACGCAGACCTGTGGTGCGGTCGGTCGCGTCGTTGGTGTCGTATCGCCGTGCCATTTAGCGAGCCTCCTCGTGCAAAGCCTGAAAAATCTGCTGTGGAACTGACCCGGCGGCCGTCACGGCAGGGCCTTGCGGGCTGTCGCGAAACGGGGCCGGTTGTTCAGGTCGGGGTGGTCGGCCGCGTCGGCCCAGCCCCGCTCCTCGGTGAAGATCCACGGAACCTGGCCGCCCTGGGTGTCGGCGTGCTCGATGACGACGACGCCGCCGGGCACGAGGAGACGGTGGGCGGTGCGCTCGATTCCGCGGATCGTGTCGAGGCCGTCCTCGCCGGAGAAGAGAGCCATCTCCGGGTCGTGGTCACGGGCCTCGGGGGCGACGTACTCCCACTCGGTGAGCGGGATGTACGGCGGGTTGGAGATGACCAGGTCCACCTGGCCGTCGAGCTCGGGGAGCGCGCTCAGGGCGTCGCCCTGGTGGACGGTGACCCTGGACCCCTCGGCGTTCTTCCGGGTCCAGTGCAGCGCGTCGTCGGACAGTTCCACGGCGTGCACCCGGGAGCGGGGCACCTCCTGGGCCATGGCCAGCGCGATGGCTCCGGAGCCCGTGCACAGGTCGACGATCAGCGGTTCGACCACGTCCATGGCGCGCACCGCGTCTATGGCCCACCCGACGACCGACTCGGTCTCCGGCCGGGGCACGAAGACACCGGGCCCGACCTGGAGTTCCAGGTAACGGAAGAAGGCGCGGCCGGTGATGTGCTGGAGCGGTTCCCGGGCCTCACGGCGGGCGATGGTCTCCCAGTAGCGGGCGTCGAAGTCCTCGTCCTTGACGTGGTGGAGCTCGCCCCGCTTGACGCCGTGCACGAAGGCGGCGAGCTCCTCGGCGTCGAAGCGCGGGGAGGGCACGCCGGCGTCGGCCAGCCGCTGGGTGGCCTGGGCCACCTCGGCAAGCAGCAGGTTCATGCGGTTCTCCAGTACGGGCCGGCTACTACTGGGCGGCGGCGAGCTTGGCCGCGGAGTCCGCGTCCACGCACGCCTGGATCACTGCGTCCAGGTCGCCGTCGAGCACCTGGTCCAAGTTGTACGCCTTGAAGCCGACACGGTGGTCGGAGATCCGGTTTTCCGGGAAGTTGTACGTCCGGATCTTCTCGGACCTGTCGACGGTGCGGACCTGGCTGCGCCGTACGTCGGAGGCTTCCCGTTCGGCGGCCTCCTGGGCCGCGGCGAGCAGCCTGGAACGCAGGATACGCATCGCCTGCTCCTTGTTCTGGAGCTGGCTCTTCTCGTTCTGGCAGGAGGCGACGACGCCGGTCGGCAGGTGCGTGATGCGGACCGCGGAGTCCGTGGTGTTGACCGACTGTCCGCCGGGCCCTGACGAGCGGTACACGTCGATGCGGAGGTCGTTGGGGTGGACCTCGACCTCGACCTCCTCGGCCTCGGGGGTGACGAGCACCCCGGCCGCCGAGGTGTGGATGCGGCCCTGCGACTCGGTGGAGGGCACCCGCTGCACGCGGTGCACGCCGCCCTCGTACTTCAGCCGCGCCCAGACGCCCTGGCCGGGCTCGGTCGCGCCGTTGCCGCCCTTGGTCTTCACCGCGACCTGGACGTCCTTGTAGCCGCCCAGTTCGGACTCGGTGGCGTCGATGATCTCGGTCTTCCAGCCGGCCCGCTCGGCGTAGCGCAGGTACATCCGCAGCAGGTCACCGGCGAACAGGGCCGACTCGTCGCCGCCCGCGCCCGCCTTGACCTCCAGGAGAACGTCCTTGTCGTCGCTGGGGTCGCGCGGCACCAGGAGCAGCCGGAGCTTCTCGGTGAGCGCCTCGCGCTGCTTGTCCAGCACCTTGACCTCGGCGGCGAACTCCGGGTCGTCGTAGGACAGTTCACGGGCCGTCTCGATGTCGTCCCCGGTCTGCTTCCAGGAACGGTACGTGGCGACGATCGGGGTCAGCTCGGCGTAGCGCTTGTTGAGCCTGCGCGCGTTGGCCTGGTCGGCGTGGACCGACGGGTCGGCGAGCTGTTCCTCAAGACCGGCGTGCTCGCCGATCAGTTCCTCGACCGCCTCGAACATCGGGGGTTTCCTGCTTTCGTACGTCAAAAAGGGCTGCGGCTGCTCCGGACGGCAAAAGCGCCGGTCCGGTCGCTCCGCGAAGGAGCGACCGAGGACCGGCGCAGTGGCTCGCTACTTGGCGTCGGAGCCGGCGGCCTTCTTGCCGAAGCGGGCCTCGAAGCGGGCCACACGGCCACCGGTGTCGAGGATCTTCTGCTTGCCCGTGTAGAACGGGTGGCACTCGGAGCAGACCTCGGCACGGATGGTGCCTTCGGCGAGGGTGCTGTGGGTGGTGAACGAGGCACCGCAGGTGCAGCTGACCTGGGTCTCGTGGTACTCGGGGTGGATGTCGCGCTTCAAGGTGGCTCCTAGTTTCGGGAGGGCGCCGGGTCGTGCGGACGGAATTGTCCGAACGTGAACCGGGGCCGACGTACCAGTCTGCCAGGACTGGCCCGTCCTTCAAAATTCCGGACAGTTGGCCAACCCCGGGCGGGCCGGATCTATTCCGGGGTGGGCCTCTACGAGCTGGTCACGACCTTGCCCGCCTCGCCCTGGTCGCCCGCGGAGCCCTTGGTCGCGGCGGCCGGAATGGGCCGGTCCTGCTTCAGCGCGGTCCACACCTGCTGCGCCTTCGCCTCCAGCGGGATCACCCGGTTGGGATCCGCCGGGTCGTACTCGACGGGCATCGTGACCATCTTCATGTCGCCCGCGCCGATGCCCTTGAGCCCGTTCGCGAAGCTCACCAGGCTCTTGACGGAGTTGATGTCGGAGTCGGTGGTGACCGTCTTGGTGGCGGTGTCCGCGAGGTTGTAGAGCTTCGTGGGGCTGGTGAATACCCCGACGTGCTTGATCTGGTTGATCAGCGCCTTGATGAAGGCCTGCTGGAGCTGTATGCGGCCGAGGTCGCTGCCGTCGCCGACGCCGTGCCTGGTGCGTACGAGGCCGAGCGCGTCCTCGCCGTTGAGCGTGTGGGTGCCCGCCGCGAGGTGCAGGTGGCTCTTGTCGTCGTTGATCGCCTTGGTGGTGGTGACGGGCACACCGCCCAGGTCGTCGATGAGCTTCTGGAAGCCGGAGAAGTCGACCTCCAGGTAGTGGTCCATCCGGATCCCGGACATCTTCTCGACGGTCTTCACCGCGCAGGCCGGACCGCCGCTCTCGTACGCCGTGTTGAACATGGCGTGCTGCGCGCCCGCGACCGTGGCGCCCTTGGAGTCGGTGCAGTCGGGCCGGTCCACGAGGGTGTCGCGGGGGATCGACACGACACTGGCCTTCTTGTGGCCCTGGTAGACGTGGACGACCATCGCGGTGTCCGAGCGGGCGCCGCCCTCGTCCTTGCCGTACTTGGAGTTCGCCCCCGCGCGGGAGTCGGAGCCGAGCACCAGGATGTCCATGGAGCCGTTGTCGACCTTGGCGGGGCGGTCGGTGCCGAGCTGGGCGTTGATGTCGACGCTCTTGAGGTTGCCGTCGAGCTTGAAGTAGAGGAAGCCCAGTCCGCCGCCGCCGAGTACGACGACTCCGGCGGCCACCCATGCCGTGATGGTCAGCGTCCTGCGCCGGGTGGATGCCCTCCTGCGGCGTTTGCCGCTGCCCCGTATTCGGCCCGCCTTCTGTGACTCGCCCATGTCCCCTCCAGCTTCTCGGTGGTCGCGCTACCCCCTGCCCCGAAGTTCAGGCAACGGTGTGTCATCACTTGGGAGACGACGTATCTCGCGAAAGCGTTGCACAACGCCCTGTGACCTCAGCGTGCGCGGAAGTGACAGGGCGTAGTCGGGCAACTGCCGCAAAGCGGCCCTCACCTGGGGTTTTCGGCAGTACGGGGCGAACCCGGGACGACCGGCCCCGGTGCGCGGGCTGTGGCGAACGTCTCGGAGGCCGCCGATGCGGCCCGACGGGGCGGCGGAGCGGTGCCGGAGACGCGGCGGGGGAACGGAAAAGGGGTGTGAAAGCCGGACACCACTCCCACACACAACTGGCCCGCCCCGTCACTTCCGTGACAGGGCGGGCCAGTTGACAATCCGTGACGGAACGTCAGTCGTTGCCGCTCCCGGGCGTGGTCTTCGCGATCTGCATCAGGAACTCGGCGTTCGACTTGGTCTTCTTCATCTTGTCGAGCAGCAGCTCGATCGCCTGCTGCGAGTCGAGCGCGTGGAGCACCCGGCGCAGCTTCCAGACGATGGCGAGCTCCTCCGCGTTCAGGAGGATCTCTTCCTTACGCGTACCGGACGGGTCGACGTCCACCGCGGGGAAGATGCGCTTGTCGGCGAGCTTCCGGTCGAGCTTGAGCTCCATGTTGCCGGTGCCCTTGAACTCCTCGAAGATCACCTCGTCCATGCGCGAGCCGGTCTCGACCAGCGCGGTGGCGAGGATGGTCAGCGAGCCGCCGTCCTCGATGTTCCGCGCGGCACCGAAGAAGCGCTTCGGCGGGTAGAGGGCGGTCGAGTCGACACCACCGGAGAGGATGCGCCCGGAGGCCGGGGCCGCCAGGTTGTACGCACGGCCCAGGCGGGTGATCGAGTCGAGCAGCACGACCACGTCGTGACCCAGCTCCACGAGGCGCTTGGCGCGCTCGATGGCCAGCTCGGCGACGGTGGTGTGGTCCTCGGCCGGACGGTCGAAGGTCGAGGAGATGACCTCGCCCTTCACCGACCGCTGCATGTCGGTGACCTCTTCCGGACGCTCGTCGACGAGGACGACCATCAGGTGGCACTCGGGGTTGTTGACCGTGATCGCGTTGGCGATGGCCTGCATGATCATGGTCTTACCGGTCTTCGGCGGGGCCACGATCAGACCGCGCTGGCCCTTGCCGATCGGCGCGACGAGGTCGATGATCCGGGTCGTCAGCACACCCGGGTCGGTCTCCAGGCGGAGCCGGTCCTGCGGGTACAGCGGAGTCAGCTTCTGGAACTCCGGGCGCCCGCGGCCGGATTCGGCCGCCATGCCGTTCGCCGAGTCGAGGCGGACGAGCGCGTTGAACTTCTCGCGGCGCTCGCCGTCCTTGGGCTGGCGGACGGCGCCGGTGACGTGGTCACCCTTGCGCAGGCCGTTCTTACGGACCTGGGCGAGCGAGACGTACACGTCGTTCGGGCCCGGCAGGTAGCCGGAGGTCCGGATGAACGCGTAGTTGTCCAGGATGTCCAGGATGCCCGCGACGGGGATCAGGACGTCGTCGTCGGCGACCTGGGGCGCGTCACCGAACTCCTGGCGCTCGCCACGACGGCCGCGGCGGTCACGGTAACGGCCACGGCGACCACGGCGGCCTCCGTCGAAGTCGTCGTCGTTCTCGTCGGCGCGCGGGCCGCTGCTCTGGTTGCCCTGGCGCTGCTGGCGCTGGCTGCCCTGCTGGTCGTCGCCCTTGCCACCGCGGTCGCGGCGGTCGCGCTGGCTGCCGCGCTCACCGCGCTCCTGACGGTCGCCGCGGTCGCCGCGCTCCTGTCGGTCCCCGCGGTCCTGGCGGTCGCCGCGCTCCCGGCGGTCACCGCGCTGGCCACGGTCACGACGGCCTTCGGCGCTGTCGGTGGCGGCCTCGGCCGGAGCCTCGGTCTTCACGTCGGTGCCGGCGGAGTGCGTCTCCGCGGTGGCGTCCGTCTTCGGGGCCTTGGCCTCGGCGGCGGATGTCGTGGTCTCGGGGCTGCCCGCCTGGGCGGTGGCCCGACGGCGACGGCGCTCGCCGGCCGGCTGGTCGTCGCTGGCAGGCTGACCGGGGATGTCGATCTGCTGCTGGGCCGCGGACTTCTCGGCCGCCGCGGACTCGTCACCCGTACGGGACTTGGAGGTGGCACGGCGCTTCGGCTTGGTCTCGGCCGTCGACGCGCTGTCCGCGCTCTTGGCGGGCTTGGCGGCCTGGGCGCTCTTGGGCGCGGACGAACCGGCCTGCGCCTCCTTGATGACCTCGATCAGCTGGCTCTTGCGCATCCGTGCGGTGCCTTTGATACCGAGGCCGGACGCGACCTGCTGCAGCTCGGCCAGGACCATGCCGTCGAGGCCGGTGCCGGAGCGGCGGCGCCGTGCGGTGCTGCCGGTAGCAGCACCGGCGGCGGACGCGGCGTCGACATTGTTGTCGGCAGTCACGCCCATCAGATCGGTGGTGTCGCTCACGAAGGGTCCTTCCCTGGAGCGGGCGTCGGCCTGTCTGGCTCGGCGACCGGTTGTGCTGTCCGACTGCGGTTCTGGATCTTGACTGATCGCGAACCGACGCCGGGGCGGTGGTCCGCCGGGGTACGGCGGAGGGCAAGACGTGCTTGGGGTCCGGCAGAGGCCGGTTCCGGAGCGTGCTCGAAACTGCTCAGGCAGGCTGCTCAGGCAGTTGGGGAGGCTCCCGGAGGAAAAGGCGGTCCCTGATGGGGACACTGAGCACCGCGCCACAAAGGCGTCGAGTGCAGACTTGAGGTTAACACTACCGGATCCAACAAATATTCCCCCTCTCGTTCACCGGCAACCGGGCGCTCCTACGTACCCAGCGGTAGAACGCTCGCACCCGAGGCGTCGAGCGGCAGCCGGTTGGCCGCCCACCCTTCGCCCGCCAGCCGTGCGACCTTTTCGGCCGCACCGTTCTCGACCAGCGCGAGCACCGTGGGGCCCGCGCCGGAGATGACTGCGGGAACGCCGTCCGCCCGCAGTCGGTTGACCAGGGCCACGCTCTCGGGCATCGCCGGAGCACGGTACTCCTGGTGCAGTCGGTCCTCGGTCGCCGCGAACAGCAGCTCGGGGCGCCTGGTCAGCGCCTCCACGAGCAGAGCCGCGCGACCCGCGTTGGCAGCCGCGTCCACATGGGGGACGGCCCGCGGGAGGAGGCCCCGCGCGGTCTCGGTGAGCACCGGCCTGCTGGGGACGAAAACCACCGGAACGATGGAATCCGCAGGATCCATCCTGATGGCCCGCGCCGCTCCCCCGTCGGTCCAGGCGAGGGTGAAGCCGCCGAGCAGGCAGGCGGCCACGTTGTCGGGGTGGCCCTCGATCTCGGTGGCCAGTTCGAGCAGGGCCTCGTCGTCGAGCTTCTCGGCCCCGCCTATGGTCACGGCGCGGGCGGCGACGATGCCCGCGCAGATGGCGGCGGACGAGGAGCCGAGGCCGCGGCCGTGCGGGATGCGGTTGGCGCAGACGACCTCCAGGCCGCGCGGCTGCCCGCCGAGCAGGTCGAAGGCCGTACGCAGGGAGCGTACGAGCAGGTGGTTCTCGTCGCGCGGGAGCGTCTCGGCGCCCTCACCCGCGATGTCGACGTGCAGCCCGGTGTCGGCGACCCGGACGACCACGTCGTCGTACAGCCCCAGCGACAGGCCGAAGGCGTCGAAGCCCGGCCCGAGGTTGGCGCTGGTGGCGGGGGTGCGCACCCGGACGGCGGCGGCACGGAACGCGGGACCGGCCATCGCTCTGACGACTCTCCTTGTGAGACCGCGGCTCTGCTGTCGACCGCGAGGTTTTTTCGGTGAATTCGGCTGTGTTTCCCGGGAGAACGCTCCCCCGGCGGCCCCTGGCCGGACGACCCTACGAGCACTGCGGGCATCACGACAACAACACCGCGGCACATTGCGGCGGGGTGGGTTGAGTACAGCTTATCGAAGGAAGGTTCTGTCGCGACATAGGGCGCACAGGAGGCGCACGATGCGTGTCGTATGCCTCCTATGCGCTCTCGGTTCCGAAAGGGCCGGAGAGAGACCGGAGATGAGCCTGTGGGAGCCCGGGGCACGAGCCCCGGAGCGCTACGGCACGAGGTCCGGGCACTCCGGGCGCAAGCACCGGAGCGCTACTGGACGAGGCCCAGGCGCTCGGCGGCCACCACGGCGTCCACCGGGACGGTGACCGGCTGCGGGGCTCCCGCGACCGCCCAGTCCGGGTCCTTCAGGCCGTTGCCGGTGACCGTGCAGACGATTTTCTGGCCGGGGTCGACCTTGCCCTCTTCGGCGGCCTTCAGCAGGCCCGCGACCGAGGCGGCCGACGCGGGTTCCACGAAGACGCCTTCCTGGGAGGCCAACAGCCGGTAGGCCGACAGGATCTGACGGTCGGTGACCTCGTCGATGAAACCGCCCGACTCGTCGCGGGCGTCGAGGGCGAACTGCCAGGAGGCCGGGTTGCCGATCCGGATCGCCGTGGCGATGGTGGACGGGTCCTTGACGATCTCGCCGCGCACGATGGGCGCGGAGCCGGAGGCCTGGAAACCCCACATCCGGGGGGTGCGGGTGGCCGGCCCGTCCGCCGCGTACTCCCGGTAGCCCTTCCAGTACGCCGTGATGTTGCCGGCGTTGCCGACGGGCAGCACATGGATGTCCGGGGCGTCACCGAGGGCGTCGACGATCTCGAACGCGCCGGTCTTCTGCCCCTCGATACGGGACGGATTGACCGAATTGACCAGCGCCACCGGGTAGTTGTCGGAGAGCGAGCGGGCCAGCGTGAGGCAGTCGTCGAAGTTGCCGTCGACCTGGAGGATCCTGGCGCCGTGGACCAGCGCCTGACCCATCTTGCCGAGGGCGATCTTGCCCTGCGGCACCAGGACCGCACAGACCATTCCGGCCCGTACGGCGTAGGCGGCGGCCGAGGCCGAGGTGTTGCCGGTGGAGGCGCAGATGACGGCCTGCGCGCCCTGCTCCTTGGCGTGGGTGATCGCCATGGTCATACCGCGGTCCTTGAAGGACCCCGTGGGGTTGGCGCCCTCGACCTTGAGGTGCACCTCGCAGCCCGTGCGCTCGGAAAGAACCTGCGCGGGGACGAGCGGCGTACCGCCCTCACGGAGCGTGACGACGGGCGTCGTGCTCGTGACCGGGAGCCGGTCCCGGTACTCCTCGATGATGCCGCGCCACTGGTGGGTGCCCTTGGTGGTCATGGGTCCTTACTCCCCTTCAACACGCATGATGCTGGCGACACCGAGCACGGTGTCGAGCTTGCGCAGCGCCTCGACGGTCCCGGAGAGGGCGGCGTCGGGCGCGCGGTGGGTGACGACGACGAGGGACGCCTCGCCGCCTCCGCCCGCCCGTCGCCCGTCGGTACCCTGCTCGATGGCGACCTCGTCACCGCTGCCTGAATTCCGGCTCTGTTGGCGGACCGTGTCGATCGATACGCCCTGTTCGGCGAAGACCGTGGCGACCTGGGCGAGAACACCCGGTTTGTCGGCCACGTCGAGGCTCATGTGGTACCGGGTGACGACGTCGCCCATGGGGCTGACGGGCAGCCGGGTGTACGCGGATTCGCCAGGCCCGGTGGCCCCGTTGAGCTTGTTCCGGCAGACCGCCACGAGGTCGCCGAGGACCGCGGACGCGGTGGGCGAGCCGCCGGCGCCGGGACCGTAGAACATGAGCTGTCCGGCCGCCTCCGCCTCGACGAAGACCGCGTTGTACGCCTCACGGACGGAGGCCAGCGGGTGGCTGAGCGGGATCATCGCCGGGTGGACTCGGGCCGTGACGGACTTGCCGTCGGCGGCCCGCTCGCAGATGGCGAGGAGCTTGACGGTGCAGCCCATGCGCTTGGCGGACGCGATGTCGGCGGCGGTGACCTCGGTGAGGCCCTCGCGGTGCACGTCGTCCAGGCGCACCCGGGTGTGGAAGGCGATACCGGCGAGGATGGCGGCCTTGGCGGCGGCGTCGAAGCCCTCGACGTCGGCGGTGGGGTCGGCCTCGGCGTACCCGAGGGCCGTGGCCTCGTCGAGCGCCTCGGAGTACCCGGCGCCGGTGCTGTCCATCTTGTCGAGGATGAAGTTCGTGGTGCCGTTGACGATGCCGAGGACCCGGTTCACCTTGTCGCCCGCGAGCGATTCGCGCAGCGGGCGCACCAGCGGGATCGCACCGGCGACGGCGGCCTCGTAGTAGAGGTCCCGGCCGTGCTCCTGGGCCACCGCGTGCAGAGCGGCGCCGTCCTTGGCGAGCAGCGCCTTGTTGGCGGAGACGACGCTCGCGCCGTGCTCGAAGGCGGTGGTGATCAGCGCGCGGGCGGGCTCGATACCGCCGATGACCTCGATGACGACGTCGATGTCGCCCCGTTTGACCAGGGCCATCGCATCGGTGGTGATGAGGGAGGGGTCGACCCCCTCACGGACCTTGGAGGGGCGGCGGACCGCCACACCGGCGAGCTCGACGGGGGCACCGATGCGTGCCGCGAGGTCGTCGGCGTGCGTCGTCATGATGCGCGCCACCTCTGAGCCGACGACTCCACAGCCCAGCAGCGCCACCTTCAGCGGACGCGTACGCATCATCCGACCTCACTTCTCATACTTCTACGGTGTGGACCAGTCTCACTCACCGGACGGGAGTTTCTATCCCCCGTCCGGATCGTGAGACGACTATTTCACTACCCGACATCGAGGCGCAGGAGATCTTCCTCCGTCTCACGCCGGACGATCACCCGGGCCTCGCCGTCCCTGACGGCGACGACGGGCGGGCGCAGCGCGTGGTTGTAGTTGCTCGCCATGGAACGGCAGTACGCCCCGGTGGCGGGAACGGCGAGGAGATCACCCGGCGCGAGGTCCGCGGGCAGGAACGCGTCCTTGACCAGGATGTCGCCGCTCTCGCAGTGCTTGCCGACCACGCGGACGAGCATCGGCTCGGCGGTCGACGTACGGGAGACGAGGGCGACGCTGTACTCGGCGTCGTAGAGGGCCGTACGGATGTTGTCGGACATGCCGCCGTCGACACTGACGTAGGTACGCAGCCCCTCCAGCGGCTTGATGGTGCCGACCTCGTACAGCGTGAAGGCGGTGGGTCCGACGATGGCGCGTCCCGGCTCGACCGAGATGCGCGGCGTGGTCAGTCCCGCCGACTCGCACTCCCGGGTGACGATCTCGCCGAGCGCCTTGGCGATCTCGTGCGGCTCGCGCGGGTCGTCCTCCGAGGTGTACGCGATGCCGAGACCGCCGCCGAGGTCGATCTCGGGGAGCTCGACGCCGTGTTCGTCGCGCACCTCGGCGAGGAGCTGCACCACCCGGCGCGCGGAGACCTCGAAGCCCGCCATGTCGAAGATCTGCGACCCGATGTGCGAGTGGATACCGATGAGTTCGAGCCCGTCGAGCTTGAGCGCCCTGCGGACGGCCTCGGCGGCCTGCCCGTCGGCGAGCGCGATCCCGAACTTCTGGTCCTCGTGGGCGGTGGCGATGAACTCGTGGGTGTGCGCCTCGACGCCGACCGTCACCCGGATCTGTACCCGCTGGCGCTTGCCGCGGCTCTGCGCGATGTGCGCGACGCGGACGATCTCCTGGAAGGAGTCGAGCACGATGCGTCCGACGCCGGCGTCGACGGCCCGCTCGATCTCCTCGGTGGTCTTGTTGTTGCCGTGGAAGGCGATCCGCGCGGCGGGCATCCCGGCGGCCAGCGCGGTGGTCAGCTCGCCACCGGAGCAGACGTCGAGGTTCAGCCCCTCTTCCTGGAGCCACTTCACGACGGCGCGCGAGAGGAACGCCTTGCCCGCGTAGAAGACGTCCGCGTCCCGCCCGAAGGCGTCCGCCCAGGCCCGGCACCTGGCGCGGAAGTCGGCCTCGTCGAGGAAGTAGGCGGGGGTGCCGAACTCCTCGGCCAGCCGGGTCACTTCGATCCCGCCGACGGTGACGACGCCGTCCGCGTCGCGGCCGACCGTACGCGACCACACCTTCTCGTCCAGGGAGTTGAGGTCCTCGGCGGGGGCCGAGTAGTGCCCCTCGGTGTAGACGTCGGCGTGCCGGGGCCCGGCGGGGTGTGCGGAACGGCTCATCTCTTCGCTCTTTCAGATGTGTTCGGGTGCGCTGATGCCGAGCAGGGACAGGCCGCCTGCCAGCACCGTCCCGGCGGCTTCGGCGAGAGCGAGCCGGGATCGGTGGGCGGCCGAGGGTTTCTCGTCACCGACGGGCAGCACGCTGATGTGGAACTCCAGGAACGCGTCGGCGACCGTCACCAGATGCCGGGCGAGCCGGTGCGGCGCCCCGGCCTCGACCACGGCGGGGTAATCGGCCAGGGCCCCGAGGAGAGCGGACCGGCCGGGGGGCGGCGCGGTCGCGCACGCGGTTCCGGTCCCCGTCCCGCTGCCCTGTTCGCACGTGGGCGCGGGGCCGCCGTCCTGCGCGTACGCGGGCGCGAAACCGTCCTCCTCGTACGCGGGCTCCTCGTACGCGGGCGCGAAGCCGAGGTCGCGGGCGTTGCGCAGCAGCGCGCGGCTGCGGGCGTGCGCGTACTGCACCCGGAAGAGGGGGTTGCTCCCGCGCCGGACCAGCAGTCCGTCGCCACCGCCGACCAGGGCGTCCCAGCGGCCGGCGTCGGCCCCGAGGCGGGGGTCTGCGGGCGCGGCGCTCCGGAAGGCGGTGGGCGAGCCGCCGCCGTACCGCAGGCCCTGCTCCCGCACGGTCCGTACGACGGTGTCCGAGGTGTCGGGCGCCAGCGTGAAGTTCAGGAATCCCGGGCCGGTGATCTCGACGCACGCGATCCCGCGCGTACCGGCGATCCGCCCGCGCAGGGCCTCGGCGACCGCCCGGGGCGGCATCCCGGCCGGACCGGCCAGCTGGAGGGCCGCGCTGGTGGCGTAGTCCCCGCGCCCGCCGGGCCGGGGCCGTTCGATCTTGACCCGCTCGGGAACAGCCACGCTCAGGGCACCCTCGTCCACCGCGCGGCGCACGGCGTGCGCGACGGTACGGGAGAGCTCTGCGGGAGTCACAGGACAAGCGTATGGGAGAAGGGGGGGCTCTCCGCGAACCGGTTTCGCCATCCGGTCAGCCGAGCGCGCTCCCGGCCCTTCCGGCAGGCCGGGATGCGCCCTGGGGACCGGCGCCGACCGGCCCGCGCGCCGGGGACCCGTCCCGCCGGATCCGCATCAGCTGCCCCACGAGCTGGATCAGCTCGGCGGGCTCGAACGGCTTGGACAGAAAGGCGTCGACCCCGGACGCGAGCCCGTTCTCCACCTCGTGGTTCGTGCACGCGCTGATGATCGCGAGCGGCAGCAGGCTCGTCCGCGGGTCGGAGCGCAGCCGGGCGGCGGTACTCAGCCCGTCCAGGCGCGGCATGACGACGTCCAGGGTGATCACGTCGGGGGCGACCCGGTGCACGATGTCCAGACATTCGACACCATCGGCCGCGGTCACGACCTCGAAGCCCTCCAGCTCGAGGTTGACCCTGATCAACTGGCGGATGACCTTGTTGTCATCGACAACAAGCACCCGGCCGTACGTGCCAGACACACCCCTGAGCGTAGAACCGCCGGCACCACCACGTCCGGGTTTTGCCCACTTCCGCCCGGCACGGGCAACCGGTGGCAGACCGGCGCGAGACCGGCGGGAGATCAACGGTCGTCCCGCCCGCGGAAATGCTGTTCATGGACACCCCCGCTGAGCTGGTAGGGTTCTACCCGTCGCCGCTCACAGCGGCGGTTCGCCCCCGTAGCTCAGGGGATAGAGCATCGGCCTCCGGAGCCGGGTGCGCAGGTTCGAATCCTGCCGGGGGCACCTTGTAAAAGGTGCCGAACAGGCCCTCTGATCAGGCATTGCGCCAGATCGGGGGGTCTGTTGTCATTTATGCGGCCGGATATCTCCGGAGCACCCCCGGGGACACCCGACAGGCCTCACGGGACAGATCCGGTATCACCTTCACCGAACCGGACCGATCGTCATGTACCGGCAGATATCGCCCCCTTGGGCGACGACACGGCGCCGCACGCACAGGCGTGGAGCTCCACCCGCACGGTATCGACTATCATTTTCAATAAGCGTTGAGGGGTCGGCCCCGACCCCGGTACCGCCCATCCCTCCCGTCCCGCCCACCCGTCCGGCCTTCTCCGCACCCCCCGGTACAGGAAGGAACACACCATGCCGCGCGTCCTGTTGAAGATGCGCAAGGGCGCCCACGCGGTGATCCTCGCCCTCTCGAAACCCGCCCCCTGACCACACGGCACTTCTCACGTACGCACCGCAGCCCCATACGGTGGGCACCATCAACTCCCGCGTGCAGAGGAAGTGTTCGTCCCGGTGACACCACGCACAGATCCCGTCCGGCCCCTGCCCGAGCTGCTCCGGGAGCATGCCCGGCTCCGCGGCTCCACGATCGCCTTCCAGGATTCCTGTTCCCGGGTGACCTACGCGGAGTTGGAGCTGCGGACCGGGCGGCTGGCCGGGCATCTGGCCGGGCTCGGTCTGCGGCACGGTGAGCGGGCGGCGGTCCTTCTCGGTAACCGGGTCGAAGCCGTCGAGAGCCTGCTCGCAGTCACCAGGGCCGGCGCGGTGGGTGTACCGATGGACGCGCGGAGCACCGGGGCGGAACTGGCTCATCTGCTGGACGACAGCGGCGCCCGGGTGGTCTTCACCGACCGGGCCGGACTGGGCCTGCTGCGGCTGCTGTTACCTGAGCGCCCGCAGTTGACCGTGGTGCTCGTCCAGGACACCGGGACGCCCGGCGGCGTACGGGACGAGGCCGGGGCGGCGGGTGAGGGCGGCAGCGCGGCGGACACCGACGGCACGCTCCCGTACGAGTCCATGGCCACCACCGAACCGTCCGTTCCGGCTCCGGACGACCTCGGGCTCGACGAGGTGGCGTGGCTGCTCTACACCTCCGGTTCGACGGGCGCCCCCAAGGGCGTGCTGTCCACCCAGCGCAGCCGCCTGTCGTCGGTGGTGTCCGGCTTCGTCGGCGTCCTCGGCCTGTCCGCCGACGACCGCCTGCTGTGGCCGCTGCCCCTCCACCACGCCATGGGCCAGATCCTGTGCGTCATCGGGGTGACCGCGACCGGGGCCGGCGCTGTGCTCCTGCCGCGGTTCTCCGTGACGGACGTCCTGGGTGAACTGCGCCGGACGGACGCCCCGGTCACGTTGCTGGCCGGTGTGCCGACGACGTACGGAAAGCTCCTGGAAGCCGTACGCGGCGAAGGGCTGAAGGTGCCCGCACTGCGTGGCTGCGTCAGTGGCGGCGTGGCCGCACCGCCCGGTTTCCAGCGGGAATTCGAGGAGATCTGCCGGGTGCCGTTCCTCGAGCACTACGGGAGCACCGAGGCGGGGCCCGTCACCATGACCGCAGCGGGTGTCGACCGGGCGGCCGGTTCGTGCGGGCAGGTACTGCCGGGCATGCGGGCGCGGATCGGCGACGGCAGCAACGACGGCGGAAGCGGGTTCGGCGGAGACAACGGCGGCGAGGCCCTGGGCGAAGGGGAGTTGTGGGTCAGCGGGCCCGGTGTCATGGCCGGGTACCACGGTCGGCCCGAGGACACCGACGAGGTCCTGCGCGACGGCTGGTACCGCACGGGTGACCTGGCCCGGATCGATGCCCGGGGCGATGTCACCATCACCGGCCGGGTCGACGAGCTGATCATCCGGGCCGGGGAGAACATCCACCCCTCCGAGGTGGAGGCGGTGCTGCTGGCGCTGCCGGGGGTCAAGGACGCCGCCGTGTCCGGCCGCCCGGACGGCGTGCTCGGTGAGGTGCCGGTCGCCCATCTCGTCCCGGAGAGACCCGGCGCGCTCGACAGGAGGGCGGTCCTCGCCGCCTGCCGGGAACACCTGTCGCCGTTCAAGGTCCCGGCCGCCCTGTACGAGGTGGACGTGATCCCGCGCACCGCCTCGGGGAAGGCCAAGCGGTACGCGCTCGCGGACCGGCCCGCGCGGCTCCTGGAGGCCGGGGTCTCCCCGGCGGCGGGGGCCGGTTCGGTGGATCTGGCCGCGCTGGTACGGACCGAGGTCGCCGCTGTACTGGGCTGCGCCGTCGACGAGGTGGAGCCGGGGACCGCGTTCCGCGACCTGGGGCTGGACTCGTTGACGTCGACGCTGCTGCGTGACCGCCTGGCGTCGGCGACCGGGCTCCCCCTGTCCGAGGCCGCCGCCTTCGACTTCCCCACCACGACGGAACTGGCCGCTCACCTCCGGGCACGGCTCTCCGGCGTGCCCGCGGACGCCGCGGCCACCCGCCCGGAGGGCGCGGACCCGGCCGACGACCCGGTGGTGATCGTCGGGATGGCCTGCCGCTTCCCGGGCGGTGTGGAGTCCCCGGAGGACCTGTGGCGGCTGGTCGACGAGGGCGTCGACGCCATCACCCCGTTCCCCGCCGACCGGGGGTGGGACCTGGACGGGCTGTACGACCCGGATCCCGGGCGGACGGGGCGGACGTACGTACGCGAGGGTGGCTTCCTGTCCGGCGTGGACCGGTTCGATCCGGCCTTCTTCGGTATCTCGCCCCGCGAGGCCCTGGCGATGGATCCGCAGCACCGGCTGCTGCTCGAAGTCGCCTGGGAGGCCTTCGAGCACGCCGGGATCGATCCCGGCACGGTGCGCGGGACGCCCACCGGTGTGTACGCGGGGCTCATGTACAGCGACTACGCCAGCCGTTTCGTCCGCACACCGGAGCGGGTGGAGGGCTATCTCGCCATCGGCAGCGCGGGCAGCGTCGCGTCCGGCCGTATCGCCTACGCCCTGGGGCTGGAAGGGCCCGCGATGACCGTGGACACGGCGTGCTCGTCGTCGTTGGTGGCCCTGCACCTGGCGGTCCAGGCGCTGCGCAGGGGCGAGTGCTCGCTCGCGCTGGCCGGTGGTGTCACGGTGATGTCGGCGCCGCACTCCTTCGTCGAGTTCAGCAGGCAGCGCGCGCTGGCCCCCGACGGCCGCTGCAAGGCGTTCGGTGCGTCGGCGGACGGCACCGCGTGGGCCGAAGGCGCGGGAATGCTCCTGGTCACCCGGCTGTCGGAGGCGCGGCGGGCGGGCTACCGGGTGCTGGCCGTGGTCCGCGGCTCCGCGGTGAATCAGGACGGAGCGAGCAACGGCCTGACGGCGCCGCACGGACCGGCTCAGCAACGGGTGATCCGCCAGGCCCTGGCCGACGCGCGGCTGGCCCCCGCGGAGATCGACGCGGTGGAGGCGCACGGCACGGGTACCCGGCTCGGTGACGTCATCGAGGCGGAGGCGTTCCTCGCGGCCTACGGGCAGGACACGCGGGAGAACCCCCTGTGGCTGGGGTCGGTCAAGTCCAACTTCGGGCACACGCAGGCCGCGGCGGGGATGGCCGGGGTGATGAAGATGGTCCAGGCGATGGCGCACGGGGTGCTGCCCCGGACGCTGCACGCCGACGAGCCGACACCGCGGGTGGACTGGTCGTCGGGCACGCTGTCGCTGCTGACCCGGCCGATGCCGTGGCCCCGGACGGGCAGGCCACGGCGGGCAGGGGTGTCGTCCTTCGGGATCAGTGGGACCAACGCACACCTGGTACTTGAGCAGGCGCCTGCGGTACCCGACCAGTTCTCTCCGGTACTCGACCAGGCGTCTGCGGTACCTGAGCAGGCCGCGACGGTACGTGAGCGGGCCGCTGCGGCAGATCCGGGTGCCTCCGTTGCCTCGG
This sequence comes from Streptomyces sp. NBC_01267, assembly GCF_036241575.1. Classification (NCBI taxonomy): domain Bacteria; kingdom Bacillati; phylum Actinomycetota; class Actinomycetes; order Kitasatosporales; family Streptomycetaceae; genus Streptomyces; species Streptomyces sp. NBC_01267. The sequence goes on along the minus strand of NZ_CP108455.1, from coordinate 5,492,518 downwards.
GTGATCCGGACGCCCCGGACACCCTGGGCACCCCGGGCACCCCGGACGTCCCGGACATCGGCTCCCCGGCCGCGCGGGAGGGAGCGGGAACAGCCGTACCGTTCCCGGTGTCGGCGAGGAGCGCCCCGGGGCTCCTCGCTCAGGCCCGGCGGCTGCGCGCCGATGTGGCCGCACGCCCCGGGACGAGCCTGCTGGACTTCGGGTTCTCCCTGGCCACGGCCCGCGCCGCCTTCGAGCACCGTGCGGTGGTGGTGGCCGCCGACCGCGACGAACTGCTCGCCTCCCTCGACGCGGTGGCCGGAGGACGGCACCGGCCGGGCGTGAGCACGAGCGGCCCGCGCCCGGCGGGCCAGGTGGTCTTCCTCTTCACCGGCCAGGGCAGTCAGCGCCTCGGCATGGGCCGGGAGCTGTACGGGGCCCATCCCGTCTTCGCCCGCTCCTTCGACGAGACCTGTGCACTGCTGGATCCGCTCCTGCCGAAGCCGCTGCGGGACGTGGTGTTCGCCGAGGGAACAAGCAGTTCGGACGGGTCGGACGGACCGGAGAGGGGCGGGCTGCTCGATACGACGCTGTTCGCGCAGCCCGCGCTGTTCGCCCTGGAGGTGGCCCTGTTCCGGCTGCTGGAGTCCTGGGGTGTACGCCCCGACCTGGTGGCGGGGCACTCCGTCGGCGAGGTGGCGGCGGCCCACGCCGCCGGGATGCTGTCCCTGGCGGACGCCTGCACCCTGGTGGCGGCCCGCGGCCGTCTGATGGACGCGCTGCCCGCGGGCGGGGCGATGGCCGCGGTACGGGCCGACGAGGGCGAGATCGCCGCGTTCCTGGCGGGCCGGGAGCGGGAGGTGGAGATCGCGGCCGTGAACGGCCGCTCGGTGGTCGTCTCCGGTGACGAGCCGGCGGTACTGGACGTCCTCGCGCACTGGCGCGAACAGGGCCGCGAGACCAGGCGACTTCAGGTGAGCCATGCCTTCCACTCGGCGCGCATGGAGCCCATGCTCGACGCGTTCGCCGCGGTGGCGCGGGACATCACCTACTCGCGGCCGGGGATTCCGCTGGTGACCGCCGTGGCGGACCGGCTCGCCACGGACGGGGAACTGTGCGCGCCCGGCTACTGGGTGGACCACGTACGCCGCCCGGTCCGCTTCGCCGACACGGTGCGGTATCTGCGGGAGAAGGGCGCGACGCACTTCGTCGAACTCGGCCCGGACGGCGTGCTCACGGGCCTGGCACGCGACTGCCTCTCCGATACGCGCACCCCCGCGCACGGCCCCGCGCCCCTGGTCGTCCCGACGCTGCGCGGGTCCCGGCCGGAGGCCGAGGCGCTGCTCGCCACGGTGGCCGCGCTGCACGCGCACGGCGTGGGTGTGGACTGGCGCGCGGTCTTCGCCGGACGCGGGGCGCAGCGTACGGCGTTGCCGCTGTACGCGTTCCAGCGCGGGCGCTACTGGCTCGACGCCGACCGGCCGGACGCCGCCACGGCGGAGCCGGAAGCCGCACCTCACCCGTTCCTGCGGTCCGCCACGGCGACGGCGGACGACGACGGGCTGCTGCTGAACGGCCTGCTGTCCCTGCGGGACCAGCCCTGGCTGGCCGACCACACGGTGCTGGACAGCGTGCTCCTGCCGGCAACAGCGTTCGTCGACATGGCGGTTCACGCAGGTGACCGGGTGGGAACCCCGGTGCTGGAGGAACTCACCCTGACGGCACCGCTGTCGCTGCCCGCCGACGAGACGGTCGAACTGCAGGTGAAGGTGGCGCGACCGGACGCGGGCGGGCGACGGGCGGTGGTGTTCCACGCACGGCCGCGCACGACCTCGTACGACGGGACATGGAGCCGCCACGCCTCCGGGATCCTCGCTTCCGAGGGCCCGCAGGAGCTGCCGGAGCCAGTAGCCACGCCGTCCGTGTGGCCGCCTGCGGGCGCCGTCCCGCTGCCGCTCGACGACGGATCCGGGACCGAGTCCAGGACCGGGTCCGGGTCCGGGTCCGAGTCCCGATCCGGGTCCGGGGCGCGGTCCGGCGTCGGACTCTACGACCGGTTCGCGCGCGGCGGGCTCCACTACGGACCGGCTTTCCAGGGCCTGCGGGCCGCCTGGCGGCTGGGCGCCGACATCCTCGCCGAGGTCTCGCTCCCGGAGGAGGAGCACGTCAACGCCGGTCTGTTCACCCTGCATCCGGCCCTGCTGGACGCGGCACTGCACGCCATGACACTCGACGGATCCGCACCGGGCGACGGCGACAGCGGCACCGGCACCGGCACCGGCACCGGCACCGGCAGCAGCAGCAGCAGCGACAGCACGGCGGTGTCGCTGCCGTTCGCCTGGAGCGGTGTCCGGCTCCACGCGTCCGGTGCCCGCCGACTGCGGGTACGGGTGTCGCCGGGCGCGGAGAACGGAGCACGGCTGGAGCTGACCGACGGGACCGGTGCGCCCGTGGCCACCGTGCGGTCACTGGTCCTGCGACCGCTCCCCCGCGAACAGATGAGCGGCGTAGGCACGCCTCGTGACTGCCTGTTCCGCCTGGACTGGACGCGCCTGCCGGATTCCCCCGCCCCCGCGCCGGACGGACCGCCCGGGTGGGGTGTTCTGGGCGAGCCCGGCCCGTGGCTGCGCGACGCGTTCCTGCCGGCGGGCGTCCGGCCGACGGCGTACGCGGATCCCGCCTCGGCGGGCGCCGACGCACCGGCTGTCGTCGTCGCCTGTCCGCCGCTCACCGAGGCGGACGGGCAGGACCGGGCGTCGGCCGCGCACAGTACGGCCGGATGGGCGCTGCGGCTCGTGCAGGACTGGCTCGCCGAGGAGCGACTGGCGAACTCCCGTCTGGTGGTGCTCACTTCGGGCGCTCTCCACACAGGAGCGGAGGCAGACAGCGTCAACGGCTGCGCCAGCAGCGGCAGAGGCAGCGGTGCGGAGGATGCTGCTCTCACCTGTGCGCCGGTATGGGGACTGCTCCGCTCGGCGCAGACGGAGAACCCCGGCCGCTTCGCCCTGGTCGACATCGACGACCACCCGGCCTCCTCGGGGGTGTTGGCCCGGGTCCTGGCGAGCCCGGAGCCACAGTTGGCCGTGCGAGCCGGGGTCGCGTACGTACCGAGGCTGGTCCGTGCGTCCGGCATGGCGGAGGCCGACGAAGGTTCACGGCCCAGGCCCCGGCTGAACCCTGCGGGCACCGTCCTGATCACCGGGGGCTCCGGCTCCCTCGGCATGTCGTTCGCCCGCCATCTCGCGGTCGCACACGGCGTGCGTCACCTGCTGCTCGTCGGACGGCGCGGAGCGGATACGCCCGGCACCGGTGAACTTCGCGCGGAGCTGGCCGAGTTGGGTGTCGAGGTGACGGTAGCGGCGTGCGATGTCGCCGACCGCACGGCGCTCGCCGCGCTCCTCGCGGACGTACCGGAGGCGCACCCGCTGACCGGTGTGGTGCACACCGCGGGCGTGCTGGACGACGGGGTGATCCCGGCGCTCACCCCGGAGCGTCTGGACCGGGTGCTGCGGCCGAAGGTGGACGCGGCGCTGGCCCTGCACGAGTTGACCCGGGACAGCGACCTGGCCGTCTTCGCGCTGTTCTCCTCGGTGGCCGGGGTGTTCGGCTCCGGCGGCCAGGGCAACTACGCGGCGGCGAACGCGTACCTGGACGCGCTGGCACAGCACCGCAGGGATCTCGGCCTGCCCGCTGTCTCTCTCGCCTGGGGGCCGTGGCAGCAGAGCGGCGGTATGACCGCTGCCCTGCGCGACGCGGATCTGCGCCGGATGACCCGTTCCGGTTTCGTCCCGCTGCGGACCGAGGAGGGCCTCGCGCTCTTCGACGCCGCCGTCGACGGCCGGGACGCGGTCCTGGTGGCAGCCCGCATGAACCCGGAGGCCTCCGGGTCGGCCGGGGCGCCGCTGCGCGTGCCGGGTCGTGGGCCCGCCCGGCGGATCGCCGCGGCCGGCACGGAGTCCGCGCCCGCCGGAGGTGAATCCCTGCGGCGACGGCTCGCCGCCACGCCTGCGGGCGAACACGGCGCACTGCTCCTGGCGGAGGTACGCACGGAAGCCGCCACGGCGCTCGGCCACGGCGCGGACCCGTCGGCAGTCGAACCGGACCGCCCGCTGGCCGAGTTGGGGCTCGACTCGCTGGCCGCCGTCGAGCTGCGCAACCGGCTCGCGACGGTGACGGGGCTCGCCCTGCCGGCCACGCTCCTCTTCGACTACCCCACGCCCCGTGAGGTCGCCGCCCACCTGGAGGAGCGCTGGTCCCGGACCACCCCGGAAACACCGGACGCCCCGGACCGGCCGTCCTCCGCCGCCTCCGCCGCCTCCGCCGCCTCCTCTGCCTCCTCTGCCTCCGCCACCGACTCGCTGTCCGCTCTCTTCCGTACGGCGTGCGCCCGTGGCAAGGCGTGGGAAGGCATCGCGCTGCTGACGATCGCCTCCCGGTTCCGTGCGGTGTTCGACAGCGCCGAAGCCCTCGGCGCGCCGCCCGCCCCCCTCACCGTCGCGACCGGCGGCGTCGGGCCACGTCTGATCTGCTTCCCGGCGCTCAGCGCGCTCTCCGGCCCGCACGAGTACATCCGCTTCGGGCGGGACCTCCAGGGCCTGCGGCCCGTTTCGGTGCTGCCGAATCCGGGGTTCCTGCCGGGTGAGGCGCTGCCCGGCACGCTGGACGCCTTCGTGGCGGTGCAGGCCGCCGCCGTACTCGCCTCCGCGGGCGACGAGCCGTTCGCCCTGCTGGGGCGCTCGGCCGGTGGATGGGTGGCACACGCGGTCGCCGAACGCCTGGAACACGCGGGCGTCCACCCGTCCGCCGTCGTCCTGGTCGACACCTTCCCGGGCGACAACCCCCGTGGCGGCCGGAGCGGCAGCGGCAGCCGTCACGGTGACGGTCCCGCACTCTCCCCGATGACCGTGCACATGCTCGACAAGGCCGCACGGTTCGCCCCGGCGGAGACCGACCGGCTCACCGCGATGGCCGGGTACCTGGACCTCTTCTCCGACTGGGAACCGAAGGCGCTCTCGGCCGCCACCCTCTTCGTCCGGGCCGGGGACGGTCTGCCCGGCATCGAAGCGGCCGGGGCGTGGCGTCTGCCGCACGCCGAAGTCACGGTGCCCGGCGACCACTTCACCGTACTGGAGGACCACGCCCGTACAACTGCTCTCGCCGTCCACGACTGGCTCTCCGCCCGCCGCTGACCGCGCCGGGGAGGTACGTCACGTCATGGTCCGGGCGGAGCGAGAGGGCGGAGCGAGAGGGGAGTCCAGCCGTCACGCCGTCGGCCGCGCCATGACGATGCGGGTGATCTCCACCCGCGACTTGGCCCCGAGTTTGCGGTACGCGCGGGTGAGCGCCGCCTCCACGGTCTTCACGCTGAGGACGAGTCCGGCAGCGACCTCCCGGTTGGTGGCGCCCTGGGCGACGCGGGCGACCACGCTGCGCTCGGTCGACGTGAGCCGTTCCGTCCAGGCGCCCTCGGGGAGGAGGACCGCGCCGTTCTCCGCCCGGTCGCGCTCGGCGCGGGCCAGTGAGACCCACGCCCTGGCGTCCGCCCTGGTGAAGATCCGCAGGGCTTCCGCGAAGGCGGCGTGCGCTGCCGCGTCGTCTCCGGTACGGCGCAGGACCCGGCCCAGCGCCAGCCGGGTGCGGGCCTCCTCCAGGGGGTAGCGGGCGGCTCGGAGGCGTGCCGCCGCGTCCTCGAATCCGGCGGCGGCCAGGGCGAGTTCGCCGCGCGCCTCGTTGACGGCCGCGGCCGACCTGTCGAGCGTGGCGACGACCCCGGGCCGCCCGAGCCGCACGGCCTGGGCGCGGGCCCGGGTGATGACCGCCGTCGCCTCGTCCGTCGCACCACTGCGCGCCAGGGCTTCCGCGAGGTCGGCGTGCCAGCGCCGGGTCGCCGGGTCCTGCTGCCCCTGCGCCGTCTCCATCTCCCCCGTACGCCGGAGCAGTTCGGCCGCTCGGGCACTCTCGCCGCCGAACAGCAGGATCCGGCCCTCGGCGTGCAGGGCCCGGGGGAGGAAGAGCCGGTCGTCGTCGTCCTCGCTGTGCTGCCGGGCGGTCTCGGCCGCGGCGAGCGCCCGGCCGAGGGTTCCGCCCGCCGTCTCCGCGAGCGACACCGCATACCAGGCGGGCCCCTGGCTCAGCCCGGCCTGTTCGGCGATGCGCAGGCTCTGGCGGGCTACGGTCAGCGCCTGGCGGCAGCGACCGCGTTCGATCTCGACCTGGGCGAGGCCGATCAGGCACTGGCTCAGGCTCTCCGCCGAACCGCGCTGCCGCAGCGTGTACACCAGGGTGCGGAGTTCGGTTCTGGCCTCGTCCAACCGGTCGTGCACCAGGTGGAACCGGTGCTTGAGGTAGATCGGCCCGTTGTGGTGGGCCATGGCGTGCACGTCGTGGGGTGCGGTGAGCGCGGTGGCGAGGGTGGTCTCCGCCTCGGGCAGCCCCAGGAAGAGTTCGAGGGCCGCCTGTTGGGTCAGCGCGAGGAGTTCCGTCCGCCGGTCCCCCGCCTGTCCGGCGAGCCCGGCGGCGCGGACCGCATAACCGTGCGCGCGGGCCGCCGAACCTCCGACCATCCACTCGCGCCAGCTCATCCGGTAGTGCAGCTGGGCCAGCAGCGCGGGGTCCCGGCCCGCGTCGTGCACCGCCGCGGGGAAGACGTCCGCGATCTCGGCCATCGCCTGACCGCAGGAGTCGACGACCACGTTCCAGGCGCGTACCCGGTCGGCGGGCCGGTCGGCGTCGCCCAGCACCTCGTAGGCGAGCTGCCGGGCGAAGTCGAAGTCCCCTGCCTCCAGCCCGTCCTCCGCGGCGGTGAGCCGCCGGTCGGTGTCGACGTGCGTCTCGTCGGTCGGGGTGCACCGCGCGGCCAGGCGGCCGAGCCGCGCCGCGGTTCCCGGCGCGCCCCGACGGCGCGCGGCGGTGGCGGCGTCGACGAGCCGGGCCGCCACCGCGGAGTCCGGGCCCGCCGTGAGCCGGCCGAGGTGGTGGGCGCGTTCGACCGGGTCGTCGGTCGCTTCGGCGAGGGCGCGGTGGGCGTCCGCCCGGAGTCCGTACGGGGTCTCCGCCTGCAGCACCATCGGTGTCAGCGGGTCCGGGAAGCTGATGAGGCCGTGGTCCGACGCCTGGAGGAGGCCGTGCCGTACGCAGGTGTCGATGTCGGCCGGGGCCTGCCGGCCGCCCGCGCGCATCAGCAGCTCCACGGTGGGGCGGGCGGCGGCGCTCGCGGTGACCAGCGTCTGCCGGGCGCTCGGCAGCAGGGCGGCGATCCGGTCGAGGACCGGTCGGCGCAGGGAGTCGGGGACGGGGAGCGGTTCGGTGGAGTCGGGCAGCGCTCCCCCGGCGAGCCTGACCCGCTCGGTGAGGGCGGAGCTGAGTTCCAGTACCGTACGGGGATTTCCGCCGCCGGCCTGGTGCAGGCGGGTGAGGAGCGGCTTCGGCCAGGGCGGTTCGTCGTGCCCGTCGAGCAGTTCGGCGACCTCGCGGGCGGTCATGGGCGGCATCGGCACCCTGCGCACCGGCTGCGGGCACCACTCCTGCGGGGCGTCGGCCTCGTACCGCTCCGCTGCGTCGTGTGCCGCGTACGCCTGGTACCCCTCGTACGACGGGGGTCCCGTCCGGGGTCCCGTACGCAGCGCGACCAGTACGGCCGGTCCGGGTCCGCCGCGTCCGGCGCCTGCTGCACATCCCGTACGTCCTGCATGTCCTGCATGCCCTGCACGTCCGGCGAGGAAGCCCAGGGTCTGCGCGGTGGGGGTGTCGAGCCACTGTGCGTCGTCGACGGCCAGCAGGAGCGGGCGCTCGCCGCCCAGCAGCGTGAGGAGCTTGCGGACTGCGATGCGCAGGACGAGCGCGTCACGTCCGCCGGTCGGATCGGCCCCTTCGGGCGGTGTGCGCCGTAACAGGGCCCCTTCGAGCACGGCCCTTTCGTGACTGCCGAGTTCGGCGAGTGTGCTGTCCGGGACACCGGCCAGCAGATCGATGAGGCCGAGGTAGGGGCTGTCCCGTTCGGACGGGGACGGCGAGCAGCTCAGTACCTGGTACCCGCAGGCGCTCAGCTCCGCCGAGAGCCGGGACACCACCGTCGTCCTGCCGATGCCCGCGGGCCCGGTGAGGAGAACGCCACCGCCACCGGCGAGGTGGGACCGGACGGCGTCGCAGAGGGCGTCCCGCCCGACGGCGGGACGGCGGCGGGTGGCGGTGCGGGGGGCGGTGCGGGGGCCCGCCGGGGCGCTGGGCCATGTGGTGGGTGATGCGGTGGGCGATGCGGTGGTCGGCTCGGTCGTCACAAGCCCCTCCGGACACAGCCTCGTTCACACGTCGACGCGGATCCTGAAGGCGTTCCCGATGGCCGACCGCCTGTCGACCGCCGCCTGCCATCCGTAACGCCGCGCTGAATCTAGGACCGCTCCGGACACAGGTCAATACCTTTGAAAATATTGGGAGTTGGGACCAGATATGCGTACCGGGCCGGTGGCGGGGAGGCCACCGGCCCGGCATCCGGTCATCCGGCGTCCGGTCACCCGGCATCCGGATATCTGCGTCAGCAGGCTCCCTGATCGCTCCAGACGGCCCAGGACCCCGGAGCGCCCGGTTCGGCGCCCGTCGAGTACCACTGCGAGGACCAGGTGTGGCCGTTGTACGAGACCTGGTCGCCCGGCGTGTAGCCGGTGGTCGCGTTCCAGGCGGGCAGGTTGCCGCAGCCGCCCGGCGGGGTGCCGCCGCCGCTGACGGTCCAGGTGAAGGCGGCCGAGCCGGTGGCGTTGTCGGTGTTCTTCGCCGTGACGGTCACGGACGCGGTGCCCGCGGTGGTCGGCGTACCGGTGATGCGGCCGGTGGTGGCGTCGATCGACAGCCCCGCGGGCAGGCCGGTCGCGCTGTAGGTGAGGGTCTCACCTCCGGGGTCACTCGCCTGGATCTGCAGGGAGGCGGCGGTGCCCACGGTCCCGGTCTGGTTGCCCGGGTTGGTCACCGAGGGCGCGCCCGGCTGGCTGTTGCAGGTGCCGGGGACCGGGTCGGCGCCGGTGACGCTGACCGCGGCCCAGGCAGCGGCGATGGTGTTGTACTCGGTGCAGTGGGCGCCGTAGAGGTCGGCCGCCGCCTTCAGCGAGTCGATGCGGGCCTGGTGGTAGTTCTCGGCGCTGTTGGCGTAGGAGGCCAGCGCCTTGTACCAGATCTTGCCCGCCTTGTCGTTGCCGATGCCGGTGACCGTGGAGTTGTTGCAGGTCGGGCTGTTGCCGTAACCGTGATTGCCACTGCCGACGGCGGCGAGGAAGAACCAGTGGTTGAGCGGACCCATCGAATAGTGCGGGTCGAGGCTGCCGTTGCTGCTGTTCCAGCAGTCGGGCGACGAGCCGTCGAGCGAGGGCTGGTTCATCCAGCGCAGGGGCTGGTTGTCGCCGTTGATGTTGATGAGTTCACCCATGGTGTAATCGGGCGTGTCCACCGGGTTGTTGGCGTAGAACTCGACCAGGGTGCCGAAGATGTCGCTGGTTCCCTCGTTCATCCCGCCGGTCTCGCCGGTCTCGTCCCAGCCGGTGAGCGCGCCGCTCACGCCGTGGCTCATCTCGTGCCCTGCGACGTCGAGTTCGACCAGCGGGCGGGCGTTGCCCTGGCCGTCGCCGTACGTCATCTGGGTGCCGTCCCAGAAGGCGTTCACGTACGCGTTGCCGTAGTGGGTCTGCGAGGGGACGCCCCGGCCGTCGCCGAAGATCCCGTTGCGGCCCTGGACGTTCTTGTAGTAGTCGAACGTCTTCGCCGCCCCGTAGTGGGCGTCGGCACCGGCGGAGGCGGGGTCGCTGTTGGACCCGTTGCCGAAACTGCCGCTCGCACTGGTGAAGATGGAGCCGGTGCCGCCGGTCGCGTGGTTGAGGTTGGTCGTGTAGCCGTTGCCGTGCGACGGGTCCTGCATCGCGTAGCCGCTGCCGGACTGCGTGAGGTCGAGGGAGACCCGGCCGCTGTAGATCGACTGTCCGGTGCCCGCGACGGCGGGCCCGGCGGTGGCCTTCGGAGCGGCGGTGGCCTTGGGGACGGCGGTGGCCGAGCGAACGGAGGCCGCCTCCCCCGGCGCCGCGAAGGTGTCCACCTCGTCACTGCTCCGTACGACCTTGCCGGACCGGGCGTCCACCAGGACGTGCAGCCGGCTCGGTGTCTGGTCCGGGCGGACGCCGCTGACCACGGTCTCCCAGACCAGGGTGGCGGCGCTGCCCTTCATCTGTACGGCGAGGTGCGGTGCGGAGACCGACGCGATACGGCCGTCGAAGGCGGCCTTCGACAGCTCGGCGGCGCGGGGTGCGGCCAGCCGGGGCGTGGTGGACACCGCGCCGGACGTCTGCGATCCGGCTGCCAGCGACTCGTACGTCCCGTCCTTCTTGAGGTGCACGATGACGTCGCCGCCGTAGGCCGGGAGCCCCTTGTACGTCCGGTCGAAACGGACGGCGGCGGAACCGTCGTGGTCGACCATCAGGTTCCGGACGGTGAAGACGTCCCCACCGGCCTTGTGCGCGGCCCCCGCGTGGGCCGTCAGCGCCTTCTTCGCGTCGTCCACGACACGGCTGCGGACGGCGGGCGACGGGTCGGCGGTGTACGGCGCCGCGGCGAAGGCCTTGGGCCCGGCCGACGACGGATGCGGGTGGGGCACCGGGGCGGCCGTCGCGGCCGTCGCCGCGGGGAGGGCGATGGCGGAGGCGGACAGACAGGCCAGTGCGGCCGTCAGGAGTCTCGTGGTTCTTCGTATGTACATGGACCTGGGGTTCCTTTCACCTGGTGCAGGGGGCGCCGCTGAATCGCGGGGCGGTGAGGGAGGAGCGGGCACGTGCGGTCGTGCGGTCGACGCCGCTCGTGGGTGGAGCGGCGTCGACGCAGAGCATGGGGAACGGACGGGCACGGCCGGCAGGCACTGGGCGAATGGAGAGGGGTTTCCCTATCCCGGCATCCCCGTACCCCGGCAACCCCGTATCCCGGCAACCCTCGCTCCGACCGGCCGCACCGGGGGCTAGCCCTACCTGGAGCTGGGCGGTAGCAGGATCGTCCCGGGTAGCCGTATCCGGACATGCTTGGGCCCGGCGCATACCGCTGATGTCCCAACGATTCCACCGGAGTTCATTCGTGCATGAGCAGACATGGCAGAAGTCCCGTTCTCCCAAGGGGCGGGGCGGTCGGCTCGGAGCTGTGTCAGCCGCGGTGGCGGTGGCCGTCGGCGCCATGACGATGGCCGCCCTGGCGCCACCCGCGGCGGTTGCCGCGGCCCGGCCGGACAGCGTCCAGGTGGGCCTGAACGCGCTGGTGCACTCCGATGACCTGCCGGCCGCGCTGGCCAGTGTCAAGGACCGCGACGGCCGAACCCGTACCTACACCGCAGGGGCCGGCGACCTGGCCACCGGCGCGAAGGTGCCCAGGGACGGTCAGGTGCGGATCGGCAGCAACACCAAGACGTTCACCTCGGTGGTCGTGCTCCAACTGGTCGGTGAAGGGAAGATCCGCCTCGACGCCCCGGTCGACACCTATCTGCCCGGCGTCGTACGCGGGGAGGAGATCGACGGACGCCACATCACCGTCCGCCAGCTCCTGCAGCAGACCAGCGGACTTCCCAACTACTCCAACTACCTCGGGGAGGAGGTCCGTTACTTCGAACCCCGCGAGCTCCTCGACATCGCCCTCCAGCACAAGGCCGACTTCGCCCCCGGGGCGAAATGGGAGTACAGCAACACGAACTACGTGCTGGCCGGCCTGATCATCCAGAAGGTCACCGGCCACCCCCTCGCCGATGAGATGGACCAGCGCGTCATCAAGCGCATCGGGCTGCGCCACACCTACTTCCCGGCCCCCGGTGACGCGACCATCCGAGAGCCCCATCCCAAGGGCTACTACCAGGATTCAGCAGGCGCGCCACTGCTCGACGGCACCGAAATGGACCCCTCCTGGGCCTGGGCGGCCGGCCAGCTGATCTCCACCAACTCCGACCTCAACCGGTTCTTCACCGCACTCCTGGCCGGCCGTCTCCTCCCGGCGGCCCAGCTCGCCCAGATGCGTACCACCGTCCCCGCCGGATACCCCTTTGCCTCCGGCGCCCGCTACGGGCTGGGGCTCGTGAGCACGCCACTGTCATGCGGCGGTGTCTACTGGGGCCACGGCGGTAGCACCACTGGATACGAGACCCGGGGCGGCGTCACCGGCGACGGCCGCGCCGCCAACGTCGCGGTGACCATCCAACCGACCGACGAGGCAGTCATGAAGCGGGTCGAGAGCGTCGTGGACACGGCCCTGTGCCGCTGAACCGCACAACGGGGCGCGGCCTCCCGGCACCGGTCTTGTGCACGGCGCCCGCGTGGGCCGTCAGCGCCTTCTGTACATGGTCGGCGTCACGTGCGAGGCGCGGGGACGGGCCCTGGACACCGGCCCGGAGTTCAGCCTGGGCACCGGTCAGGCATCTCTCTACCGCTACGTCTCCGGCCGTGACGACCCGCTCGACCTGATGGCGGATGCGGTGACGGGAGCGGTCGACCTCGACGTTCCGCTCCACGGCACGGTCCCAGACCAGGGAGATGAGGCCTCCCAGCTGGTTGTGTACCCGAACGATCAAATCGCGGTAGTCCTGCCAGGCGAACCCCTTGGGTTCGCCCTTGCGGCCCGGGTGGACGCGGAAGCTGTAGATCAGCCTCGACCGGCTTCCGGGAGGGAAACAGACCATTCCCGCCATCGAACCCGCCCCAAGCCCCGGCCCCGGACGCGCACGATCGGCGTATGGTCCACTTGGCCCCAGGCCTTCGCGCGTGGCGGCCTCAGCGACTGGCTGGCCTCGTCCTCGCAGACGATCCAGGCACCGTGGGACGCCGCCGTGCTTTTACCTGCGGCCACACCTCCTTCTTCCACAACTCCACAGCTCCGTCGTCACGTTCGATCGCCCGGCGAGCCAGCTGCTGCCACGACCAGCCATGACGCTTCAGCAGTCGCCATGTCCCCTCCACGGTGTAGCTGACGTGGAACAACCGTCCGATCAGAATCTTCACCCGGGCCAGCGTCCACCGGTGGTCCGCCCAGCTATGTGCGAGCGGGCCGCGCTCCAACTCCCTCTCCAGTTTGGCAGTTTGATCTGCCGAAAGCCTCGGGCGCCCTGGCGATCCCTTCGACCGAACGCCCTCTTCGCCCTGCTCGCGCCACTGACGGCGCCATCACTCCACCGACCGCTCACTCACCCGCAGCGCGGCCGCGATCTCCCGGTTCTTCGCGCCGCTCTCGAAGTGACCGACCGCTTCCAGCCCGATCCGCTCTCTTACAGCCCTCTTGGCATCGGTCAAACCACCGCCCTGCGCGTATCTCACACCCCACAGCTACCGACCCGAATCAGCCCCTGTCAGGCGAACGACCCGACATCACCCAATCAAGTTCAGTAAGGTCAGCGCACGGCGGCTACGGCCACCTGCCGTGCGCGCCTACATCCTGTGATTCCCGATAAGTGACTGCCGATGCGGCGCCGACGTCAGTTTCCCAGGCGGCTCAGCTGACATCCATCGTGTGCGATCAGGTCAAACTGTGTTGCGTTAGCAACGACGTGTAGGCGCCTTCAGCCATGCGACCTGGTGCAGTACCGGGTGGTGTGTGGGAGAAGAATGCTTCCGCCGTGCCGTGCTGCAGTACGCGTCCACTGTGAAGGACAGTGACGTGAGCAGCCTCCTCAGCGAGGTCCGCAACGTCATGGGTGGAGAGCAAAACCTGCACGTTGTCTGTAAGGCTGTTCAAGATGTCGCGAAAGATGCGACGCTGATGAGGGTCCATGCCGGCGGTGGGTTCGTCGAGAAGTAGGACACGGGCATCGTGCACGAGAGCGCTTGCCACGCCAATTCTGCGCAGCTGCCCCCCGGATAGTCTGCTGGTCCTCGCGTCCGCTTCTCCGGAAAGATCTACCCGCTTCAAAGCTATTTCCGCGCGCTCCCAAGCGTCGCTCTTATTCATGCCTTTGAGCCAGCCGACGTAAGCGACATATTCGCGTGACGTCAGGGTCGCCATTGGGCTGATATCTTGCGGCATCCACGCGACATCCCTGCGGTACGATTTGGCATTCGAGGCAATTCCGTCCATGAGTACGGTACCGGAATGGGGAGTGGCGACAGAGGCCGCAAGTTTGAGCATGGTCGATTTACCAGCACCGTTAGGCCCCAGCAGGACTGTCAGCCCTGAGGGAAGAGAATAGCTCAGGTCTTTCAGTACGGGAGCTCTCCGCCAACGGTAGCCGTAGGTGCATGAGACCAGTTCCAGAGTCATAGCATTTTCCTTGCACTACGAAGCTGGACGAATATCCCAGCGGCAAATGTGAGCATTGCGGCGATAATTGCATGAAGGGAATCCGCGGGCTCGAGGACAATCGCCCATGAATAGGGATCTCTCGAATCACGAAAACCAAAGAAGACTACGATTATGAGCCACCCCACAGGGATCATCACTGCAGCATCTCGCATGAGCGGCCGTCCGCAAAGCATAAGGCCAGCAAGTAATGCCGTATTGCGACCAGCAGTTCCGGCCTGGGGAAGTTCCATGAGCCAGTCAGCTGTCACACTTAATGCGACAGCTGAAGTCACTGTCGCCACAGAGAGCGCAAGGTCCAATAGTGACACCAATCGAACTCCGGATATTTCTGGAGCGTAAAGCCGAGATTCGAGACACGCCATCAGCCCGACAACCAGTGGAACCGGGACGAAAAGAGATAGAGCCACTCGACTGCCACCAGTGATAGACGGCAGAGTGACGGTACTATTTTGCACGAGGATTACCAGAATGACAAAAGAAGCTAGGGTCAATAGCAAGATGCTATGTACCCGACGAGTCTTAATCCACCACATCAGACACTTCCCCGCCGACATCCACTAATTAGGCTGTCCTGAAACCATTCACCTTGCCGTTTTGTAGGCTTTGACAAAATGTCACGCACTATCTCTTTTGCTCGATTGGCAGCTTGATCGTCTCGTGGTACTCGCTTGTCGAAATCCTGTCTCTGGTTTGTGACTGAAGCAGCCCACCCCAGCACGGCATACTGGGTGACTTGATCGACTTTTGCGCACGGGAAATCAACACTGGCAAGCATCACTTGCCAACGCACGTTTCCCTGCTCCACGGCATGTGTCAAATCTATGCGCCAGATCTGCGAAGTTGACGGCTTGGGCGATCGGCCATTTACGAATTGGTCAGTGATTATAGAAGGTTTAACGGATACACCTTTAGCCTGGAGGCCGGAAAGGACAGATACGGAATCCTTTTGCACGGCGGCCAGATTTCCCGAAATGGCTTGCGGAATACAGACTTTTGGATCACTTCCTTGGCATTTCATCGGGGCCTTGCCGACGACCAACGGGGGTGTATGTGGCCAGCCCCGGGCGATCTCGTAGCCACTGAAAGGCCCAGCGCAGGCGATAACACAGGCCAATGTGACACGAGTCGCCCGCGATCTAAGTGGCAGCCACAGCACGGCTACTCCCGTCGCGAGCCCCCCAGCAAGCAAGATCGGTGGAATGAGCGAGAGGATACTCGGCACTTCACCGAACCCCAACAGTGCGTACTGCCCAGAAACATGGCGTATCCAGTACGGCTGGACTGCTCGAGAGAAGGCGACGGGCACCCATACGGCGACCACCAATAGTGGCGTTGCAAAAACACGAGGAACCCAAGTACCGATACCGAACCCTATGACGGTGTAAGCCGTACAGATTATCAACGCCATTATGGGAAGGCGGAGACTATCAAGAGTGGGAAAAGTCGTGGTTCGAACGAGAGAGATGCATGCCGGCAGGAGTACGGTAAGCCACGAGAGAATAAGCACGGGAAGGGTCGCGTTGACGGCTATTTGGAATCGCGAACGCCCTGGCGCGAGATCCCATACACCGTTACGTCTAAGCCGTCCGCTTTCCCAGGCCGACAAAGCGGCAGCGATTGCATAGGATAGTGCGTAGAGTGTCATCAGTGGTGTTGCGATGATTACCGGAGCGTACCCATAGTAACTATCCAGTGGTATGGCCTCACCCACAATGTAGTAGAAAAGCGTCAGCAAGAGAACAAAAGGTGCAGCCCATGGAATACTACTTGCGCGAAGATTTGTTCTGAATCTCATTAAAGTTCCCCCTGTCAGGAGCGAGCGTACAGAAAACCCTGGGAGGGACCTAAATTGGTCCTTCCCAGGGTGGATTTTAGATGCCTACCCGTCGATCTTGGTGGTATCGACGACGTATTTGTCTACCCACAGCTGAAAGGTGAATGGATCAATCGATCCGCCGATTTTGTGGATTTTGAAGTAAGTTGTTCGCTTTCCGGACGGCAAATCAGTCCACTCTCCGTTGCTAACCCCGCCCGGGTTGAAGCATGCAGTGAATTTCTTGTCGTCATACGAGTCATCGGGCTGAAGGGTTACAACTTGCCACATTTGTATGTTAGTGCTATTCTTCCCGCCCCCCGGGCCCGTGCAACCATGAAATGTCACCTGCGAGTAGAGCTCATCACTCCAGGTATAGGACTCCTGGCCTGCCCTGCCGGCTTCGATATTCCCGGAAAAATTTGCGTAGGCACTCGGCGCCATGATGAGCATTGCCGATGACGCCACTCCTGCAATTGCAGCAGCTCTGATGGTTGTCTTAGATTTCATGTGCACTTCCCTATTCGGTGATACGATTTTTTCCGAAACGGGAAAGGAGAATGCCCTGGTGAACACATCCCCCCCCGGGGCTGTTTCGAACACTGCGCGAATTCATCAGTCATTCACTTCTAGCTAGAGGAAAATAGCACCGCACGTGAAGACTTGGCAAACCTAATGTAAACAGCGATGAATCTTATGCCAGTTTTGCATATTTTGACATGCCTAGTGCCATCTATGTGCAAGTGATAACTTTGGGAACGGCGTTTCAACCGATATTCGAGGTGTCTAGTCGCCATAAATCGGACTTTCTGATGTCGGTGGTGCTGTCTACAAGAACCCCGCTGAAACGGGGCCGCGGCGAAGGCCTTGGTCCCGGATGCGGGTGGGACACCGGGGCGGCCGTCGCCGCCGTCGCCGCGGGGAGGGCGATGGCGGAGGCGGACAGACAGGCCAGTGCGGCCGTCAGAAGTCTCATGGTTCTTCGTATGTACATGGACCTGGTGTTCCTTTCACCTGGTGCAGGGGGCGCCGCTGAATCGCGGGGCATTGCGTAGGCGGTATGCCTCCCCGTATTCCCCGGACCACAAAAGCACAGGGGGAGCAAGAGGCACGGCACCCATTTCCCGGGCCTGTCAGGCCTGTTCGTAGCGCCGCGCGACGAGGCCAGACCGGAACAGGAACCGGAAGTCACCAGCCGATCAGGCAGCGATACAATTCACACCTGCCATCCAGAGATAGGGGGAAAAGGGAAATGCCTCAATCAAATGATCATGAGGAAGCAGCCACTTCCTACGCGTCCGATCTCGCGGCAGACCGCACTCGTGTCCGAGCTGCTCTCCGTTCCGACCGGCCAGCCGCTGACGTCGGCATCTTCCTGGTGCTGGCCACTGTCGGCGTGCTGGTTTTCTGCCGACAGCTGCTGGTGGCCGCGGCAGTGCTCGGATTCTTCGTGGTGTGGCTTTTGCTGGCGCGATGGGTGATCCACTTGGGGGATGGGGGGCCGATCGGAATGGAAGCGGGCCTATATCGCCACGTTCAGTTGGGGGAACTGGTTTTGAGCAGCCATCGATGCCCGAAGAGCTGATCCGGGGGCGCCACCGTGGCGCGCTCACTGCCAGCTGGGCACAGCCCCGGAACCGAACGTCACGCCCGGTGGAGACGTCGTGGATCCGGTTGGAGAGCAGGACGCAAGCCCAGATCAGGACGCTGTCGCCGAGCCGGCCCACATAAGACCATGCTCGCGGTCAGGCCAGAAAGCCGATCACGAAGGCCGCCGGAGAGACGCAAGACGGAACTCGGAGAAGTTGATGGATTTCCAAATACGCCACCAACCCCCGTTATGTTCTTTGCGGTCCTGCAAGAGGGCCGCTGGCCTCCGGGCTCGGCATGACTGTGTCCCCCTGTCGAAGGAATGACCTGGGGGGTGGTGTCACCGGGCCCGGGGGTGTTCGTCGGAGACGCTGATCAGAGGTCCGGCCACCGTCCGGTCCGGCGCAATGCCGAACAGTTCGCGGGCGGCAGGTCTGCATAACGTGGATGCGCGAGCACGACACCCGAGCCGAGGCCAGCACCGTCAACACCTGGGAAAGGGCACGATGTTCGAGATCGAAGACGTGGGCGTGTTCCTCGGTTTGGACGTCGGTGTCGGCGTACACAGTTACGTGGCTCTGGCAAGATTTTCGTAGCCGGAGATCGTTCCGATGCGGGTAGTCGTCTGGTTTGTGGGCAGCCTTTGAGTGTGTTCTGTTGAACTGTCAGAGCTGTTACCGCACTTGGCCGGGCTGCTGGTGTTCTCGGCTGATACTTCCGGTCCTGTCGTGGTGATCGAGGCTCGTACCCGATCCCGTGTTTCGACGGGATGCAGCGGGTGCGGGGTCCTGAGCGACTGGATCCACAGTCGCTATGTCCGGCACCTCGCCGATGCGGCGCTCGGCGGCCGGCCGGTCCGGATCGACTTGTCCGTGCGCCGTCTGTACTGCGAGAACCCGTCCTGTCCGAAGGTGCCCTTCGCCGAGCAGGTGCCGGGGTTGACCGTCCGCTACCAGCGGCGAACACCGCTGCTGCAGCACATGGTCGAGTCGGTCGGTGTTGTGCTGGCAGGCCGGGGCGGGGCCCGGATGCTGCGGGTCCTGAACGTCAGACTCTCTCGGTGCACCGTGCTCGCCCAGCTGATGCGGGTGCCGTTGCCGCCACTGGTCACACCCCGGGTGCTGGGGGTGGACGACTTCGCGCTCTACGGCGGCACCTACGGCACCCTCGTCGTCGACGCCACCACCCGGCTCCCGCTCACCCTCTGGGAAGGACGCGACGCGGAACAGCTCAGCCATTGGCTTCGCGAACACCCAGGTGTCAAGGTCGTCTGTCGCGACGGATCCCTCACCTACCGGAGGGGCATCACGGCCGGCGCACCCGACGCTGTGCAGGTCAGCGACCGCTTTCACCTCTGGCAGGGCCTCTCCCGCCGCGTTCAGGACATCGCCTCCGTCCACCGCGGCTGCCTGGCCGCAGCACTGCCCCCGGACAGGAAGACCGGTCCCGCACCGGTCGAGGAACCCGCTGGGAACACCGCGGCGGACACCCGGGCCGGGCGCCATGCACGCAAGCTGTTCGAGGCCGTGCATGCTCTGACCCGTACCGGCCGGAGCCACAGCTCCGTGGCCCGGGAGCTCGGCCTGGACCGCCGCACAGTACGCAAGTACGCCCGGGCCCGCACTTGGCAGGAAGTGATGCGCCGCCCGCCCCGCAAGCCCTCCACCCTGGACCCCTACCTCAACTACCTGCAACAACGCTGGGACGAGGGACAGCACAGCGCGAAGATCCTGCACGAGGAACTCCGGACCAAGGGCTACCTCGGCCACTACCAGCGTGTGAAAATGGCCGTCGCACCCCTACGACGGGGTCTGCCGCTGGACGAGCCACGCGAGCGACCGCCCTCCCCGCGCGAAGCCGCCCGCTGGATCACCATCCATCCGGGCCGCCGCAGCCCACACATCAACGACCGCCTGCCCCAGCTCCTCCACCACTGTCCCGAACTCAGGCACACCCACGACCTGGTCCGCCGATTCGCCAGCATGCTCGACAACCATGACGCGACACCCCTCCCAGGCTGGCTGAACGACCTCGCAAACAGCGGACTGGCCCCTCTCGTTGGCCTCGCCGGAGCCCTGCGAGAAGACCGGCATGCCGTCGCCCAGGGGATCACCACCCCTTACAACTCCGGAGTCAATGAAGGGCGCATCACCGACGTCAAGCTGCAGAAACGCCTGATGGCCGGACGCGCCGGCGTCTCGCTACTCCGCCACCGCGTCGTCCTGATTGCCCACCTCCGCCGCCACTACGCGGACCGGCCGACCGCCGCACCAAGATGATCTCCGGCTACGAAAATCTTGCCAGAGCCACATACGCGAGTACGCCGACAAACGGACAAGTGGCACGTCTACACCTTCATCGCTGACCGGCCCATCCGGCAGCTGAAGGACAAGATCCGTGCCCTGACGAACAGAACGTCGCAGCAGAACCCCAGGGACGTGCTGATCAGGCTCAACCAGATCATGCGCGGCTGGGCCAACTACTTCAAGCACGCGGTCTGCAAAGCCACCCTGAGCTCCCTGGCCAACTTCACTTGGCGCCGGGTGATCAGCTGGTGGATGGCACTCCATCGCTGGAAGTGGAAGGACGTCCGCCGACGCCTCACCGACCACAACGGACGGTGGCAAAGGCCCTCGGCAGACGGGATCGAACTGTTCGACCTCCAGGCGGTGGCGGTCACCCGCTACCGCTACAGAGGCAACACGATCCCCACCCCCTGGACACGCCTCAACCACGCCTGAGCGGCAGAGTCCGTGGAGAGCCCGGTACTCGGAGACGGGTACGCCGGGTTCGGCGAGCGGCACGGAGAAACGGACCGGTGGCAACACCGGCACCGCGCTCCGTGCCGACTCAACAGGCCCCCCCGGTCAAACAAGTTGCGGCATGACCAGGAGAGCCTCGGCACAGCGCAGAATGCCAGTACCGACGTGATCACCTGGAGGGTGATCCTCCCCCTCCGCGTCATAGGCGTAGTGGCCTCTCTCGCATTCCTCGCCTTCTCTGCTGGTTCGGCTTTCCAGTTCTTCTCGGACGGGCCGCGGCTGGAATACGTGTGGTCAGTCATCCTCTGCGCCGCAGGCGGAGTCGCCGGACTGCTGTACTGCTTCGCGACCTCTCTCCAACTGGCCAACGACTGCGTGGTGGTGAAAAATTTCGGCGTGACCCAAGAGATCCCCCTGTCGGAGATAGTCCGCATGGAGAGCGGCTACAGCGGAATGGCCGCTCGGTCAAGGCCCTCGCCGTCGAGAAGCCCAACTACGCGAGGTGGCTGGCTCACCAGCCGGGCCGACCGGGTCGTGGCGACCATCCGCGCCACCGCCCTGCAAGAAGGCGCTGAACCGCTCCGGGCCGTCCGCGGACACGACATACGCCCCCACACCCGAGGCGGCGCCCACCGACGGCCCCGGCCTCACGCGGAACACGCCCTATGGTCTCCTCCTCAACGACCGCACCACATGGACAAGTACGAGGGAGCTCCTGTGACCGGAGAACACGGTGGTGTGGTCGTCTACTGGCGGCCCATGTGCACGTTCTGCATGAAATTGCTTCTGCGCCTGCGTTTCACCCGCCTCGAATACACCACTGTGAACATCTGGAAGGCCCCTGAAGCTGCTGCCTTCGTCCGCTCGGTCGCCGACGGGAACGAGACGGTGCCAACCGTCACCGTCGCCGGACACGCGATGGTGAACCCGTCGAAGAAGGAGTTGATGGAGGCGGTCAGAACCCACGCGCCGCACCTGTTGACCAAGCCCAACTGACCGGGCTCCATGGCGATTCCACTCCGGCAGGGAGGCAACCCGGCGCGCTCCTGCCCCTGTCGCGCGCTGTCTCGGTGCGCGGCGGGCGGGTCAGACCCGCATGACCTGCACGTCGTACTGCGGAATCCGGCGGCTGCGGGTGACCAGCACCATCTCTTCGGCCTGCGCCTGAGCGATCAGTATCCGGTCGAAGGGATCGGTGTGCACCAAGGGCAGCCGCCCCGCCCGTACCCCGTGCTCAGCGGTGAGGGGCAGGCTCCCGAACGCGAGGGCGCACACCTGCTCGACCAGGTCCACGGGGCCCACCAGACTGCCGAGCAACTGCTTGACGGTGATCTCCCACAGCGACGCGGCACTCACATACACACCGGGCTCGTAGTCCAGCAACTCCTTCACGCCGCCGGACAGTTCGGGCGAGTCGCCCAGCCACCACAGCACCACCCGCGTGTCGAGCAACAGGCGCATCAGCGCATCCCGAGCGCGGCGATCACCGAGGCCGCCGGCTCGTCGAAATCCGCGGACATACGAATACGCCCCCGCAGCGAGCCACGCCCCGCCCGCCGCACCTTCGGCCCCGGCGGCAGCGTCCGCACCACCGGCTTGCCTCCCTCGCTGATCAGCACCAGTTCGCCGCCGACGATCCGATAGAGGACGCCCGCGAAGTACGGCCGGGTACGGCGCGAGTGGCGTCGGCGGAACCTCTTCCACAGCGCCTTCACGACGGGGTCACCGCCGCGATCTCCACGCCTACGGAAGCGGGGTCGGCACCGACCGCCAGCAGCTCCGCCCATACGGTCTTCCCGATCCCGGCCGGGCGCTCGTCCACGCCCCACCGATGCGCCAGGCTCTCGACGAGCAGCAGCCCCCGCCCGCCCTTGTCCAGCTCACCGGCCTGCCGCACCTCCGGCCGCCCGGCTCCCGCGTCGCTGACCTCCAGCCGCAGAAGCTCGCCACTCCCCCGGCATGCGATGCGTACGCCGACCATCCGGTCACCGGGCGCGGGGACGCGCAGGGCGTTGGTCACCAGCTCGGACAGCACCAACTCGCCGTCCGACACAGGGGCTCGGGCGGCTCGCCACTCGCCGAGTGCCGCACGGAGCAGGGCTCTCGCCCGAGGCACGCTCTCGCGGCAACGCACCAGCCTGAACTTCACTTCGCACAGTTCACTCACCACTGCTCCCATGGATTTGGCATTCGTCCGGACTCCCTTTGCGGTGCGGAGAGTTCGCACCGCCGGAGGCCTTCGCCATCACCAGCAGGATGGGTGAGCACAAATCGAAAATGCAACGTTGCTGATGGGCGCAGCGCCCTTTTTCACTCTTTCGAGAAATCCTGCCGCAGTGGAGCAGCCTCTTTGATAGAGGTGTTCACATGTATGCGAAGACCACCACGACGAATCCCTCTACCGTCCTCGGCCGTCAACTCGGCGACGAGTTGCGGAGGTTGCGCGAGGCAGCAGGGCTCACCACTACGCAGGCCGCCGACGCCCTCGACTGCACCAAGGGCAAGATCAGCCGTATCGAGAACGGCCGTGTCGCACTGCGGCTGCCCGACCTGACGGCGATGCTGCACGCGTACGAGGTTTCCGACCAGGAGATTCGCATTCGCCTGAGTGCACTGGCTCGCAAGGCCAACCGCAGGCGCCGGGAGGGTTGGTGGAACCAGTACGGTTCGGTTCTCGCCGACACCTACCGGGACTACATCGCACTGGAGGCAATGGCGGGTTCGATCCGCACCTTTCAGGCTCAACTCATCCCCGGGCTGCTACAGACGCCCGAGTACATTCGCGCCGTCACCGTGGCCTCTCGGCAGTGGGAAACGGCCGACGAGATCGACAAGTTCGTCCATGTGCGGCTCGCGCGTCAGGAACGCCTCGCTGACGAAACGCCGTTGCATCTGTGGGCTGTGCTTTCCGAGGCAGTCCTCCTCCAGCAAGTTGGCGGCGCAGCAGTCATGAACGCGCAGTTGCAGCACGTGTTGGCCAGCTCCGAGCAGCCCAACGTGACCGTTCAGGTGCTGCCGTTCTCCCGTGGAGCCCATGCGAGTATGTTCGGCCCATACGTAGTACTGGGATTTCCCGAGGAAGGGGCCCTTGACGTGGTACTGGCGGACAACCCGTCCGGCTCCATGTGGCTGGAGCGGGCGGCGGACGTCTCGCGGTATCAGGAGCTGTTCGATGCCGCTCGCACGTCTGCGCTCTCACCGACCGAGTCCCGCGCCGTCATTCATCGTCGGACCAAGGAGCACAGGGCATGAAAAGCGCACACCGCCGTACGTCAGACCTCTCGGGCACGAGGTGGCGCACCAGCACGTACAGCGGCGGCAACAACGAGTGCGTCGAGGTGGGCCACAACCTCCCCCACCTCGTCCCGGTCCGCGACAGCAAGCGCCCCACCGGTCCCGTACTCACCTTCAGCCACGACGCCTGGCGCAGCTTCATCCACAGTCAGTCTTCCTGAGCCGACTGCCGCCGGATGCGGCCCCAGCCCTGGTCCCCCCGTCACCGTGGAGACGACGGCCGGGCCGCAGGGCGCCACGCGACCGGCCAGACAACATCTCGCGCAACGGCCCCTGGCACGCCGAGACTGGTCCGAGCGCGTTCGACGAAGCGGCTCCGCGCATCCCGGAGCTCCAGGCACTCCCCACTCCAACTCGCCGAGTTCCAGGAGCATTTCCCGCTTCGACTCCAGCGGCGTGGGCCCGAACACCTAGGCCACGGACGGAAGTGATCACCTGGTAGCGAGTCACCAGATATGCAGTCCCGACCATTGGCCGGTGGAGGAAGGGTGCGCTGAGGTAATGCCGCCCCATCAGCCTCCGGTCGGCCGTCGGCCTACCAGTGGCGCCAGATCCCTGCCGGAGCGCCGTCCCGGGCGTTGCTGTGGTCATCCCCTGCGCTGAAAAACAGGGCCCACGTCACGACGGTGTCACCAGCACGCTGTGTGCCTGGTTCCATCTCGAAGCCGTCGCAGCAGACGTCTCCGCCGTAGCTGAATCTGATGCCTATGCCGTACTTGGCGGCGTGTGCCTCCATCTCCTGGCCAAGTTCGGACGGCACACGGCCGATCAAACGGATCCCTTCGCAGGTGACCTGTGGGCCTGTGCGCCCATCGACGAGTACGTACCCCAGGACCCCGCCCCGGTCGAAGTAGCATTTGACTGCCGCCTGCAACGGCTCCGGCCCACAGAACACGGCGACGCACCAGCCCGCTTCAGACACCTCCGATACGTCGGCGAAGCCGTGCCCGGCCATGGCCTCGGCGCAATCCTTCCAGCTCATCCCAAAGCGCAGCGGCCCAAGCGCCTGCCCCGGTACGTATTCCCACTGATTGCGCTCCACATCCGGAAGCACCGCCCACAAGTCTTGGTCCATCACACAATGATCACTCCCAAGGGACTCCTGTCCCGCCGCCTGGTCGTGTCGAGACCGCACCTGGTGTCGACGCGGCGATCAAGTGACGGCAGCAGCTGAGGAAGCGCGTGGTCAAACTCATCACGGACCTCGATCACAGAGCGCGGAAACCACCCAGTGCCTTCCACGGCAACCGGGCAGCGCACACATGCCAGGGCGCGACCCCTGATGCGGAGTCCGCCGACAAGGAAAAATGAGCGCCGTGAATGACACAGTCGCGGTTGCCCTGATCACGTCCCTGTCCACGCTGAGCGCTGCGGGGCTGGCAGGTGTCGCCTCGGCATGGGTGGCCGGCAGACAGTTACGACACCAGAGTGCCCTGGCCCGTGAGGAACGGGCCGAGCGGCGAGCGGTCGACCATCGGGAGATGCGCCGTGACGTGTACGAGAAATTCTTGTCCCAGGCTGATGCGGCCTACCGTGTCCTGGACAACGGATGGTTCGCACTGCCGTTCACGGAGCTGCGCCGCTGGGAAGCGGGATTCGCTGCGCGCAGGGCGCTGGACGAGGCGTACATCCGGGTTCAGCTGGTGGGGCCGGACGATGTCGCGGAGCGGGGAGCTGAAGTCCTCCGCAGCATAGGTGACGAGTTCCGGCTGCACGCGCGCATCGTGAACGGCAGCCCGGACGCGGCCGACAACGCCGCCGAACTCGAACCTTCAGCTCGCTCAGGGGCGCTCCGTGCCCGGGTCGCCAGCAGCACGGAGTTCGTTACCGCGGCCCGGCGGGCGCTGGGAAGCGAGTTGTCGGCCACAAGGACTGAGCCGTCTACCGCCCCGGCTCACACCTCCTCGACCGAGGCCCCGGGGGTGTGGCCGTGAGCAGTTCGATGTCCTTCAGCCCCGCGCTCCGCAGCAGCGCAGCGGCAGATCGCGTGAGAGACCGAGTGACCCGGCTCCACCCGCGACCCGCACACCTCAGCCGTCATCACCAGTGCGGCGGCGCTTCAGCCGCGAGCCGAGGAGAAAGAGGCCTCCACCTGCGGCAAGGACGCCCGCGGCCAGCAGCATCACGTTCTTGGTGTCCTGGCCGGTGTTCGCGGTGGTGCCCCCTACCGTGCCGTTGTCGGACGTCGGTAGAGCTGATGTCCCGGTGGAGGACGAGCCGGTGGAGGACGAGCCGGTTGCGGCACCCGCGCCCGAAGTGCCGGGGGTGGGCGAACCGGGCGCCTTCCCGGTTCCCGTTCCCGACCCGGTTCCCGTACCCGACCCGGACCCCGTCCCCGACCCGGACCCCGTCCCCATACCCGTAATCAGGAACGACGCCACGACGGACTGCTGGTGGGCATCGAGTTTGCACGTCGCTTCGACCGGGCCCAGGGGTTCGCCGTTCGCCTTCCGCCCGACGAGTTTCATGGTGAGGTCACCGACGGAGATCTTCACCTTGCCCGGCTTGTGGAACGTGCGGGAGGGGCTGGTGCCCTTCGCCGTGATGGCAAAGGCCCGGTTGGATTCGGGAAGGGAGACCTTGTTGATGCCGAAGTGCACGGGGACCTTGAAGTCGCCGTCCGGCGAGTGCAGTTCCGTCTTCGCGTCCACCGTGCCCTCAATGGACTTCAGGTCCCCGATGGCGAAGTGGATCAGGCGTGTCTCCTCCTTGGTCACCGTCGTCGTCGCGTCGAGGGTGAATACCGGGCTGGGCTTGCCGACCGCGACCGAATCCGGGATATCCGAGTGGATCTTCATCGGAACGGGCTGGTGGAGCCGACCAACCGAACATGTGTAGTCCAGTGTGAGTGAGACCGGGTGCGCGAAAGCGGTTCCGGCTCCGGATACTCCCACGATCCCGGCAACGAATCCCGCCGCCGTCGCTACCCCGAGCACCATCCTCGCTTTTGACCTTGCCGTGTGACGCCTGTGATTCATGAACTGTCCCCCAATCAATTGATCAGCGATGATTCTCATCGGTCAGCGCCTGCCGCATCTCCGTATTCAAGGCGACGCGCTTTCGGTTACCAACGGTTCCCGCTCGGCCATGATCGGTGAATCCGACCGGCGGGAGGTACGACGCTCCTGGAAAGTGCGAGCCAGGTGGACTTCGAGTTGGGCGTGGCGGAATTGATAGACCGCACCGGCCTTGCGCAACACCCCTCGCTCGTGGGCGTCGTCCAGAAAGGCGACCACCGCCCAGGGCAGCCGCCCGGTCAGTGGCAACCACATGCGCGACAGAGCCACCCACTGCCCCCAAGCCGTGAAACTCAGCCCGTATCCGAGGCCGCCCCCGAACGCACCCTCGATTCCGAAGGTGAGCCCGGCCAGGAGCCCCACCACGGGTCCGGGCGCGAACTCGCCCACGGGCCCGGGCGAGCACCCGATAGCGATCCCGGCCGGAATCCCGAGCACCAGCAACCACACGAGCATGTAGACGAACGCGTTCTTGCGGTTCGTCCTCAACAGGTCCGAAGCGCTGATCGCGGATGACGTGTCTATAGGGGTTTCCAGCCAGGCCATGATCGCAAGCGCGAATCCGGCGCCGAATCCGAGTTCCGCCGGGAAAAGCAACGCACCCCGGAGCCCGCCGCTGAATCCGTCGTCGAACCCCAACGGCCCGATGACGAACCTGTCCAAGAGTTCCAGCACAACCGCAGACGGCACCCCGAACCCGAACCCCAGCACGAACCTGCGGACGATCTCGGAAGTATCCTGCCGGACCCCGCCGAAGAGCTGGATCCGCAGCGTCGACGGCTTGGACGCCGGACCCCTGGGCAGGAACCCGTAAACGAATCCGAAGACCAACCCGGCCACCAGTCCGTGCAGGAGCCAGACCAGGAGCCCCCGCTCGATCGCGAATCCGGGCCGGTGCTTCGTCCCGATCAGGTCCACGGGCAGGTTCCCGATTCCGGTCGATGCTCCCAGAGCCGTTCCGGCCAGGAACCCGACCACGAGCATGCGCGTCGAACGGCGTACAGCGGTGCCCAGTTGCCACCACGCGAGGTCATGGGTCTTGAGTTCAGCCAGGTGCGTGGCGAGGTAGCCGAGCCAGTACTGGGCACGTTCGGGGGTCCAGTGACGACGGCGGTGACGGGTACGCGTACGGCGGGAACCGTCCGCGTCGCTGTCGTCCGTCGGCTCGAGTTGGTAAGCGGCGGGGACGAACGCGGCCAGGAGATGATCCTGCAGGTCTTCGGGCGTTCGGAATTCCAGCAGTTTCCCGGGATCCTGTCCGGGAACGTCGCTGTAGATGGTGCGGGCCAGGGAGACCATCAACGGGGTACGGAGAACCTCGGCCAGGTTCGCCGTGCACGGGGAGGACGGCCGTTCGCGTAATCGCGCCAGGACGGCGTCCCATACGGTGCTGTCCGCGCCGCCTCCCCTGACCGGCCGACTGGCTCGGGTCAGGTAGTCGGCGTAGTCCTCGACGGTGAGACCCTCCAGTTCGACGACTGCGGCGGCGGTCAGCACATCAGACCGTTCGGGGCCGCTGACAGCCCTGTTGTATTCGTCGGGGCGGCTGGTGAGCAGCAGCGGCATGGTGGTGGCCTTGTTGAGCGCTTCGAGCGCCTTGCCGTGCAGGCCGTTGGGGATTTCGTCGAAACCGTCGAGAACGGGAAGGATCCTGTCCGTGTCGACCAGGACGCGGGCCAGGCTGCCTCCGTGCTCAGCCCGAGCCGCGAGGAAGGGGTGGTCGCGGATCAGCTGGGCGCACATCCAACCGCGCAGTGAAGTGACGGCCGGATCCCAGGAACCCAGGCTGAAGATCACCGGCACCCGGTCGCCGGGGGCGCGGGCGTCGAGCCAGTCGACGAGGAAGCGCAGGGTGAGGATCGACTTGCCCGCCCCGGCCTCACCCAGCACCACCAGTCGACAGGACGGAACGGAGAGGTACGCCTCGACGATCTGGTCGAGTTCGCCGTCCAGTGGGAGGGGCTGTGCAACCGCCCCGCGCGGGAGCTTGCGGATGCTGGCCCAGTGATCGAAGACATCCCGGTCTGTGCACCGGAAACGCAGGGGGAGCGGGAACGGGTCGTGCACCCGCCGTTGCTCCTCCTCCCTGCGCCATTGCCTGGACACCTCTCGGGCGAGGGCCTCGGCCGGGTCGTCATCAGCCGGCGGTGCCTGTACGGGTGGCGGTGGGAGCCGCGTGAGGTGGGCGGCACGGGTCGGCAGGCCGATCAGCTCGCTCAGTTCATCGATCTGAGCTCGGCTGAGGCGTCTGTACCAGCGTTGCACCCGGCTTGCCGTGAGCCTGCCCGGACCGTCGGTGGCGTGATGCAGGCTGACCACTCCGATCAGGTACCCGCTGCTCCACACCGCGGCTCCCGACATCCCTTCCCAGGGGGAGCGGCCCTCCGGATCGGACCCCGGAGCGCTTACGGAGATCTCCAGGGTGCCCTTGCGCAGGTCCGCCCACGGGGTGGTACTGCCCAGTGCATGGTGGGAATCCCGGTACTGCGTGATTCTGTTGAGCTCCGACGATCCGATTTCGAGACGGAGTTTGAATTTGGGAAATCCCAGCGATTCGCAATCCACGGGCTGGGTGATTCGGCCGAATCGCACCGGCGGGACCTCGGCGGCGTACAGCTCTCCGCTGCCCACGTCCCTTGCCATCCTGAGCACCGCGATATCGACTTCGGAGTCCTCCCACACCGGATCCGCTTCGGCGGACAACTCCGTCACGTCACCGTCCTCGGTGAGGAATCGCAGCGTGACCGAGACCGCGTCCCGCACGACATGGGCGGCCGTGAGCACCGTATCCCCGCTCACGCGGTAGCCCGATCCGCGCCACCCCTCGCCTCCGCGCCCGACGATGATGACCTGTACCACTCGCCGTACATCGAACCCGTCCGGCTCGTACGCCCCGGTTGCGCCGCCGTCCGCGGCGCTCATTGCTCGTTCTCGCCGGCGCGGCCGGAGACGAGCACCGGGTGGCGCGACCCGGCGAGGATGGGCTGCAAAGCCATTTTGATCAGCTGCGTCGAGGTGCGGCTCGCCGTCGTGTTCGCACCGGATTCCACCACCCAGAACCGCACCTTCGCCTCCGCGTGACCGGCTCGCTCCACAGCGACCGACAATTCCAGCTCGATCGTCCCCAATTCGAAGCGCAGCGCCTCGCCTTCCCCCGAGACGATCGCCTGTTCCAACTCCTCCCGCAGATCTCTGATCACACGCGCCAACTCGATCATCCATGCCCCCTACGCCGGTGCGCCGGTCGGTCACTGAAGAAAACTCTAGCCGCGCGGAGAGCCTGAACACATCCCTTCAGAAGGGTGGTTGACGGAAAAGGGATTACCGACCGGCGCGTTTTCCTGCTGTTGTTTCTGCTGTTGCCAGTGAGGCCTACTCGATGATCCGAATGCAGGGGCACATGCATTCGGCAGATGACTGGACTCCACGAGCGTTGCTGGACACCCCCGTCGACGCAGCCATGGATCGACTCAGCGCCGGGACGTGAGAGAGCCGGACCCGTATCGTCGGGTCCGGCTCTCTCACGCCAACTACCGCCGCTCGGACACCCGGTTGCCGGCCATCAGTTTTCCGGCCATCAGTTGGCGGCGATGAACTGCTTGGCAAGCGCCTCGCCGCTGGTCACCGCCGCGCTGTGGCTCTCGATCGGGCTGGCCTTGGAGTTCTTGAACAAGATGTACGTGACGCCCGAGTCGGCGCCGCCCGTCTCCGGGTCGGGGTCGATGCCGAGACCCTTGGCGGCGCTGTACGAGGCCTCGCCGATGATCTTGTTGGGGCCGGTGTCGCCCACGACCGCGTACTCGACCTGGTTGTTGTAGACGACGGCCACGACGCCGCCCCCCTTGATGCCGTTCGCCGAGTAGTCCCAGATGCTGCTGGAGCTGGGCACGACGACGTACGGAAGCGCCGCCGCGTTCAGCGCCTTGCCGTCGGACTGGTGGAACGCCGTGTCGTCCTGGAACCACGGGTCGGTGTCGGCGCTGCACTGCGAGGTGATCTGGCCGTCGCAGTCGACATCCATGTCGGCCTTCCAGAAGACCGCGCCGTTCTTGCCGCAGACCGGCACGGTCGCGGAAGTCTCCTCATCGGTGCGGTACTTGCCGTTGGATATCTGCGAACAGCTGGTCACCTTGGCCAGCAGGTCCGCGGCACTCACCGAACCCTCCTGGAGCTTCGCGGAGGAGGCAGCGGCCGTGTGGGGACTCGCGGCTGCGGGGAGGGCGGCGGCGAGCGGGGCCGCTGCGGTGACGAGGAGCGCGGCGAGAAGACGACGACGCATGGGGGGGCTCCCTCTGTCAGGAAAGTTTCCTTACTGGGACATGACAAAGGTGCCGACCGCTCAGCGCCCCGTCAACCCCTCGTGCACCAGCAGGGCGCGAGCTCACTCGGGACAGCCCCTAGGCTGCAGGTCATGAACCCGGCCAGGACAAACGGTGTGACCGCCGAGCCGACCATCCTTGATGCCGTCGAGCTGGCTTCCGACCCGGAGCTGGCAGCCCGGTTCGCGGAGTCGGCCCACCGGATCCTGGCTGACCTGGTGCGCGGAGGGGCCGCGCTGGGCTGGGTGGACCCTCCGTCGCCCGCTGAGGTGGCAGAACTTCTCGCCGGTGTCGCCTCCACGGCACAGGTCGGGGACGCGGCTCTGCGCGCTGCTTACCTCGACCGCCGGCTTGTCGGGTTGGGGTACTGGCTCCGCTACGCCCGACCGACCCATCGGCCGCACGCAGATGTGGAGAAGATCGCGGTGGATGCCGCCGCTCATGGTCATGGCATCGGCCGGGCGCTGACCGCCGCCTTGATCTCCGACGCCCGGGAGGCGGGCATCGAGGTCCTCACCCTGGACGCCCGGGGTGACAACGTCCCGGCCCAACGCCTTTACCAGTCACTCGGCTTCACCGAATACGGCCGCCTTCCCGACTTCGTCGCCGTCGGCGAATCCCGCTTCGACAAGGTCTTCTACATGCTGGACTTCCGCCTGCAAGGCTGACGACTCCCAGGGCCCGGCGGCCACTCTTCGAGCCTGCCGTGAAGGTCTCTTCACGGCAGGCCTGCGACAGCGATCAGCCTGCTGACCGGTGACCGTCGAATCGCCGGACAGGTCCTACTGGGCCCCGGGCCGCTCCCCGCCCCGTCCCGCCGAAGTCGCTCCGTGTCCCCGACCAGGCGGGTGAGGCGCTTCGCCGTCCGGGGTGACCGGTTCGCTCAGGCCCAGGCCCGCGCCGCCGGAGACTCCGGCCAGTTCCGAGCCCAGTGACTCGGCCGGGGGCACCCGGTGCTTGCGGCCGACGTGGCCGGTCAGGAGGGAGGAGAGCGCCGCCACCAGGCAGGCCGCCACCGCGAACCAGAACGCGATGACCAGGCCCTGGTGGAACGGCCCGGAGATCAGGTGCGGGAAGAACTCCTTGCTGGTGAGGTGTTTCCCGCCGTCGGGTAGCTTCGTCAGATGGTCGCCGAGCAGCTGCTGGAGCGGGTTGTACCCCAGGAACGCGGCGAACAGCACGGCGATCGGCGGCAGTTGGGAGACCTGCGTGGCCTCGGAGTTGGGCACACCCTGGGACACCAGGCCGTCGTGCATCACGCTCGGCAGGGTGTCCGAGAGGCCCGCGATCATCAGGCTGAAGAAGATGCCGATGGAGAGCACCATGGCGGAGTTCTGGAAGGTCGCCGTCATTCCGGAGCCGACGCCCCGTGACTGCGCCGGGACCGCGTTCATGATCTCGGCCCGGTTGGGCGAGGCGAACAGGCCGGAACCCAGGCCGTTGACCAGGATGAGCAGCGCGAAGATCCAGTAGTGGAAGTCGGTCGGCAGGGTCATCAGGGCCAGGAAGCTCGCAGCGGTCAGCAGTGCGCCGCCGACGGTGAAGGGGCGGGCGCCCAGCCGGTCCGAGAGCCAGCCGGAGAGCGGCGCCGAGAGAAGGAAGCCGACAGTCAGCGGGATCATGTAGATCCCCGCCCACAGGGGGGTCTTCTCGAAGCTGTAGCCGTGCAGGGGCAGCCAGATGCCCTGGAGCCAGATGATCAGCATGAACTGGAGGCCGCCCCGGCCCAGCGCGGTCAGCAGGCTGGCGATGTTGCCGGCGGTGAAGGCCCGTACCCGGAAGAGGGAGAGCCGGAACAGCGGCTCGGCCACCTTCATCTCGATCCAGACGAACGCCCCGAGCACCACCGCGCCGCCGATCAGCGCGGTCAGCACCCAGGGGTTGGACCAGCCCATGGTGCTGGTGCCGTAGGGCTGGATGCCGTACGTGATGCCGACCAGCACCGAGATCAGGCCGAGGGCGAAGGTGATGTTGCCCCACCAGTCCATCCGCGCCCTGGCCCGCACGCCGGTGTCGTGCAGCTTGACGTAGGCCCAGATGGTACCGAAGACGCCGAAGGGCACCGATACGAGGAAGATCATCTTCCAGTTGACCGGGGCCAGCACCCCGCCGAGGATCAGCCCGAGGAACGAACCGGCAATGGCGGCAATGGAGTTGATGCCGAGCGCCGTGCCGCGCTGGTTGGCGGGGAACGCGTCGGTCAGGATCGCCGTCGAGTTGGCGAAGAGCAGTGCGCCGCCGACCCCCTGGGCGATACGCCAGCCGATCAGCCACAGCGCGCCCGCACTGCCCTGCAGCCAGGTCACCGAGAGCATGATCGAGCAGACGGTGAAGACCGCGAAGCCGAGGTTGTACATCCTGACCCGGCCGAACATGTCGCCGAGCCTGCCGAACGCCACCACGAGTACCGCGGTGACCACCATGAAGCCCATGAGCATCCACAGCAGATAGCTGGTGTTCGCGGAGTCGAGCGGGTCCAGATGGATTCCGCGGAAGATGTCCGGCAGCGCGATCAGCACGATCGACTGATTGATCATCACCATCAGTACACCGAGTGTGGTGTTGGACAGTGCGATCCATTTGTAGTGGTCCCCCGGCCCGTCGGAGGGGGGCGTCGTCTTCTCGGTTATTCGGCCGCTCCTGCCCACCATGCACGTTCCCCTCTGCATGCAGCCCGGCCCACTGACGCCGTCGGGCACGGGTCGTTAGTTGACGCAAGCAATCTAACTCTTGTAGGTGGCATCCACATTTCCCGCAGGCAGGATCACCGGCCAAGAGCGGGAGTGACCCGCACCAACGGCCCCTCCCGTCACCGGAGTCTCACGCCGCGGTGCGCCGGGGTCGTCGTGAACGCTCTACCGAAGCCGCACGTCAGGCGGCGCGGCATGTGGCGCGGCCCGAAAGCGGCCGGGGCGCGCGAACGGGGCGTACGAACACTCTGGCCCTAATACACACGTACGGATTGTGACTCACCTCACACGTGAGCGTTACTCCATACCGCGTCACGCGGAGGCCCGCTTCTTCGCGGGCGTCCGCTTCGCGGCCGATTTCTTCGCGGTCGTCTTCTTCGCGGCCGTCTTCTTGGCCGCGCCACCGCCGCCGGTCGCCCGGCCCGAGGACGCCTTCTTCGCGGCAGGCTTCTTCGCCGCGGCCTTCCTCCCGGCAGCCTTCTTCCCGCCGGCTTTCTTCCTCCCTGCCGACCCCGTCGACCCGGACGACCCCGCCGACCCGGACGACCCCGCCGACCGCAGCTCCGTCACCTGCGCGTCCGCCCCGGAGTCCCCCTCCTCGCCGCGCGAGGACTTCGCCGCCCGCACGCTCTTCTCCAGCGCCGACATCAGATCGAGCACCTTGCCGACACCAGCCTCCGCGGTGGGCTGCGCGGACGCCTCCCCGCCGGACGTCTTCGAGGCGATCAGCTCCTCCACCGCCTCCCGGTAGTCGTCGTGCAGGGACTCCATCTCCACGTCGCCGAGGGTGTCCATCAGGGTGTCCGCCAGGTCGAGTTCGGCGTCCCGCACCGTGACCGACGCCTCCGGGGCGGCCCCTTCGTGCGAACGGATCTCGTCCGGCCAGAGCAGACCGTGCATCGCGATGGCGTCACCGACGACCCGCAGCATCCCCAGCCGCTCCCGCCCGCGCAGCGCGAACTTCGCGAGGGCGACCCGGCGGCTGCGCTTGAGCGCCTCGCGCAGCAGGATGTACGGCTTCGCCGCGGGTACGCCGTTCGCGACCAGGTAGTACGCCGCGTCCATCTGTAGCGGGTCGATCGAGTCCAGCGGCACGAACGCCACGATCTCGATCGTCTTCGCGGTCGGCAGCGGCAGCGCCGCGAGGTCCTCGTCGGTGATCGGGATGATCGAGCCGTCGGCGTCCTCGTACCCCTTGCCGATGTCGGCGGAGGTCAGCTCCTCCTCGTCCAGTTCACAGACCTTGCGGTAGCGGATCCGGCCCCCGTCAGCCGTGTGGATCTGCCGGAACGAGACCGCGTGGTTCTCGGTGGCGTTCACCAGCTTGATCGGAATGCTGACCAGGCCGAAGGAGATGGCCCCGTTCCATATGGATCGCACGATGTCTCCCATTCGAGCGGTGGAGCAGCGGACCGGCGAGGGATTCGAACGTTTGCACGTTCATGAATCCGTTTTGTCATGCTTTGTGGGACTCTCATCGTATGTCCCCGATCACCGAGGTGGAGGGGCGACGGCTTCCGCTGACCCGCCTCGACAAGGTCCTGTACCCGTCCACGGGCACCACGAAGGGCGAGGTCCTGCACTACTGCGCGAGTACCGCGGGCGCCCTGCTCGCGCATCTGCACAACCGGCCGGTGTCGTTCCTGCGCTACCCGGACGGCCCCGACGGCCAGCTGTTCTTCACCAAGAACGTGCCGCCCGGAACACCCGGCTGGGTGCGGACCGCGGAGGTGCCGCGCTCCCGGTCCAGGGATGCGGAGCAGGTCCTCGTACAGGATCTGTCGAGCCTGATGTGGGCGGCGAATCTGGTGGTGGAATTCCATACCCCGCAGTGGCAGGCCGATTCCCCGGCCCGCGCCGACCGGCTGGTCCTCGATCTGGACCCCGGGCCCCCGGCCACCGCGATCGAGTGCTGCGCGGTGGCGCTGTGGCTGCGCGAGCGGGTGGCGGCCGACGGGCTGTCCCTGTACGCGAAGACCTCGGGCTCCAAGGGCCTGCATCTGCTCGCGCCGCTGGAGCCGACCCCGTCCGACGAGGTCTCGGCGTACGCCAAGGGGCTGGCCGTCGAGGCCGAGGCCGCGCTGCCCGGTCTGGCGCTCCACCGGATGACGCGGGCGCTGCGGCCCGGCAAGGTCTTCGTGGACCACAGTCAGAACGCGGCGGCGAAGACCACGGCGGCCCCCTACACCCTGCGGGCCCGGTCGCGGCCGACCGTCTCCGCCCCGGTGACCTGGGAGGAGGTCGAGGGGGCCGCGGACCCCGCCGACCTGGTCTTCCTGATCGGCGACATCGGCCCCCGGCTCCAGCGGTACGGAGATCTGCTCGGCCCGCTGATCAATCTCAACCGGGCCCGGCCCCTGCCCCGCCCGTAGGGCGTTTCGCCCGGATCGGACCGGGATGCGGCAGGCGCGTCCGGCCACCGGACATCGGGGGCGCCGGAGGGGCGGGAACCCGGCTACGGTGTACCGCAATTACCGACCAGGAGGGGACCAAACATGATCATTTTCGGTACCAGAGGCTATCTCTACCAGTTGGCGATAATGACGCTGGTGTGCGGACAGTGCGGCAATCCGTCGGCCCACACGCTCCGCAGGCGCGTCACCAAGTTCACGCTGTTCTTCGTGCCGCTGTTCCCCATCTCCAGCAAGTTCGCCACCCAGTGCACCTTCTGCGGTGTGGAGAACCGGGTGACCAAGGAGCAGGCCGACCAGTTGCTGGCCCAGACCCAGGGTCAGCCGCAGGGCCCGCAGCAGGGTTACAGCCAGCCCGCGCCGCAGCAGCAGGGGCAGAACCCTTACCAGCAGTGAGCCGAACTCCCCGTCACCGCGGGCGGCCCTGGCGCACCGTCATGCCGGGGCCGTCGGCGCCGCGCCCGCGCGCACGGGGAACCGAGACACGGGATGCGCACCGAGGCGCATGAGGTGCGCACCACGGGCAGCGGATGCACCGCACCATAAGGCGCACTGTGACATTAGCGGACATAGCGTCAACGGCTTGCTACGTTTCCTGGCATGACCGCATCGACGGTGGACGCTCCCCCGCCGGAACTACGCCTGCCGAAGCGGCGGGGCGTCGAGCTCGTGCTGCTGATCGGCGCCGTCCTGATCTCCGTGTACGGATACATCGCCGTCGGGCTCGCCAAGCACGACGCGGTACCGGCCGATGCCGCGAACTACGGCGCGGGTCTCGGCCTGCTGGCCCTCGTCGCCCACCTCACCGTGCGTTTCCGGGCGCCGTACGCCGACCCGTTGCTGCTGCCGATCGCCGTTCTGCTCAACGGCATCGGCCTGGTCCTGATCTACCGCCTCGACCTGGAGACCCCCGGCGACGCCGCCGCACCCACCCAGCTGATCTGGTCCACGCTCGGGGTGGCGCTCTTCATCGCCTTCGTGTTCTTCCTGCGGGACCACCGGATCCTCCAGCGGTACGCGTACCTGTCGGTGGCCGTCGCGCTGGTGCTGATGATCATCCCGATCCTGTTCCCCGCGGTGAACGGCGCGAAGATCTGGATCCGGGTCGGCGGATTCTCCATCCAGCCGGGCGAGTTCGCGAAGATCCTGCTCGCGGTGTTCTTCGCCGCGTACCTCGCCGCGAACCGCAACGCCCTCTCGTACACCGGACGTAAGATCTGGAAGCTCCAGCTGCCCACCATGCGGGTGTTCGCGCCGATCCTCGCCATCTGGCTGATCAGCGTCGGGGTCCTCGTCCTGGAGCGCGACCTCGGTACCTCGCTGCTCTTCTTCGGGCTGTTCGTGATCATGCTGTACGTGGCGACCGGCCGGGGCAGCTGGATCGCCATCGGCATGGTGCTGGCCGCCTTCGGCGCGTTCGTCGTCGGCAATCTCGAACCCCACATCCGCAGCCGGGTCACCGACTGGCTGCACCCCTTCGCCTCGATCGACGCGGGCCACGGCGCCAATCAGCTCGCCCAGTCGCTGTTCTCCTTCGCGGCCGGCGGCATCCTCGGGACCGGGCTGGGCCTCGGCCACTCCATCCTCATCGGCTTCGCGGTCAAGTCGGACTTCATCCTGGCGACCGCGGGCGAGGAACTCGGCCTGGCCGGGCTCTCCGCGATCTTCCTGCTGTACGCACTGGTGGTGGCCCGCGGCTACCGGGCGGGCCTCGCCCTGCGCGACACCTTCGGGCGGCTGCTCGCGATCGGTCTCTCCTCGATCCTGGCGATCCAGGTCTTCGTGATCGCGGGCGGGGTGATGGGGCTGATCCCGCTGACCGGTATGGCGATGCCCTTCCTCGCACAGGGCGGTTCGTCGCTGGTCACCAACTGGATCATCGTGGCGCTGCTCATCCGGATCAGCGACTCCGCACGCAGACCGCACCTCGACTACGTGGAGACCGGGCTCATCGCGCCGATCGTGGAGGACGAGTCATGATCCGCTACATCCGGCGGGCAGCCGCCTGCTGTCTGCTGCTCCTGGTGGCCCTGCTGGTCAACGCGGCCCGGGTGCAGGTCTTCCAGGCCGACTCGCTGGACAACAACCCGGCCAACCGCCGCCTGACCATTGCCCGTTACCAACAGCCACGCGGCAACATCCTGGTCGGCGGCTCGTCCGTCACCGGGTCGAAGGACACCGGCCAGCAGCTGCGGTACGAGCGGACGTACCGGCAGGGCCCGCTGTACGCGCCGGTCACCGGCTACGCCTCGCAGACGTACGGCACGACCCTGATCGAGAACGCCGAGGACGGCATCCTCTCCGGCACCGACTCGATGCTCGCCCCCTTCCCGCTCTGGAACGAACTGACGCGCGCCCAGCAGCCGGGCGGCAACGTGGCCACCACCATCAAGGCCTCGATGCAGGAGGCCGCGTACAACGGGCTCGGCGGCAGGCGGGGTGCGGTCGCCGCCATCGAGCCCTCGACCGGCAAGATCCTGGCACTGGTCAGCAGCCCCTCGTACGATCCGGGGCTGCTGTCCGGCACCGGCCCGGCGGTCGCCGGCACCTGGTCCCGGCTGAACGGCCTCACCTCGCAGCCGATGCTCAACCGGGCCATCCGGCAGACGTATCCGCCCGGTTCGACCTTCAAGATCGTGACGGCCGCCGCGGCGCTCGACTCGGGCGTGGTCAGCGACATGAACGCGGACACCGACACCCCCGACCCGTACACCCTGCCCAACACCACGACGGTCCTCCCCAACGAGGCGAGCGGCTGCGGGAACGCGTCACTCGCGTACGCCATCGAGGTCTCCTGCAACACGGTGATGGCCAACCTCGGGGTGGAGGTCGGGCTGCACGGCATGGACGACGCGGTGGGCAACTTCGGCTTCAACGACAGCGGTGTGAAGATCCCCTCCGGGGTCGCCAGGAGCAACTTCGACACGGACATGAGCCGTGACCAGCTGGCGCTGTCCTCGATCGGGCAGTTCAACACCACGGCGACACCGTTGCAGATGGCGATGGTCTCCGCCGCGGTGGCGAACGGGGGGACCCTGATGTACCCGCACCTGGTGGACGAGACCCGGACCAAGGGCGGCCGGGTGGTCAGCCGTACCGGCCAGAAGTCCTACCGCCAGGCGATGAAGGCGTCCACGGCCGTCCAGTTGCAGCAGATGATGGTCGACGTGGTGACGCAGGGCACCGGATCCAACGCGGCGATCCAGGGCGCGACGGTCGGCGGCAAGACCGGCACCGCGCAGAACGGTGTCAACAACGCCGGTACGCCGTACGCCTGGTTCATCTCCTGGGCGAAGGCGGACGGCGCGAGCCGCCCCGCGGTGGCGGTGGCCGTGGTGGTCGAGGACGCCTCGGCCAATCGCGCGGACATCTCGGGCGGCGGGTTCGCCGCACCGATCGCACGGGCGGTCATGCAGGCGGCGCTGGGGCGTTGAGCGTACGGCGCCCCTTTTCGTCACGCGGGAAGCAGGACACAGGAAGCGGGACACGCCCTACGCCCCGGCCTTTTGGCGAAGCCGACATCGGACCGGTCCGCGCAGGCGACGAGGTAGAGCAGGACCAGGAACGGCATGAGCCGCCAGGTCACCGCCTTCATCGTGGTGCGTTCCACGGCGGTCTCCATGGGGCGTTCCTCCTGGTTGTGACGATCCTCATTGATCCTGGTCCGCGCCTTGCAGGCACAGGCTGGACCGTATCGTGCTTTGATAGCACCATTAAAGAGCTGGCGGGAATTTCAGAAACGGTCACAGCCCGCCGACCACGGCTACCGCATCGAAGGGTTCACCTCATGGCACCGCAGCTGCGCAGTCGCGCCTGGTTCGGGGACGGCGGGAAGAACGGGTTCATCGCCCGCCACCATCTGCGGGCCATGGGACGCGGCGGCCACAACTTCGACGGCCGGCCGGTCGTCGGCATCTGCAACACCTTCTCCGAGCTGACGCCCTGCAACGGCCACCTCCAGATCATCGCCGACGCGGTGAAGCGCGGGGTGCTCCAGGCCGGCGGCTTCCCGCTGGAGTTCCCGGCGATGTCACTGGGCGAGCCGTTCCTGCGGCCGACGTCGATGCTCTACCGCAATCTCGCCGCGATGGAGATCGAGGAGCAGATCCGGGCCAACCCGCTCGACGCCGTCGTCCTGCTGACCGGCTGCGACAAGACGACCCCGGCCGCCCTCATGGGCGCGGCCAGCGCCGGAGTGCCCGCGATGGTCTTCACCGGCGGCCCGATGCTCAACGGCCGCTTCCAGGGTCGCGATGTCGGCTCGGGCACGGACATCTGGCGGATGACCGAGGAACTGCGGGCGGGGACGATCAGCCAGGAGGAGTTCACCGAGTTCGAGTCCTCGCTGAACCGGTCGGCCGGTCACTGCATGACCATGGGCACCGCCTCCACCATGGCCTGCCTCACCGAGGCCCTCGGCATGATGGTGCCCGGCGGCTCCGGACTGCCCGCGGTCGACGCCCGGCGCGGCACGCTCGCCGAGGAGACCGGCGCCCGCGCCGTGGAGCTGGCCACCAGCGATCTCACACCGCGACGGATCATGACCCGGGAGGCGTTCGAGAACGCCATCCGCATCAACGCGGCCATCGGCGGCTCGACCAACGCCGTGGTCCATCTGCTCGCCGTCGCGGGACGGCTGGGCGTGCCGCTCGCCCTCGACGACTTCGACCGGCTCGGCGCCGAACTGCCCCTGCTGGTCGACCTGATGCCCTCGGGCCGCTTCCTGATGGAGGAGTTCGCGTACGCGGGCGGGCTGCCCGCACTCGTCAACGATCTGCGCGAGTACCTCCACCGCGACACCGTCACCGTCACCGGCCGCTCGCTCCTGGAGAACTGCGCGGGTGTGGCGGTGTACGACCGCGAGGTCATCCGCCCCTTCGACAACCCGGTGCTGCCCGCGGGCAGCGGTACCGCCGTGCTCCGCGGCAACCTGGCTCCCGACGGAGCCGTCATCAAACAGTCCGCGGCAGCACCGCAGTTGCTCAGCCACACCGGGCCCGCGCTGGTCTTCGACTCCCTGGAGGAGTACCTCGCCGTCGCCGAGGACCCGGACCTCGACGTCACCGCCGAGACCGTCCTGGTGGTACGGAACACCGGCCCCCGCGGCTATCCCGGCATGCCCGAGGTGGGCAACCTCGCGCTTCCGAAGAAGCTGCTCGACGCGGGGGTGCGGGACATGGTCCGCATCTCCGACGCGCGGATGTCCGGGACCGCATTCGGTACCTGTGTGCTGCATGTGGCGCCCGAGGCGGCTGTCGGCGGGCCGCTCGCCCTCGTACGGACCGGGGACCAGGTCTGTCTCGACGTCCCCGGCCGTCGCCTGGACGTCCTGGTGGACGATGCCGAGCTGGAGCTGCGCCGGAGCGGCTGGAAGGCGCCCGAGCCGCCTGTGGAGCGTGGCTGGACCTACCTGTACACCCAGCACGTGACGCAGGCCGACACCGGCGTCGACCTGGACTTCCTGGTCGGCTCGACCGATTCCACCCCGCCGCGCCAGGCCTTCTGAGGAGTCCGCCATGACCGACGTACCCACGACCGACCGGACCGGGCTGACCGGGCTGACCGGGCTGACCGGGCTGACCGGTAGGACTTACGCCGACCGCACCGAGGCGCTGGTGCGCGGCGTCTCGCCCGTTCTCGAAGTGCCCTTCCACGACAACGGCGATCTCGACCCCGCGGGCTTCACCACCGTCGTCGACCGGGTGCTCGCCACCGGCGTCAGCTCGGTGATGTTCCCCGGCTTCGCCGGTGAGTTCCACAAACTCGACGGTGCGGAGCGGGAGTTGCTCACCGGTCTGCTGCTCGACCGCACCCGGGAGCGGTCCGACGTCGCCGCCATCGTGTCGGTGCCCGACCACGCGACCCGGCACGCCGTGGCCCAGGCCCGGTCGGCGGCCGAGCGGGGCGCCGACGTGATCAACGTGCTGCCGCCGCACTTCCTCGGCCCGTCGCGCGACGCCGTACTGGCCCACGTACGGGCGGTGCTCGCCGCTGTCCATCCGCTGCCGGTCGTCGTGCAGTACGCCCCCGCGCAGACCGGTACCGCACTGGACGCCCCGACCCTGCGTCTGCTCGCCGCCGAACACCCCAATCTGCGCTGGGTCAAGGTCGAGTCGTCGCCGCCCGGCCGGCTGATCGCCGCCCTCGCGGAGGGCGACCGGCCGCTGCCCGCGCTCGTCGGCCTCGCCGGGCTCCAGCTGCCCGACGCCCTGCGGCGCGGCGCGGTCGGGGTCCAGCCGGGGTGTTCCTTCACCGAGCTGTACGTCGAGCTGTGGCGCCGCTGGGAATCGGGGGACGAGGACGGGGCTCTCGCGCTGCACACCCGGATGCTTCCCTACCTGTCGTACTGGATGCAGGGCGTGGAGCTGATCGTCGCCGCGGAGAAGGAGATCTCGGTACGCCGTGGCTGGTTCGGTTCGGCGCACTGCCGTGCGCCCGGTCACCGTCTCGACCACGAGGAGCTGCGTCTGATCGACCGGTTCTGCGCCGAATTCAGCGATCTGATACCGGAGTTGACGCGATGAACGGCCCGGACGGCGCGGGCGGCCCCGGCGGCGCGGGCGGCCCCGCTCTCGTCACCTGTGGCGAGGCCATGTTGCTGATGTTGGCGGAGCCCGGCATTCCGCTGGAGCGGGCCACCGCCTTCCGCCGTTCGATCGCGGGCGCGGAGTCCAATGTCGCGGCGGGTCTCGCCAGGCTGGGACACCCGGTCCGCTGGCTCGGCCGGGTCGGCGACGATCCGGCCGGGCGGGCCGTGCTGGCCCAGCTGCGCGCCGACGGCGTGGACACCTCGTACGCGACGACCGATCCGGCCGCGCCCACCGGACTGCTGCTGCGCGACAGCCATCCGGCCCGAGCGATCGATG
This sequence comes from Streptomyces sp. NBC_01267, assembly GCF_036241575.1. Lineage (NCBI taxonomy): Bacteria > Bacillati > Actinomycetota > Actinomycetes > Kitasatosporales > Streptomycetaceae > Streptomyces > Streptomyces sp. NBC_01267. Next base: position 5,449,488 of record NZ_CP108455.1, on the reverse strand, counting down.
TGCAGTACCACCGGACGGGCTCCGCCGCCTCGCTGCTCACGCCGGACGAGCTGACACCGGAGGTGCTCGGCGGCGCCGGGACCGTCCACCTCACCGGCATCACCCCGATGCTGTCGGACTCCGCCCACCACGCCACCCTGCGGCTGTTCGAGCTGGCGCACGAGGCGGGGGCTGCGGTCTCCTTCGACCCGAACGTGCGCCTGAAGCTCGGCACTCCCGCCCGGTGGCGCGAGGTCGTCGGCCCGCTCCTGGAACGGGCCGATCTGGTGCTGGCCGGCGAGGACGAGCTGGAGCTGCTCGGTGTGCCGGGTCCACAGCGGCTGCTCGCGGCCGGGGCGCGCACCGTGGTGGTCAAGCACCGGGACAAATCGGCCTCCTGCCATACGCGGGAGGCGAGTTGGCGGCAACCGCCCTTCCGGGTGCCGGTGACCGACCCGGTGGGCGCGGGGGACGCGTTCGCCGCGGGGTTCCTCTCCGGGGTGCTGCGCGCGGAGCCGTACGAGGTCTGTCTGCGCGAGGCGGCGGCCGTCGCCGCACTGGTCGTGCAGTGCGCCACGGACACCGACGGGCTCCCCGACCGGGCGGGGCTGGACCGGGCGCTCGCCGCGTTCACCGGCGGCGCCGAGACCGTCCACCGCTGACCACCCCACCCCGCCCCCTTCCTCCGAGGAGAGCAACGTCATGGACCACATGTACCGCTGGGAGACCGTCCGGGCCGTCACGGCTCAGCGCGTCTTCGGCATCGTCCGCACCCCCGGCCCCGAGAAGGCCGTCGTCGCGGCCGGCGCCGTACTGGACGCCGGGCTGCGGGCCGTGGAGATCGCCCTCACCACCCCGCGCGCACTGCGGGCGGTGGCGCAGCTGACCGAGCAGCGCCCCGGCGCACTGGTCGGAGCGGGCACCGTGCTCGACGGGGCCGCCGCGCGGGCGGCCGTGGAGGCGGGCGCCCGCTTCCTGGTCTCGCCGAGCCTCCACCCGGAGGTGATCCGTACCGGACACCGCTACGGCGTCCCCGTCTTCCCCGGTGTGAGCACCCCGACCGAAATGGTGCGGGCCCTGGAGGAGGGGGCCGACGCGCTGAAGCTCTTCCCCGCGTCGGCCGTGCCGCCGTCCTGGCTGCGCGATGTGCGGGCCGCCCTGCCCCAGGCTCCCGTGATACCCACGGGAGGTGTGACAATCGAGAACGCACCGGAGTGGATCGCGGCCGGCGCCGTCGCCTGCGGCATGGGCTCGGCGCTGACCTCGGGGGGCGCAGAGGCGGCGGGTGAGCGGGTGACCGCCCTGCTGGGCCGCCTCGCCGCAGCCCGCTGACCACGCCGGACCGGACGCATCGGCAGTCGCATCGGCAGACGGGGAACGACGTGGAGCTTCAGGGCCTGCACGGGCAGGTGGTCGACCGGATCGGCCAGTCGCTCGCGGCGGACGAGATCCGTGCGGGTGAGGTGCTGCGCCTGGAGGACGTACAGGAGCGGTACGGCGTCTCCCGCACCGTGGCCCGCGAGGCCGTACGGGTCCTGGAGTCGAAGCGGGTCGTCACCAGCCGCCCCCGCGTCGGCATCACCGTCCGGCCGCTGGCCGACTGGAACCTGTACGACCCCCAGGTCATCCGCTGGCGTCTGGCGTCCCCGCGCCGCGCGACACAACTGCGCGAACTGGCCGAACTGCGGGCCGCGGTGGAGCCCTCGGCTGCCGCGCTGGCCGCGACGGGCGCCGACGACGCGGCCAGGCGGGCCCTGAACGCGCACGCCCAGGCCATGGCGGGCGCGGCCCGCGCCGGGGACAGCCGGGCATTCATCGCCGCCGACGCGGCGTTCCACCGGGAACTGCTCACCGCGTCGGGCAACGGCATGTTCGCCCAGCTCTCCGAGGTCACCGAGGAGTTGCTGGTGGCCCGGCGCGATCTGCTGCTGATGCCCGACCAGGTGGACCTGGCGGCCGTGCGCAGGCACCAGGAAGTGGCCGACGCGATCGCCGAGGGACGCGCCGCCGACGCGGCCCTCGCCGTGGGCACGGTCGTGGACGCCGCCCGCAGCGAGGTCGAGAAGCTCCTGCACGGCAGCTCGGCCTGCGCCTTGGGCGGCTGACGGACGGGACGGGCGGGACCGGCGGCCCGGACGGGCCCTACGACCGCACCCGTTTCCTGCGGCTGCGCCCCTTTCTCGTGGCTGCACCTTTCCCGTGGCTGCACCTTTCCTACGACTGCGCGCCCTCCGCGATGGCCGACGTCACCTCCGCCACCCGTTCCGTCTCCTCCTGGGCGAACCGCTCCTGGTCGAGCCGCTCCGCTATCTCCTCGTCCTGGGTCATCAGCAGGTCCAGGTTGGAGTCGCCCATCTCGAAGACGCCCATGTCGAGATACGCCTTCTGCAGCCGCTCGCCCCACAGGCCGATGTCCTTGACGCACGGCACTATCCGGCTGAACAGCAGCTGACGGAAGAGGTGCAGGAACTCGGACTGCTCGGAGAGCTCCTCGGCCTCCTTCTTCGGTATGCCGAAGTTCTCCAGGACCTCCACGCCGCGCAGCCGGTCGCGCATCAAGTAGCAGCCCTCGATGACGAATTCCTCGCGTTCGCGCAGCTCGGCGTCGGTCAGCTGCTTGTAGTAGTCGCGCAGGGCCATCCGCCCGAAGGCCACGTGCCGGGCCTCGTCCTGCATGACGTACGCCAGGATCTGCTTGGGCAGCGGCTTGTCCGTGGTGTCGCGGATCATGCCGAACGCGGCGAGCGCGAGGCCCTCGATGAGGACCTGCATGCCCAGGTACGGCATGTCCCAGCGGGAGTCGCGCAGGGTGTCGCCGAGCAGGGCCTGGAGGTTGTCGTTGACCGGGTAGAGCATCCCGAGCTTCTCGTGCAGGAAGCGGCCGTATATCTCGGCGTGCCGGGCCTCGTCCATGGTCTGGGTGGCCGAGTAGAACTTCGCGTCCAGGTCGGGCGCGGACTCCACGATCCGGGCGGCGCACACCATCGCGCCCTGTTCACCGTGCAGGAACTGGCTGAACTGCCAGGACGTGTAGTGCTTGCGCAGCTCGCCCCGGTCGCGGTCGGTCATCTTCGCCCAGTGCGGCGTGCCGTACAGCGTCAGCGCCTCGTCGGGGGTGCCGAGCGGATCGTAGGGGTCCACTTCCAGGGACCAGTCGATCCGCTTCGCGCCGTCCCACTGTTTGTCCTTGCCCTTCTGGTAGAGGGCGAGCAGGCGGTCGCGGCCGTCGTCGTACTCCCAGCTGAAGCGGGCCGAACCGGACGCGGGTATCTGCCAGTTGGGTTCGACGGGGCCGTTGGTGTAGAGCTCATGCGTCGACATACTTGGCAGGCTCACACGTTGGTAGACGCCGGGTCAACAAGTCGCGCACAAGGGATTGACTCACCTTACTGACAAGCCGTCTCATAAGAGATGACCACCGGTAACCCCAAGCGCGAGGTGCCCTCAGAGATGACCACAGCGACCGAACGCGAAGTGCTCCGCGACGCCCTCGGCCTGCTCAGGGACCGTGAACAGGTCGCCGAGCGGCTCCTCGAATCGTCCGCGAAGCACTCCTTCGACCCCGACAAGGAACTGGACTGGGAGGCACCGGTCGAGGACGGCAAGTGGTTCTGGCCGCCGGAGCTGGTCTCGCTCTACGACACCCCGCTCTGGCGCCGGATGTCCGAGGACCAGCGGATGGACCTCGCCCGGCACGAGGCGGCCTCGCTGGCCTCACTAGGCATCTGGTTCGAGATCATCCTGATGCAGCTGCTGGTCCGGCACATCTACGACAAGTCGGTGACCAGCAACCACGTCCGCTACGCGCTCACCGAGATAGCCGACGAGTGCCGGCACTCCATGATGTTCGCCCGGATGATCCAGAAGGGCGGCGCACCCTCGTACCCGGTCCCGCGGATGTACCACAACCTGGCGCGGGTCCTGAAGACCGTGTCCACCACGCCGGGTTCCTTCGCCGCGACCCTGCTGGGCGAGGAGATCCTCGACTACATGCAGCGACTCACCTTCCCCGACGAGCGGGTACAGACCCTGGTGCGCGGCGTGACCCGCATCCACGTGGTCGAGGAGGCGCGCCATGTCCGGTACGCCCGCGAGGAGTTGCGCCGCCAGATGGTCACGGCCCCGCGCTGGGAACAGCACTTCACCCGGGTCAGCTGCGGCGAGGCGGCCCGGGTCTTCTCCACCTGCTTCATCAACCCGCAGGTGTACACGAACGTCGGCCTGGACCGCCGCGAGGCCGTCACCCAGGTCAAGGCCAGCGGCCACCGCGCCGAGGTGATGCAGAGCGGCGCGAAGCGGCTGACCGACTTCCTGGACGACATCGGCGTACTCCAGGGGGTGGGCCGCAGGCTGTGGGTGAGTTCGGGGCTGCTGGCGGGGTAGGGGGCGCTGGGTACCGCTGACGTGAGGTCAATTTTCGGCCAATCTCATCCAGGATCCCACATCTTTTTCACAGGTCCCACACAGGTAATCCCCAGTGTCTGCCCCGGAGTTACGCGTCCTCGGAGATCTATCGGTTCGCTGACGCGTTCGAGTCAGCACCATGGTTGCCTCTTGTAGCACCCCGTTGGCCTGTGTCTATGGTGCGTGCCGCCCCTCGGCGGGGATCGCGACCACACCCCGCCGGTGGCGTTGACCGGACTGGCATGCCCGGGGGAGTGCCGCACAGCACCTACCGGCCCGCTGATTGCTCAGCGGGCCGTTCTGCTTCCCTTCGGCGTGCCCTTCGCCTTCAGAAGGGATCCTCCGATGCACCCAAGGCCACGGTTCCGCATGCCCGGATTTCGAAGATCCGGCATCCTGACCCCCGTCATCACGTCCGTGGCCGCCCTGGCCGTTCTCGGCGGGCCGGCCGTCCGGCCCGAGTTGACGGATCTCGGACGGGATGCCGCGTCGGCGAGTGACTCGTACGACTGGTACGAGGACACGGCTGCCGAGCAGTTGCGCCAGGACGAGTGCCTGATGGGCGATGTGCTGCGGCTGGGCGGGCCCTCCATGGCCCAGACCGCGCAGGGTGGCCTCAACCAGCCTGCGGACGCGCTCCATGCTCTGGCCAACCGGGAGTACTGGGAGAAGACCCCGCTTGCGGACGCGTACGCGGCGGACCGGGACGCGGCGAGCAAGGAGATGGACGCTCTCAGCGCTCTCCAGGATGGCTGGCAGAAGCCACTTTCAGGGCTGGAGAATCCGGCCGGCTTCACCAACGCCGACTTCCACTGGCCCCCGGGGTCGCCGGGTGACGGGAAGCAGGACTTCTACGATCAGACCGGTCTGGGCCAGTGGGTCGCCGACCGCTTCTGGAAGGACGAGGACGGCTTCTACGAGGACTCCACCCCTGCGGCTGACGGAAAGACCCTCAAGGCCGTTGACGCCGTGGGCACTCCGCTCTACGGGAAGAACCCCGACCCCACCGGTCTGTCACCGGACGAGTGGAACCGTGCCGTTGCCGAACATGACGCTTTCAAGTGGTTGCACGGATTCACGTCCGAGAACGCGGGTGCGGACAACGCTCGTATCTTTCTTGCGTCCGGCGGCTTCCCGCGCACGGCTCCGTAGCCGGGCACCGCGGAGTACCGGATCGCGGTCGAGGACCTGAAGACCCGGTTCGCCGGGTGCGCGTGGCGTGACCCGATCGATCCGGACAAGGTCCTCGGCGGCATCACGGCCACCGCAGCCACGGAGTGGCAGCAGGAGATCGCCTCCCAGCAGGTGCAGCGCAACCAGATCCTGGACGCGAACACCGGCGCCACAAAGGCTCTTGCTTCCGGGGCGAAGGCGCTGGGCGAGCTGCTGGGACACTCGTGGGTCGCCGACCATCTTGCCCGCTGGCAGGACTACTGGTCGCCGGGAGGTGCCGGGTGGATCGGTGACGCGCCGGCAGTGATCGAGGTACACGCGGCCAAGGGCATGTGCCTGGACGTGCAGAGTGCCGCGAAGGCCGATGGCACCCCGGTCCAGGTGTACACGTGCAACGGGTCGGCAGCGCAGGAGTGGCAGGTCTACGGGGACGACCTGGGATTTCACCTGCGGAACGTGAACTCCATGAAGTGCCTCGACGTGAACGGAAACGCCGCGGTCAATGGCACGAAGATCCAGATCTGGGGCTGCCACAGCAATCCGGCGCAGACGTGGGAGTACAACCTTCGGGCCACCACGAGTCTGAAGAACGTGGGCACCGGCAAGTGCCTCGATCTGCACACGTTCGACAAGGGCCTCGACGCGCAGCTGTACACGTGCAACAACACCGCTGCGCAGCAGTTCGACATCAAGCCGTCCGGACACACCGGTGAGGTTCTGCCGAAGGCTCAGTTCGACAAGGCGGCGAAGGGCGTCGCGGACACCCAGGCAGGGGCGAAGAAGCAGCTCGCTCTCCTCAAGGAGCAGGCAGCGGCAGCGAAGAAGGCCGCCACCGACTCGGACGCCGCCGAGCAGGCGGCCTACGCCGTCGCCGACGCCAACGGCGCTCCTCGGGGCCGTGGTCTGCTGGTGGGCCAGCAGAAAGCGCAGGTCACCCAAGGGGCGTCTGCCGCCCTGGACGCGATGGTGAAGGCGGGCGAGACGGCCGAGGCCGCCACCCGCGCATCCGGTGGGGACAGTGAGACCGTCGCGCAGCGCGCGCTGGCTCAGGCCGCGCAGGTGAAGACGGAGTTCCGCAAGGAAGCGGCGCACAGCGCCGAGTTGCAGGCGAAGGCCGCAGCAGATGCGGCGAAGGTCCACCGCGACAACGCGAAGAAGGACAAGGAGGAGGCCGAGGCCAAGCTCGCCGAGTCCCTGAAGGCGGAGAGCGACGCCAAGACGGCTGCCGCTGACGCGCACGCGAAGCGGCTGGCCGCCGAGGCCGAGGAGCAGACGGCCAAGGCGGAGAAGGAGACGGCCGCCGCCAAGCAGGCCGAGGCCGCACAGCACAAGAAGAACGCCGAGGGCGAGGCGACCAAGGCGAAGGACGCCAAGGACAAGGCCGAAGCCTCCGAAGCCACTGCCGTCGCGAAGAAGAACGACGCGGTCGAAGCCCGCGACAATGCCAAGGCCAAGCGTGATGACGCGTGGGAGGCCGAGCAGAAGGCCGACGCGGTCCGCGCGAAGGCGGACGCGAAGGACGCCTACGCCGATTCTCTGGACTCGGGCGAGGCAGCAGATGCTGCCCGCAGTGCTGCCGATGACGCGGACAAGCACGCGGACGACGCCGAAGCAGCCGCAGGAAGGGCTCGTTCCGAGGCCGACGCCGCAACCACGGCAGCTGCGGACGCGGACGCCGCGGCCACCCGCGCCGAGGCGGCAGCCAAGCGTTCCCGCGCCGACGCGGACGGAGCGCAAGCGGCGAAGGTGAAGGCCGACGCCGCGGTCAAGACCGCGACCAGCGCCGCGGCCGACGCGATCGAGGCCGCCAAGCACGCCGCCTCCGAGGCGAAGACGGCAGTCGAACTCGCAGACGCCGCCGAAGCACAGGCCAAGACCGCCAAGTCCCATGCGGACACAGCGAACAAGGAGGCAGGCAAGGCGCTGGCGGCAGCGGCGAAAGCCGCCGGTTTCGCGCATGTCACCGCCCAGGCAGCCGAAGACGCCGGGAACGCAGCCGCGCAGGTCGCCGAACCCGCGAACGATGCCATCCAGCTCGGCTCCCCCTACATCACCACCGACTCGGCGGCAGGCCTGGTCGTACTGACCGGGCAGGCTTCCAAGACGATCGCCGAGCAGCAGAAGGCCGTCGCCGACGCCCACGCCAAGAACGCACAGGAGGCAGCGGCCACCGCCAAGGCCCTCGCCGACCAGGCGCAGGGTGACACCAAGGCCGCCTACCAGTCCGCCGCCAACGCCGCCGGGTATGCCGCTGACGCCCGCACGTATGCGAAGGATGCCCTCGGCTACGCCGCCGACGCCGCCAACGCCGCCGCCAAGGCCAGCGCGTCACTGGCCCGCACGGTCACCTACGACAACCAGGCCACCGCCGACGCAGCAGCGGCCGACAAGGCAGCAGGAGGCGCCGAAGGCTACGCCAAGGACGCCCGCGATTCCGCCGACGCCGCCGAACTCGACGCGTCCGCCGCGCGCTCCGCCGCCGCCCAGGCCGAACAGGATGCCAAGGACGCGCGTGCAGCGGCCGACCGAGCCGACACCGCAGCGACCGAAGCCGAACAGGCCGCGAAGGACGCCGACAAGTACGCCAAGGATGCGCAGGAATCAGCCGACCGGGCCGAAAAGGCCGAGAAGGCCAAGCAGATCGACACGGGCACCATCCCCGATACAGACGGCGGCTCCATCGGTAACACGTTCTACGTCATCGACCACATCGAGAAGGTCGGAGATCCGGAGGTCGTCAAGAAGACAGCCAGCTGCGACAACATTATCGACAAGCTCTTCTACAAGGGCGACTGCACGATCACCGCGAATATCCGGTACAAGGCGATACTCGATCTTTACCTGTGCACCGCACAGGACTTGGACGCGCAGAAGTTCACGTGCCCTTCCGGAGAGACGATCTATCTGGATCAGTTCCCGACCAAGGAACAGTCCCAGACGGTCACGCACACCATCACGATCGCGGAATACCAGGAGAACATCGACCCGGTCGACATCCTCTTCGGCAGCTGGATCAAGTGCGCCCAGCTCTTGCCCTGCGGTGCGAGCGGCAGTTGGAGCGGCTGCGCCTGGGCTTCTCTCGACGTCGCTTCGCTGTTCGCGGGCAAGATCCTCCGGCCCATCGCGGACGCAATCAGGGCGGCCGATGCCGCCGCCAGGACCGGCATCGGCTTCGCCGACGCCTACAACGGGCTACGCGCCCTCGGCCTGCCGAAAGACGCCATCGCAGGCGTCAGCAGGTCGGTGTTCCAGAGGCTGCGTTCCGCCTGTATGAAGGACAGCTTCCCCGCTGGAACGCGTGTGATGCTGGCCGGTGGAGCATCCAAGCCGATCGACATGATCAACCCCGGCGACCGTGTGCTCGCCACGGATCCGAACACCGGCATCACAGGCTCGGCGTCGGTCACGGCGACATTTTCTCATCCGGCAGACCGGCTCCTTCAGATCACGCTTGCCGATGGCGAACAGATCCTGACCACTCCGGGGCACCGGATGTATGTGCCGGGACACAATTGGGTCAAGGCATCCGGCCTGCACGCGGGCGACTTTCTGCGTACTACCTCCGGCGCCGGGGACGAGGTCACCGGAATTCGCCCGATAACCACACCGCAGACTGTGTGGGACTTGAGCGTCGCCGACCTGCATACCTTCTACGTACTCGCGGGCAAGACCCCCGTACTCGTTCACAATATCAACTGCACAGATTACGCAAATATAGCGCCGAGCGGATTCGGAATCCTCGCCAGCATCGACGAAGAAGGATACGTATCAATGGCCGTCAACAAGGGGCCAGGCACACCGAGCGGAGGTGAAATGTTCAACGCCGCCCTCGCACATTTCGGCGACAAGGTGAAGGGTTTCAAGGCATACTGGCAGGACGGCGGAGCCCTCAGCGACAACCTGAACTCCTTCAATAAGGCAATTCAGGAGGGTGCATCGCTCGAAGAGGCGGCACTTCGAAATACTTTCTCAGGGAAGATGTGCCAGAAAGCAGGCTTCACCAATGTGGAAATCACTGAACTACGGGGAATGCCGGGTCATTACACCAGCGTAGGCGTGAAATTCCACTAGCGAACCAGCTCGCGCGTACGAGATGGTGTACGCACAGCGGGACAAGACAGACCAGAACGAAAATACAGGTGCGAAATGGACCAGCTAGAGAAAATTTCAGACGAACTGAAGGCAGCTCATGCCGAAGGGAAGAACCCTATAGAACTAGCACTACTTTCCAGAGGCAGGCTGGGTTCAGCGTTCGGCACCATCTCCTTCATTGCCTGCTTCCGGAGGGCTTTCGGCATTCCGCTGCCAGTCCTTCAGCGGGCGCAGGCATGGGAGCGGTTCGGGTGGGGTGAAGTGCACATTACTGACGAAGAATTCTCCGCGCTCCTCTCACCTTGGCTCACCGAACAGTGAGCTTTTTCAACCTTGCCGTACAACGCCCCCAGCGGAAGCGGGAGTCTAAATTCCCAGAATTAGGCTCCCCCTTTTTCGTGACGAGCACGCAAGTCACCTGGTCGGCCCCTTATTATCCCGGCATCGAGATTACGTCGAGGGGATTTTTGGAAAGTGCGCCAAGAAGGCCAGCCGGAGCATTTCCCCGCCCCCTGACATGCCAACAACAGGAAGAGAAGTAAAGGACGCATGACCGAGCACGGATTCGATCTGCCGCCGAAAGCTCCGCCGGATGTCATCGCCCAGCGCAACGCACTGGGCGAAGAAGCGTGCCGCACACTAGCCCAAGCCGGAATTCCTGTTTACCGGGGTGGCCACGAAGACGGGTCCGAAGAAAACGCTGGGGCGACGGTTCATGTGGATCCTTTCGTCACCGGCGGCGTGCTGGTGGAATGGCACACGGATACAGAACTGACAACTGCCGCTGTGAACTTTTTGGCGTGCGGAGTCGATCCTTCAGATCTGCCTTACGCGATTCGCCATTACGAAACCATGCGTGCATGCAGGACGCTCTTCTGGGAATCCTTACTTCGGCTGAATTCCAGGCTGAGAAGGCAGACAGGCACACCTACGGGACTGCGGTTTTCATAAAGAACTCCCGGCCCTGACCCAATTTGTCATGCCTCGCCGCGCGCCGTACTGGTAGCGGCGAGGCATGACGCGGTCACCGCCCGTCCTCCTCGCCCATGTACAGCCCGGCGAACGCCCTGGCGGCGGGCCCGGACTCCAGGAGCCGCCTGAGCCTGGCCCGTGCGGTGCCCGCCCGGAACCTGTCCCCGGACGACGCCCCGTGCAGTGCCTCCGAGAGCCACTGCGAGAACTCCTGGTACTGCCAGACGCGCCGCAGGCACGCCTGCGAGTACCCCGCGAGCCCGCTGTCACCGCCGCCCTCGCCGCCGCCGCTCCGGTCGCCGTCCCCCTGGTCTCCGCCCTCGCGCCCGCCGCCCCGGCCGTCCGTGATCAGCGCGTCCGCGAGCAGCAGTGCGTCGTGGATCGCGAGGTTCATGCCCTTCGCCGCAATCGGTGCGATCAGGTGCGCCGCATCGCCCGCGAGGTGGAGGCGGCCGTAGGACATCGGCTCCACCACGTAGTTGTGCATGTCCAGGACCACCTTCTCGACGAGCGGTCCCTCGGTGAGCGGCGGAGCCCCGGCCGCGCCGAGCCGGATGCGCAGCTCGTGCCAGACGCGCTCGTGCGGCCAGTCCTCCGGGGTGTCACCGGACGGCACCTGGAGGTAGTAGCGGGTGACTTCGGGGCCGCGGGCCATGTGGGCGCCGAACCCGCGCTCGTGGATGCCGAAGACCACACCGTCCGCCGAGGGCGGCGCCTGGGCCAGCAGTGCCAGCCAGGCGACCCCGTCGTCACGGCGGCTGACCGTGACTCCGCCCTCGGGTATCGCCGCCCGCGCGACCCCCCGCGCACCGTCGCACCCCGCGACGTGGTCGCATGCGATTCGGTGCCGGGAGCCGGTCAGCGGATCGGTGTACGAGACCACCGGCCGGTCACCGCCGATGCCGTCCAGCCGCACATCACGGACGTCGAAGCGAGCGTCCCCCGCCCCCTTGTCCACGTACGAGGCGAGCAGATCAGTCACCAACTGCGGTTGCGGATAGACGAAATGGCGCCGCCCGGACAGCTCGGCCGTCCGCACGGCGTGCCGCTCCCCGTCGAACCGGAACTCGAACTCGCCCTGGGTAGTGGCATGTTCGAGTATTCGGTCGGCGAGGCCGTGCTCGGCGAGTGCCCGTACCGCCCACTCCTCCATGAACCCGGCGCGCGGACGGCGTTCGATGAACTCCCTGCTCTCCGCTTCCAGGAGCACACAGGCGACGCCGCTGTCGCGCAGCCGGTTCGCCACCACGAGCCCGGCGGGTCCGGCTCCGATGACGACGACGGAGGTGTGGGTGAGAGCGGGGGGAGCCGTGGACACGTAGAGGGTTCCGTTCGGGTTCGGGGCGGAAGAGCGCCCGGGGGACACGGGAGGGCACGGGGGCGGAACTGCTGGTGATCATCCGCAGTATGGCGGCGGCCCGGCGGGCGCCGGCGCAGGGGCCCACGTTCGTTCCGCCAGGGAATGAGCCCCGATCGTTCGCGGGGGTCGGCAAGTTGCTCACTTCCCCAGCTGCCGGTCAGTCCCCTGGTGGCCGTGCCGGTGTCCCTGGATGCCACGACCGGAGCGGCGCCTCGGATACCTGAAAACCCCGGATGCTTGAAATGCCTCCTTCGAACTGCGAAGTCGACGGCATGTAAGCCTTTCGAAGCCACGGCATTCCGTTATCACTGGATGTGGGACAGATTCGCTCGTTCGGCAGACCCGTCGCGTCTTCCATCCGGTTGATGTGTGACTTTTTCTGTCTGCCGACCACTTGCTCACCAAGTCGGCGACTGCCTGGGCGCGTGTCCCCAGAAGAGAATGTTGCTGCTCGTGGCGTTGTGCGCTGTCCGGGTGAGCCCACCGTGCTTGTTCCCTGATTTACGTACCCGTGACGCCTAGGTTGTGACGCGGCGGAGTGCCTCAGGCACTCTCCGCCGCTATCCGTTCTCCGTCGCTATCCATTCTCCGTCGCTATTCACTCTCCGTGAAGGAGCGTCTCCGTGTCCAAGCACCCCTGCTGCGGCGTCCTGCGAGGTATCGCGATGCTCTTCACGGCATTCGGCAGCCACACCTTCACCTGACGTTCAAATAACCACCTGGGCGCTTCTCGCGGCCGTCCCCACTCCGTTCTGCGGTCACCCTTCAGGACACGGATTTCTGAACCGGACCCTCACTCGCCGCACCCGGCGCATTCCGACCCGCTTCGCAGAAAGGCATCAACGCGTGAACCTCGCTCCGAGAGAGATCGACAAGCTGCTCGTATACGTCGTCGCCAACCTGGCACACAAGCGCCAGGACCGCGGGCTGAAGCTCAACTACAGCGAAACCGTCGCCATCATCAGTGAAGCGGTGCTGGAGGCGGCGCGTGACGGGAAGACCGTTGCCGACTGCATGGAGCTGAGCAGGCACGTGCTCGGCGAGGACCAGGTCATGGACGGCGTGCGGGAGATGCTGCCGCTGCTGCAGATCGAGGCGACCTTCGATGACGGCAACAAGCTCGTCTCGTGCCACGATCCCGTCGGCGGCTGAGACGATGACGAAGCAGCACACGATCGCTGTCGTCGGTCACGAGAGCGACGACGGGCGCGGTCTGCGCGCGCTCCTCGTGCCGTCCGTGAGCACGGCAACCCCCGGCAGGGAGTTGTACCAGCGCGTCGCCGAGGCGCGCGGGCGCGGCGAGCGAGTGTGCGTGGTCCCCATGACGCTGGGGCGTGACCCCGAACTGGTCGCCGACGCGGCACGTACCTTGCGGTCCCTCTGCCCGGAAGACCGGAAAGTGACCGTTCTCGCCTCGTCCTTCGGTACGACCGGACATCTCATCGGCTGGCTCCGCGCCTCCGCCACGAAGGTGGCAACGGACACGGCACTGCTGGTCGTCGCGCCCACGGGCGACCCCTTCTCGGACGCTGAACTCTTCCGCGTGGCACGCCTCGTACGGCAGTACGCCAGGCACCGCACGGTGGAGGTCGCGCTGATCGGCGGCGATCCCGACCCGCGCGAGGGGCGGGCGCGCTGCGTGGCACTGGGCGCCGACGAGGTCGCGGTTCTCCTCGCCGGCTGGCCGGCCGTGCCCCCGGTCGACGACGCGCTGCCGCTGCTGACCCCCACCGCGCTCGCGGGAGTGCTCGCCAGTCGTGTCCACGAGGCCTGGCACCGTTTGGATCACGGCGACGACGGCGTCGAGCGCGGGCTGGCGAAGGCGCACGGCCACGGCTACGCCCACAGCCACGGACCGGGTGACGACCACGACCATGGCCCGGGTGACGCCCACAGCCACGGTCCGGGAGAGCCCCATTCCCACGGTGCCGGGGTGTTTCGCTCCCCCAGTGCAGGAGAACCCCACTCCCACGGCGTGAGGCAGGCCCTTACCCACGGGCAGTCCCCCGGCACCGCGTTTCATGCCCATTCCCCGAGCGAGCGAACGAGCGAGTCCGCTCAGGCCCTGGCGCGCTGACTCGCTCGCCGCCTCTCCCTCTCCGGTCCCTCTTCGGGTCGGCGACTCGCGCCGCTTGCCCCCCCATCCCAGTTCCCCACACTCCTAGGAGTCCGCGATGCCTCTTCCCGAGCGCTATATGTACGGCGAGGGAAAAATCGAGATCAACGCCGGCCGCCGCACCCTCAAGATGAGGGTGAGCAACACCGGTGACCGTGCCGTCCAGGTCGGTTCCCACTACCACTTCTTCGAGGTGAACTCGGCTCTCGACTTCGACCGGGACGCCACTCTCGGCATGCACCTCAACATCGCGGCCGGCACCTCCGTGCGCTTCGAGCCGGGCGGTACGCACGAGGTGGAGCTGTGCACCTTCGCGGGCACCGGACGCCTCACCGGTTTCAGCGGTCTGCTCAACGGCAGCGTCACCTCACATCCCGCCCGCGTTGCCGCCGTCGCCCGTGCCATGCAGCGCGGCTTCCGCGGAGCCGGCGAGGAATCGGCGAAGTCCAGCAAGAAGGGAAAAAACTGATATGCCCACGCTTTCCCGTAAGCAGTATGCGGAGCTCTTCGGTCCCACGGTCGGAGACCGGTTCCGCCTCGCGGACACCAATCTCGTGGTGGAGGTGGAGAAGGACTTCCGCGAGGGCATGTACGGCGACGAGATCGTCTACGGGGGCGGCAAGACGGCGCGCGACGGCATGGGAGCCAGTGCGCAGGCGACCGCGGCCCAGGGCGCGCTCGACCTCGTCATCACCAACGCCGTCGTGATGGACCCGATCCTCGGTGTGGTCAAGTGCGACATCGGTATCAAGGACGGCTTCATCGCCGGTATCGGCAGGGCGGGCAACCCGCAGACGCAGAAGAACGTGGACCCGCGGCTCGTCGTCGGTGCCGGCACCGAGGTCATCGCCGGCGAGCACCTGATCGCCACGGCCGGGGCGATGGATGCGCACGTCCACCTCATCTCCCCGCAGCAGTGCGAGCAGGCGCTCAGCAACGGCATCACGACCCTCTTCGGTGGCGGGACCGGGCCGACGGACGGCACCAACGGGACCACCTGCACACCGGGGCCCTTCCAGATCGCCCGGTTCCTGGAGGCCGCCGAGGGCCTGCCCGTCAACCTCGGCATCATGGGCAAGGGCAACGGCAGTCTCCCCGACGCTCTCGATGAGCAGATCGTGGCGGGTGCCGCTGCCCTCAAGGTCCACGAGGACTGGGGCGCCACCCCGGCTGTCATCGACAACGCCCTGACCGTCGCCGACCGGCACGACATCCAGGTCGCCATTCACACCGACACGCTCAACGAAGGTGGCTTCTTCGAGGACACCCGCTCCGCGTTCGACGGCCGCACCATCCATACCTTCCACAGTGAGGGCGCGGGTGGCGGCCACGCCCCCGACATCCTCCGGGTCACGGGCGAACCGAACATCCTGCCGTCCTCCACCAACCCGACGCTGCCGTACTGCAAGAACTCGGTGGACGAGTTGCTGGACATGGTCATGGTCTGTCACCACCTCAGCCACGGGATCCCGGAGGACGTCGCGTTCGCCGACAGCCGGGTCAGGGCGGAGACCATCGCGGCGGAGACCTTCCTGCACGACCAGGGCGTCATCAGCATGGTCTCCTCCGACTCCCAGGCGATGGGCCGTGTCGGCGAATCGGTCACCCGGACCTTCCAGATCGCGCACCTGTGCAAGGAGAAGCTGGGCGTTCTGGCCGAGGACACCGAGCGGAACGACAACCAGCGTGTGTTGCGCTATCTGGCCAAGGTCACCATCAACCCGGCCATCGCGTGCGGCATCTCCGACTACGTGGGCTCGCTCGAGACGGGCAAGCTCGCGGACATCGTGCTCTGGCCGATGCACTCCTTCGGAGCCAAGCCGAAGATGGTCATCAAGGGCGGCATCATCTCCTGGAGCCTGATGGGCGATCCCAACGCCTCGCTCCCGACCCCCCAACCGGTGTACTACCGGCCGATGTTCGGCCAGTCCGGGCGTGCCATGCAGTCCACGCACGTCACCTTCATGTCGCAGGCGGGTATCGCCGCCGGCGTCCCGGAGAAGCTCGGTCTGCAGCGACGCGTCCTGCCTGTGAGCAAGACACGCACCATCGGCAAGCACAACATGGTGCGCAACGATGTCGTGCCCGAGATCAAGGTGGATCCGGAAACGTACAAGGTGACCATGAACGGCCGGGTCGCCACCATCGATCCCGCCGAGAAGCTGCCGCTCAACAAGCTGTTCTTCCTGGCCTGATCCCATGTACAGCGAAGAGCAGAGCGCCGAGCAGCACCCCCTCCCGACGGTCGGCGAACACACCCCGGACCTCGACCGATTGCTCGTCAGCCTCCAACTGACGGACTCGGCCTTCCCCAGCGGCTTCTACACGCTGTCGCACAGCCTGGAAGGTTTCGCACAGGCCGGACTCGTGACACCGGAGACCGTGGGGGCACTGCTGCACGACCTTCTGCGCAACGGCGTCGGTCCCTCCGACGCCACCGCGCTGGCCCTCGCCCACCGCGCGGCGCGGGCCGGCGCGTGGGAGGAGGTGAGCGCCGTGGACACGCGCCTCCATGCGACGAAACTCAACCGCGAGATGCGGCAGGCAGCGCAGCGCACGGGCCGTCAGCTCCTGGATCTCGCGGCCGAGATCTTCGGGGAGCCCGGGATCGCTCAGTACCAGAAGACGGTGAGCGCGCGGCATGCGCCGGGGAACCAGGCCGTGGCGGCGGGAGTGGTGTACGCCTGCATCGGGGTGCCGGTGGGCCAGGCCGTCGCCTCCGACCTCTTCGCCTTCTGCGCCAGTTTCGCGGGCGCTGCCCTGCGTCTGCGGCTCACCGACCACCGGCGTGCCCAGGTCCTGCTCCGCGACACGGCCCACGTCATCCAGGAAGTGACCGAAGAGGCGCTGCGCCGTGAGCTGGCCGACCTCGGGGCGACCACCTTCCTCGCGGACGTCATGTCGGCCCGGCACGAACGCGCCGAGGCCCGTCTGTTCGCCACCTGATCCCTGTATCCGAACACCACCGAAGAGAGACAGCATGAGAGACAACGTTCTGCGCGTCGGTGTCGGAGGCCCGGTCGGCTCGGGCAAGACGGCCCTCATCGAAGCGCTCGTGCCGGTCCTGATTGCGCAGGGCCGGCAGCCGGCCGTGATCACGAACGACATCTACACCCAGGAGGACGCCGAACACGTCCGCCGTACTCTCGCGGGAGTACTGGACGCGGACCGGATCATCGGCGTGGAAACCGGTGCCTGCCCGCACACCGCGGTGCGCGACGACCCGACGATGAACCTTGCCGCCGGTGCGGAACTCCTGGAGCGGTTCCCCGACGTCGACGTCCTGTTCTACGAGAGCGGCGGCGACAACCTGACCCTCACGTTCAGCCCCGTGCTCGTCGACCTCTTCATCTTCGTCCTCGACACCGCCGAGGGCGAGAAGATGCCGCGCAAGCGAGGGCCGGGCATTACGGAGTCCGACCTGCTGGTCATCAACAAGATGGACATCGCCCAGTACGTACGTACCGATCTCACCGTCATGGAGTCGGACGCCCACCGGGTGCGGGGTGAGGGTCCCGTCGTCCTCACCGACTGCCTCACCGGCAAGGGCGTCGACGAGGTCGCGGCCTTCATCGACTCGCGCCGCGTCGCGCTGGTCTGAGATGAGGGCCACCGTGGACAGACTCAGTCCCGCGCACTACGAGCTGCCCAGGCTGCCGATGCCGTACCGAACGCTCTTCTCCGCGCCGGTGACCCTCGGGGCGGGGGCACCGGCGAAGGTCGGCATCCTCGACCTCGCCTTCGCGAGGCGGGGCGAGCGCACGGAGCTGGTACAGCGCTACCAGAAAGCGCCGCTGGAGATCATGCGACCGCTGTACGTGGACCCCGCCCTGCCGGGCATGGCCTTCACGTACGTGATGGCGACAGGCGGCGGGATCGCCCAGGCCGACCGCTACCGCCAGGACTTCCACTGCGGACCGGACACGCAGGCGCACTTCACCACGCAGGCGGCCACGAAGGTCTACCGCATGGAGGACAACTACGCGACGCAGGTCACCCATCTCAGCGCGGCCGACGGGGCGTACGTGGAGTACCTGCCCGACCCGATCATTCCCTTCCGCGGCGCACGCTTCCACCAGACGACGAGGCTGGAGGTGGCCGAACGGGCCACTGTCCTTTTCTCGGAGTCGATGGCGGCCGGCAGGCTCGCCCGGGGCGAGCGGCACGCCTATACCGTCCTCTCCAGCGATCTGGAGATCCGGCGGCCGGACGGTACCCTGCTCGCCGTCGACACCCTGCGGCTCACACCGGGGGAAGGGGGCGGCGTCACCGGCCCTGCTGTCTTCAGCGGCCTCGATCACCTCTCGTCCCTCTTCGTGATCAGTGATCGCTGTCCGGCCCAGGAAATCGCCGACGTCCTCGACGCCGCCGTCGCCGGACTGCCCCACGGGGCGAGTGTGCTGCCGGGTGACTGCGGTGCCTGGCTCCGTATGCTCGGCAGCGATCAGCCGGAGATCACCCAGGCGCTCCGCGCCGCCTGGGACGCCGTCCGCCGGCTGCTCACCGGGCACCCGGCACCTGACCTCCGCAAACCCTGAATTCCTCGCTGTGCGGAGGAGTCCCGCTCCTCGCTGTGTGGAGGAGTCCCGCCACCACGAGCCCGGCGGGTCCGGCTCCGGGGCACTTCGAAGGGTCGTGTGCGCAGCGGGGGCTACCCGCGTTCGGCGAACACGCTGATCAGCCGTTGAACATGGTGACCACACCGTGGGGTGCGTCGTCGCCGAAGAGCAGCTCGTGGAGGTCGTCGCCGTCGGCGGCGGCCTCGGCGCTGCGAGGGAAGAGGGCCTGCTCGTACGCGGTGAGCGCGGCCTCGACGTCATCGGGGTGCGCGGCGAGGGCCTTGCCGAGTTCGGCGCCGTCGTACATGGCCAGGTTGGCGCCCTCGCCGTTCGGGGCCGCGAGGTGGGCGGCGTCGCCGAGCAGGGTCACCCCCGGCACCCGGTCCCACCGGTGGTCGTTGGGCAGGGCGTTGAGGATGCGCAGGACCGGTGCGGTCTCGCCGTCGGTGATCAGCGCGGTGAGCTCCGGCGCCCAGCCGTCGAACTCCTCCGCGATCCGCGCGGCAGCCGCCGCGGAATCAGTGAAATCGATACCGGCGAACCAGTCCTGCGGCCTGGAGAGCGCCACGTAGGTATGGAGGGTCCCACCGCTCTCCCGGTGGGCCTGGATCCCCTTGCCCGGCGCGAGCGCGAGCATCGCCCCGCCGCCGACCGCTTTCGCGGCGGCCGGGTGCCGGGTGTCGCTGTCGAACAGGTAGGTCTCGATGAACGACCTGCCGATGTACTCGGGGGTCGCGCCGGAGAGCAGCGGCCGGACCCGCGACCACGCGCCGTCCGCGCCGACCAGCAGGCTCGTGACGACAGTGGCGCCGTCGGCGAAAGTCACCTCGTGGCGGCTGCCGCCGAGAGCACGGACGCCGCTGACCTTGTGACCCCACCGGACAGTGCCGGCCGGGAGCGATTCGAGCAGGATCCGTCGCAGCTCGCCACGCAGCACCTCGGGGCGCCCACGCTCGCTGTCGTCGTCGAACAGAACCGTCCCGTCCGAGGCGAGGACCCGAGTCGCCTCGCGGCCCTCCAGCACGAGGCCGCGGAACTCGTCCGTCAAGCCTGCCGCCTGCAGAGCCGGCTGGCCGTTGTCCTCGTGGATGTCGAGCATCCCGCCCTGGGAGCGGGCGGTCGGAGAGACCTCCGCCTCGTAGACCGTCGCCGGGATGCCGTGGACGTGCAGGACGCGGGCCAGTACGAGTCCGCCGAGTCCGGCGCCGATGATCGTGACGTCAGTGGTCATGGTGGGTTCCTTGCCTGTCGTACGCCTGCCGGGCGGGCACCCGGCAGGCCCTCTCTGGAATGCCGTTCCAATACCAGCCTGGAACGGCATTCCAGAGATGTCAAGCTGGAACGGGGTTCCAGACATGTGTCAGGATGCGTACATGGCAACGAGGACGCGTCGCACGGAGCGACGGGAGGAACCGCTCTCCCGGGAGCGCATCGTCGAGGCCGCGATCGAGCTGCTCGACACGGCAGGCGAGGGCGGACTCACGTTCCGCGCACTGGCCGAGCGTCTCGCCACCGGCCCCGGCGCGATCTACTGGCACGTCACGGGCAAGACGGAACTCCTCAACGCCGCCACCGACGCCGCCATCGCAGGCACCGCGACCGCCGACACCGCCGACGCGACGCCGCAGGAAGCGATCCGCGCCCTCGCGCTCGGCGTGTTCGACGCGATCGACGCCCACCCGTGGATCGGCACGCAACTCGCCGGCGCCCCGTCGCAGGCACCGATGCTGCGGGTCTTCGAACACCTCGGACGCCAGGTCCAGGCGCTCGGAGTACCTCACACCGCCCAGTTCACCGCCGCGTCCGCGCTGCTGAGCTACATCCTCGGAGTGGGCGGACAGAACGCGGCCAACGCCCGCGGCTGCCCGCCGGACACGAACCGGACCGAGTTCCTCAACACCGTCTCGGCCGCCTGGGCAGACCTCGACCCCGACGAGTACGCGTTCACCCGGAACGTCGCGGACCAACTACGCGATCACGACGACCGGGCGGAGTTCCTCGCCGGTATCGACCTCATCCTCACCGGAATCATCTCCCACCAGAGGCCGACCGGTCCGGCGCCGTCGTAGCCGGCTCGCGCAGCCTCGCCGGCCTGCGTGAGGTCGTGATCAGTGTTCGCGTTCTGCCTGCCGGTCTCCCACGCTTGGAACGGCGGCTCGACCTGGCAAGTCGGGTCACAACAGCTTTGCCAAGATCTTTTGATGTCAGCGTCCGGGCCATGGAACTCGTCCACGTCTTCGGTGTCATGCCGAGCTCAAGTGGGATGGCCTGTTCCCCGTGCCGCAAAGGGCCGATTCCGTGCGCGTGACACAAGGTGATGGAGGAGATCCCTAGAGTGATCGGCTTCGCACAGGGCGGAGTCATGACGAGGGAGTTCTCATGCGTATCGCTTCCACCGCACGACGGTCCTTGCTGGCAGGTGCGGGCGCGGCAGCAGCCCTCGCTCTGACCGCGGCGGCCCCGGCGTCCAGCGCCCCCAAGGAAAGTGGTCCTGACGACTGTTACCCGGGATGGGTGTGCTTCTGGCCGGAGGCCAACTTCGGCGGGCAGATGGAGGCGTACCAGAATCCGCAGATCCACTCCTGCGACAGCGTCCCCTCGGGCACGGTGCGCTCGATCGTGAACAGGGACAACCAGGACTGGACAGTCAGTCAGAGCTGGATCTGCAACGGCTACAGCAAGAAGGTCGCCTCCGGCGAGGTCAACCCCGATCTGGGTGACAGCTACGGCTACTGGAAGTAAGTAGTTCCGTGCCCAGCTCCGGCTGGGCACGGACGCCTGCCGTCCGTAGCTGATGATCTGCCGACTTTGTCGGTGGCGGGTTCGGCATGGTTACGGCAGCGGGATCAGCTCGCGGACACGTACGCGACGAAATCCGCCCACGCGTCAGAGGCGAAGCCGAGCTGCGGCCCCGGCACGTTCTTGGAGTCGCGGACGTGGACCGCGCCGGGTGCGGAGGCGACCTCGACGCAGTCGTTGCCGTCGCCACTGCTGCTGTAGCTGCTCTTGAACCAGTCCAGCTCGGCAGCGTCCCTGGCAGAGGGCCTGCGGATCATGTCTCCCCCAGAAGTTGCTCGATGAAGGCCAGCGACTCCCGTGGCGTGAGAGCCTGGGCCCGGATCATCCCATAGCGCAACTCAAGGATCCTGAGCTGCTTCGGGTCTGAGACCGGACGGCCGCTGAACGCGCCCTCGGAACGCCCCACCGCGCTACCGTCGGGGAACTTCAGAACCTCGATCAGGCCACCTGTCCCGGGGTGTTCCTCGCAATGGGTCGGCATCACCTGGATCGCCACATTACGCAACTGCCCTACTTCCAGGAGGCGTTCGAGTTGTCGGCGCCGCACCATTGTGCCTCCGACCGGACGGCGAAGCGTCACCTCCTCCTGAACAAAACTCAGCGACGGGAGAGGGTCCCGGTCGAAGATGGCGCGTCGGGCCATACGCGCAGCCACCACGCGGTCCATCTCGTCCAGCGTGTAGGCAGGCAGCCATGATGCGAACAGGGCCCGCATATGCCCCTCGGTCTGCAACAAGCCATTGATGTTGTGGTGGTGGTACGCCTCAAGCTCGACGGCCTTCGCCTCAAGCTTGGCCAGATCCCGAATCTTCTTCGGGTAGCGGACCTCGACCACGTCCTTCTTCATCGCGGCGATCTTCCCGCCCGCGCCCAGCACTCCGTCCGCCCGGTCCAGGAACTCCGGGCGGGGGATGCGCCTGCCACCCTCCACCTTGTAGACCAGATCCTCCCCGTACCCGATCGCGCCCCCCAGCTCGCTCGCCCGCAGGCCTACCGACTCCCGCCACGCCTTGATCTGGCGACCCACCGCTGCGACCACTGCCACACCGGACTCGTCGTCAGGATCGACGTCCCAGCCGGGCTCGTCCGCGCCGCCGTCCCCGCGCTCCGTACCGGCCTCATCCACGCTCATCCGTGCCCCGCCTCCGACGTGTATGACGTTCTTGCTCAACCCTGGTCGTCCCCCGCACGTCACCCCGGACAGCCGGGACAGCACCGGACAAGCTCGGGACAATCACCGTACGTAGGCGTCGTGTCACTGTTCACGGTAGGCGGGAATGGCCACGCTGAGTGACATGACGCAAGAACTCACCCGAACCGAACCCTCCGCTTCCACCCGGCAGTTCACCGTGCTGCTCTCCCCCACCCGCCGGGGCGCGCGGCTCGCGCGGCTGCTCGCCGCCGCGCATCTGGGGGCCTGGGGGCTGCCTTCGGAGTCGGCCGCGCACATCGTTGCCGAGCTGGCCACCAACGCCGCCGTCCATGGCCGAGTGCGGGGCAGGGGCTTCCAGTTGAGCCTCGCCGTGCACGGCGACTCGCTACTGCGGATCGAGCTGACCGACACCCGGGGCGACCGCCTCCCACCCACCGTGCCCGGCAGTACGGCCCGCCCCGCCGACGACGCCGAGTCCGGGCGGGGGCTGCTGATCGTCGAAGCGCTCGCCGACCGCTGGGGTGTGACCCCGGGCCCCGTGCCCCGCAAGGTGATCTGGGCGGAGATCGACCTCGCACGGTGACCGCCGCCACCGCGTCGCGGTCGTCCACGACCCGGTCAACCGCGACGCGGCGACGCGCGACATCAAAGACTCAAAGAAACGGGGAAATTACCTTCCCCACCCTGCCCGTCACCACTCTCACCCGCCGTCACTCACACGGGTGAATTTCGCCAATTCCGCTGGGTTTGGGACTGGTTGGCGGGCATATGCTCGCGGCGACCACCACCCAGACATGCGACGGCCCCCGGCCGGGACTGGCATCCCGAACGAGGGCCTGACCACCGAGGAAGCGGACCTTCCCGATGGATACCCAGCAGATTAGCGCTCCCCCGCGCACCCCGTCCCCCGTTCGCGGGCGTGCCACACCGGCATCCGGTGTCGTGCACATCAACTCCCACCACACCAGCCGCTACACGGTCGTCGGCAACCACCTCGCCCAGCACCGCGAGCTCTCGCTGCTGGCGATCGGGCTGGCCGTACACATCCAGTCGCTGCCCGCCGGAGCCAAGATCGGCATCAAGGCCCTGGCCGGCCGTTACCCGGAGAGCGAGACCCGGATCGCCGCCGCGTTACGCGAACTTGAGGCACACGGTTACCTGGAACGCACCCGGGAACGCCTGCCGAGCGGGCGGGTCATCACCCGTACGGTTTCGTACAATCAGCCGGGCGCCGTCGCGCTCCCTCCGGTGGCGCCCAGCACGCGGCCCGCGCCCGGCCGCGCGGCCCGCCCGCAGGCGCCCATGCCCTCCGCCGCGCCGGAACCCGTACCGCCGCCGGAACCCCTGTCGCAGCCGGACCGAACCCCCGTGCCACGCAACCCCGTTCCCGCTCGCCCGTCGCTCCCCCAGCCACAGGCCCACGACCTGGAGCGCCATCGTGCGGCCATCGACCTGCTGGCCGGTCTGCGCCGCCACGACCCACGGCTGTTGCTCTCCGCGCACGACGTGCGCCGCCTCGCCCCGGCCGTCGCGGCCTGGCTGGAACGCGGCGTCGGGTCCGAGACCGTCAGCCATGCCCTCAGCACCGGCCTGCCCGACCCGCTGACCCGCCCAGCCGGACTTCTGGCCCACCGCCTCACCGAGCTTCTCCCACCACCGCTCCCTGCGGCCCCGGACTCCGTACAGCGCCCGGACCCGCTCCAGAACTGCGACCGCTGCGACCGCGCCTTCCGGGCCCCGGAGCCAGGCACGTGCCGCAGCTGTCGAACCGACGTGCGGCAATCCGCCGCATGAACCACGACCACCCGCACACACATGAACGGAACTACATGGTCAGCTCGCCCCATGAGGCAATGCACCGGGTCTTCCAGGAGTACCCGGGCCTCTTCTCCCGTGTCTCGGAGGTGTTAGGAGCCACCTTCCCGCCGCCCGTCTCCGCCACGGTCCTGCCCAACGACCTCACCGAAACCAACCCGCTCGAACGCCGGGTCGACACCCTTCTGCGTATCGAGACGGAGGAGGACGGGCCGTTCCTCCTCGCCGTCGAGGCCCAGGGCAAGAAGGACGTCGACAAGCCCGCCAGCTGGGCGTACTACTTCTCCTACCTGCTCAACAAGTACCGGCTGCCGACCACGCTGCTGGTCGTCTGCCAGGACCGTGCCACCGCCGAATGGGCCGCACGCCCGGTGCCCCTCGGCGCGCCCCAATGGCCCGTGCTCACGCTGCATCCACTCGTCGCGGGACCGCACAACATCCCGGTCATCACCGATGTCGCCGAGGCCCGCAAGGACCTGGCACTCGCTGTCCTCTCCGTCATCACACACGCCGGTGATCCGGACGTCGGTGCCATACTGAAATCGCTCTCCGGCGCGCTGCGGGACACCCCGGAGGCAATCGCCGCCCCCATCGTCGAACTCACCACACAAGGCCTGGGCAACCGTCCGGTCGCACAACAATGGAGGAACCTGGTGGCCGTGGACCTCTCTTTCTACACGTCATCCATCTCGGAAGAAATCCGGGACGAAGGCCGAGTCGAAGGCCGAGTCGAAGGCCTCCTGCTCATCCTGGAGGTGCGCGGCATCGCCGTCACCGACGAGATCCGCGAGAAGATCACCGGCTGCGGCGACCCCGAGCTCCTGCACCAGTGGCTCAACCGGGCCGCTACCGCAGCCACCGCAGAGGAGATCTTCACCGAGGACTAAGGGCTGGCCGGTCCGGTCGGCCGGTCCGCTGAGACCAGCCACGATGTGCTGATCAGCCGGACCGTGCCGTCCGCCGCCTCCTGGGCGCGAAGATGGTCCGTCAGGGCGCGGCGGGCGCGTGATCGCGTGGCCGCGTCGGCCTGCTCCATCAGGTGGCGGCCGGGGCCGGTGCCCAGGAGGAACTCCGCCGCATCCCCGGCGCCGTGTCCCCAAACTCCGTACGCCTGCGCCTGGTTGATGCGCACGTCGGTGAATCCGGCTGCGGCGAGCACCGCCCGGATACGGTCCGGGGCTGCCAGGGAGAACATGCCTGGCAGCCCCGGCCGTCCGAAGTCCCCGGTGGGCAGGATGTCGCGCAGCGACGCCATCGCCGTGACCCAGCCGTTGAGCGCGGCATCGGCCGGGCAGACGAACGTCAGGCGCCCGCCGGGCCGTAGTGCCCGGCCGACATTTCCGAAGGCCGCCTCGGGGTCGGCGAAGAACATCACCCCGTAGCGGCTGACCGCCGCGTCGAACGAGCCCTCCTCGAAGGGGTGCACCTGGGTGTCCCCCTGCACGAAGGATGCGTTCGTGATGCCCTCCAACTCCGCGCGGGCCCGCGCCTCGGCCAGCATCGGACCGGACAGGTCGAGGCCGAGCGCGTGGCCCCGGGGCACTCTGAGCGCCGCCAGGCGCGTGGTCTGCCCGGAGCCGCAGCCGAGGTCGAGGACCCGGTGGTCCCCGGTGATCCCGGCAGCATCGAGCAGCGGCTCGTCGAAGCCCTCGTTCACCGCGTTCCAGCGGTCCTGGTTACGGGCCCAGTGGGAGCCTTCCTGACCGTTCCATGCCTGCGCCTGCTCGGTGTTGACAACGTCCGACACGGGGTTCCCCTGGGGTGAATGACAGATAATGGGCGTGCGCCCAAACAGTATGGGCACATGCCCAAACGAGCAACCTCCTTGACCAGTCGCGGGGTTGACCCATTCGACGGCGTCGGCCCCTTCGACGGCAGCGGCATCGGAACGGAAGAGAGACCCCTATGTCCCCACGCGGAGTGACGACCCCGGACGTACGCGAGCGGCTGTTCGCTGCGGCCGAGCGTGTCGTGGAGCGGGACGGGCCAGGCGCACTCACCAGCCGGGCCGTCACCACCGAGGCCGACTGCGCCAAGGGGCTGTTGCATACGCACTTCGCGGGGCTCGACGCGTTCGTGGCCGAGCTCTGCCTCGACCGGTTCGCACGGACAGCCGCGAAGGCGCAAGCACTGTCGCAGCTCGCCGGGCAGGGCACGGTGGCGCGGAACCTCGACACCGTCGTCCTCGCGCTGTTCGACTCCGCCGGCCCGGCTCTCTCCGGCCTGGCCATGAGCCGAACCGTCACCGCGCGGCTGATCCGAGAGGCCCTGAAAGGCGGGGCGCCCGGCCTCACCGCGATCGAGGAGGCCATCACCTCGTATCTCGCGACCGAACAGAAGCTCGGCCGAGTCGCCGGGACCGTCGACCCGAACACCGTGGCCCTCGCCGTCGTCGGCACCGCCCACCATCTCCTGATGACCAGCTGGCCGGGCAGGCCCGACCCGCAGCCCCTCATGACGCGCCTGGTGGCCACCCTGGTGGACGGCCAAGGACTGCCGGGATGATCCTCGACGGAGCCGCCACCGGACAGCGGCGGGGACAGCTGCGGGGACGGCGGCGCCAGTATGAACAGCGCCCGCTCGTGGTGCCCGTGCCGGTCCGGGCGGCGATTACGCTGCGGGCATGACCCCCGCAGCGATCCCCGCGTACCGACGTCTCAGCGTCGAGGAGCGCCGAATACAGCTCCTCGACGCGGCCCTGTCGCTGTTCGCGCAGCGCGCGCCGGACGAGGTGTCGCTCGATGACGTGGCCGAGGCGGCCGGGGTCTCCCGGCCGCTGGTCTACCGGTACTTCCCCGGCGGCAAACAGCAGTTGTACGAGAAGGCGTTGCGCTCCGCGGCGGACGAGCTGGAACAGTGTTTCGCCGAACCGCAGACCGGGCCGCTGACCGTACGGCTGGCCCGGGTGCTCGACCGCTATCTCACCTTCGTCGATCAGCACGATGCCGGGTTCTCCGCGCTGTTGCAGGGCGGGACCGTCGCCGAGACCTCCCGGACCGGGGCGATCGTGGACGAGGTGCGGCGGGCCGCGGCCGAACAGATCCTGGTCCACCTCGGGGTCACGGCGCCCGGTCCGCGGCTGCGCATGATGGTGCGGACCTGGATCGCCGCCGTCGAGGCCGCTTCGCTGATCTGGCTCGACGAGGAGAAACGGCCGCCGCTCGCCGAACTCCGCGGCTGGCTGATCGACCATCTCATCGCGCTGCTCGCCGCGACCGCGGCGACGGACCGCCAGACCGCGGAGGCCGTGCGGACGGCGCTGGCGGCGGAGAGACCCGACGGCGCGGCCGGGGTGCTGGCCCGTCGGCTGCTGCCCGTCGTGGGCGAGACCGCCCATCTGCTGACCGGGCCGACCGGCGCGGAGTCTGCCGCGTCCTGACGGCCCGGTATGCGTCGTCAGTCAGACTGGCCCGGTGAAGAGCGAAGAAACCCTGTTCGTGGGCGGCCCGCTGGACGGGCGCGTACTGCCGATCCTGCTGGGGCCGACTGGTCAGCCGCCGAAGGTGTACGAGGTCCCCGTCCCTGACGCGGCGGGCGGCCCGCCGACCGTGCTGGTCTACGTACGCACTCCGGCCGGGCACACCAAGCGGCTGGGGATCCAGCGCGGCTGGCGGTACGAGTACGCGCCCGAGGGGCGGCCCCGCACGCTGAAGTGGCCTTGGTCGAAGCCGCAGCCGAATCCGCAGTCGCAGTCGCAGTCGCAGCAAGAACCGGAGCCCGGCACGAAACCTGACGCATAGCCAGGAACCGCGCCGGGGCTCCCCTGTCCGGGTGACCGTATTGCGCCGGGTCGACCACCTGTGAGGCGACAGCAGCCGCTTCGCCACATGCTCGTTCCGGGGCGGACGGACCGCCCCGGAAGCAGAGGTGATGTGGTGTCAGGCAGGCTGCTCCGATTCATCTGCACGACGGCGCTGGCCACGGTGATCGTCTCCGGGTCGTCGCCCGCGCTCGCCGACCCCGACGTGACCCGCGGCCCGCTGCCCGCGCCCCCGCCCCGGCCCGTAGCGGCCGACCCGGTCGGCACGGCCCGTCCCGCCGTCTCGGCCAGCCCCGACGCCTCCACCGCAGATCCGGCCACGGACCCGGTCGCAGATCCCGCCGCAGACCCCGCCGCAGATCCGGGCGCGCACCCCGCCGCGAACCCCGGTTCCCCCGACGGAGCCCCGCTCGCCCCCGGCGCCCCCGCCGATGCCGTACTGGGGCGGCTTCGCCGTCTCTACCAGCAGTCCGAGGCGGCCGGGCAGAAGTACCGGGCCACCGTGGACGCGCTCAAGCGCCAGCGGTCCGCCACCGTGAACGTCACCGCCGGTCTGGCGAAGGCACGGATGGAGCTCGCGCAGAGCCGCAACGCCGCGGGCCAACTGGCGCGAGAGCAGTACCAGGGCAGGTCCGGGCTCTCCCCGTACCTGAGTCTGCTGCTCGGCAACGACCCCCAGCAGGCACTCGACGAGAGTCACCAGCTGCAGCAGGCGTCCGCCGATCTGCTGGCGAAGGCGAAACGGCTCACGAGCGCCGAACACCACGCGGACACCCTCACCACCGCCTCACGCGCCGCACTGAACCGCCAACAGGCTCTCGCCGCCCGGCAGAAGAAGGAGTACGCCACGGCCGAGGCCCGGCTCCGGCAGGCGGAGGCGCTGCTCGCCACGCTCACCCCGGGCGAGGCCTCCGACGTGAAGGCACTGGACCAGGCGGACACCAGCGCGGCCCAGGACCAGTTGCTCACGTCGGGCGCGCTGAGCGGACCGCAGGCGGCGGCGTCGCAGCGGGGGCTGAAGGCGGTGCGGTACGCGCTCACCCAGGTCGGCAAGCCGTACCTCTGGGGTTCCACGGGCCCGGACTCCTTCGACTGTTCCGGGCTCACCTCGCAGGCCTGGGCCCACGCGGGCCACACCATCCCCCGCACCAGCCAGGAGCAGTGGCGGCAGCTGCGCAAGGTATCGCTGCGGGCCCTGCGCCCCGGCGACCTGATCGTCTACTTCCCGGGGGCCACCCATGTCGCGCTGTACATCGGCCACGGGCAGGTGGTCCAGGCGCCGCGCCCCGGCGCCGAGGTGAAGGTCTCGCCCCTCGCGTCGAATCCGGTACTGGGCGCGGTCCGCCCGGACGCCGGAGGTGATCCGGAGTCCGGGCGGCATGCCGGAACCGACGGTGGAGCCGGTACGGGAAGTGGGGCCGGTGCCGGTGCCGAAGGCCAGGCCGGGACCAGCGATCAGGCCGGGACCGGGAATCAGGCTCCGGAGACCTCGGCCAGGTAGGCGTTCGTCTTCTCCGGCTCGAAGAAGAAGTTCTCGAAGTCCGCGGGGTTGTTGAAGCCGTTCGCGAAGCGGTCGGCCACCGGCTGGAGCTGGCCCGCCGCGCCGATCAGGTTCAGTACGTGCTCCGGGGGGACGCCCAGCATGGCGTTCGTCCACTTGGTGACGTGCTTCGCCGTCTCCCAGTACTGGTCGAAGGTCTGCTGCATCCACGCCTCGTCGAAGGGCTGGTCGCCCCGGTCGACGATGGAGCCCAGGTAGGAAGCGGCGCACTTCGAGGCCGAGTTGGAGCCCTGGCCGGTGATCGGGTCGTTGGCGACGACCACGTCGGCGACGCCCAGGACCAGACCGCCGCCGGGCAGCCGGCCGATCGGGTTGCGGACGGTGGGGGCGTAACGGCCGGAGAGGGTGGCGCCCGCGTCGGTCAGTTCCACGCCGGTGGCGCGCGCGTACTCCCACGGCGTGAACTTCTGCATGAGCTCCAGCGTCAGCGCCAGGTGCTCGGAAGGGTCCTTGATGCCCTGGAAGGCGTCCAGCGGGCCGCCGGGTATGCCCTCCCAGAACAGGATGTCCGCGCGGCCGGAGTTGGTGAGGGTCGGCATCACGAACAGCTCGCCGACGCCCGGGACCAGGTTGCAGCGGACCGCGTCGAAGTCGGGGTGCTCGGGGCGGACGCCCATGCCGTGCACGTACGCCACCGCCAGCGCGCGCTGCGGCGCGGTGAACGGCGAACGCGAGGCGTCCCGGCCGAACATCGAGACCAGCTCGCCCTTGCCCGCCGAGACCATCACCAGGTCGTACGTCCGGGCGAAGAAGTCCAGGTCGGAGACTGCCGCACCGTGGATCACCAACTGTCCACCGCGCTGCGCGAACGTCTCCATCCAGCCGGCCATCTTCACCCGCTGGTCGACCGACTGGGCGTAGCCGTCGAGCTTGCCCACCCAGTCGATGGCGCGGGAGGAGTCCGGGGCGGCCACGGAGACGCCGAGCCCTTCGATCTTCGGGGCCTGGGACTCCCAGAAGTTGAGCTGAAGGTCCCGCTCGTGCTGGAGCGCGGTATGGAACATGCACTGCGTGGACATGACCCGGCCGGAGCGGATCTCATCGGCGGTGCGGTTCGACATGAGAGTGACCTCGTAGCCCTGTGACTGAAGTCCGAGGGCCAGCTGGAGTCCGGACTGGCCGGCTCCCACGATGAGTATCTTCCGCATGGCGGGTTGTTCTCCTATTCGGGGGTGGTGTCGAGTGCGTGGCCCACCAGGGCCAGCAGAGACTCGACCACCGTATTCCTCTTCCGTGCGTCCATGATCAGCACGGGCACGTGCCGGGGAATCGTCAGCGCCTCGCGGACGTCCTGGGCCTCGAAGTCCGGTGTGCCCTCGAAGTGGTTGACCGACACGATGTACGGCAGCCCGCAGCTCTCGAAGTAGTCGAGAGCGGGGAAGCAGTCGGCGAGGCGGCGGGTGTCCGCCAGGACTATCGCGCCGATCGCGCCGCGCACCAGGTCGTCCCACATGAACCAGAAGCGCTGCTGGCCCGGGGTGCCGAAGACGTACAGCACGAGGTCGTCGTCGAGGGTCAGCCTGCCGAAGTCCATGGCGACCGTGGTGGTCGTCTTGTCCGGCGTGGCGCTGAGGTCGTCGGTCTCCTCGCTCGCCTGCGTCATCAGGGCTTCGGTCTGGAGCGGAGTGATCTCCGAGACCGCGGTCACGAAGGTCGTCTTGCCGACACCGAAGCCGCCCGCCACCACGATCTTGGTGGAGATGGGCGCCCGGGTGCGGTTGTTCTGCCAGGCCTGGACAGCCTCGTCGGCCTCGGCGGGGATCAGCGTCTCAGAGACGGCGGAGTCCACTCAGCACCCTTTCGAGCAAAGCGCGGTCGGGCTGGCCTTCGCCGTGCCCGGTTCCGTACACACGGATCTTTCCCTGGTCTGCGAGGTCGCTGAGCAGCACGCGCACGACCCCCAGCGGCATCTTCAGCAGTGCGGAGATCTCGGCGACGGTACGCATCCGCCGGCAGATCTCGACAATGGCCCGCATCTCCGGCATCAGACGCAGCGGGCCGTTGGCCAGCTCCGGACGCTCCGGGGGTGCTTCGATCGCGGCGACGAAGGTCTCCACGAAGAGGATGTGGCCGAATTTGGTACGGCCGCCGGTGAGCGAGTACGGGCGTACCCGCGCTGGGCGGCGGTCCGGGTTGCGGACCGGCAGTGCCGGGGTCACTGGGCGCTCTCCATCGATTTGCGCAGCTCGCTGCGGAGTTCGGGGGTGAGGACATGACCGGCGCGGCCGACGAAGAGTGCCATGTGGTAGGCCACGACGCTCATGTCGCAGTCCGGCGTGGCGTGCACTCCGAGGAGTGAGCCGTCGCTGACCGACATCACGAAGACGCTGCCCTCCTCCATGGCGACCATCGTCTGCTTGACGTTCCCGCCGTCCATCAGCTTCGCCGCACCGATGGTGAGGCTGCCGATGCCGGAGACGATGGTGGCGAGGTCGGCGGCGGATCCCTTGGGCCCGCTCTGCGTGACCTGTTCGGCCTTGACCGGGGTCTCCGGGTCCGAGGAGAGCAGGAGCAGTCCGTCGGACGAGACGACGGCGACGGAACGGAGCCCTGGCACCTCCTCGACGAGATTCTTCAACAGCCAGTGCAGGTTCCGGGCTTCGCTGCTCAGTCCGAATGTGCTGGGCGCAGTCAACTACGTGCCTCCTCGACACTGTCCCCCGCGGCATCGGTACGTACAACGTCCGATCTCTGTTCCGAGATCTCGGTCTCGACGTCTTTGCGGCCGTTCTTCGCTCCTTGGTGGAAGCCGCCGAGCCTACTGCGCAGGGCCTCCGCGTCCACACCGCCGACACGTGGCCGGGGCGCGGTCGCCGCGGGCTTGGTGATCTTGGGGGTGCGCTTGGGCAGCCCCTTGTCGGTGATGCGTTCGGCGCCCTGCTCCGGGATACGGCCGGTCACGGCGGGGTCCGGGGCGGGAGCCGGGTCCGGCTGCCGTACGGGCTCGGACTGTTGTACGGGCGCGGGCTGCTGTACGGGCTCCGGCTCCGGTACGGGGTCGGGGCGCCGCATCGTGAAGGTCGGCTCGTCCACCGCGTCGGCCGTGCGCTCGTGCGCGTCGGCTCCTATGGCGTAACGCGACTTGGCCGGGATCGTGTTGGAGTTGGCCTCGGCGACCGAGCCCGGCTGGTGCAGCGCGGGCGTCGTCCCGGCGTTCGGCACGAACTGCGCCGGTGCGGTGGGAGGTTCGTCGGGCAGCAGCGCGCACGGCAGCACGACGACCGCGGCGACCCCGCCCTGCTTCTGCTCGCGCAGCTCGACCCGGACGCCGTGGCGCGCGGCGAGCAGGGAGGCCACCTGGAGGCCGAGTCCGGACTGCTCGTCGGCGGGCCTGCCGGGGCGCGGCGCGTCGGGGTCGGCGAGGAGCACGTTGAGTTCGTCGCGGCGGCCGGGCGACATGCCGATGCCCTCGTCCTGCACGGTGAGCATCACCTCGCCGTTCTCCAGGAGATAGCCGGAGAGCTGGACATGGGCCTCCGGCGGCGAGAACGCCGTGGCGTTCTCCAGGAGTTCGGCGACGAGGTGGCTGATGTCGTCGGCGGCGAAGCCCGCGACCTGGGAGTGCGGCGGCAGGGACCTGAACTCGACCCGTTCGTACCGCTCGATCTCACTGACCGCGGCGCGCAGCACGTCCACCAGCGGTACGGGACCGCCGCCGTGGCCGTGGCTGTGCTCGGTGCCCGCGAGCACCAGCAGGTTCTCGGTGTGCCGGCGCAGCACGGTCGCCATGTGGTCGAGTTTGAAGAGGGTGGCGAGGGCCTCGGGGTCCTGCTCGCGTTCCTCCAGGCTCTCGATGACGGTGAGCTGACGCTCGACGAGTCCGAGGCTGCGCAGCGAGAGGTTGACGAAGGTCGACTGGACGGTGTGCCGCAGCCGGTCGAGCCGGGCGCTCACTTCGGCCGTCCGCGCCTCCAGCACGGCGCGCTCGGACTCGAACCGTTCCTGTCCGTCCAGCAGGTCGCGCTGGTCCCCGACGAGCCGTTCGGCGCGGGCGCCCGCGGTCAGCACCCTGCCGTGCAGGGCGTTGATGGACCGGACGACCTGGGCGAACTCGTCGTTGCGGCCGGTGAACCGGATCGGTTCCTCCGACTCGGGCGCTCCGGCGAGCCGCGCGGCGCCGATCCGCAGCACGGCGAGCGGCCGGGTGAGCGTACGGGCCACGGCGGCGCCGACCCCGATGGCGATCAGCAGGAGCACCCCGGCGAGGGCGATCCGGATCTCCAGTGCGGTCACCGCGTCGTCCCGCAGTGCGGCGAGGCGCTTGGCCTGCCGGTTGCCGAGCGAGGACTCGACGCCGCGCATCTGGTCGATGCGCGCGGTGAGCGCGGCACCGGCCTTGGCCGGATTGGTCTTGAGGTCGGACTCGGAGAGCTGCGGCTGGGCGGTGAGGCGCGTCAGATAGCCCTCGGCGGTGGTGACCTCGGAGCCGGAGACCGTACTGGCGAGCGTGTCGCGGGCGGCCGGGTCGGCGGCCTGGTCGAAGTCGGAGAGCGCGGCGAGTTCCCGGACCCTGGACTGCTGGGCGGCGGCGCTCAGGCCGTTGCGGGTACGGGCCTCTTCGCTGTCGGGAGCCGCGGGCTGCGGTACGTACTGGCCGCTCACCGGGTCGTACCTGGTGGTCCGTTCGCCCTGCGGGACGGCCAGCGCGGCGAGCAGCAGCCCGCGGGTCTGGCTCGCCTGCTCGACGGCGTGGCCGAGTTCGACCGGTGCCCGGGTGGCCGCTGCGGCCTCCGGCGGGGTCTGGTCGGCCAGTTGGTCGGAGATGTCCTGGAGTTTGTCGATCAGGTCGGTGTACGCCTTGTCGGCGTCCAGCGCACTGCCCTTGCCGTTCAGCACGGTCCGGCGGAGGGAGGGGAGAGTGGCGAGGTCACGCCGGAGCGTGGCGGGGGCCGCCGCGCCGATCTCCTCGATCTCGTTGTCGACGCGGGTGGCCCGGTCGGCAGCGAGCTTGTCCTTCTTGGCCCGGCCGCCCGCGATGTAGACCGTGACGTCGTCCCGCTCGTCCGCCAGGGCGTGCCCCAGGGAGACCGTCTGTTGTTCCAGGTCGGCGAGGGTGACCAGGTGCTGGGCGTCCGTCAGTTCGGTCGACGCGGTGTACACAGCGGGGGCGCCGGCCGCCAGGACGGTGAGGCCGACCACGGCCACGCCCCCGAAAAGACGCCTGCGTACCCGGACCGTGCGCTCGACAGGCACGCCTTTGTTGCCCCGAAGCCGCTTGTTCTGCACCGGTGCTCGCAATCTTGACTCGTCCACGCATGAAGCCGAGGTGACGGCTGATCACCAGCATGCGCTTCCACCACTGGTACGGCTTCTGACCATTCCAGTGGATTTGGGAGGGGAGTGCGCATCGCCGGGTCGGCCACCCGAACGAGTGAACATCACCAGCGAGTTGGCGAACAACTCTGCGAGCGGTACGTACCAGTGGCATACGGAGTGCCGGTTGGAACTTCCGCACGGGCTTTGGCAGGATGCCCGCCCGCAGAGTCACGGAGCCACACATTCCACCCCAAGCCCCCCGGAGACCCCCGTCCGGCGTGGCAGTCCGGGCCGGGAGGGCCGTCATTGTGCGGCTGTCGTGAAGGGCTCGGGCAGACTGCCGGTATGCGCATCGAACTCACTTCCACCGGGGGAAGCCCCGAACGCCCCAACGAGGACTGGACCGGTGTGGCCCTGCCTGCTTCGGGACAGGGCGGTGCGATCGTCCTGCTGGACGGAGTGACACCACCGGAGGGCGACGACGGATGTGTGCACGGCGTGCCCTGGTTCACGGCCCGGCTCGGCGGCGCACTGGTCGAACTGTCCGGTTCGCGGGGGGATATGAACCTGCGTGAGGTACTGGCGGAGGCGATCGTCCGTACCTCCGACGCCCATCGTCAAACCTGTGATCTTTCTCACGTTCGCACACCTCAGGCGACGGTCGTCCTGGCCCGCTGGTCCGCGGACACCGTGGAGCATCTGGTGCTCTCGGACTCGATCCTGCTGGTGGAGGACGTGAACGGCGCGGTGCGGGCGGTGCTGGACGACCGTCTCGACCGGCTGCCGCGCGAGGTCCTGGCGACCCACGCGACGGCCGACGCGGTACGGAACCAGGAGGGCGGCTTCTTCACCGCGGCGGCCGACCCCGCGGTGGTGGCGCGCGCGGTGACCGGCCGTACACCGCTGGCGGAGGTACGGGCGCTGGCCGCGCTCAGTGACGGCGCGAGCCGCTGGGTGGAGGTCTTCGGGGAGGGCGACTGGAGCGACTGCTTCGGCGTCCTGCGCAAGGAGGGGCCGCAGGGACTCATCGACCGGGTGCGGGCACTGGAGTCCGCGGACGCCACGGACCGCGCCTTCCTGCGGAACGGCAAGACCCATGACGACGCGTCCGCGCTGCTGTTGGAGCTCTGAGCGGCGAACTCCCGGGGAACGGGGGGCGTTCGGGAGATCCCGGCCGCCCTCCCGCACCTCGCGGCGGGTGCTTCACTCCTCCGAGCGGGCGTTGAAGTGACGGAGCAGCCGGGCCAGTTCGGCGACCTCCGCGCGGTCCCAGCCGTCCAGCTTGCGGACGTATTCGGCCCGGCGGGCGTCCCGGACCTGCCGGAGCCGGTCGCCCCCCTCGTCGGTGAGGCGGACCAGGAACGCCCGCCCGTCGTGGGGATCCTGCTCACGGGTGACCAGGCCCAGGTCTTCCAGGGCCCGGAGTTGACGGCTCATGGTCGCCCGGCCGACGCCGATGTAGGCGGCAAGATCGGTGGCGCGCTGCCCGCCCCATTCGTCCAGGCAGACCAGCAGCCCGTACGCGGCGGCCTCCAGATCGGGGTGGACTTCGCGCGACATCTCGCCGGACGCGGCCCTCGCGCGGCGCAGGAAGACGGTCAACTCCCGTTCCAGGGACAGGAATTCATGGTCCACACCATTCCCGGTGGAGACAGGGCGTTCACTTTCAGTACCGCTGTCGTGCACGTCAGCACCCCTCGCGAGCTTTCCCGTTCCTGAAACTTTCTTTCAGCGCCTGCCATTGCCGCAGCTCGGCCAGTATTTCGCAGGAGTAGACCAACGGCAGCACCCAGGCCCCCTTTCGCCGTGCGGGTCTACGTGCGTAGCGTCGTTGCTGACATGTTCACACCACGGCATGTCGGAAGAGTTCCCAGTTCCCCCCACCGAGCCTTTCGGAGGCACGAACATGCCCGTGCTCAGATCCGGGACGGCCCGACGCGGACGCATCGCCGCAGTCGGGATTCTTCTCACCTTCCTCACCTCGCTCGTCGCGCTGCCCGGTACGGCGTCCGCCGCGGCCATCCCCGCCCGCGGCACCGCCACCATGGGAATGGGTGTCGTCGCCCACGACGGCCGGGGCGGCACTCCGCGCGCATCCCTCACCGCCACCCAGACCGAAGGCGTCGACGTCTCCGGGTACCAGGGCAACGTCGACTGGGCGACCCTGTGGAACAGCGGTGTGAGGTGGGCCTACACCAAGGCCACCGAGGGCAACTACTACACGAACCCCTCCTTCACCCAGCAGTACAACGGCTCGTACAACGTGGGGATGATCCGCGGCTCGTACCACTTCGCGACCCCCAACGACTCCAGCGGCGCCAACCAGGCGAACTACTTCGTCAGCCACGGCGGCGGCTGGTCCCGCGACGGCAAGACCCTGCCCGGCGTGCTGGACATCGAGTGGAATCCGTACGGCGACGCCTGCTACGGCCTGAGCGCGGCATCGATGGTCGCCTGGATCCACGACTTCGCCAACACCTACAAGTCGCTCACCGGGCGCGACGCGGTGATCTACACCGCCACCAGCTGGTGGACCCAGTGCACGGGCAACTCCGCGGCCTTCGGGTCCACGAACCCGCTGTGGATCGCCCGCTACGACTCCGCGCCGGGCACCCTGCCGGCGGGCTGGGGCTTCCAGACCATGTGGCAGTACACCTCCACCGGCCCGACGGTCGGTGACCACGACAAGTTCAACGGCGCGCTGGACCGGGTGCAGGCACTCGCCAACGGCTGACGTACGGAACGACGGACCCCCGGCGCGACACGGCGCCGGGGGTTGCGCGGGTCCGCCGCACGGGATTCCCTGCGGTCCCGCCCGTACGGGAGTCCAGACGGTCCCGCCGTACGGGAGTCCCTACGTCCCGCCGTACAGGAGTTCCTACGTCCCGCCGTACGGGAGTCCCGGGCCCTACGGAAGCACCGAGTCCACATAACCGCCGTCGACCCTGATCGCGCCGCCGGTGGTGGCCGAGGCGAGGGGCGAGCTGAGGTACACGGCCATGTGCGCGACCTCCTCCGGCTCGATCAGCCGCTGGATGAGCGACTGCGGACGGTAGGTGCGCATGAACTCGCGCTGCGCCTCGTCCCACGGCAGTTCGGTACCGACCAGGTCGTGGATCAGGTCCTCGACACCACCGGTGTGGGTGGGGCCCACGATCACGGAGTTCACCGTCACGCCGGTGCCCGCCGCCTCCTTGGCGAAACCGCGGGAGACCGCCAGGAGCGCCGTCTTCGACATGCCGTAATGGATCATCTCGGCGGGAATGACGAGGGCGGAGTCGCTCGCGACGTTCAGGATCCGCCCCCAGGAGCGTTCCTTCATACCGGGCAGGTACGCGCGGATCATCCGCACCGCCGAGAGCACGTTCACCTCGAAGTACTCCCGCCATTCGGCGTCGCTGATGTCGAGAGCGGGGCGCGCGCCGAAGACGCCCAGGTTGTTGATGAGGATGTCCGTACGTGGCAGGGCCTCCAGGATCTGCCGGGTGCCCTCGTCCGTGGAGACGTCCCCCGGCGCCGCCATGAAGGCGGCGCCGGGGGCCCGGACGCTCAGCTGGGCCACGGCCTCACCGACCGACTCCCTGGTGCGGCCGTTGACGGCGACCCGCGCCCCGGCCCGTGCGAGCCCGGTCGCGACGGCCGCTCCGATGCCCCGGGTCGAGCCCGTGACCAGGGCGCTCTTCCCCTTGAGGTCAATCAGCACGGTGATCGTCCTTCCTGCGGCGGATCGTCCCGGTGGGGCCCCGGTGGAGGCCCCGGTGGAAGCTCATCCCAGTAGAGCACCGGGGCCGTCAGGCAGCAGCCGGAAGCCTCACCTCGGCCGGGGAGAGGGCGATCTCCAGGACCTGGCGGACATCCGTCACCGGGTGCACGTCCAGCCGGTCGAGCACCTCGGCCGGGACGTCGTCCAGATCCGCCTCGTTCCGCTTGGGGATCACCACGGTCGTGACGCCCGCCCGGTGCGCGGCCAGCAGCTTCTGCTTCAGACCGCCGATGGGCAGCACCCGGCCGGTCAGGGACACCTCGCCGGTCATTGCCACGTCCGTACGGACCTGCCTGCCGGAGAGCAGCGACGCGAGCGCCGTGGTCATCGTGATGCCCGCGCTCGGCCCGTCCTTGGGGACCGCGCCGGCCGGGAAGTGGATGTGCACCCCGCGGTCCTTCAGGTCCGCGACGGGCAGTTCCAGTTCCGCGCCGTGCGAGCGCAGGAAGGAGAGCGCGATCTGCGCCGACTCCTTCATGACGTCGCCGAGCTGACCGGTCAGGGTCAGCCCCGCCGCGCCCGTCTCCGGGTCGGCCAGCGACGCCTCGACGAAGAGCACGTCGCCGCCCGCGCCGGTGACGGCGAGACCGGTGGCCACGCCGGGCACCGCGGTACGCCGCTCGGCCGGGTCCTGGGCGGACTCGGGCACATGGTGCGGGCGTCCGATCAGCCGCCGCAGCTGCGCGTCGGTGACGGTGAGGGGCAGTTCCTGCTCGCCCGTCTCGTGCCGGGCCGCCACCTTCCGCAGCAGCCTCGCCACGGCCCGCTCCAGGTTCCGTACGCCCGCCTCCCGCGTGTACTCCCCCGCCAGCTTGCGCAGCGCCGCGTCGTCGAGGGTGACCTCGCCGGGCTCCAGGCCCGCGCGTTCCAGCTGCCGGGGCAGCAGGTGGTCACGGGCGATGACGACCTTCTCGTCCTCGGTGTACCCGTCCAGCGTGACCAGTTCCATCCGGTCGAGCAGCGCCTCGGGGATGGCCTCCAGGACATTCGCGGTGGCGAGGAAGACCACGTCGGAGAGGTCCAGCTCGACCTCCAGGTAGTGGTCGCGGAAGGTGTGGTTCTGCGCCGGGTCGAGGACTTCGAGCAGCGCCGCCGCCGGATCGCCGCGGAAGTCCGAGCCGACCTTGTCGATCTCGTCGAGCAGGACGACCGGGTTCATCGAACCGGCTTCCTTGATGGCGCGGACGACGCGTCCGGGCAGGGCGCCGACGTACGTACGCCGGTGTCCGCGGATCTCCGCCTCGTCCCGGACGCCGCCGAGCGCGACCCGGACGAACTTCCGGCCCATCGCGTGCGCGACGCTCTCGCCGAGCGAGGTCTTCCCGACCCCCGGCGGGCCGACCAGGGCCAGTACCGCGCCACCGCGACGGCCGCCCACGACGCCCAGTCCCCGGTCGGCGCGGCGCTTGCGCACCGCCAGGTACTCGGTGATCCGTTCCTTCACGTCGTCCAGGCCGGAGTGTTCGGCGTCCAGGATCTGCCGGGCGCCACTGATGTCGTAGGCGTCCTCGGTGCGCTCGTTCCAGGGCAGTTCGAGGACGGTGTCCAGCCAGGTCCGGATCCAGGAACCCTCGGGGCTCTGGTCGGAGGAGCGCTCCAGCTTCTCGACCTCCTTGAGCGCGGCCTCCCTGACGTGGCCGGGGAGGTCGGCGGCCTCGACACGGGTCCGGTAGTCGTCGGACTCGTCCTCGGCGTCGCCGTTGAGCTCGGAGAGCTCCTTGCGTACGGCTTCCAGCTGGCGCCGCAGCAGGAACTCGCGCTGCTGCTTGTCCACGCCCTCCTGGACGTCCTTGGCGATGGACTCGGCGACATCCTGCTCGGCGAGGTGCTCGCCGAGCCAGGTGACAGCGAGCTTCAGGCGGGCCACCGGGTCGGCGGTCTCCAGGAGCTCGATCTTCTGTTCCAGACTGAGGAAGGGTGAGTAGCCGGAGTTGTCGGCGAGGGCCGAGACGCCCTCGATCTGCTGGACCCGGTCCACCACCTGCCAGGCGCCGCGCTTCTTCAGCCAGCTGGTGGCGAGGGCCTTGTACTCCTTGATCAGCTCGGTGGCGGAGCCGGGCAGCGGATCGGGGTCGCTCTCGTCGGTCCGGATCCCCTCGACCCAGAGCGCGGCCCCGGGGCCGGTCGTCCCCGCACCGATCTGCACCCGGTCCCGGCCGCGGACCAGGGCGCCGGGGTCTCCGTCGGAGAGCCTGCCCACCTGTTCGACGGTGCCGAGGACGCCGGTGCTCGCGTACGTACCTTCGATCCGCGGAACGAGAAGGACCAGCGGCTTGTTGCCACCGGAGCGGGCGGGCGAAGCCTGTGCGGCTTCCACCGCGGCGCGTACGTCGGGGTCGGAAAGATCCAGCGGCACCACCATTCCGGGCAGCACGACCTCGTCGTCGAGCGGCAGCACGGGCAGGGTGAGCGGTGCGTACGTGGACTCAGTAGCCATGATCTCCCCTTAGGCAGTGAAGTTGAGCTATGCAGACTCAATGCCGTGGAGGGCGCTGGTGTTCCCCAGCGGCTGTTCGCTCTCAGCGATCGGGCCGGCGGGGCCGGGTGAACCAGCAGATGCGGCAGGGGTGCCGGGAGTGCCGGCAGACGCGACAGGGGTGCTGGGAGTGCCGGGTGGCGCCGTCCCGGCAGCCTCCGCGCCGGACACCTCTGTTCCGGCCGACCCGGCCCCGGCCGCCCTGATCCTGGCCGCCCGCCAGCGGCGCACCAGGGGCCAGGAGGCCACCCCGAAACAGAGCGCGAGCGGGTGGCCCCACGCGGTCAGCGGGTCGACGAAGGCCAGCAGCGCCTGGCCGAGCGTGAAGGCGACCACCGTCAGCAGGGACCAGCGCACCGCGGGGGCGAGCAGCCCGGCCAGCGCCCCCACGCTGGCCATCAGGCCGAAGCTGATGCCGTAGTCGAACCGGTGCAGCGAGGTGGCGGGCAGATGCCCGGCGGCCACCGATATGCCCACCGGGAGTTCCGTGGCCAGCGTGGTCAGGACGTGACCCGCCAGGAAGACGGCACCGGTACGCAGCGGGCCGATGCGGCGCTCCAGGGCCGTGAGCACGAAGAGGAAGCCGATCGCGGAGGTCGACAGCACCCCGCCGGCCACCCACAGCGCGCTGGTCACCAGGGAGAGCAGCGGGGTCCTGGCCAGATGTGCCATGTCGGTGCTGGAGCCGCGCAGCAGGGCGTCGACCGTGGCCGGGGGCGCGTACGCGGCGAAGAGCGAGGTGGCGAGCAGGACCAGGACGTAGCCGAAGGTGAACGGCGTCCCGGTGGGGGTGGGCAGCAGGCGCAGCAGACCGCGGGCCGTGACACCGGCCGTCGGTTCTGCCTGCCGTGTGTGGTGCACTGCTGTCTGTCCTGTCGGCCGTCGGTCCGTCCGTTCGCGCCCACTTGTCCCAACGCTGGGTCCCGGGAACAGTCTCCGGTCCCGGCTATGACCTGCGCCACACGAAGCAACCCCGGCACCACCCGCGGCGTCGGGGGCCCGACCCAGGAGGGGATCACCATCGAAGACGTACGCACTCTTGACCGGCGCGAGGGCCCGTACGGCGAAGTCGTCCTGCGGGAACGCGGTGAGCACTTCGAGATCATCGCCAACGGCTGTTTCCTGATGGACACCTCGGACGGCCGCTCGGAGCGGCTGCTGATCGATGCGGCACTGGATGCCCTGCCCGCCGGCCGCGCCAACCCCGCGCTGCTCATCGGCGGTCTCGGCGTGGGTTTCTCGCTCGCCCATGCCGCGGCCGACCCCCGGTGGGGACCGATCACCGTCGTCGAGCGCGAACAGGCCATCATCGACTGGCAC
Organism: Streptomyces sp. NBC_01267; assembly: GCF_036241575.1. Classification (NCBI taxonomy): domain Bacteria; kingdom Bacillati; phylum Actinomycetota; class Actinomycetes; order Kitasatosporales; family Streptomycetaceae; genus Streptomyces; species Streptomyces sp. NBC_01267. The sequence continues at coordinate 5,406,930 of NZ_CP108455.1, read as the reverse complement.
GACCGTCATCTCGAAGGCCCCCTCACCCGGATCTCCGGCGCCGCACTGGCCGATCCGCGCACTGTGATCCTGCCCACCGATCTGGTCGCCCACATGCGCGAATCCGCGGCGGCATATGACGCCTTGTGTCTGGACATCGACAATGGCCCGGACTGGACGGTCACCGAGGACAACGAGGGGCTGTACACACCGAGCGGACTCGCGGCCTGCATGAACCGGCTCAAACCAGAAGGAATCCTTGCGGTCTGGTCCGCCCAGCCCTCGGCGAAATTCGAGGATGCCTTGTGGAATGCCGGATTCAGTGGGGTAAGAACCGAAGAGATCGCAGTTGCCCGGGGCGTGCCTGACGTGGTCCATCTCGCTGTTCGCCCTGCGTAGCCGGGATGGCGTCCGTGCATCTAGTCTGCTCACCGACACAGAGATGTGGACGCCGTATCTAAGAACGCCGTATCAGAACGCCGTATCAGAACGCAGACCAAGAGCGCACTTCCAGGGGCGGGCGATGGAGCAGACACACACCACCCACAACGGCGTCGCGGCTACCCCCGGCGCCCAGCGCCGGGTGCTGGTCGTCGAGGACGACCCGACAATCGTCGACGCCATTGCCGCCCGGCTGCGAGCCGAGGGTTTCCAGGTGCAGACGGCCACGGACGGCCCGGCCGCCGTGGACGCGGCACAGGGCTGGCAGCCGGATCTGATGGTCCTCGACGTGATGCTGCCGGGCTTCGACGGCCTTGAGGTCTGCCGTCGCGTCCAGGCGCAGCGGCCGGTGCCCGTACTGATGCTGACCGCGCGGGACGACGAGACCGACATGCTGGTCGGCCTCGGTGTCGGCGCCGACGACTACATGACCAAGCCGTTCTCGATGCGTGAGCTGGCGGCGCGGGTGCACGTCCTGCTGCGCCGGGTCGAGCGGGCGACGATCGCCGCCTCGACGCCGCGCAGCGGGATCCTCCGCCTCGGCGAGCTGGAGATCGACCACGCCCAGCGCCGGGTGCGGGTGCGCAACGACGACGTGCACCTGACGCCCACCGAGTTCGACCTGCTGGTCTGCCTGGCGAACACGCCGCGCGCGGTCCTCTCCCGGGAGCAGCTGCTCGCCGAGGTGTGGGACTGGGCCGACGCGTCGGGCACCCGTACCGTCGACAGCCACATCAAGGCGCTGCGCCGGAAGATCGGCGCGGAGCGCATCCGTACGGTCCACGGCGTCGGCTACGCGCTGGAGACCCCGGCGCCATGAGCCGGACGCGGTTCCGCTGGGCCTGGAACCGGCAGCGGCCCCTCCCTGTATCGATCAAGGCCAAGCTCGGCACGCTCGTGGTGGTCTCGGTCTTCATCACCACCGGGCTGCTGCTGGTGGCCCTGCGCACCAAGACCGAGCTGCGTTTCATCACCGTCTTCTCGGTGATCGCCTCGATGCTGATCACCCAGTTCGTGGCGCACAGCCTGACCTCGCCGCTGGACGAGATGAACACGGTCGCGCGGTCGATCTCGCACGGCGACTACACGCGGCGGGTCAGCGGCGCGGACCGCAGGGACGAGCTGGGTGACCTGGCGTCGACCATCAACCGCATGGCCGAGGACCTGGAGGCCGTGGACCGGCACCGCAAGGAGCTGGTGGCGAATGTCTCCCATGAGCTGCGGACGCCGATCGCGGCGCTGCGGGCCGTGCTGGAGAACGTCGTGGACGGGGTCTCGGCCGCGGATCCCGAGACGATGCGTACCGCACTGAAACAGACCGAGCGGCTGGGCCGCCTCGTGGAGACGCTGCTCGACCTGTCCCGCCTGGACAACGGTGTCGTACCGCTGAAGGCGAGCCGCTTCGAGGTGTGGCCGTACCTCTCGGGCGTACTGAAGGAGGCGAACCTCGCCTCCGCGCACCGCAGGGGCACCTCGGGCTCCGGGGGCCAGCACAGCCGTACGGACGTCCATCTCCACCTGGACGTCTCGCCGCCCGAGCTGACCGCGCACGCGGACGCGGAGCGGCTGCACCAGGTGGTCGCCAACCTGATCGACAACGCGGTGAAGCACTCCCCGCCGCACGGCCGGGTCACGGTCCGCGCACGGCGCGGCCGGCAGCCGGAGTCGCTGGACCTGGAGGTCGTGGACGAGGGTCCCGGCATCCCCGAGCAGGAGCGGCACCGGGTGTTCGAGCGCTTCAACCGGGGTCGGGCGCCGTCCCCGCACGGTCCCGGCAGCGACGGCGGCACCGGACTGGGCCTGGCCATCGCGCGGTGGGCGGTGGATCTTCACGGCGGGCGGATCGGGGTGGCCGAATCATCCCGTGGTTGCCGGATTCGCGTCACTCTTCCGGGCGTATCCCGGACATCAGCTTGACGTAAGGTTCGAAGCGGAAGCGCGCGTTCTGTGAAGAAGCCGCGCGTGAGCAGGTCAGGGACTGCTGCCCAAGGGGCAGTGGCCGTGGAGCGTCGTACCCGAATGGCGCGGAACCACGCATGTTTCCCGCCAATTCCCTCCCCGAAACCAGCTTTCGAGTGTGACTTACGCGACGATGGCCCGCCCGGCCTGCACCTCCAGGCCAGGGAGGCGTAGCCTTTATTTCCGCTGTCCATCACCTTGTGAAGCGGAAGAGGGCGGTTGCCGCCGTGTCGTCTCAGTCCCCCAGTAACTCGAGCATCTCGACCGACCAAGAGGGGCAGGGTAAGAGCCCTGCTGACGCTTTTGGTCCCAATGAGTGGCTTGTCGACGAGATCTACCAGCAGTACCTCCAGGATCCGAATTCGGTTGACCGAGCCTGGTGGGACTTCTTCGCCGACTACAAGCCCGGCTCTGCCGGTGCTCCCACCGCGGGTGCGGAGCCGGTGAGCGCGAGCGCTCCCCATCAGTCCAGTGCGAACGGCCAGAGCGTCGCGCAGGGTGGCGCAGCCGCGGGGGCTGCGGCCACCAACGCCGCACCGGCCCCTGCCGCCGTCCAGGCACCCGCCGCGCAGCCCGTGGCTCCGGCTGCTCCGGCCGCTCAGCCCGCGCCTGTCGTCGCGAAGCCCGCAGCCACCGCTGCCGCGCCCGCCGTCCCGGCGGCGAAGCCCGCAGCCGCGAAGGCGCCCGCCGAGGCCGAGCCGGCCGCCGAGGCCCCCGCGGGCCCCGAGCTGGTGACGCTGCGTGGCCCGTCGGCCGCCGTGGCGAAGAACATGAACGCCTCGCTGGAGCTGCCGACGGCCACGTCCGTCCGCGCCGTCCCGGTGAAGCTGCTGTTCGACAACCGCATCGTCATCAACAACCACCTGAAGCGCGCGCGGGGCGGGAAGATCTCCTTCACCCACCTCATCGGCTTCGCGATGGTGCAGGCCCTCAAGGCCATGCCGTCGATGAACCACTCCTTCGCGGTGAAGGACGGCAAGCCGACGCTGGTCAAGCCGGCGCACGTGAACCTCGGCCTCGCCATCGACCTGGTGAAGCCGAACGGTGACCGCCAGCTCGTCGTCGCGGCGATCAAGAAGGCCGAGACCCTCGACTTCTTCGAGTTCTGGCAGGCGTACGAGGACATCGTCCGCCGCGCCCGCGCGAACAAGCTGACGATGGACGACTTCACCGGCGTCACCGCGTCGCTGACGAACCCCGGCGGCATCGGCACCGTCCACTCGGTGCCCCGCCTGATGCCCGGACAGGGCCTCATCATGGGCGTCGGCGCGATGGACTACCCGGCCGAGTTCCAGGGCACCTCGCAGGACACCCTGAACAAGCTGGGCATCTCGAAGGTCATGACGCTGACCTCGACGTACGACCACCGGGTCATCCAGGGCGCCGCCTCCGGCGAGTTCCTGCGGATCCTCGCCAACCTGCTGCTCGGCGAGAACGGCTTCTACGACGACCTCTTCGAGGCGCTGCGCATCCCGTACGAGCCGGTCCGCTGGCTCAAGGACATCGACGTCTCGCACGACAACGACGTCACGAAGGCCGCCCGCGTCTTCGAGCTGATCCACGCCTACCGGGTCCGCGGCCACGTCATGGCCGACACCGACCCGCTGGAGTACAAGCAGCGCAAGCACCCCGACCTCGACATCATCGAGCACGGCCTGACGCTCTGGGACCTGGAGCGGGAGTTCGCCGTCGGCGGGTTCGCGGGCAAGTCGATGATGAAGCTGCGCGACATCCTCGGTGTGCTGCGCGACTCGTACTGCCGCACCACGGGCGTCGAGTTCATGCACATCCAGGACCCGAAGCAGCGCAAGTGGATCCAGGACCGCATCGAGCGCGGCGCGCACGCCAAGCCCGAGCGCGAGGAGCAGCTGCGCATCCTGCGCCGGCTGAACTCCGCCGAGGCGTTCGAGACCTTCCTGCAGACCAAGTACGTCGGCCAGAAGCGCTTCTCGCTCGAAGGCGGCGAGTCCGTCATCCCGCTGCTCGACGCGGTCATCGACTCGGCTGCCGAGTCGCGCCTGGACGAGGTCGTCATCGGGATGGCCCACCGCGGCCGTCTCAACGTGCTGGCCAACATCGTCGGCAAGTCGTACGCGCAGATCTTCCGCGAGTTCGAGGGCAACCTCGACCCGAAGTCGATGCACGGCTCCGGCGACGTGAAGTACCACCTCGGTTCCGAGGGCACCTTCACCGGGCTCGACGGCGAGCAGATCAAGGTCTCGCTGGCCGCCAACCCCTCGCACCTGGAGACCGTCGACCCGGTCGTCGAGGGCATCGCGCGCGCCAAGCAGGACATCATCAACAAGGGCGGCACGGACTTCACCGTGCTGCCGGTGGCGCTGCACGGCGACGCGGCCTTCGCGGGCCAGGGCGTCGTCGCCGAGACGCTCAACATGTCGCAGCTGCGCGGCTACCGCACCGGCGGCACCGTGCACATCGTGATCAACAACCAGGTCGGCTTCACCGCCGCCCCGGAGTCGTCCCGCTCGTCGATGTACGCCACCGACGTGGCCCGCATGATCGAGGCGCCGATCTTCCACGTGAACGGCGACGACCCGGAGGCCGTGGTGCGCGTCGCGCGCCTCGCCTTCGAGTTCCGTCAGGCGTTCAACAAGGACGTCGTCATCGACCTCATCTGCTACCGCCGCCGCGGTCACAACGAGGCCGACAACCCCTCGTTCACGCAGCCGCTGATGTACGACCTGATCGACAAGAAGCGCTCGGTGCGCAAGCTCTACACCGAGTCCCTCATCGGTCGCGGCGACATCACGCTGGAAGAGGCCGAGCAGGCGCTGCAGGACTTCCAGGGCCAGCTGGAGAAGGTCTTCGCGGAGGTCCGCGAGGCCACCTCGGAGCCCGCCGAGGTCTCGGTTCCCGTCCCGCAGGCCGAGTTCCCGGTCGCCGTGGACACCGCGATCTCCCAGGAGGTCGTGAAGCGGATCGCCGAGTCCCAGGTCAACATCCCGGACCGGATCACCGTGCACCCGCGGCTGCTGCCGCAGGTGCAGCGCCGGGCCGCGATGATCGACGACGGAACGATCGACTGGGCGATGGGCGAGACCCTCGCCATCGGCTCGCTGCTCCTGGAGGGCACGCCGGTCCGGCTCTCCGGCCAGGACTCGCGCCGTGGCACCTTCGGCCAGCGGCACGCGGTCCTCATCGACCGCAAGACCGGCGAGGACTTCACCCCGCTGCTCTACCTCTCCGACGACCAGGCGCGTTACAACGTCTACGACTCGCTGCTCAGCGAGTACGCGGTGATGGGCTTCGAGTACGGCTACTCGCTGGCCCGCCCGGAGTCACTGGTCATGTGGGAAGCGCAGTTCGGTGACTTCGTCAACGGCGCGCAGACGGTGGTGGACGAGTACATCTCGGCCGCCGAGCAGAAGTGGGGCCAGACGTCCGGCGTCACCCTGCTCCTCCCGCACGGTTACGAGGGCCAGGGCCCGGACCACTCGTCCGCCCGCCCGGAGCGCTTCCTCCAGCTGTGCGCGCAGAACAACATGACGGTCGCCATGCCGACGCTCCCGTCGAACTACTTCCACCTCCTGCGGTGGCAGGTGCACAACCCGCACCACAAGCCGCTGGTCGTCTTCACCCCGAAGTCGATGCTCCGCCTCAAGGCGGCGGCGTCGAAGGCGGAGGAGTTCACCACGGGCGGCTTCCGTCCGGTCATCGGGGACGACAGCGTCGACCCGAGCGCCGTGCGCAAGGTCGTCTTCACGGCCGGCAAGGTCTACTACGACCTGGACGCCGAGCGCACCAAGCGTGGCGTCACGGACACCGCGATCATCCGGCTGGAGCGCCTGTACCCGCTGCCGGGTGCCGAACTCCAGGCGGAGATCGCCAAGTTCCCGAACGCCGAGAAGTACCTCTGGGCGCAGGAGGAGCCGGCGAACCAGGGTGCGTGGCCGTTCATCGCGCTCAACCTGATCGACCACCTGGACCTGGCGGTCGGCGCCGACGTCCCGCACGGCGAGCGCCTGCGTCGCATCTCGCGACCGCACGGCTCGTCCCCCGCGGTCGGCTCCGCCAAGCGCCACCAGGCGGAGCAGGCCCAGCTGGTCGCCGAGGTCTTCGAGGCGTAGTCAGCAGGGACAGAGCAGTACAGGGCCCGGCCGCAGATGATGCGGCCGGGTCCTCCGGCGTTCCCTGCTCCGAGGCAGCCGCCCCGCGTGGTCAGAACAGCTGGGGCTCGAAGTCCCAGTAGCGCTGCATCCCGTGCCGGATGCTCCGTACGTGCTGGTGGTCGCGGCCCAGCAGCGCGGTGATCCGCACCAGCGCGTCCGCCTGGAGCGCGTCGGCGCGCGCCTCGTCGCCGGTGGCCCGCAGATCCTGGGCCAGCGCCGCCGCGATCGTGCTGGTCAGCGGGTGCTGGGCGCCGAGCGTGCGGGTGGCCCGCCGGAGCAGGTCCTCACCGAGCCGTACGGCGCCCTCGTCGTCCCCGATCCGGTGCCTGGCCGTCGCGGTGTTGAAGGCGACGCCCAGGGTCCACGGGTGGTCGGCGCCCACGGCCTCGGCCATGCGCCGGAGGGTCTGCTCGGCGAGCGCGCCGGCCCCCTCGTGCTCGCCCGCGTCGCTGAGCAGCAGCACCAGATTGGCCCGGGTGCCCACCGCGTAGGGGTGGTCCTCCCCCAGCTGCACCGCGTACAGCGCGGCGGTGTCGTCGGCGAGGTCGTAGGCCGCGCGGATGTCACCGGTCTCGCGCAGCAGCATCGCGTAGTCCGCGCTCGCCCGCAGGGTGCCCGGGTGGCGGCGGCCCCGGCGGGCCGTCCGGCGTTTGCGGACGCTGAGCATCAGCTGCCTGGCCTGGAGGAGCTTGCCCTCGCGGCGCAGGCACAGGGCGAGGTTGTGGTCCGCGTTCAGCGTCTGGCCGTGGTTGCGGTCCAACTCCTGCCCGTGCAGCAGCGAGTTGTGCTCCTGGATCTCCAGGGCCTCCCGGTAGCGGCCGAGCAGCCGCAGCGTCCAGGCGGTGCGCAGCGCGGAGTGCAGGGTGAGCGGATTGCGTCCGCCGAGGAGTTCGACCCGGGCTGCCAGGATCTCCCGGTGCAGGTGCAGGGACTCCTCGTAGTGCCCCTGGAGCCCCATCACCTCGGCGAGGTTGTTCCGTACGGAGAGGGTGCGCGGCACCCAGGCGCTGCCCAGTGCCGTGGTGGCCTCGGCCGCGGCCTGTTCGAGGAGGGCGCGGGCCTCGTCGTAGCGGCCGAGTGCCATCAGCGTGCCGCCGAGGCCGTCCCTGGCCCGGATCACCTCGATCGGCTCGGCGTCCCCGTTGTCGGCGAGGCGGTCGAGCACCGCGCGTCCCACCGACTCGGCTTCGGTGTAACGGCCCAGCCTGCGCAGCATGTTGGCCTTCTGGTGGACGGCGACCAGGACGGACCTGCTGGTGGGTCCGGAGACCGGCTGCCAGTGCGCTATCGCCTCGTGGCTGAGGGAACGCCCGTCCTCGTACTCGCCGCGCATCCGCAGGTACTCGATGCAGTTGAGGACGAGGGTGCGGACGTCCTCGTCGGCGGATTCCAGGGCGCCGGAGATCCGCAGGTGCGGGATCAGTTCGGCGTACCGGGCCCAGTTGCGGGACGACGTGGGGTCGCGCGGGTCGGCGGACACCAGGACCCGCAGGGCCGCTGCCGACAGCTCCGCGCGCTCGTCGGGGCCCTGGGTGTGCCGTACGAAGGAGTGGAAGAGCCGGTGCATCCGCAGGGTACCGACGGTGACGGCGTCCATCCGGGGCGACGAGTCGTACTCCAGCCGCATGGAGGTGACTTCGGAGAGCCGGCGCAGTGCCGAGTTCCAGCTGCTGGGTTCCGGGACGACGCGGTCCAGCGGCTTGGGCAGGTCGGCCGCGCGGGCCGCCTGCAGCAGCCGTACGGGCACGACGCCCGGGGAGAAGCAGGCGAGCAGGTTGAGCAGCTTCCACGCGCCGACGTCCTGGTCGTGCAGGCTGTTCAGGGTCTTGGCCCAGGCGACCTGGAAGGACTCGGGGTATTCCTTGGACGCCAGCAGGCCGAAGCGGTCGGGGTCGCCCTTCTTCAACTCCCGGATGTACTCCAGGACATCGACGGTCGGGTTGATGCCGAGCCAGGCCGCGGTCTGGTCGAGCAGCAGCGGCAGATCCTCCACGGCTTCGGCGAGCAGCCCGGCCTCGGACTCGGACAGCCGCCCGGAGCGGCGGCCCGCGAAGGTGATCGACTCCTCGCGCTCAAAGCGGTTCACCTGGACCAGTTCGGCCTCGGCGGACCATTCCTGTTGGCTGGTGGTGACCAGGACATGGCCGGGACCGTCCGGCAGCAGTGCCTGCACTTTGGCCGGATCTCCCGCACCGTCGAGCACGATCAGCCAGCTGTCGGCGGTGGCGCGGAGCCGTTCGACGGCTGCCGCGATGGACCGGTCGAGGTTGGCGCCGGTGGGGACCCCGAGGGCGTCGGCGAGTGCGCCGAACTGTTCGCGGGCGGTGCCCCGGCCGGTCGCGTCCACCCACCAGACGATGTCGTACTCGCCCTTGAACCGGTGGACGTACTCCAGCGCGATCTGGGTCTTGCCGATGCCGCCGGGTCCGCACAGGGCGAGGACGCCGCCCTCGGTCCGGCTCGCGGCGAGGTGGTCGTGCACCCGGTCGAGGATTTCGCCCCGGCCGGTGAAGCGGCGGTTGCGGCGCGGCACGTTCTGCACGCGCGGCGGGTTGTCGGGGAAGCGCGGCGGGCGGTCCAGGCTGACGGCCTGCGGGGCGACCGCGGTGATGCCCGCCGCCTCCAGAACCCGCCGCCGGGCGGCCTCGGCGCGGAGTCCGCGCAGCGCCACCGGGCCCAGGGCGATCAGGGCGTCGGGCAGCGGCCGGGTCGTGACACTGACCGCGGCGATGCGGTCGGGGTGGCGGCCGTGCACCTGACGGAGCGCGTCGCCCCAGGCCTCGTACCGCACCTCGGCGAACTTCTCGAACCAGTCGTCGATGACGAGCAGTATCCGGCCGGGGGCTTCCAGCAGCCCGGTGAGCGCGTCCTGCGACGGGCCCTGCCGGGCGGGGCTCCAGCGCACCGGCGCGGCGGCGCAGCCCGCTGCGTTGATCTCTCCCACGATCCAGTTGGCCCAGGGCTCGCTCTGCCCTGCGAAGACCACCGTGACGTGGGGAATGTGCTCCGCCATCGCCGTCCTCTCAGCCGATTGCGTCACTGCCGCGACACGTCCCACTCAAGTGTGGTCCGAAGTCGCCGTGTTGACGGCCAGTTGGCGCCACGATACGTCACGTGACGACATGTCTCAGCCGGTGGCCGATATGCCGGATGAGTCGTTCCAGATCGGGACAGTAGACACTGGGATGACGGAACCCGCTCCCGTCGGCGTACCGGTGGATGTAATTCCCGCCACCGCAGACCCGGAGCACCGGACAGCTCAGACAGTCCGCGGCCAGCGCGCCCGCGCCGAGTTGCCGGGCCACGATGCCCGGGTGGTCGAGGGCCGCGTCGAGGGGGTGGCTGAAGACGTCGAGACCGGTCGCGGGGGCGCCCTCGTAGGCGGACTTGAGCGCGTCGACCTGTTCGATCGCCCCGTCGGTGTCGATGACGACGACCGCCAGCGGGGCGAGCCCGACGGCCTCGGCGGCGGCGGGTTCGCCGAGCAGCAGGGCGATGATCGTGTGGAAGAGCCGGATGCGCGGCTGGCCGGGGCCGCCGTCCCACCAGCGGTCGAAGGCGGTGGCGAGCCAGTCGCCGTACGGGGTCGGCCCCGGCCGGTGCCGACCTGGGGCGGCGGCCTGCTTCCCCGGCGCCTGCCTTCCCGGCGTCTGCGCGCCCGGCGTCTGCCTTCCCTGCGCCTGCGTACCCGGCGTCTGCTTGCCCGGTGGCGGCGCCGACCAATTGCCGTGCGGCAGCAGCAGATCGAGCCCCGGGGGCCGCAGCGCGCGCAGACTGTCGTAGACGGCCACCGGGTCGGCCGTGACATCGATGGTGCAGAGGATCCCGGCGTACGTGCCGGGGTGCGGGCACGCGGCGAGCAGCCGGGCCGCCCGGTGCGCGGCGGGCCAGGAGGGGCGGCCCGCGTGGTCGGCGCGGCGGGCGTTCTGTGCGGCGGTGCCGCCGTCCAGGGAGAGACCGACGCGGATCCGGGCGGCGGCCAGCGTGTTCAGGACGTCCGCGGTGAGCAGGGTGCCGTTCGTCTGGACGGTGGCGGTGACCTCGCAGTCGGCGGGCACCGCGTTCCGTACCGCGTCGGCGTACGCGACGACCGGTCCGGGGCCCGCGAGCAGGGGCTCACCGCCGTGCAGTTCGATCCGGATGTGCTTCAGGCCGTGCGTGCGGACGTGTTCGCCGATGCGGTCGGCGGTCCGCCGCACGGTGGCGTCGGCGGCGCGCTGCGGGCGCTCGCGCCAACTGCTGTCCTGGCCGCGGTAGATGTAGCAGTACGTGCAGGCCAGGTTGCACCGGCTGTGCACCTTGAGGACGAACTGCCGGAAGGGCACGGCCCGGTGGCCGGCGCCGCGGTCCCGGACGGCGCCGGTCGTGGCACATCCGGTCATGGCGCGTCCTCGTAGTAGGCGATCAGCGGCTCGTGCGGGTCGCGGCCCGCGATCTCGGCGAGTACGGCGGCCAGCACCGGATGGGCGCAGTCCGGTGGAACGGTCAGCGAGGGCAGTGGCGCCTCGGTGTCGGTGTCCCCGGTCACTGATCGCCCACCTCGGCCCACAGCCGGGCGACGGCGTCCCGGGCCCTGACCCAGAGCTCCCGGGCGGCAGTGTCGCCCGCGATCTCCGACGGCTCGGCCGCGGCCATCACCCGGAGGGCGGTCTCGTACTCGCGGAGTGCCTCCACGGGACCGGCGAGTTCCTCCAGTACCGAGGCCCGCGCCAGCCGCGCCGCACCGGCCAGCGGCACGTCGTCCACCTCGGCGGCGTGCGCGTAGTGGTTGGCGGCCTGCTGGAGGTGGTCGGCGGTCCCGGTGTGCCGGGCGAGCGCGGCGGCGATGTCCCCCCGGTGCCGCCAGGCGCGGGAGGCGACGAGCGGATCGGTGGCGCCGCGGGCCGCCGCTCCGTAGGCCCATTCCGCTTCGTAGAGGTCGGCGAGCCGCCCCGACCTGGCATAGCGCGCCCCGTACGCCGAGCCGAGCAGCATCCGTCGGGCCGGCAGTTCCGCGTCGCCGTCGGGCGTCTCGTCGGCGGCCTCGCGGAGCCGGCGTACCGCGTCGTCGAAGTCGGCCGCCGCGCCGTCCCGTTCGGCCCGCTGCAACAGGGCTCTGCCGAGGCGGGTGAGCAGGGTGGCCGGTTCCGCCGGGCGCCCGACGGTCAGGGCGTCCCGCCAGTTCTCGATGGCGCCGTCCAGATGCCCCGGCTGCCCGGTGTCCGTGAAGCTCCGCCAGTACCGGTCGCCGAGGCGGCGGTGGCAGTCGTACCGGGTGGGGTCGTCGTCGGCCGCCCACAGGGCCGCGGTCAGCGCGTCGAGCACGGTCCGCCGCGGCACACCGTCTCCTTCCCGCTGCGCCTGCGGTCCTGTCCCCGCGGTCAGCTCGGCGAGTTCCAGTGCTCCGGCGGTCTTCAGCAGGATGTCGACGAGTTGGGCCCGGTCGTGGGCCGCCAGCTCCGCTCGCTGTAGGACCTGGCGGGCCCGTTCGGCGTGGTCGCGCACCGCGTCGTCGCCCTCGACGTGCCGGGCGAGGTCCAGCTCCAGGGTGCCGTGCAGCAGCCAGGTCTCGACGCCGGGCTCCGCCGCGGCCAGCCGTTCGGCGACCACCGCGGCCTCCCGCAGCAGGCCGGTCTCCACGGCCGTCGGGGTACGGGAGAGGCGGCGCAGCACCTCGATGTAGAGCCGGGCGACTGACGACCGGTCCCGCTGCGGGCCCTGTTCGGTGAGCCGCTGGAGGTGACGGCCCGCCAGGGACAGCAGCGCTCTCTCCGCCGTCCGGGCGTCGAAGTCCCGGGGGCCCTGCTCCGGGACCCGCTCCGGGTCCTCGCCCAGTACCTCCCGTGCCAGTGCGGGGTCCAGGGTGCCTTCGGCGGCGGCGAGTGCCATCGCGTACAGCACCGTGGGGAGCGCCAGCGCGTCGGAGAACTCCACGGCCTGCCACGCGCTGCTGAGGTCCTCGTCCATCCGGCGCAGCTGCCAGCGGGCCAGGTACGCCGTCGCCTGTTCCTCCCGCAGCCCCCGCAGCCGGTCCGGGCGTCCCTCGCCGTGCACGGCCTCGGCCAGCAGCTCGATCGCGGCGTCCAGCTTGCGCCCGTCGCCGCCCGATGTGTACTGACTCAGCAGCTCCGTTGCCTGTCCTGCCAGTTGGTCAACGCCGGTGTGGGCGTCGAGCAACTGCGGACGGATCCCGGCGCTGCGGCGCCGCACGGTGTCGGCGGCGACCTCCGCGAAGACCCGCAGTCCCACCGGGATCTGCCCGCCGCCGACCGGCAGGGCCGCGCCCTCGCCGAGGGCGGCGGCGGCCACCGCGGGGAAGTTGCGGGCGCTGCGGCCGAAGCGCCGCTCGACGTAGCGCGAACTGTGCCGCAGCACCAGGCGCTCCTCGCCCCGGTCCAGGCGGGCCGCGAGCTCCACCCGTACCCCGTCGAAGAATTCGTAGTACGGCTCGTCCGACAGCTCGATGTCGGCCCGTTCGGCCCGGCGGACGATCCCGCCGAGCAGGACCTCGGCCAGCGCTTCGGGGCCGGTGCCCGCCAGCATGGTGTGCTGCACGAGCCGCATAACCGGCAGGACCAGGGGTACCGCCGTCAGATATTCGGCCAGCCGCTGGGCGTGCGGCGAGGCGGTGCGCCGGAAGGCCCTGACCCGTTCCTCGCCGCTGAGCCGGGCCGCCGCGCGTACCGGCGCCGCGGAGGGGCTGTGGTCACGGCGCACCCAGCCGGCCGCCGTCAGCAGGGAATGGCCCGTCGCGCCCGACGCCAGCCGGGCCCAGCCCTCCACCGAGTTTCGCCGCAGCGCGAGCACCGGTACCGGGCGCCCCGCACGGGCCGTGGCGGCAGCCGGTCCGCTGCTGAACTCCAGCCGCCCGAGCGGCCCTTCGTGCCGCTTCAGCACCCCGCCGTACGCGGGCAGATGGGTCCGGCGCCACAACCGCTGCGGCAGCGGCTGGACGACCGCCACCGGGGTGGACGCCGACCAGCGGTAGAGCAGGCGCTGGATGGCGCCGGAGCGCCACATGGGGCCCGCGCAGTCCGAGAGCAGCAGGATGATCCGGCGCCCGGTGGGGTCGCCGAGCTGGGCGGCGGCGCGCAGCGGGCCGCCGGGGTCGGGTCCTGCCGCGTAGCCGGTGCTGCCGTCGGGGCCCTGGTGCAGGTAGCGGACCTGGACGTCCTGGAACACCCCCGCGCCGGCGCAGGTCACGTTCAGCTCCTCCAGAGCGGTCTGCCAGGCGACGGTGGAGGTGGACACGTCCATCAGGAGCAGCAGCCGGGCCTTCTGCCGCCGGGCCGCGCGCAGCACCGGGATGATCAGGCCGGTGTCGGCGGCCCGGCCCGCGGTGGCCTCCTCGTCCAGCTGCCGCCGGGGCGGGCGGCCCGGCGACCGGTAGCGGCGCAGCGGGCGCAACGCCCGCTGGAGGGACTGCGGGTCGGGCAGCGCGGGCGCGGCGGGCGCCAGGACCGGCGTGGTCTCCAGGGTGGCGGGCGCGCCCTCCGGGTCCGGCATGGTCAGCAGCGTGGGCGGCGGCGCATCGGCGTACCGCGCCTCCAGGGGACCGGGGACGACAGGGTCCGGTCCGCGGACCGGGGTCTTCCGCGCGGGCTCCGGTGGCCGGGGCTGCTCCACGGGGGCGGGTCGGCCGGTGCGGGCCGCGAGCCAGAGGGCGTCGGCGAGTTCACGGGCGTCGCAGTCGAGACCGGTCGCCCGCAGCCCGGCGATCAGTGCGCCGAGCCGTGCGGTCCGGCCGTTCTCGTCTCCCCCCGCGGACACCACTGCTCACCTGGGCCCGTTGTCGAGAGGGCGCATCAGGAGGTCGGCGACGGACTCCTGGCCGGTGGTCTGCCGGACGAGATAGATCGCGTTGAGCAACTGGTCGGTGGGGCGCACCCCGCCGTCCGCCTCGGTCCTGACGAACTGGTCGACCAGGGCGATGTGTTCGTCGTACGCCCCGGCGCCGAAGTGTGCCTGCACCATGGCGGCGAGCCGCTCGTCCCGGGGTGCCTCCAGGTCGAGGTGGATACAGCGGCGCAGCAGCGGTGCGGGGAAGTCCCGTTCGCGGTTGCTGGTCATGACGACGACGGGAAAGGCCCGGCAGCGCACCCGGCCGCCGGTGACCGGCACGCGCAGCCCGTCGTCGGTCAGCACCTGGACGGTCTCCTGCCCGGGGCGGTCGGCGACCCGCTCCAGCTCGGGCAGGGTGAACTCGCCCTCCTCCAGCACGTTGAGCAGGTCGTTGGGGAGGTCGATGTCGCTCTTGTCCAGCTCGTCGATGAGCAGCACGCGGGGCCGGTCGGCGGCGAGCAGCGCGGTGCCGAGCGGGCCGAGCCGGAGGTAGCGGCCGATGTCTCCGGTCCCGGCAGCGCTTCCGTCCCCGCTTTCCCGGCCTTCGTGGCCTCCGAGGCTTTCCGGCCGGGCGATGCGGGACAGCTGGGCGTCCTGGAGGCGGCCGATCGCGTCGTAGGAGTAGAGGCCGTCGCGGAGTTCGGTACGGCTGACGACCGGCCACTGGAGGACCCGGCCGAGCCCGAGTTCGAACGCGAGGTCGTGGGCGAGCGTGCTCTTGCCCGAGCCGGGCTCGCCCGTGATCAGCAGCGGACGGCGCAGGTAGAGCGCGGCGTTGATGAGCCGCAGCGCCTCACTGCCCGGTACGGCGAGCGGCACGACCCGGTGGCCCAGCCGCCGCTGCGTCGCGGAGTCGGCCGGCGGTACGGCGTACGGGACGGGCGGGGCGTCGAAGGCCCGCCACGGCGGCGGCTCCGGCCGCCGGTCGATACGGGTCGGATCGGGGGCCCCTGTGCCGCGGTAGATGAACCAATCGCTCATCGGTGGTTCGCTCCTCATCGGCGACAGGCGTTCCGGAATATGTACCCGCCCGGCGGGCAATCAACTTCATTTTCCGGCCATTGGCAGGTCTTGATTCGGCAGGTCTTCATGGCGAGTCCAGGGTTTCCTCGTCGTCGGCGGGCAGCGAACGCCCGGGATCGTCGTACAGCAGCACCAGCGATTCGGGCCAGTGGGTCTCCGGCCTCCGGGGGTCGATGTCCTCCCTCAGATGACGTATCCGGTCCGGGAGTTCGCAGGCCCGGTCCGTACGGTCGAGGAGCCCCTGCACCCGGCCGCGCAGTTCGGTGCAGCGTTCTTCGCAGCCGCGTCCGGTGTGCCCGTCGATGTCCCAGAGGGCGATGCCGTGACCGGCCCGCAGTGTCAGTTCCATCGCGGTGGCCCCCACCCCCCGGCTCGCGGGGCGGCAGAGCACCGGCACCGCGCCGGGGGTCAACCCCTCGTAGTATGCGGCTCGTTGGGTGGTGCCGGGTTCCGGGATCCGGGCCACCGTCAGGCGCTCCGCCCCGGCCACGGCCTGCCAGCGGATGTCCCGTTCGGCCTCCTCGCTCCACCGGCCGCGGCGCCCGAGGTCGCGCAGCACGAGGCGGCGCTGGGCGCCGAGGTGCGCGAGCTTGTTCAGACGGGCGGCGTCTTCGAGCTGCCAGCGGTGCACCGGGGTGTCGAAGCCGCCGAGCGGCAGGGCGATCTCCACGGGCAGCGGGTGGTCCGGATCGGGGTCGTGGGCGTGCAGCACCTCGTGGAGCGTGCGCCGGAGTGACTGGTGGTTGTGCCAGGCGGCGTCGACTCCCGGCGCCGCCTCCTCGTAGGCGCCGATCTGTTCGCTGCCGCCGTCCCCGGTGAAGAGGTGGATCGTCCAGTCGACGAGGGAGGCGTCGTCGTGCAGCGGGTCCATGACGACGGTGATGACCGGCCCTTCGCCGGGGCCCGGGTACGGCAGGACGGTGCGGCCCGGCTGTCCGGCGTCGGGCCACAGCTGCTCGGGCAGCCGCACCTCGGTGACCAGTTCGTGCTGGAACGGGTGGGCCACCTCCTCCAGCCTGTCGGTGATCCACTCGGACAGCTGTCCCGACTTGCCGCCGTACGCGTGCACGTACCGGGCCACGAGCTGGAGGTAGCGCAGGAAGACCAGGGCGCCGAGCGGCTCGTCGCCGTCGTAGAGCAGGCCGTAGCCGTCGCGCCAGCTCAGCAGCGCGTTCTTGGCCGGGGCCAGTTCGTTGCGGGCGGCCTTGTGGGCGACGGCGGCGATGGGGGCGCCGGTGGCGGGGGCGGGCAGCTCGGCGAGCAGGCCCAGCGCCTTGCGCCGGTCCCGCGGGGTCCAGCTCCCGGGCCCGAAGCCGGTCCCGGTGTCCTGCCGCCCGGTGCTCTCGCCGGACGACCACTGCCGGGAGATCCAGGTCTGGTGCCCCTTCCGGGCCGCGTGCCAGCTGTCGTGTCCGGCCATCACCTGCTGGTAGAGGCCGCCGAAGCCGCGCAGCGCGGCGGCGGCGATGGCGAGCCCGCCCTCCCGGTCCTTCCGGCGGGACTTGATCACCCCGACGACCTCGTTGGTGAGCGGATCGACCAGTGGCCCTCCGGAGACGCCCTTGGGGTACTCGGCTCCGGGGGCGATCACCAGTCCGTAGCCGCCGTCGTGCACGTTGATCTCGCCCTTGGCCTGGAAGGAGACGGCCCTGGTCCCGGTCCCGTCCGGGTCGCCCGGCCGGTAGCCGTGGACCAGGACGGTGCGCATCACCCGGGTGGCACGGTCGGTGAACCAGACGCATTCGTGCTCGATGTCCGGGTCGAGCAGCCGGACCAGCGCGAGGTCCCGCTCGACGGGGATCACCCGCCCCTCCCGCTCCATGAGCCGCCAGTCCGCGAGCTCCGCGTGGACGGAGATCCCGTCGTTGAAGCCGTCACCGCGGACATCCAGCTGCCCGCCGGGGCCTGCGGGCAGGTGACTGCGGACCACATGGGCGCAGGTCACCACCCAGCCGGGCGCGACGAAGAAGCCGCTGCCCCAGAAGTCCTTGCTCTCGCCGCCCACGGGCAGCAGCTGGACGGTCGCCGCCGCGGCGAGAGAGCTCACCACATGATCGGGGTCACTCATCGGCGGGATCCGCCGGGGGCTGGCCGTTCCGGGTCGTACCACCCGGGGTCACGCCGCTCGGGGCCGTACCAGTCGGGTTCGCAGTGCTCTGCTCGGCCAGCTTCCAGGTGAGGGAGACCTGGAGCGACGCCTTCGCCTCCGCCCCCGCGAGGACCGAGATGACCTTGCCCTCCTTGACGCTGAACTCCAGGCCGAAGGTGACGGTGGCCTCGTCGGGCCGGGCGGCCCGCGCCGCGGCCAGCACCGAGTCACCGACTCCGCCGATCACCCGCTGGAGGTCGTCCACCCGGTTCTGCAGGATCTCCGCGACCCCGACGTCCTCGTACCCGTCGTCATGCGCGCCGGACGGCGTCAGACGGGCGTGCACGACCGCACCTCCCGGAAGCACGATCTCCTGCACCTCGGCTGCCACAGCTCCCCCGTATCCCGGTGTACCCGCATCCCCGTGTACCCGTATCACCGTTCAAGTCGCCCTTGGACCGGGCCACTTGGATCACGACGAGGTTAATGGTCCGTACGGTTGCAGGCGACCCCGCGACCCGCCGCGAACCGGCCCGCGCGACTGCACATAATCTGGACACAGGACACCCGGCACCCCATCAGGAGCACCCCATGTACTTCACCGACCGCGGCATCGAGGAACTGGAGAAGCGGCGCGGCGAGGAGGAAGTCACCTTCGAGTGGCTGGCCGAGCAGCTGCGTACGTTCGTCGACCTCAACCCCGACTTCGAGGTGCCGGTCGAGCGGCTGGCGACCTGGCTGGCCCGGCTGGACGACGAGGACGACGAGGACGCGTAGCGACGCGTAGCGACGCGTAGCCTGGACCGGCCGGTTCTTCCCCGGCCGGTGCCGACCGCAGGCCCACATCCAAGGCTTCGGCCGGTGTCAGCCGCAGGCCCGTATCCGGGGCTTCGCCCCGTGTCAGCCGCGGGCCCGCATCCGGTCGTACGCGAGGCCCAGCGCGCCGTGCGCGAGCAGCAGCGCAGCCGCCGCCGTCCAGCCGCCGCTGCGGCGGCCGAGGCCCCACAGCGCCAGCGGGACACCCGCCGCGAGCTGGGCGGCGCCGAGCGCGCGGGCCCTCGGGCCGCGGAGCCAGGGGCCGAGGGAACTCTCCTCGAAGACATCCAGTTCGGCCCGTACGGCGTCGCGCCAGCCCGACGACTCGATCGGCTCGGTGGCCGGGTGGATCCGGGCCACCGAACGCAGCCGGTCCACCGGGTCGCCGGGGGTGAGCCCGGTGGGCAGCACCAGCCCGGCCCGGCCCAGGACCGCCGTCAGACCGAGCAGTCGGGAGCGGGAGTCCGCCACCGCGTCCGGGAGAGTCAGTTCGGTCAGCGCCTGGAGGTCCAGTACGGGGTCGAGCCCGAGCCGTGCGCCGAACGTGCGCATCGCGTCGCTCTCACCCCCCGGCGTGCCGTCCGTGAGCCATACGTATCCGACGGGCCGCCGGAACCCGGACGCCAGGGTGAAGCCCGCCCGGTCGCCGTCCCACCACAGGGCGAGCACCGGCCAGCTGGAGGCGACCGCCAGTGCGGTGGCCCAGCCACCGGCCACCCGGTCGACGGGTTCCTGCCCGTGCAGCCAGGGCTTCCCCTCGGGGACGAGCACGCTCCACACCTCGCCCGCGGGGGCGAGGAGCAGGCGCTCGCGCAGCAGATGAGCCGCGGGACGTACGGCGGCGGGGTCGGCGCGGCAGAGCAGCAGGGCACCTGTGGCGTTCTCTGACATGGCCCCACGCTAGGACAGATCCACACGTTCCACCCGCGCGCTTGACTTCGAGAATCCGCGATATATCGTGTCTAGCAGAAGACGCGATATGTTGCGTCGTAGCCGACCCGGGAGGTCAGTTCCATGTCCGAGAGGTCAGTGGCAGAGCCGCAGAAGCTCACCTTCGACAGTCCCGTGACGGCACTGAACGTGCGCATCGTCAGTGGAACGGTCAACGTGGTGGGCACCGACGAGGCCGTACTGAACGAGCAGGGCGGTGCCCGCCTCGAAGTGTCCGAGATCGACGGCCCGCCGCTGATCGTGACGCAGGAGAACGGCACGCTGACCGTGGCCTACGAGGACCTGCCCTGGAAGAACTTCCTCAAGTGGCTCGACCGCAGAGGCTGGCACCGCAGCGCCATCGTCTCGCTCACCGTCCCGTCGACGGCGAAGGTGGAGGTGGGCGTGGTCGGCGCGGGCGCCGTGGTCTCCGGGATCCAGGGGCGTACGGAAATCCGGGGCGTCACCGGCGACACCACCCTCGTCGGCCTCTCCGGCGCTGTCCGGGCCGAGACCGTCTCGGGGAACCTCGAAGCCCAGTCCGTCAGCGGCGAGCTGCGTTTCCACTCGGTCTCGGGGGACCTCACGGTGGTCGAGGGGACGGGTTCCTCCGTACGGGCGGACTCGGTCAGCGGGGACATGGTCATCGACCTCGACACGACCGGCAGGCCGACGGACATCAGCCTCAACACGGTCTCGGGCGAGGTCGCCGTCCGGCTGACCCACCCGACGGACGCGCAGGTCGACGCGAACACCACCAGTGGCGCCGTGTCGAGCGCCTTCGAAGACCTGCGGGTGAGCGGCCAGTGGGGCGCCAAGAAGATCACCGGCACTCTGGGCCGGGGAACCGGCAGACTCAGGGCGACCACGGTTTCCGGTGCCATCGCACTGCTGCGCAAGCCCGCCCCGGACGACGTCAACGAGAAGGTGCTCTGACATGGCCCCCGTCTTCGCCCACGGCCGACTCCGCCTCTACCTGCTGAAACTGCTGGACGAGGCGCCGCGCCACGGCTACGAGGTGATCCGGCTGCTGGAGGAACGGTTCCAGGGGCTGTACGCACCGAGCGCGGGCACCGTGTACCCGCGGCTCGCCAAGCTGGAGGCCGAGGGCCTGGTGACCCATGCCTCGGAGGGCGGCCGGAAGGTGTACTCGATCACCGACGCCGGCCGCGCCGAACTGGCGGGCCGCAGCGGTGAACTGGCCGACCTGGAGCTGGAGATCCGCGAGTCGGTCGCCGAACTCGCCGCGGAGATCCGCGCCGACGTCAGCGGCTCGGCGAGCGACCTGCGGCGGGAGATCCGGCAGGCCGCACAGGAGGCGCGCGGGACGTCCGGCAAGGGCGGCGCGAAGGCCGGAGCCGGTGGCGGAGCCGGAGCCCGGCCCGGTAAGGCGTTCCCCGGCTTCCCCGAAGCGTCCGACTTCTTCGACGGCGCCTGGGGCGACAAGGACGGCTGGCGCCAGGCCAAGGAGGAGTTCAAGCGCGCCAAGCAGGAGTGGAAGGACCAGGCACGCCGGGCGAAGGACGAGTCCCGGCGCGCCCGCGAGGACGCCCAGCAGGCACGGCGCCAGGCCACGGAGGCCCAGGAGAAGGCGCGCGACCAGATGCAGCGGGTCGCCCAGCAGGTGCAGGAGCACTTCGCGCGGGGCGACTGGCCCGCCGGGGTCCGCGAGGGGCTCGCCGAGTTCACCAGGGAGATGAGCCGTTTCGGGCGGGGCGCCGAAGCGGGTACGGGCCCGGCCGACGAGCCGTCGGACGTCACCGTCGAGCGCGTGGACCTCGGCAAGGAGGACGCCGCGACGCCGCCCGAGCCCGAGTGGGCCCACGAGGAGCCTTCCGGAAATCCGGCCCGCGACCTGGACAGGCTGCTGGACCGCTTCCGCGACGACATCCGGGACGCGGCGCGCGATCACGGAGTGACGGACGATCAACTACGGGACGCACGACGGCACTTGTCGTCGGCGGCGGCCCGCATCGGGGCGACCCTGCGAGCCCCGGAGAAGTAGGGCGACCCGCCGAATTCGAGCCCGGCCGGCGCTTGAGGCCACCGCGACACCAAGCACCGCACCACCCTGACGGGGCACTCACGCGGAGGCCGGTTCGAGCCCGGCCGGCGCTTGAGGTCACCCCGTGGCGCCGGGAGGGACCGCTCACCCCGTGACGGCCACCCCTCGGCGCCGGGAAGGACCGCTCACCCCGCGGGCACCTCCCGCAGCACCCGCTCCACCGCCCCGTACGACACCCCGCACCCGGCCAGCGCCTCCGCGACCGCCCCGCGCCGCCCCGTCAGCGCCAGTAGCAGGTGCTCGTCACCGAGCCGCCGGTCCCCGCGCCCCGCTGCGATCCGCAGGGCCGACCGCAGCACCTCGCGCGCCCCGGGTGCGAGCGGGCGGCGCAACGGCCTGGTCCGAGTGGCCCCGGCCGCCAACGCGCCCTCGCCGTGCGCCTCTTCGACACGTGCGACGATCGCGTCCACATCGACACCGAGCCCGGCCAGCGCCTCCAGATCGGCCTGCGACACCCCACCCCGCCGCCGGGTCTCCGCCAGTGCGCCCGACAGCTCGTCACGCCACCCCGCGGCGCCGAGGGACGTCAGCACGAAGGACCCCTTCGTGCCGCGCGCGTCGAGCAGCGCCATCAGCAGGTGCTCCTCGGTGATGGCGGACTCGCCCGCGCCGTCCGCGTACCCCACCGCACCGGTGACCACGTCCCGGGCGCCCTGCGTGAAGCGTTCGAACATCACTGCCTCCCGTGCTTCTTGTGGACCGCCTGCCTGCTGACACCCAGCTCGGTGGCGATCTCCTGCCACGACCAGCCCTGATTGCGGGCGCTGCGCACCTGAACGGATTCGAGCCGCTCCAGCAGCCGCCGCAGCGCGGCCACCGCCCGCAGCCCGACCCTCGGATCACTGTCGCTCGCCCGCTCGGCGAGATCCGTTGCATCGGTCATGGTGTCAACATAGGTTGACAACGGGAAGCCGTCAACCTTCATTGACACGGTGCGTAGGAACACAGGGCTGCCCCGTCGCCACGCACAGGTCGGCACGGTCTTCCGAAGTGCTTCCGAGGCGTGCTCCGAGCCGCCTCTAGGATTGCGCGGTGGACGTCAACAGCATGCCGACCGCCGAGGTGCAGATCTCCCCGCGACTCGTGCGTCAGCTGCTGGCCGACCAGCAGCCCGATCTCGCCGGGCACGACATCGAGGTGCTGGCCAACGGCTGGGACAACACGGTCTGCCGGCTCGGCAAACGCCTACCTGGTGCGCCTCCCCCGGCGCTCCGTGTCCGCCGGACTCGCCCTGAACGAACAGCGCTGGCTGCCGGACCTGGCCGGACACCTGCCGCTTCCCGTTCCCGCACCGGTACACATCGGGGTGCCGGGCCGCGGATATCCGTGGGCCTGGAGCGTGGTGCCGTTCCTGCCCGGGGAGATCGCGGCCCGTACGCAGCCGGCCGATCCGGGGGCAGCGGCAGTCGCTCTGGGTGAATTCCTGGCGGCCCTGCACCTGCCGGCACCGGCGGATGCCCCCACCAACCCTTCGCGCGGGATCCCGCTCGCCGACCGTACAGCCGGAGTGATGTCCCAACTGCCGCACCTGGACGACCCGTCGGAACGAGCCACCGCGATGCGCGTATGGGAGAGCGCCACCGCCACGCCCGCGTGGGGCGGCCCCCCGGTGTGGCTGCACGGCGACCTGCACCCCGCGAACATCCTGGTCGACCGCGGCCGGGTCGGGGCCGTGATCGACTTCGGCGACGTCACTGCGGGGGACCCCGCCACCGACCTGGCCGTGGCGTGGATGCTGCTGCCCACGCCGCAGCGCGCGGAGTTCCGGCGGGTGTACGGACGTGCCGACGACGGCACTTGGGCGCGGGCACGGGGGTGGGCGCTGGCCCTGGCCCTGGTCTTCCTGACCCACTCCGCCGACAACCCGCTGATGGCCGGAATCGGCCGCCGAGCCTTGGACGCGGTACTGGAAGAGGGCCGGGTATCACGGTGAGGCGTTGAGAGTTCCCAGTCCTCCCGGACGGCCCCAGGGCCTGCGCATCGTGAACGACCCGGTCCAGTACGAGGGAAGGGGACCAGCTCATCGTGGGCCGGGACGCGATGGCCGGACGCGGGTCGCCAGAGCGAGAACCGGACCTCCAAGTCGACCTGGGAACTAGGCTCTGGGCCATGTCCGAGCCATCCCCTGACCCTCGCCTTCGTGCCTTGGCCGACCAGCTTCAGCCAGGCCCCGTGAGGACGGTGGAAGTCGTCGGGTTCGACGGAGCGGATGTCCTGGTGAGCCTCACGGCCCCCGAAGGGGCGAACTCCGAGATCGGACGGATCCCCTCGCACGAGGTGTCACTGCGCCGAACGGAACACCCGTCAGCGATCTTCCAGGTGGGCCAGGAGGTCGAAGCCGAAGAGATCGGGCGTTGGCGCGAGGGCCAGCTCCTTCTCTCCGCCAGGGCATGCGAGATCCCGGCCTTGCGTTCCTTTCTGCTCTCGATCGAAGAGGGCCAGGTAGTCACCGGGACTGTTGCGGGGGTTCACAACTTCGGGGTCTTCGTACACGTCGATGGTGAGCCTGACGGCCTGTGCACCGGCTTCATCCGTGGGCCGGAGCTGGCCTGGTCCCGGATCGACCACCCCTCGGAGGCCGTCGAGGCAGGCCAGCGGATCACCGCCGAGGTGATCATGCCTGAGACACGCTCAGGACAGGTCACGCTGTCACTGAAGGCCCTGCAGGAGGACCCGCTCGTTCGGCTTGCCGATCACGTCGGCCGACTCGTCACGGGGCCGATCACCAAGATCGTTTCCTTCGGTGTGTTCGTGGAACTTGCTCCAGACGTCGAAGGTTTCCTTCACCTCTCAGAACTCACCAATGAGCCGGTGGAGACGCCTGCCCACGTTGTCGGCGAAGGCGAACTGATCACGGTCGAGATCGCCGAGGTCGACCTTCGGCGTCACCGCGTGCGGCTGTGCGCCGCTGAAGGCCGGGGAACGTAGCCGCCTCCGGCGCCAGGACGAGGGGGCAGGCCGTCATCCCGCTGACGGCGCGCGGTGCGGCCCGCGGGATCGCGTTCGACCGCGACAGCAAGGGCCTGCCCAGCTGCTCCTCCCTACCAGCGCTCCATGGACTTTCACTGGTCCCGGTCGAACGGCGGCATCTCGATCCGCGCGATCGGCAACCCCAACTCCTCGAGCCGCTCAACGGCCCATGCCACGGCCTCCTCCAGATGAGACGCGGGCACCACGCACGGGAACCGAACGCCGCGCCGGTCCTCCTCCCAGCCGACCTGGCCACCGGCAAGGGCCTCCGCATGGTCGAAACGGTCGGACTGCTCTTGCGTCGGCACCTCCTGGGGATACAGAACGAACGGCCACTCACGCACAGTTGCTGTGCCGACTGGTGAATTCATTGATCTTCTTGCCCTCCGTGCCTGCATTCGCAGGTGTGCTCCACACCTTGGTACTGGCAGAGCACGGACAGCAGAGTACGTATCCCCACCGGTGCCCATTCTGGTCGCGCCTGACCTTCAGGCCAGCCTTCTCCGCCCGCCGCAACGCCGCTTCAACATCCGGCTTCGGATGCCGATCGCCCTTCATACAGTCATCACCACCATGGCTTCGCAACGAACGACAGGGCGATCGGACACGAACGCGAGGAGCAGTTATCGCAGAGCAGGCGATCTTCGAGGACTTATGCGCCTCTGGGCAGGGTCGGTGCATCGGCCAGGAGAGGCGTTGGATGACAAGCGAGATTGTGATCGCGCAGACCACCATCGACAACGAGAACCAGGCAAAGGCACTGGCCCGCAGCGCGGTTGAGCGCCGACTGGCGGCCTGCGCCCTTTCTCGCAGCGAGGTAGCCAGGCGATGATCGGCGCCATGGGGCACAGCCCCGCAAGGGCCACTCGCTCCCCACTCACCGAGAACAAGCCGGTCCGCCCCCGCGTCACGGGCAGGTCAGCACGATCTTGCCGAACTGCTCGCCGGACGCCAGCTTCTCGAAGCCCTCGCGGGCCCGGTCCAGCGGCAGCACCTCGTCGATGACGGGCCGTACGCCGGTGGCCGCGCAGAAGGCGAGCAGGTCCTCCAACTCGTCCTTGGAGCCCATCGTCGAACCGACGACCCTGAGCTCCAGGAAGAAGATCCGGGTCAGTTCGGCGGAGGCCGGGTCCGAGCCGCTGGTGGCGCCCGAGATCACCAGGGTTCCGCCCGGTTTGAGCGACTTGACGGAGTGGGACCAGGTCGCGGCGCCGACCGTCTCGATGACGGCGTCCACCCGCTCCGGCAGCCGGGCACCGGGCTCGAAAGCGTCCACCGCGCCCAGTTCCACGGCCCGTTCGCGCCTGGCCGCGTCCCGGCTGGTGGCGTACACCCGCAGGCCCGCGGCCTTCCCGAGGACGACGGCCGCGGTCGCCACGCCACCGCCCGCTCCCTGCACGAGTACGGAGTCGCCGGGCCGCACCCCGGCGTTGGTGAAGAGCATGCGGTACGCCGTGAGCCAGGCGGTGGGCAGGCAGGCGGCCTGTTCGAAGGTCAGCTCCTTCGGCTTGCGGAGCACGTTCCACTCAGGGACGGTGACCTGTTCGGCGAAGGTCCCCTGGTACTTCTCGGTCAGGATGGACCGCTTCTCACCGGCTCCCACCCCGTACCCCGTCTGCCCCACTACGGAGTGCAGCACGACCTCGTTGCCGTCCTGGTCGATCCCGGCGGCGTCGCAGCCGAGGATCATCGGCAGCTTGTCCTCGGCGAGTCCCACCCCGCGCAGCGACCAGAGGTCGTGGTGGTTCAGGGAGGCGGCCCGGACGTCGACCGTCGTCCAGCCGGGGCGGGCCACGGGGGCCGGACGCTCCCCCAGCTCCAGGCCGTTGAGCGGGTGGGCACGGTCGATGCGGGCTGCGTAGGCGGCGAACATGGACCCGACCTTAGGGTCCGCCCGACCCCGGCGGAACCGGCCACGCGTGTGACCCGCGCCGCGTCCGACGGAGAAACGGCCCCCGCCCTGGGGCGGGAGGGCGGCCGGTGCGACGTGCGCCGCACCCGCCGGAGAGACCGGGGCCCGCGAACGGGCCCCGGATCCGTCAGCGCCTCGCCACACCCTCCGCGCGCGCCGCCGCGGCCACCGCGGCGGTGACCGCCGGGGCGACCCGCTCGTCGAACGGCGACGGAATCACGCACTCCGGGGTCAGCTCGTCGGCCACCACGGCGGCCAGCGCCTCGGCTGCGGCGAGCTTCATGCCCTCCGTGATCCGGGAGGCCCGCACCTGCAGCGCCCCGGCGAAGATGCCGGGGAACGCCAGCACGTTGTTGATCTGGTTCGGGAAGTCACTGCGCCCGGTGGCGACGACCGCCGCGTACTTGCTCGCGACCGTGGGATGGATCTCCGGGTTCGGGTTGGCCATCGCGAAGATGAACGCACCCTCGGCCATCGAGGCGACGGCCGGCTCGGGGACCGTACCGCCCGAGACCCCGATGAACACGTCCGCACCGGACATCGCCGTCTCCAGCGGGCCCACCAGACCGGCCTTGTTCGTGAAGCCCGCGACCTCACGCTTGATGTCGGTCAGGTCCTCGCGGTCCGCCGAGACGATGCCCCTGCGGTCGCACACCGCGACATCGCCGATGCCCGCCTCGACGAGGATCCTCGCGATCGCGACACCCGCCGCGCCCGCGCCCGAGATGACCGCGCGCAGCTGGCCCAGCGAACGCCCGGTGAGCGTCGCCGCGTTGCGCAGGGCGGCCAGGGTGACGACGGCGGTGCCGTGCTGGTCGTCGTGGAAGACCGGAATGTCCAGCTGTTCCTGGAGCCTGCGTTCGATCTCGAAGCAGCGCGGCGCGGAGATGTCCTCCAGGTTGACGCCCCCGAAGGAGGGCGCGAGGCGCACCACGGTCTCGATGATCTCGTCGGTGTCGGTGGTCGCCAGCGCGATCGGAACGGCGTCGACACCGCCGAACTGCTTGAACAGGATGGCCTTCCCCTCCATCACGGGAAGGGACGCCTCCGGGCCGATGTCGCCGAGCCCCAGCACCGCGGTGCCGTCCGTCACGACCGCCACGACCTGCGACTTCCAGGTGTACTCGTGGACGAGTTCCGGGTTCTCGGCGATGGCGCTGCACACCTTCGCCACGCCGGGCGTGTACGCGAGGGACAGGTCGTCCCGGTCGCGCACCGGCACCGTGGCCTGAATGGCCATCTTGCCGCCGCGATGCAGCGCGAAGGCCGGATCGAAGGGCTCCTCGTCGTGCGAGGAAGAGGTGTAGCTGTCGCTGCGAGGATTGATGATCTCCGCTGCCATTGGTTGTGACCCCTTAAGTCTTCATCAGTTGAGGGTGGCCACTCCTGGTTGAGGAGGGGTGGGCGGGCACCGCGTACGTGCCCCGCGCCGGCCGGTTGGCCCGCCGGGCGGGGGGAGGTACATACGCGCGGGCGCGCCGCACACGCGCCCTGAGCCCCGGATGAGGGGTGTAACCGTCTGTTCTACCGGATGGACCGCACCACGGACGAGTCCAAATCGACTCGATGACGTGACTCATAGCGGGATATTCGGGCCCGTCGTCCGGGTGCCACGAACTGGGTCCACGCGTCGGCACGGCCGGAGATTCTCCGGCGGAAGGTGCGCGTTCCAGCAGATGGTCCGGTGCTGTCGTACCGGCCAATGAGGGAACGGGGGTGACCCGTTACCCGATTTTGACATGCCCAGCCACCTGAACGGACCAGTCGGGCTGGCAAGATGCCGTAACCACATGGTCGCGACTCCCCGTCAACGTGGGGTCGCGGCTCCTGCATCGGTATCCACGATCCGCCGGAGGACCCTCGCCATGACCGCACGCTCCACGCGCCGCACGACCGCAATGAAGTCCCGGACGGCCGCGGTCGGCGCCATCGCGGTCGCCGGCGCCCTGCTGCTGACCGGCTGCGGCGACCAGACCAAGAACGACGCGCCCAAGGGCTCGGAGACGGTCAAGGGCGGCGGCGCGCCGCTCGGCCATCTGCTGCCGCAGGACATCAAGGCGAAGGGCGTCGTCAAGGTCGGCTCCGACATCGCTTACGCACCCGTCGAGTTCAAGGACAGTTCCGGCAAGGTCGCGGGCATCGACCCGGACCTGGGCGCGGCGCTCGGCAAGCAGCTCGGGGTGAAGTTCGAGTTCGAGAACGGCACGTTCGACACGCTGGTGACCGGTCTGCGCGCCAAGCGCTACGACGTCGCGATGTCCGCGATGACCGACACCAAGGACCGGCAGAACGGCATCTCGGACGGCAAGAAGGTCGGTGAGGGCGTCGACTTCGTCGACTACTACTCCGCCGGTGTCTCGATCTACACGCAGAAGGGCAAGGACGAGGGCATCAAGTCCTGGGCGGACCTCTGCGGCAAGACGATCGTCATGGAGCGCGGCACGGTCTCCCACGATCTCGCCAAGGCCCAGGCGAAGAAGTGTCCGGCCGGCAAGAAGCTGACCATCCAGCCGTTCGACGACGACCAGCAGGCCCAGACCCGGCTGCGCTCGGGCGGCGCCGACGCCGGTTCCGCCGACTCCCCCATCGCCGCGTACGCGGTGAAGACCTCGGGCGGCGGCAAGGACTTCCAGATCGTCGGCCCCACGGTCCAGGCCGCGCCGTACGGCATCGCCGTCGCCAAGGGCAACGACCAGCTCACCAAGGCGATCCAGCAGGCGATGGACGCCATCATCAAGAACGGTGAGTACGACAAGATCCTGGCCAAGTGGGGTGCCGAGCAGGGCGCGGTCACCTCTGCCAAGATCAACGGCGGATCCTGACCGGACACCGGCGCTGAGAGGTATCACCCATGACTGCTGACATGGAAAAGGTGGGCCCCGTCGACGCGCGGCCCGCCGGACCCTCGGAGGCCATCAGGGCCATCCCGGTCCGGCACTACGGGAGGTACGTCGCCGCGGTCGTCGCCATCGCCGTGCTCGTGGCGATCGTCTACGCATTCTCCCAGGGAAAGATCAACTGGTCGGCGATCCCCGACTTCTTCTTCGACCACCGGATCATCCACGGTGTCGGCCAGACCCTGCTGCTCACCGTGCTCTCCATGGCGATCGGCATCGTCGGCGGCATCGTGCTGGCCGTGATGCGGCTGTCCAAGAACCCGGTGACCTCGTCGATCTCGTGGTTCTACATCTGGTTCTTCCGGGGCACCCCGGTCCTCGTCCAGCTGATGGTCTGGTTCAACCTGGGCCTGGTCTTCGAGTACATCAACCTCGGCCCGATCTACAAGGACTACTGGTCGAGCTTCATGACGCCGCTGCTGACGGCGCTGCTCGGGCTCGGGCTGAACGAGGCCGCGTACATGGCGGAGATCTGCCGGGCGGGCCTGCTCGCGGTCGACGAGGGCCAGACCGAGGCGGCGCACGCACTCGGCATGAGCCACGCCAAGACGCTGCGCCGGATCGTCGTCCCGCAGGCGATGCGCGTCATCGTGCCGCCGACGGGCAACGAGGTCATCAACATGCTGAAGACCACCTCGCTGGTCGCGGCGGTGCAGTTCTACGAACTGCTGCGCACCGCCCAGGACATCGGGCAGACGTCCGGGGCCGCGGTCGAGATGCTGTTCCTGGCCGCCGCCTGGTACCTGGTGCTGACGACGGTGTTCTCCATCGGTCAGTTCTATCTGGAGCGGTACTACGCACGCGGCTCCAGCCGCAGCCTGCCACTGACCCCGTTGCAGCGGATCAAGGCGAATCTGGGGTCGTTCAGCAACCGCTCGGGGGTGTCCGCATGACGGCGATGGTGAAGGCCGAAGGCGTCCACAAGTCCTTCGGTGCCGCGCACATCCTCAAGGGGATCGACCTGGAGGTCGCCCCGCGGGAGGTCTTCTGTCTGATCGGCCCGTCCGGTTCGGGGAAGTCGACGTTCCTGCGGTGCATCAACCACCTGGAGAAGGTCAACGCCGGGCGGCTGTACGTCGACGGGGACCTGGTGGGCTACCGCCAGAAGGGCGGGAAACTCTACGAGTTGAAGGACAGCGAGGTCGCCCTGAAGCGCCGGGACATCGGCATGGTCTTCCAGCGGTTCAACCTCTTCCCGCACATGACGGCCATCGAGAACGTCATGGAGGCACCGGTCCAGGTGCGCGGTGAGGCGAAGGCGGTGGCGCGGGCCCGTGCGGAGCGGCTGCTCGACCGGGTCGGGCTGTCCGACAAGGCGGCGAGCTATCCGACCCAGCTCTCCGGCGGCCAGCAGCAGCGGGTGGCGATCGCCCGCGCGCTGGCGATGGAGCCGAAGCTGATGCTCTTCGACGAGCCGACGTCGGCGCTCGACCCGGAGCTGGTGGGTGACGTCCTGGACGTCATGCG
Source organism: Streptomyces sp. NBC_01267 (assembly GCF_036241575.1). Lineage (NCBI taxonomy): Bacteria > Bacillati > Actinomycetota > Actinomycetes > Kitasatosporales > Streptomycetaceae > Streptomyces > Streptomyces sp. NBC_01267. The sequence continues at coordinate 5,376,431 of NZ_CP108455.1, read as the reverse complement.
CGGACTGGCCGAGGACGGCATGACGATGATCGTCGTGACGCACGAGATGGGCTTCGCCCGCGAGGTGGGTGACGCGCTGGTCTTCATGGACGACGGCGTGGTCGTCGAGTCGGGCCACCCGCGGGACGTCCTGACCAACCCCCAGCACGACCGGACGAAGTCGTTCCTGTCGAAGGTGCTGTAGCCGCGGTCACGGGGAGGGGCGGTACGGCCCGTACCGCCCCTCCCCGTGCCGCCCGGCTACTCCGGCGCGAGCTCCTTCCGCAGGAGCTACTTCCGCGCGAGCTATTTCAGCGCGAGCTATTTCAGCGCGAGCAGCAGCGTGTCCGAGGGCGAGGCCCAGACGGGCCGCGCCTCGCCGAACCCGGCCTCGCGCAGGGTCCGCGCGTGCCACCGCGCCGACGGCTGGTCGCCGTCCGCGTGCTCGCCGTAGATCTCGAACCGTTCCGCGGTCGGCCCGGCGAGGGCCGGGTCCTCGGCCGCGAGCGCCCACCAGGCGGCCCAGTCGACCGCGCCGGACGCCTTGGCACGTTCCATGGCCGCATGGCGCCGGGACCGTTCGGCCGCGTTGATCCGCGGGGTCTCGTCGTCGATCATGTGGTCGGCGTTCATGAAGACCCCGCCGTCCCTGACCAGGCCGCCGAGCTGCCCGTACAGCGCGGCGAGCGGCTCGCTGTGCAGCCAGTGCAGCGCGGTGGCCGTCAGCACCGCGTCGTAACTCCGGTGCGGCAGCCGGTCCACCCAGCCGGGGTCCTTCAGATCGGCGGTGACGAACGTGACGCGCGCGTCACCGGCGAAGTACCCCTCGGCGATCGTGAGCAGGGCCGGGTCGAGATCGACGCCGGTACTGGTCGCTCCCGGGAACCGCTTGAGCAGCCGGTCCGTGATACTTCCCGTACCGCATGCCAGATCGAGTACGCGCGGTTCGGGGCCCACCAGGGCCTCGACCATGTCCAGCATGACCCTGAACCGTTCCTCGCGGTCCGGCATGTACCACTCCTGCTGACGGTCCCAGCTCGCCTGCCAGGACCGCCAGTCCGTACCCGTCACGTCCGTCGTCATGTCCGTCACCGTCTCCGTCACTCTCCCCGGCATCGTCATCGCCGTCGTTTCCGCCGTCGTTTCCGCCAGCGCCTTCCACCTGGTCCGCGCCAGAGGGAAAGCACCCGTACGTAATACCCTCGAAGTCGTAGCAGTCATTACGTCAGCTGCGCTCGACCTTAGACCGCCCCCGTAAGGACTACAAGTGGAACTGGCCTATTACTCGGACTACGCCGTGCGCCTGGTCAACAGCGAGGAGCCGGCCCGGAACAAGGACTCCCTCACCACGGTCGACGCGGTGCGCGAGCTGTTCGGCGCGAACGGGTCGGCGGCCCGCCGCGCCACGGACGCCGACGTCACACGCTTCCGCTCGGTACGCGGCCGACTGCGCGCCGTGTTCGAGGCGGCGGACGCCGGGGACGAGACCCTGGCCGTGGACCTCCTCAACTCACTGCTGATGGAGTTCCCGGTCTCCCCGCAGGTCTCCGGCCACGACCACCGCGACGAGGACGGCAGGCCGCTCTGGCACATGCACCTCGCCGACCACCCCTCCAACGCGACGTCCGGCTACGCGGCCATCGCCTCGATGGGGCTCGCCTTCCACCTCACCGAGTACGGCGTGGACCGGCTCGGCCTGTGCGAGGCAGCGCCGTGCCGCAACGCCTACCTCGACACCTCGACCAACCGCTCACGCCGCTACTGCTCGGACCGCTGCGCGACCCGCGCCAATGTGGCCGCCTACCGTGCGCGCAAACGCCTGGAGACGTCCCGGTCGGCCGCTACCGGCCGCACCGCCGACAGCAGCCAGGAGAGCAGCACCCCGGCCGAGCGCTGACGGCCCGGCATGAGCGGCCGGTACCTGGCCCGCACCCGCCCCAGCAGCAGCTCGTCGGGGACCGTGCCGAACGCCCGGCTGTCCATCGCCTCGGCCGCCGAACTGTCCCCGAGCACCCACCACCCGCCCTCACGGCGCTCGATCAGCCGCTTCACGATCAGCAGATCCTGCTGCAACGGGTGGCAGAGCACGGCCACATCACCCGCCCGCAGCGCCGCGCCGTAATGCACCAACAGCTGGTCCCCCTGCAGCAGAGTGGGCACCATGGACGGGCCCGTCACCTCGGCCACACCCAATGGGCGCCGCTTGTCCCGCCCCTGATCCGTCATCCGACATCTCCCGGTCCGATCGTCCACCAGTCCCATACTGGCCCTGGACTTTTGTCCTAAGCCCCTGGGGGCACTCGCGAATTCGGGCCTCTCACGGAGTAATGTCCCACCAGAGAAGACGATCACGAGGAAGGACAGCTCCATGCTTTCCCGCCTGTTTGCCCCCAAGGTGAAGGTCAGCGCCCACTGCGACCTCCCCTGCGGTGTGTACGACCCGGCCCAGGCCCGCATCGAGGCCGAGTCGGTCAAGGCCGTTCAGGAGAAGTACCAGGCCAACGAGGACCCGCACTTCCGGGCCCGCGCCACGGTCATCAAGGAAGAGCGGGCCGAGCTCGCCAAGCACCACGTCTCGGTGCTCTGGAGCGACTACTTCAAGCCCCCGCACTTCGAGAAGTACCCCGAGCTGCACCAGCTCGTCAACGACGCCCTGAAGGCGCTGTCGGCGGCGAAGGGCTCGACGGACCCGGCCACGGGCCAGAAGGCGCTGGACTACATCGCCCAGATCGACAAGATCTTCTGGGAGACCAAGAAGGCTTGATGTCATGCCGTTCGGTTTCCGACCGGACAGCAGGTCAGAGCGCCAACGAGAAGGACCCGACTGCTCGAAGCGGTCGGGTCCTTCTCCGCTCTCCCGCCGGTCCGCAGCCCCCGGCGCAGCCCTTCAGGGTGCTCACAGGACCGCACAAGACCCCGCAGCACGAGCACATCGCTTGCGTGCTCGACGCGCAGCAAGGCGCGCGATCAGGCGTCGTCACCTTCGTAGGCCGTCAGCGCGGCCTGGCGCATCTCGAACAGGCGGCGGAGGCATTCTTGATCCGGCTGCTCCTGCGTCAACGCCACCGTGGCCTCGCCCTCCAGGGCGGCCCACGCCTTTCGAGCGCGTTTGTGGCCTATTCGTCTCGTGTCGCTGCGCAGGAACCCCGCCCCTGCCGACAGCCCCGCAGATGCCAGTGCCAGCAGCGCCGCAGGGGTGCGTGCATCCGGCGTGGTCAGCCCCGTCGCGCCGGACACCGCGGCGAGAAGTGCGGCAGGGAAGCCCAGGGAGATATCGGCGACCGCCCAGAACGAGGCTCGCCGGTCGGCGAGCTTCGTCTTCTGCCGTGCTTCTTTGCGCAACCGCTCGACCTCGGCGAGCAGACGAACCGTCGGGTCACGAGAAAGATCGCTCGCCGAAGCTACCCCGGTCCCCTCATAAGCATCGTTCATGGTCCAGAGTCCACCACAAGTCGGCCTCATTCCACCTGACTTGGGCCTGCACCAGCTTCAACGACTTCGAAAGGGGCGCATGGTCGGGGACTCCCGAAGAGCCCGCTGCTCGTGAGATCAGGCCGTCGTCCGGCCGGGCGGGGATTCGCCGTCGGCAGCCGCATACCCGTCCAGGCGGTGGGCCAGCGCGCGTACGAGATCGCGCAGGGCCACCGGGTGCTCGATGACGAACGGGCGGTCCAGGGCGGCGAGTACGGGCGGAATCCAGTCCAGCCGCTCGGCCCGGATCCGGACGCGGACCCATCCGGTACTTTCGTCGGCCGTCCCGGAGGCACCCGAACTGCCGGGACGTACCCTGCCGGTGTCGGTCCCGTCCGCTTCGGCCGGTGCGGCCCGTACAGCCGGTGCGGCCTCATCGGTCGGTGCGGCCGAGATCGGGGACAGAGTGGCGATCCCGGCCGGGAGGTGGCCGCGGATGTGCGGGGCGTCGGCGCGGATCCGCAGCGACACCTCGTGGGTCCAGGGCGCGTCCGCGAGGCCGCTCAGCACGGTGGCTGCCGGGTCGAATCCGGCCGGGACGTCGAACGAGCCGGGCTGCACGGCCAGGGCGCCGATCCGCTCCAGCCGGAGGGTGCGTATCCCCCCGTCGGCCGGATCGACACCCGTCAGGTACCACCGCCCGGAATGTGCCACGAGTCCGTAGGGCAGGACGGTGCGGTCGGTGCTGCGGCCCTTCCGGTCGGTGTACGTGATCGCCACCGGCCGCCGATCGCGTGCGGCCTCGGCGAGTTCGAGCAGCACCTCTGTTTCCGGTGGGGTGGCGGGACCCGGCCGGGTGGTGAAGTCGGCCGTCTCCAGCAGCGCGTCCAGCCGTCGGCTCAGGGCCCTGGGCAGGACCCGCAGCAGCTTCGCCGTGGCACTGCCGCTCGCCGTGGCGGACGCCGTGACCGGACCGGACCTCCGGCCCGCCAGGAGACCGAGCAGAACGGCCAGCGCCTCGTCGTCGGTGAGCATCAGCGGGGGCATCCGGTAGCCGGGGGCGAGCCGGTAGCCGCCGTACCGACCGCGCACCGAGTCGACGGGCACGCCGAGTTCCAGCAGGTGGCCGACGTAGCGGCGGACGGTGCGTTCGTCGACGCCGAGGCGCACGGCCAGGTCCGGGACCGTGCGGATGCCGCCGCCCTGGAGGATCTCCAGCAGAGCGAGCACCCGGGCGGTCGACGATGTGGTCACCCCGGAAAGTCTGCCGCACATACCGGGCGGATTCTGTCCGGTATCGGTTCTAGCGTTCGGGACGCCACTTCATCCCTTCGTCCGAGACCACTCCTGGCAGGAAGCCGCTCATGAACTTCGTCAACTTCGTCTCGATCCGCGTGATCACCCACGATGTCGCTCGTCTCGTCGGGTTCTACGAACAGGTCACCGGCATCCCGGCCACGTGGTCGACCCCCGAGTTCGCCGAACTCGTCACGCCGTCCTGCACGCTGGCCGTCGCGGGCAGCCGCACCGTGGCACTGTTCGGCGCCGACTCCGCCCGACCGGCCGCCAACCACACGGTGATCACCGAATTCCGCGTCGCCGACGTCGACGCGGAGTACCGGCGCCTGGCGCCCCTCGGCTTCGAGTTCGTCCAGCAGCCGACGACGATGCCGTGGGGCAACCGCTCCCTCCTCTTCCGGGACCCCGACGGCAATCTGATCAACTTCTTCACGCCCGTCACCCCCGAGGCCCGGCACAGGCAGGACCGTTGAGAGGCGTCCGCGAGGCGGGGCCCGCACCGGGGACGGTCCGTTGCCAGCGTGGCCCGGGTCAGGCACAAGAGGCCCGGCCGACCATTGGTGACACGCTTTTTCTCCGCCGCCCGGCATAGCGGGCGGCACCCGCACGCGTCAGTACGGGCAGGGAAGGGCGATCGGCCCGTCGCGAAGAGAACGGCAAGAGAAGGTGACGATGGATGCCACAGATCAGGAGAGCTTCCGGAAGTTCGTGGCGAACAGATCGACCGCGCTGCTGAGGACCGCCGTGCTGCTCAGTGGCGGCGACCGCCACGCGGGCGAGGATCTGCTGCAGAACGCGCTGGTCAAGGCGGCGGGCCGCTGGCACCGGATCGACGAGCCCGAGGCGTACGTCCGGCAGATCCTCTACCGGCAGCAGGTCAGCCGCTGGCGGTTGAAGGGGCGGCGCAAGGAGCTCACCGTCGCCGAACCCCCGGACCGCGACGGCAGCGCCGACGCTGCCGGAGCCGCCGAACTGCGGCTCGTGATGCGCGACGCGCTCGCCCGGCTGACCGCCCGTCAGCGCACCGTCCTGGTGCTGCGGTACTTCGAGGACCTGCCCGAGGCGGACGTGGCGCGCCTCCTCGGGTGCACCGTCGGCACGGTCCGCTCCACCGCCCACCGTTCGCTCGCCAAGCTGCGCACGCTCGCGCCCGAACTCTCGGCGCTCGGCAGTCCCGAAGCCGTACAGCCGCGCTCCCGCGACTTCGCACCCGTGGAGGTACGACCGTGAACACCGAGGAACTCGTCCGTGCTTCCCTGCGGGAGCAGGCCGCCGCCACACCGGCCGCGCCTTCCGGTCTCGCCGACCGGGTCCTCGCCGTCCGACGCCGCCGCAGGGGCCGGGGGGTGGCCGGGGCCGCAGCCGCGACCGTGCTGGTGCTGGCCGCCGCAGTGGGCGTGCCCGCCCTGCTCGGCTCCTCCGACTCCGACTCCGACCAGGGCCAGGGCCCCCGGCTGGCCAGTTCGGTCGGGCACGGCGACATCCTCCGCCATGCCGACCAGTCCCCGCCGCGCGAGCTGATCGCGGTCGGTGACCAGGCCGTCGCCGCGTACTACACGTCCAAGAAGGCCGAGCAGCCGAACCACGACGAGATCACCACCCGTACCTACTCCGTACTGGACCAGAAGACCGGCCGGTACGTGGTGGACGCGCGCTGGTCGTATCTGGCCGCCGCCCCCGGGATGCGCACCGCCGCTGTCCTGGAGCGCGAACTGCCCGCGGGGCGGATCGGGTTGCTCGATCTGCTCACCGGCCGGGTGACCCGCTGGATCCCGGTTCCGCAGGGCGTCGGCGCGGTCTCCTTCTCGCCCGACGCAAGCAAGCTGGTCGCCACCACGTTCGCCAAGAACCCGGACCGCTCGTACTGGTCCCTGAAGATCCCGGTCAACAACACGGAGCAGCCGCAACCTACGCCCTGCCGCACCGGGTTCGCCGTCGTCGACCTCGCGAAGAACACCGTCGACTGGCACGCCCTGCCCTCCTTCACCGGTCCGGGTGGCAGGAACTTCGGCTCGGGCGAGGACCTGCTGTTCAACACCGACGGCACCCTGCTGTACGAGCCCGTCAACATGGAACCGGGCGTCTACTACCGGGATCTGCGCGGCAGGAAGGTGGACGTACCCGCGCGGGAGAAGGCGATCGACCTCTTCTCCGCGCCGGCCGGTCTCTCCCCGGACGGCAGGCTCGTCGCGGGCGGCTACGCGGGGGGCGTCAGGAGCACCGCGACCCAGGTGCTGGACCCGCGCACGGGGAAGCGAACCGCCAAGCTGCGCGGGCAGGAACTCCTCGCCTGGGCCGACAGCAAGCGGCTGATCGCCTGGGACATCGTGCCCGGCGGCGGCGAGTACGACACCCGGCTCGTCCTGGTCACCCTCGGCAGCGACAAGGAAGTCGTCCTCAGCGGTGCCCGCACGCCGAAGGACTTCTCGGGGGGTCGCTGGGAGCCGGTCTTCGCGAGGCGCTGAGCCCACTCGCAGAGGGAACAGAAGCCGAAGAAGAAGCAGGAGAAGCAGGAGAGTTCTTCCGGAAGAACTCTTCTGCTTCTATGGTGTGACGACGGCCGAACGCCGCTCCACGACCGCCGGGCAGGACTTCCGGGACGGCCTGCGCTACCTGCGGGCCGACCGGCATCTCATCCGGCTGGTGCTTGTCATCGGGCTCGGTGAGATGTGCTTCAGCGGGCCCGTCGGCACCGGGCTGCTGCTGCTCACGGACGAGCACGGCTGGGGCGCGGGTGCGCTGGGCTGGATCCTGGCCGCGTTCTCCGTCGGCGGCGCGGTGTCCGGTCTGCTGCTGGCCGCCGTGAAGCGGGTCCCGTACGCCCGTGGTGTCCTGTCCGGCGCCCTGCTGCTCACCACGGTCCTGGTCGTCGCCCTGGGCCGGGCGCCGGGGCCGGGTACCGCCGTCGCGCTGGGCGCGTTCCTCGGTGCGGCGAGCGGCGCGGCCGTGGTGGTGAGCAACGGGCTGCTCCAGGAGCGCGCCGAGATCCGTTACCTGGGGCGTGTCACAGCGGTGACGAGCCTGTGCACGGTGGGGCTCAGCCCGCTGCTCTACCCGCTGGCCGGGCTGATCACCGCCGCCTGGGGCACCGGGGTGTTCTTCATGGGGTGCGGCGCGGTCTGTCTGCTCGCAACGGGCATCAGTCTCTCGGTACGGCCGTCGGGTTCCGGCGCCTCCGCCTGATCTCGGTAATCTCTGCCGAAGGGGGGCGATTTCAGGAAAGCCGCTCCGAGACGTTCGCTCTGTGGAGAGCCAGTTGTGTGGGGAGCCAGTTCATGAACGACCTTGCGGTGGCGAACAGTTCGGCGGAGAGACCCGATGAGGAGAACGGCTTGGCCGGGAACAGCCCCGTACGGCCGGACCAGTTGATCGGTGCGGGCCGGACGGCGGACGTGTTCGCCGTCGACGAGGAGTGGGTGCTGCGCCGCTACCGGCACCAGGGTGCGGACACCGCCGAAGAGGCCGCCGTGATGGCCCACTTGGCGCGGTGGGGATACCCGGTACCCGAGATACGGCCGGACTCGAAGGGTCCGGACCTGGTGATGCGGCGGCTGGACGGTCCCACGCTGGTGGAGGCCGCGTTGGCCGGCCAGGTCACCGCGGTGCAGGCCGGTGCGATGCTGGCGGGGCTGCTCGGCCGACTGCACGAGGCCCCGGCGCGGCTCGCGGCCGACCCCGGGGACCGGATCCTGCATCTCGATCTGCACCCGGAGAACGTGATGGTGACGGCCGCGGGGCCGATGGTCATCGACTGGTCGAACACCGTGGAGGGCCCACCGGAGCTGGACTGGGCGATGTCGGCGCTGATCCTGGCGCAGGTCGCTCTCGACGCGCCTGCGGAGCTGGTGCAGCCGGTCCGCTCGCTGCTGTCCGCGCTGCTCCACGGCCGTGCCGACGTGGCGTCCTGGCCGCTGGAGCGGGCCGGGGACATGCGCGCCGCCAACCCGACGATGAGCCCGCACGAGATCGGGCTCATCGGCGAGGCCGTCGCTCTGGTGAGGGCGTCGGCGGAGCGCTGAACCCCGGCCGGTCGCGCGCCCGGTGACGGGCGCCGATACGGCCAGGAGTCCATGTCAGGCGCGGGCGGCCGGGCTCACCGGTCGGTCTTCTTCTCCTCGGTGAGCAGCCCGTTCTCGGCGAAGACCTTCTTCGCGACGGCGGTGGCGTTGAGCGCCTTCGGCATCCCGCAGTAGACCGCGGAGTGCATCAGCGCCTCGACGATCTCCTCGGTGCTGAGACCGACGTTGAGTGCCGCGTTGATGTGGACGTCGAGTTGCGGCTCGCAGCCGCCCAGCGCGGTGAGCATGCCGAGCGTCACCAACTGGCGGTCCCTGAGCGCGAGTCCGGGACGGCTGTATATGTCGCCGAACGCCCAGGCGACGATGTGGTGGCCCAGATCGGGCGAGATGTCGGCCAGCGACTCGATGACCTGCCGGCCACCCTCGCCGACGACCTGGTCGAGCATGACCATGCCCCGTTGTAAACGGTCCTGCCGGGTCTCGGCGACGGCGTCCGAGGTGAGATCCGGTGCGGTGCGCGGGAGGGCAGGATCGGTCGGGGTGTTCATAGCTGCTCCGTTCCGGGCTCCTCGTCAGGAGGTCGAGGAGCCGTGCAAGACGGTTGAACGTTCGCCTGTTGTAGGGAGAAGTAGATGTGCGGCCTTGTGCCAGGTCAAGGGGGTGACAGCGGTCCGTCCTACCCGCATCAGCCGCCCAGTACCTTCGCCTCGGTCTCCGGGTCCGGGCCGACCGCGGGGAGGTCCCACCGGAGCGGGCCCCGGCCACCGCGCGGACGGGCCGTGCGGAAGCCTCGCACGCCCTCGGTGTGAACTGCGTAGGCTGCGCGGAATGAGCAGACGGTGGTGGGCGTCCGGGGCCGCGGTACTGACCGTCGTCGCAGGTCTCGGAGTACGTGCCTGGTCGGACGGCGCGTTCGCCAAGTGCGCGGGTGACAGCCTCTACACGGTCCTGGTGTACCTGGTGGTGGTGCTGCTCGCGCCCCGGCTGCGCGCGGTGACCACGGCCGGGATCGCACTCGCTTTCAGCTGGGCCGTCGAGTTCCTCCAGATCGCCGGGATCCCGTCCGTGCTAAGGCCGTTGCTCGGCTCCACCTTCCACCCGCCGGACCTGCTCTGGTACACCGTCGGCGCCGCTCTCTGCTGGGCGGTGGCGGCGGTGGCGGGGCACACGGCCGAGGGTCGCAGGGAGCCGGAAGGCCCGCCCGGCACGGCGCACGGCTCCGGCGGACGCCCCGGCGGACTCACCGGAACGGGCGACCCCGTTCACTGATCAACTCCCCCTCGATCGGGTATTTTCGGCGCCATGGACGCGCCGTACACCCGCCTGCTGGTCGACCGCTTCGCGGAGACCTTCCGCTTCTACCGGGACGTGCTCCCCGGACTCACCGGGGCCGTGCTGGCGGGTGGCGACGAGTCGGCCGGGTATGCCAGCTGGGACCAGGACGGCCGTACGGTCTTCGCCCTCTTCGAGAGGCGCTTCATGTCCGGCGCGCTGGGCACCGACGGGCTCCCGCACGGGGAGAAGGCGCAGGATCTCTTCTCCCTCGTCGTGCACCTGGCCGACCGGGACGCGCTGGACGCGGCGGTCACCCGGTGCACGGAGGCGGGCGCCGTGGTGGTGGCCGCGGCGCAGGACCGTCCGCAGTGGGGTCCGGCCCTGCGGGCAGCGCATCTGCGGGACCCCGACGGGCATCTGCTGGAGCTCCAGAGCTACTGAGCCGGGTGGGCACCCGGGCACGGTGCGGCCGGGCACCCGGCGTACTCCCGTGGCCTGTTACGGGCCCCTCACCTCAGAGCGCGTCACGGACCAGCGTCAGCACCTCCTCGTCGGAGAGGCCCAGCTCCCGGGCCTCCACCGCGAGTTCCCGTACCCGCGCCAGCAGCCGCGCCCGCCCCTGCGCGGCGCCGCCCACCACGACCGCGCCGCGGCCCCGGCGCAGTTCGATCAGGCCCTCCTCGCGCAGCCGCTGGTAACCGCGGAGCACGGTATGGACGTTGACCCCCAGGGAGTCGGCGAGCATGCGCGCGGCCGGGAGCCGTTCGCCCGCGGCCACCGCGCCGTCGGCGACCGCGCCGCGGACACAGGCCGCGATCTGGTCCCCCAGCGGGACCGCGGAGGACGGATCGATCCGGAAGAGCATCAGCGGCTGCCCTGCCGGTCGGCCAAGGTGTTGAGCAGGGCCGCGGCATCGGCGGAGCCGTCGACGGTGACCGCGAAGTCGCGGCCGTTCGTGCGTCGGATCACGATGGCCTCGCCGGAGCGGAGGATGAGGCCGGAACGGCCCGCCCGGACGCGGTAACCCCAGCCTCCGAACTCCTTCAGGGCGTCGACCTCACGGCTCGTGGCCCGCTCGACCTCGTTCAGCGGCACCCGGAGACGCGGCCAGGGCAGCCATCCGGTGGAGACGGTCAGGCCCCGGCGGTCCACGGTGACGCAGGGCCGGGCGAAGAGCAGGAGTACCAGGCCCAGCAGCAGGGGCGGTACGGCAGGCTGCCATCCGGCGGTGAGCAGGACGACGAGCGCGGTGCCGATCGCGGCCAGCAGCAGGATCCACATCAGCCGGGTGCCCGCGTACCGGGCCCAGCCCAGGGTCTCGCCGTCCGCGTGGTCGAGCCGCTCGACGGGTCCGTCCTCCGCCGGGGGGAGCTCGGACCGGAGGGACCGGCTCAGCCCCCGGCCGACGGCTGCCGACACCGCGGCCACACCGGCGGCCACCGCGATCTGCCAGAGCGGGAGTTCGGGAGAGGTGCGCAGGTTGGCGTACAGGGTCGCCGCCATCAGATAGCAGCAGAACCCGGCGACCGCCCAGCCGGTCACTATCAGGCCCCGTACTCCCCGCGACACGAGGACCCAGACCAGGCCCAGGCCGAGCATGAGCGCCGTGAGGACGATGAAGAAGTTCAGCTGCCCGGAGGTGCCGTTGGCCTGACCGGTGCCGGTGAAGTGAGTGGCCAGCCGGTGTGGCAGCCGGTCCCGCAGCCGGACGAAGAGTACGAGGTCGACGACGTAGGCGAGCAGGAAGGGCAGCCCCGTGACTGCCACACGTCGGATGCGGTCAGGCCCCATGGAAACCTCCATTGTTTGCATCCAAGTAGAACAATGAAGGGAGGGGTCGTCAAGCGAACCCACCCAGCTGCACCCGTACAGATGAACGCAGCGGTCCCGCACCGGAGTACCGGTGCGGGACCGCTGACTGGATCTGTCCGCTGGGGAGGGGGCGTCGGCTACACGGCGGCGGTGAAGGGTGCCTGGAGTGTGGCACCGGGCGGGAGTTGCTCCTGGATGAGGGCGAGCGCCGCCCCGAAGTCCCCCTGGTCGTTGCCCGAGACATAGCTCGTGCCGCCGTAGTGCAGCGTGACGCCGAGGTCGGTGGCCGGACGCCGCAGGGCCAGCAGGCAGCTGAGCGTGGCCTGCTGGGCCGTGCTGTCCTCGGCGACCACCGGGAGCGGCATGTCCCACTCCAGCACGCAGTCGCTCAGTGGCCCGCCACCCTCCGGCCGCGCACCGTCGACCGGTGCGAACGAGTCGAACGAAGTACCCGCATAGTCGACTCCCCTGATCCGGGTGCGGAGTTGACGCTCTACGGCGCTGATCACAAGGGCATCTGATCCATGGCTGTCCCGGTACCAGCCGGCCCATGACTGTGGTGTCATGAGCGCGACTGTAGCGGTGTGACCAGCCCGGCGTCACCAAGAGTGATCAAGTCCGGACTTACCGGTGCGTGGTGGGGTTTTGCGGCGGGCGTCCCGTTTCCGGGGGCGGCGGACGGTACCTCAGCCCCGGGGCTCGCGCCACATCGGCCACATCTGCGGGCCGTCCGGCAACTGAACGGCAGTGCCCATGAATGCGAATCCCAGCCGCTCGTACAGCGCGCGGCTGCGCGTGCTGCTCGCCTCCAGATAGGCGGCGACGCCCTCGCGGTCGCAGCGCTCCAGTACGGGCGCCATCAGCGCGGTGCCCAGCCCCTCGCCCTGGCGCCCCGGGGCCACCCCGATCATCAGCAGGTAAGCGTGTGCCCGGTCGTGCGGGTGGACCTCGCCCGTCAGCCGGCCCACCAGCTCGCAGCGTTCGTTGTCCGGGTCCGCGATCTCCCGCATCCGGGCCGGGGTGTCGTCCTCCTCCGGGACGCCCGCGGGGACATCGAGCCACAGGGCCATCGCCGAGCCGTCCTCCGCGAGGTCGACGCGGCCCTCCGCGAGGGTGACGTCGATGAAGACACCCAGGAACTTTCCGTGCACCGCCCTTCGGTGTGCTTCGTCGGGGAAGACCCAACTGCTCACCGGGTCGTGCATGAAGGACTCGTCCAGCAGCCGCACGAGCGTCTCCCGGTCGGCCTCGCCCGCCTGTCGTATCGCCACGCCCATGGTCCGGTTCCTCACATCTCTCGCCGTTCGCATCGTCCTGCACCGCGCCGCGGCCGGCCGAAGCCCACCGCAGCGCACCGCAACTGACCACAACTCACCTACGAGATCTTAGAGTTGACCCGGACCACGGGCGCCACGACTCAGCGGCTGCGCCGCGTCACGTACTCGGCGAGGGAGAGCAGACCGCCAGCCGCCGCGAGGTCGGGGACGGCCCGGGAGAGATGGCCGACGGCCCTGGCCATCCGGTCGGCGGCCTCCGTCTGCGCCCAGTCCCGCCCGCCGGCCCGGTCGACCGCGTCGGCCGCCCGCCGGATGCCGTCCGCGTCCAGAGGACCGCGGTACAGCTCCGCGAGCTCCGCCGCCGCCTCGGTGCCCGAGCCCAGGGCAGCCACCACCGGCAGTGACTTCTTGTGGGCGGCGAGATCGGCCCCGGCCGGTTTCCCGGTGTGGTCAGGCTCCCCCCAGATGCCGATCAGATCGTCGATCAGCTGGAAGGCGAGCCCGGCCTCCCGGCCGAACGCGTCCATGGCCGCCGCCACTTCGGGCCCGGCGCCCGCGTACAGCGCGCCCATCGCACAGGCACAGCCGAGCAGCGCGCCGGTCTTGGCCTCGGCCATGACCAGGCACTCGTCCAGCGACACATCGGCACGGGACTCGAAGGCGCAGTCCGCCTGCTGGCCCGCGCAGAGCTCGATCACACAGGTCGCCAGCCGCCCCGCCGCCGGTTTGGCCGCGGGGTGGGGATCATCGGTGAGGAGCCGAAGGGCGAGCGCCTGCATCGCGTCCCCGGTGATGATCGCGTCGGGTATGCCGAACACGGTCCAGGCGGTCGCCCGATGTCTGCGGGTCACGTCCCGGTCGATGACGTCGTCGTGCAGCAGCGTGAAGTTGTGCACCAGCTCCACCGCGGTGGCCGCCCGCACGGCCTGGCGGACCTCCCCGTTCAGCGCCTGGACCGCGGCGAGGACGAGCGCGGGTCTGATCGCCTTCCCCGTCTGTCCCGCGGCCGGGGATCCGTCGGAGTGCTCCCAGCCGAAGTGGTACATCCCGATCCGGCGCATCGCACCGGGAAGGGTTTCCAGCGTGGAGCGGAGCTCCGGGTCCACAGCGGCGCGGGTGCGTTCCAGGAGCGCTGCGGCCTCATGTCCTGTGGGCGCGGCGTCCGTTCGGGTCGTGGTCACGGTCTCTTCCTCTCCAGCCGGAGTACGGCACGGTCGGCCCGGACGCACCGGGCCCGGCAGCACTGCCGGGCCGGTCCGGGCCGGTCCCTCGGGACCGTCACCTTCACTGCCGGCGGCTGACTTCGACGTTCTCCAGAACGCCGAGGGCGTCCGGCACCAGCACGGCCGCCGAGTAGTACGCCGTCACCAGGTACGAGATGATCGCCTTCTCGTCGATGCCCATGAACCGCACGGAGAGACTCGGCTCGATCTCGTCGGGGATGCCGCTCTGCTGGAGTCCGACGACGCCCTGGTCGTTCTCGCCGGTCCTCATGCAGATGATCGACGTGGTGCGGGCGTCACTGACCTGGATCTTGTTGGACGGGAAGATCGGCACCCCGCGCCAGGCGGGCACATGGTGGCCGCCGACCTCCACGCTCTCCGGGACCAGCCCGCGCTTGTTGCACTCGCGGCCGAACGCGGCGATGGCCTTGGGGTGGGCGAGGAAGAGCTTGGACCCACGTCGGCGGGACAGCAGTTCGTCCATGTCGTCGGGGCTCGGGACGCCGTCGTGCGGCTGGATCCGCTGCCCGTAGTCGCAGTTGTGGAGCAGGCCGAACTCGCGGTTGTTGATCAGCTCGTGCTCCTGGCGCTCACGCAGCGCCTCGACCGTGAGCCGCAACTGGTGCTCGGTCTGGTTCATCGGCTGGTTGTACAGGTCGGCGACCCGGCTGTGGACCTTCAGCACGGTCTGCGCGACGCTCAGTTCGTACTCACGGGGCGCGCCCTCGTAGTCGACGAACGTGTTCGGGACGAGCGCCTCACCGGTGTGGCCGGCCGAGAGGTCGATGGCCGCTTCGCCGTAGTGGTTCGTGCGCTGCGCCGGCAGGGCCAGCAGGCCTGCGAGATGGTCGCGCAACGACTCCGCGCGCTCCGCCAGGTTCAGCACGTCCGCCCTGGTCAGCTCCAGTGCGACACACGCGGTGTCGGCGCGGGCCGTGTACTCCCAGGTGGCGCCCTCCTCGATCAGGGCCTGGTCGCCGAAGTACGACCCGTCGGCGAACGAGCCGAGCACCGTGGCGTCCCCGTAGGGGCCCGTACCGATCTTCTGGACCCGCCCGTGCGCCAGCAGGAACACCCGGTCCGCGGGGTCGCCCTCCGAGGCGAGCACCTCGCCCGGCCCGAACTCCCGCTGTGTGCACCGCTGGGCCAGCTCGGCCAGCGCCGCCTCGTCCTCGTAGTCCCGCAGTGCGGGCAGTTCGCCGAGCTCGGCGGGAATGACCTGGACACGCTCACCGGTCTGTACGAATGTCACGCGACCGTCTCCGACCGCATAGGTCAGCCGGCGGTTCACCCGGTACGTACCACCCTGTACCTGGACCCACGGCAGCATCTTCAGCAGCCACCGTGAGGTGATCTCCTGCATCTGCGGCGCGGACTTGGTGGTCGTTGCGAGGTTCCGCGCAGCCGCCGTGCCCAGACTCTGCTGCGGCGCTTCCTGCGTGTCGCGAACCTCTTCACCAACGGACATCTGAACGGTCCTCTCGATCTTGGACTGGCCTGCTGCAGAAGCCTTTCAGCGGAGGGGGGCGCGCGCTATTACACAAAAGAGTGCGACTAACAGTGCTTCGAGCTGGGCACGGTGTCCGCCGATGATCAGAAGGTTCTTAAGTTGCATCTCCTTGCAACTTATTCAGCCCGCTGCGTACCGCCAACCGGCCGCGCACCGCTCCGCACCCTCGGGCGACAATGGACGCATGCCTCCTGGAGCTCCCGGCCCCGACCGGCTGCACCCGGCGCTCCCGTCCCCGCTGCAGCCGGTCGACGACGACCGCTTCGCCCGCCACGGCGTCCAGCTGCTGCTCAAGCGCGACGACCTGATCCACCCGGAGCTGCCGGGCAACAAGTGGCGCAAGCTCGCCCCCAATCTGACGGCCGCCGCGGGCCGTACCGTGCTGACCTTCGGCGGCGCGTACTCCAACCACCTGCGGGCCACCGCGGCCGCGGGCCGGCTGCTGGGCTTCGCCACGATCGGTGTCGTACGCGGCGACGAGCTGGCCCACCGCCCGCTCAACCCCTCGCTGGCGCGGTGCGCGGCGGACGGCATGCGGCTGCACTTCGTGGACCGTACGGCCTACCGCGCCAAGACCGTCCCCGCCGGGATCACGGCCGGCGCCGACCAGCTGTACGTCGTCCCCGAGGGCGGCAGCAACACCCCGGCCGTGCACGGCTGCGCCGCACTCGGCCGGGAGCTGCGCGGCCTCGCCGACACCGTCGCGGTGGCCGTCGGCACCGGTGGCACACTCGCCGGTCTGGCCGCCGGTCTGGCACCCGGCGAGCGGGCCCTCGGCTTCCCCGTACTGAAGGGCGGCTTCCTCGGCGCCGAGGTCGCGCGGCTCCAGCAGGCCGCCTTCGGCTCCCCGGCCGGTGACTGGCGGCTCGACGACCGCTTCCACTGCGGGGGCTACGCCCGCACCACCCCGGAACTCGACGCCTTCGCCGACGACTTCGAGGACCGGCACGGGCTGCCCGTGGAACGGATCTACGTCGCCAAGATGCTGTACGGGCTGACGGCCCTGGCCGCGGAGGGCGCCTTCCCGGCGGGGACCCGGATCGCCGCCGTCGTCACCGGTCAGCCCGTCTCCTCGCGGTAGGCCGCGGCCTCCTCCAGGTCCAGCCGCCGCAGCAGCGTCCTGAGCAGTTCGTCGTCGATCCGCCGCCGGTCGCGCAGCTCCACGAAGACCGCACGCTCGGCCTCGATCATCTCCCGGGCGAGACGGCGGTACGTGTCGTCGGCGGTCTCCCCGGTCTTCTCGTTGACCGTACCGAGGCGTTCCCAGACCGCGTTGCGGCGCCGTTCCAGCACCGTGCGCAGCCGGTCGGTGAGTGGCGGCGGCAGCTCGTTTTCCTCGTCGGTGAGCAGCCTGTCGAGCAGTTCCTCGGCGGCCCGCGACGCCTCGCTCTGCGCCTGGGCCTCGGCGAGCGTCTCGGCGTGCGCGTCACGGCCGGGGATCTTCAGCAGCCTGATCAGTGACGGCAGGGAGAGCCCCTGGACGACCAGGGTCGCGATGACCGTCGTGAAGGCCAGGAAGAGCACCAGATTCCGCGCGGGAAAACCGGCGCCGTGCGCGGTCAGCGGGATCGAGAAGGCAATGGCGAGCGAGACCACCCCACGCATTCCCGCCCAGCCGACGACGACCGGCGACGTCCAGTCCGTATCGGGTTCGCGTTCCCGGACGCGGCGGGACAGCATGCGCGGCAGGAAGGTGGCGGGGAACACCCAGACGAATCGCACCGCCACGACCACGACGAACACCACCAGCGCGTACCAGGCGGCCTCCCACCCGCCGTACGCGCCAAGGCCCCGGAGCACAAAGGGCAATTGCAGTCCGATCAGTGCGAACACCGTGGATTCGAGAATGAAGGAGACCATTCTCCAGACCGCCCCCTCCTGGAGCCGGGTCGCGAAATCGACCTGCCAGGAACGGTGTCCCAGATAGAGCGCGACGACCACCACGGCGAGCACCCCCGAGGCGTGCACCCGCTCGGCCGCCGCGTACGCGACGAACGGGATCAGCAGCGAGAGGGTGTTCTGCAGCAGTGCCTCCTTGAGGTGCGTGCGCAGCCAGTGCAGCGGCACCATCAGGAGCAGACCGACCCCGATTCCACCCACCGACGCCAGTGCGAATTCCGCGAGCCCACCGGCCCACGAGATCCCGGCGCCGACGGCGGCGGCCAGCGCCACCTTGTAGGCGGTGATCGCGGTCGCGTCGTTGAACAGCGACTCGCCCTGGAGGACCGTGGTCATCCGGGAGGGCAGCCCCAGCCGCCGGGCGATGGCGGTGGCGGCCACCGCGTCCGGCGGCGCGATCACCGCGCCGAGCACCAGCGCGGAGGTCAGCGGCAGATCCGGCACGATCAGATACGCCAGCCAGCCCACCACCAGCGTCGCGAACAGCACGTACCCGACGGAGAGCAGCGCCACGGGCCGCAGATTCGCCCGCAGGTCGAGGTACGAGGAGTCCACCGCGGCCGTGTAGAGCAGCGGCGGCAGCACCAGCGGGAGGACGACCCCCGGGTCCAGGGTGTAGTCCGGCACTCCGGGTACGTACGCCGCGACCAGCCCGACCGCGACCAGCAGCAGCGGCGCGGCCACCGGCGTCCGGCGCGCGACGCCCGCGACCGCCGCGCTGCCCGCCACCAGTGCCACCAGGGGCAATGCGTCCATCGGTCTGCCCACCCTCGTTCCAGGTCCGCCGTGAGGTCGTAACCTGGCAATCATGAGCGAGTGCCCGCACCTTGCAGAACTGCCGCGCCCCGAGCCGGCCCCGCTGAGCGACACCTGCCCGGAGTGCCTGGCCATCGGCAGCCATCCCGTACAACTGCGCCTCTGTCTGGAGTGCGGGCACGTGGGCTGCTGCGACTCCTCCCCGTACCGGCACGCGAACGGGCACTTCGAAGCGACCGGACACCCGCTGATGCGGAGCTTCGAGCCCGGGGAGAGCTGGCGGTGGTGTTTTGTCGACGGTTCGATCGTCTGATCACTGGGTACGTCAACCGTCCGCTGTGTCTTTCCAGTTGGCCGCGCCGTCCGGTGGGACGGCGGGACGGGCGGAAATCCACAGCCCCGCAATTGAGCGTGCACACCCCCACCCACGATACGTACGCATGGAGTTACCATGAGTGACGGATCCGGATGGGGGTCCTGGCGACAGGGGGCCTTGGATCGCGATAGCGTCACGGCGTCAGGAAGCGACCATGTCACGCACGGTTGCGGGAGCAGTATTTCCCCGACCATGAACGAGCTTGTGCCACCTTGGAGGTGAGGGTGTCCCAGATCGCAGGCGAGCCCGGGACCCAGGACTTCGTGGAAGTCCGGCTGCCCGCTGCGGGTGCCTACCTGTCCGTGCTGCGTACGGCCACGGCCGGCCTCGCAGCACGCTTGGACTTCACTCTCGACGAGATCGAGGATCTCCGCATCGCGGTCGACGAGGCCTGCGCGATCCTGCTCCAGCAGGCCGTGCCCGGCTCCGTACTGAGCTGCGTGTTCCGGCTCATCGAGGACTCCCTCGAAGTGACGGTGTCGGCGCCCACCACGGACGGCCGCGCACCGGAGCGCGACACCTTCGCCTGGACGGTGCTCTCCGCACTCGCCGGCAAGGTCGAATCGACGGTCGCCGACGACCGTACGGTCAGCATCAGCCTGTACAAACAGCGCGGCGCGGGACCTGGACCGGCGTGAACGGGGACGGACCGGTGCGGGACGACGAGCGCAGCGCGCGGGCGCTGAGCACGGGGAACATCCCGGAGCAGCAGGCCCGGCCGCATCCGGTGGAAGGCCTTTTGGAGTCGGCGGAGCAGGCGGGCCTCATGAGCGAGCAGGACGAGCACCACCAGGAGCACAACCCCCGCGACCGCAGCGGGGCGAGGGCTCTCTTCATCGAGTTGCGCGAGCTCCCGGACGGCTCGCCCGAGAAGGCCGAACTGCGCAACAGGCTGGTGCGCATGCACCTGCCGCTGGTCGAGCATCTGGCCCGCCGCTTCCGCAATCGCGGGGAGCCACTGGACGATCTGACCCAGGTCGCCACGATCGGCCTGATCAAGTCGGTCGACCGGTTCGACCCGGACCGCGGCGTGGAGTTCTCCACCTACGCGACACCCACGGTGGTCGGCGAGATCAAGCGGCACTTCCGTGACAAGGGCTGGGCGGTCCGGGTGCCGCGCCGCCTGCAGGAGCTGCGGCTGTCGCTGACGACGGCCACGGCCGAGCTGTCCCAGCAGCACGGCCGTGCCCCCACGGTCCATGAGCTGGCGGAGCGGCTCGGCATCTCGGAGGAAGAGGTCCTGGAGGGCCTGGAATCCGCGAATGCCTACTCGACGCTCTCGCTGGACGTCCCCGACACGGACGACGAGTCCCCCGCGGTCGCGGACACCCTGGGTTCGGAGGACGAGGCGCTGGAGGGCGTCGAGTACCGGGAGTCGCTCAAGCCGCTCCTGGAGGATCTGCCGCCCCGGGAGAAGCGGATCCTGCTGCTGCGGTTCTTCGGGAACATGACGCAGTCGCAGATCGCGCAGGAGGTGGGCATCTCACAGATGCATGTCTCACGGCTGCTGGCCCGGACGCTGGCGCAGCTGCGTGAGCGGCTGCTGGTGGAGGAGTAGACGGGACGCGCGGGGAAGAAGGCCCGTACCGGCCTCCGTCACGCTGCCGGAGCCCCTACGCCCCGCGCGGGCCCCTGATCCCCAGCGCCTCGGCCGTCGTCGGGTTCACCAGCAGGACCAGCGCGGCCACCGCCACCACGGCCAGGACGGCTCCCGCCGCGATCAGCCCTCCCGACGCCGACAGCAGCGTCCAGGCCACCGGCAGGGCGAGGATCTGGGTGATGACCGCCGGGCCGCGGCTCCAGCTGCGCCGCAGCAGCAGACCGCGCGCCGCGAGGAGCGGGATGAGGGCCAGCACGATCAGCATCAGCCCGGCCATCACCGGCTGACCGGGGCTGCCGCTGCCGAGAATCCCCCTGCCGATCGCGTACAGACCTCCGACGGCCAGCGCCGCACCTTCCAGCGCGGACAGTGCCGCGGCGGCGGTCAGACGGGCGGGGCGGGGGTCGCCGGACGGCTCTGCGGTCTGCTCGGTACTCACCCCTGCAGGGTAGCGGTCGGCCCCGGGGCCCGATCGAGGCCGGGGCTCGGCCAGGTACCAAGCGGTAGGTAATCTTCTGCCCATGCGCGCACTCCTCGTGGTCAATCCGGCAGCAACCACCACCAGTGCCCGCACCCGCGACGTACTCATCCACGCACTGGCCAGCGAGATGAAGCTGGAGGCCGTCACCACCGAGTACCGCGGTCATGCGCGTGACCTCGGCAGGCGGGCCGCGGAGAGCAACGACATCGATCTGGTGGTCGCGCTCGGTGGCGACGGCACGGTCAACGAGGTCGTCAACGGTCTGCTGCACCACGGCCCGGACCCCGACGGCCTGCCCGGCCTCGCGGTCGTCCCCGGCGGCTCCACCAATGTGTTCGCCCGCGCGCTCGGTCTGCCGAACGACGCCGTGGAGGCGACCGGCGCGATCCTGGACGCGCTGCGTGAGCGCCGGGAGCGCACCGTGGGGCTCGGACTGGCGGCCGGCACGCCCGGCACGGCGGACGAGGGCGTTCCGTCGCGCTGGTTCACGTTCTGTGCGGGGCTCGGATTCGACGCGGGAGTGGTCGGCCGGGTCGAACAGCAGCGGGAGCGCGGGAAGCGGTCGACGCACGCGCTCTACGTGCGCCAGGTGGTCCGCCAGTTCCTCGACGAGCCCAACCGCCGGCAGCGCGCGATCACCCTGGAGCAGCCCGGTGAGGACCCCGTCGAGGATCTCGTGCTGGCCATAGTGTGCAACACGTCTCCCTATACCTACCTGGGCAATCGCCCGATGTACGCCTCTCCGGCGGCCTCCTTCGACACCGCACTGGACGTGCTCGGACTGTCGAAATTGTCACCCGCTCATGTGGCACGTTTCGCTACTCAATTGCTCACTTCGACGCCCGAACGGGGTCCGCACGGAAAGCACGCGGTATCGCTCCACGACCTGACGGACTTCTCCTTGCATTCCAAGGTTCGACTGCCCTTCCAGATGGACGGTGACCACCTGGGACTGCGTACGAGCGTGACGTTCACAGGCGTACGCCGTGCACTGCGTGTGATTGTGTGAGTGGAAGGGCCCAAAGTCCTTTAACTCGAACGTTTGGGCTGGGATCCACCCCATGGAAGTACGGCTGTGACCTAGCCGACACCGAGGAATCAAAAAAAACTTTCCAGAAGGGGTTGTATCCGCAGCCGAGGTTTGCGAATCTCTACATGGCGCTCGGGACGGCCCGCAAGACCGGCCTCCCTGAAAGCCAGAACCCCTCCTCACATCAGGACCACAACCAGTTCGCCTGGAAGTCGGCCCTTCACCTGTGGGGGGATTCGTGAAAGCGTTCACATTCACAAGCAACCTGCACGTAACACCTAAGAGAGGTAGCAGCCATGGACTGGCGTCACAACGCCGTTTGTCGTGAGGAAGACCCGGAGCTGTTCTTCCCCATCGGCAACACCGGTCCCGCGCTGCTGCAGATCGAGGAAGCCAAGGCCGTCTGCCGCCGCTGCCCCGTCATGGAGCAGTGCCTGCAGTGGGCGCTCGAGTCCGGCCAGGACTCCGGCGTCTGGGGTGGCCTCAGCGAGGACGAGCGCCGCGCAATGAAGCGCCGTGCCGCTCGCAACCGGGCGCGTAACGCGACCGCCTGATCACCCCTGGTACGAGCTTGAGCCCGGCGGCGCGCGTACAGCGAGTACGCACCACCGTCGCCCCCGAAACGCAGCGCGCAGTACCCCCGATGCGCACGCAGTACTGATCGGCCGGAGAGGAATTGCTCTCCCCGACGCACAGCACAGCAGTGAGCCCCGGACCGAATCACCTTTTCGGTCCGGGGCTCACTGCTGTGCCCGTTCGGTTACGTGTCCCACCGGCCCGCTACTTGTCGGCGGGCACCGGAATGTCGAGCACCACCTGGGTGCCGCGCTCCGGGGCCGGGACCATGTCGAAGGAGCCGCCCAACTCGCCTTCGACCAGCGTCCGGACGATTTGCAGGCCCAGATTTCCCGCGGTCTTCGCGTCGAATCCCTCGGGCAGTCCGCGCCCGTCGTCCTGGACCGTGATCAGCAGCCGGGCGTCGTCGCGCATTCCGCCGCGGACCGCGGAGACCTCGACCGTTCCCAGATCGCCCGGGGCGAAGGCGTGTTCAAGAGCGTTCTGCAGGACCTCGGTCAGCACCATCGAGAGCGGGGTCGCGACCTCGGCGTCGAGAATGCCGAAGCGGCCCGTGCGACGGCAGTTCACCTTGCCGGGAGAAATCTCGGCGACCATCGCGATGACGCGGTCGGCGATCTCGTCGAACTCGACGCGCTCGTCCAGATTCTGCGAAAGCGTCTCGTGGACGATCGCGATGGAACCGACGCGCCGCACCGCCTCGTTGAGCGCTTCCTTGCCCTGGTCCGAATCCATCCTCCGCGCCTGGAGACGCAACAGGGCCGCCACCGTCTGGAGGTTGTTCTTCACCCGGTGGTGGATCTCCCGGATGGTGGCGTCCTTGGTGATCAACTCACGTTCACGGCGGCGCAGTTCCGTGACGTCCCGGAGCAGGACGAGCGAGCCGATCCGGGTGCCCTTCGGGGAGAGCGGAATCGCCCGGAGCTGGATCACCCCGTCGTTGCCCTCGACCTCGGTCTCACGCGGTGCGTAACCGCTGGCCAGTTTGACCATGGCCTCGTCGACCGGTCCCCTGGCCGGGGCGAGGTCGGTGGTGAGTTGGCCCAGGTGCTGGCCCACCAGGTCGGACGCCAGGCCGAGTCGGTGGTAGGCGGAGAGCGCGTTCGGGCTGGCGTACTGGACCACGCCGTCCGCGTCGAGGCGGATCATCCCGTCGCCCACGCGGGGGGACGCGTCCATGTCGACCTGCTGGCCGGGGAACGGGAAGGACCCGGCGGCGATCATCTGGGCCAGGTCGGAGGCCGACTGGAGGTAGGTGAGTTCGAGGCGGGAGGGGGTGCGGACCGTGAGCAGGTTCGTGTTGCGGGCGATCACGCCCAGCACCCGCCCCTCGCGGCGTACCGGGATGGACTCGACCCGCACCGGCACCTCCTCGCGCCACTCCGGGTCGCCCTCGCGGACGATCCGGCCCTCGTCGAGGGCGGCGTCGAGCAACGGGCGCCGACCGCGCGGAACGAGATGGCCGACCATGTCGTCCTGGTAGGAGGTGGGGCCGGTGTTCGGCCGCATCTGCGCCACCGAGACGTAGCGGGTGCCGTCGCGGGTGGGAACCCACAGCACGAGGTCGGCGAAGGACAGGTCGGAGAGCAGCTGCCACTCCGAGACCAGCAGGTGGAGCCACTCGAGGTCGGTATCGCTCAGAGCGGTGTGCTGGCGGACGAGGTCGTTCATGGAGGGCACGGGTGCGAGCGTACCCGCCGCGTCCACGTTCACATTCTCCTCGTCGTACGCATGGACATCCGAGAATGGTCTAGTCCACAATGTGCAGGCAGAGACTTCCGCTCTCCCCGCACAGGAGAGCGGGGACGAGGTACGCGGCGCTCTCTGCCCTGACTGCGCCAAGTCCTCTTCACGGTCGCCGGGAACCGCACACCCGACGGCCGAGGCAGCTGAGGGCTGCGGTGCCGGACGGACGGGCCGAGGGTCCCGACCGGCCTGGCGCCGCGGCCCGCAGTCAGCCGTGCTCGCCCCGCCCGGTGCCGGGCGGATCTCCGTCATCGTGGCCGGTGCCCGTGGCGCGTCCGGGTCCTCGAACCCCGCGCCGGCAGCCGGCGTACCCGCTGGAGCGCCCGGGAGCCTCCGTACCGCCGTTCCGTGTGCGTACCGGCTGTGCCCCGTCGACCATGGGAGTGAGGGGGGACGGAACCGCCGGACGGAGCAGGCAGCTCTGCTAGATTGGTCTATACCACATGTTTGCACTCTCCAGATCGGCAGGCCCAGCGTGGAAGTTGTCATCGTCCCGGACGCCAAGGCAGGCGGCGAAGTCATCGCGGAGGCCATGGCCGGCCTGCTGCGCCGCAAGCCCGATGCTCTGCTCGGTGTCGCCACCGGCTCGACCCCGCTGCCCGTCTACGAAGCGCTGGCCGCCAAGGTGAAGGCCAAGGCCGTCGACGCCGCGCGGGCCCGCATCTGCCAGCTCGACGAGTACGTCGGCCTGCCGGCCGGGCACCCCGAGTCGTACCGCTCCGTGGTGCTGCGCGAGGTCGTCGAACCGCTCGGTCTGACCGAGTCCTCCTTCATGGGCCCCGACGGCTCCGCCGACGACATCCCGGCGGCCTGCGCCGCGTACGACCGGGCGCTCGCCGAGGCCGGGGGCGTCGACCTCCAGCTCCTGGGCATCGGCACCGACGGGCACATAGGCTTCAACGAGCCCTGCTCCTCGCTCGCTTCGCGCACCCGTATCAAGACCCTCACCGAGCAGACCCGGATCGACAACGCCCGGTTCTTCGACGGTGACATCGACCAGGTACCGCACCACGTCGTGACCCAGGGCATCGGCACCATCCTGGAGGCCCGCCACGTGGTGCTGCTCGCCACCGGTGAGGGCAAGGCGGAGGCCGTGGCACAGACCGTCGAGGGCCCGGTGGCCGCGCTGGTGCCCGCCTCGGCGCTCCAGTTGCACCCGCACGCCACGGTGGTCGTCGACGAGGCCGCGGCGTCGAAGCTGAAGCTGGCCGACTACTTCCGCGCGACGTTCGCGTCGAAGCCGGAGTGGCAGGGCCTGTAGCCACACGGGCGTACGAGAAGGGCCGGGCACCCCGTGCGGGGTGCCCGGCCCTTCTCCGTGCCCGGTTGGGCCCGGTGTCCGGTTACCGCGGAGCCGTGCCCGCGACGACCTCCGCCGCCGCGCGCCCGCAGACCCGGGCGGCCCCGTGGGTGGCGATGTGGAGCGCCCCGCGCGGCTCGGCCCGCGGGACGCCCATCTCGACCACGACCGTGTCGGCACGCGCCGCCAGCAGGCCGTCGAGCGCGGCGGCCATCCAGGGGTGCCGGTGGACGTCACGGACGACCGCGACGATCCGGCGCTCCCCGGCGGCGGCCAGCACCGCGTCGACCGACGCGGTCGCGTCGTACGTCCCCGTCCCGGTGCCCGGCAGCAGCGCCGCCAGTTCCGCGGCGATGCCCCACGGGGTCTCGTCGCCGACCGCGATGTTGGCCACCGGCGTGAAGGCCGCGACGTACGGGGCCGAGGTCAGCGGCCGGTATTCGGCGCCCGGGGTGACCTTCAGCGCCCGGCGGGCCGCCGTGAGTCCGATGCCGGTGCCGGGCGCGGTCCCCTCCTGTGCAGCCGCGCCCGGCTCCGAAGCCCCCCTGGCCTGGCGGGTCCACGCCGCGAGCGCACGTACGCGCGCGGCTGCGTCCGCCAGCCGTTCCTCGGGCAGATCTCCTGCCCGTACCGCCGCCACCAGCGCGTCGCGCAGGCGCAGCACGGTCTGCTCGTCACAGAGGCCGCCGCCCACGCAGATGGCGTCGGCTCCCGCCGCGACGGCGAGGACGCTGCCGCGTTCGATGCCGTACGTCGACGCGATGGCCTGCATCTCCATGCCGTCGGTGACGATCAGCCCCTCGTACCCGAGCTCCTGACGCAGCAGCCCGGTGAGGATCTGCGGGCTCAGCGTCGCGGGGCGCTCGCGGTCGAGTGCGGGAAGCAGGATATGCGCACTCATGACGGATTTGGAACCCGCGGCGATCGCGGCCCGGAACGGCACCAGTTCGCGGGCGTGCAGCGTCTCCAGGTCCACGTCGATGCGGGGCAGCGCGTGGTGCGAGTCGACGGCGGTGTCGCCGTGGCCGGGGAAGTGCTTGGTGCAGGCCGCGACACCGGCGGCCTGGAGGCCCTCGATGTACGCGGCGGTGTGCCGGGCGACGAGTGCGGTGTCGGCACCGAAGGACCGTACACCTATGACTGGATTGTCCGGGTTCGAGTTGACGTCGGCGGACGGCGCCCAGTTGAGGTTGACGCCGCACTCGGCGAGACGCCGGCCCAGTTCGTGGGCGACGGCCCTGGTCAGCTCCGGGTCGTCGACCGCGCCGAGCGCGAGATTGCCGGGGAAGGAGGACCCGCTGCGCACTTCGAGGCGGGTGACGTCGCCGCCCTCCTCGTCGATCGCGACGAGGATGTCGTCGCGCTCCTCCCGCAACCGGGCGGTGAGCGCGGCGAGTTGCGGGGCCGAGGCGATGTTCCGGCCGAACAGGCCGACGGACGCCAGTCCTTCGCCGATCCTGCGCAGCAGCCAGTCGGGCGGCGTGGTGCCGGTGAAGCCGGGCTGGAGGACGGCGAGCGCGTCGCGGGTGAGTGTGTCCGTACCCGTGGTGATGGTGGTCATGGAACGGCGTTATCCCTTCACTGCACCGGAGGTGAGACCACTGACCGCCTTGCGCTGGAGATAGACGAAGAGGATCAGGATCGGGATGGCGAAGATGGACGAGGCCGCCATGGTCGCACCCCAGTCGTCACCGAACAGGCTCTGGAACTGGGAGAGCCAGAGCGGAAGCGTCTTCGCGCCGGGCTCCTTGTTCAGGATGAGAACCAGCGGGAATTCGTTCCACGCGGTGATGAAACCGAAGAGCGAGGTGGCCATCAGCCCGGGGGCGAGCAGCGGCAGGATCACCTTGACGAAGGCCTGCGGGCGGCTGCAGCCGTCGACCATGGCGGACTCCTCCAGCTCCTTCGGCACGGCGGCGACGTAGCCGCGCAGCGTCAGGACGGTGAAGGGCAGCACCATGATCATGTAGAAGAGGGTCAGCGGGACCAGGCTGTTGAGCATGTCCGCGTCGCGGACCAGCATGTAGACCGCGATGACCATGACCTCCCAGGGGGCCATCTGCGCGAGCATGAAGATCACGATCATGCCCTTGCGGCCCTTGAACCGCATGCGGGCGAGCGCGAAGGACGCGAAGAGCGCGATCAGCAGCGACAGCAGGACCGAGACCACGGTGACGGTCAGCGAGTTGCCGACCATGCGCCAGAAGTTCGGGGCGTCGACAGCGGTCTTGAAGTGGTCCAGCGTGACGTTCGTCGGGAACCACACCGGGGTCTCGCTGATGATGTCCCCGGTCGGCTTGAACGCCGTGCTGAACATCCAGTAGACGGGGAAGATCAGCCCGAGGAAGAGGATGATCGCCGTCGCGTTGGGCCAGATGCGGCCGAGCAGTGAGCGCTTCACAGCTCGTCCTCCCCTTGCTTGAGAACGATGCGGAGGTAGTACGAGGTGAGGCCCAGCATGATCAGGATGGTGAGCAGCGAGATCGCCGCGCCCATGCCGTAGTGCTGGTTGCCGACGCCTTCGACGAAGGCGTACACGGGCAGGGTCTCGGTGAGCCGGTTCGGCCCGCCCTCGTTCAGCGTGAAGAGCTGCGCGAAGGACTTGAAGACCCAGATCACCTCGAGGAAGGTCGTGGCGTACAGGAAGGGCCGCATGAACGGGAAGGTCACCGAGGTGAAGCTCTTCCAGACGCCGGCGCCGTCGAGCGAGGCGGCTTCGTACAGCTCCTTGGGGATGGTCGTCGTCGCGGCGTAGAGGTTGATCGCCACGAACGGTATCGACTGCCAGACGATCAGCAGGGTGACCACGAAGAAGGTGGAGAGCTGCGACCCGGTCCAGGCGTAGTCGGCCATCGAGTGCCAGCCGAGCTTGTCGAGCACGTAGTTGACGACGCCGAAGCGCTGCGCGAACAGCCACTGGTAGACGGTGGAGGCCGCGACGACCGGCATCGCCCAGGCGAGCACCAGGCCGAGCATCAGCGTCAGGCGCATCTTCTTGCCGAGCCGGGCGAGCAGCAGTCCGATCAGGGTGCCGATCACCATGATCAGGACGACGTTGGCGGCCGTGAAGACGATCGTGCGGAGGGTGACCCGCCAGAAGTCCTCGCCGCCGAGGACGTCCTTGTAGTTCTGGATGCCGTTCCACTCGGTCACATGCTGGATCAGCTGCCCCATGTTGAGGTTCTGGAACGACAGCATGGCGTTCTTCACCAGCGGCCAGCCGAGGAACAACGCGGTCACCGCGAGAGCCGGGAGCATCAACAGGTAGGGGGCCGCGCCCAGGCGTCTGGTCCGCCTGCGCTCCTGCCCCCCGTCCGCCTGCCCGCGGGGTCCGGCCCCCTGGTGCACATCCGCCGGATTGGTCTGCACTGCCATGCTCGCCATCACTTCCAACAAAGCCGTACAAGGACGAAGCGCGACGCCGGGGCGGCGGGCTGGTGGGCCCGCCGCCCCGCCCCGTCACGCGCTGCTACTACGGGTGCCTACTGCTGCTGGCTGAGGCGCTTGTCGAGGTCCGCCTCGACCGACTTGGCAGCCTCCGCAGGGGACTTCCCCTGCAGAACCAGCGTCATGTAGGTCTTGATCGGGTTCGGCGGGTTCTCGACCGGTGCCCACTCGGGGATCAGCGGCGTGGTGCCACCGGACTTGGCCGAAGCCGGACCGGCAGCCTCCGCGGCGGGCTGGCCCACGGTGTACTTCTGCTGGTCGGCGCCCTTCGGCGACCAGCCGGCCTCCTTGATGAGCGCGCCGTCGTTCTTCTCGGAGAGCGCGATCTTCAGGAACTCCTTGGCGAGATCCTGCTTCTTGCTGCCCGCGGCAACGGCGAAGTTGGACCCGCCGAGGAAGACGCCCTCGGGCTTGTCGGCGGTCTCACCGGGGATGGTGAAGAAGCCGATGTCGTCCTTGAGCTTCGGGTTGGCCTTGAGGGCGGTACCGGCCTCGTAGCCCATCGCGATGATCGCGCCGGTCTTGCCCTTGGCGAAGACCTCGGCCTGCTGCGGGGTCGCCTCGTCCTTGTCCTTGGGGGCCTTGGAGTAGGACTGGTACTGCTTGTACACGTCCATGGCTTCGGCGACCTTCGGGTCGGCGAGGTTGGAGACGTACTTGTCGCCTTCCTTCTTCACCGGCTCGACGCCCTTGCCGACGAGCAGACCGTCGAAGAAGTACCAGTTCTGGCCGGGCAGGTAGATGGGCTCGGCCTTGCCCTGCTTCTTGATGGCGTCGAAGTCCTTGAAGAGCTCGGCGCGCGTCTTCGGGGTCGTGGTGATGCCCGCGTCCTTGAAGATCTTCTTGTTGTACATCACGACGCGGTTGCCGATGTACCACGGCAGCGCGTACTGCTTGCCCTCGTAGATGGAGGGCTTGTTGACCGCGTCGGCCCAGGAGCCGCCGATCTCGCTCTTCAGATCGCCCAGGTCGGCCAGGCCGCCGGTCTTCGCGTACGCCGGGGTCTGCGTGTTGCCGATCTCCAGGACGTCCGGCGGGTTCGACTCCGAGAGGGACGTGGTGATCTTCTGCTGGATCCCGTTCCAGTCCTGGACCTGGATGTTCAGCTTGGCCTGGGTCTTCTTCTCGAACTCGGCCTGGACCGTCTTCGTCCACCCGGGAGGGTTCGACCCCGACATGGTCCAGACGGTCAGGGTCTGCCCCTTGTAACCGTCGGCCCCCGCCTTCTTGCTGCTGTCCTTATCGTTGTCAGAGCCACAGGCCGCAACACTGGCCAGCATTGCCGCTACACCGATCGCCGCGATGAGTCCGCGCTTCACGACACCCTCCTCAGGGATGCAAGAACTTCCCCCCACCACCCGAGAACGCCGTTCGCCACAACAAGTGCGACAGGTACTGCCCGTGGGGCTGGGACCTGGTCTTTAATGGTTTAGACCAGTACTCGGAGCTTGGCCTAGACCTATGGGGGTGTCAAGGGTGTATAAGAAGGCTGTCGTGTCCGTTATCGGACCGACACCTGAGGGAGGGCGACGACCCGTGACCGGACCGTGCCACCATGTGAGCCGCGACAGACGGAGGAGCCGGTGACGGCAGCAGCGCAGCACTCGGGAAGGCTGGCGATGAGTACCGACGGGGGAAGCAGCGGGACCGAGGCCGCAGCGCCGGGACGTACCGCACGGGTGCCCAAGTACTACCGCCTCAAGCGGCACTTGCTCGACATGACGGAGACCCTGCCGCCCGGTACCCCGGTACCGCCGGAGCGGACCCTGGCCGCCGAGTTCGACACCTCGCGCACGACCGTGCGCCAGGCGCTCCAGGAGCTGGTCGTGGAGGGCCGCCTGGAACGGATCCAGGGCAAGGGCACCTTCGTCGCCAAGCCCAAGGTCTCGCAGGCCCTCCAACTCACCTCGTACACCGAGGACATGCGGGCCCAGGGACTCGAACCCACCTCCCAGCTGCTCGACATCGGCTATGTCACCGCCGACGGCTCGCTGGCCGGGCTGCTGGACATCACAGCGGGCGGGCGGGTGCTGCGGATCGAGCGGCTGCGGCTGGCGAGCGGTGAGCCGATGGCCATCGAGACGACCCACCTGTCGGCGAAGCGCTTCCCCGCGCTGCGCCGTTCACTGGTGAAGTACACCTCGCTCTACACCGCGCTGTCGGAGGTGTACGACGTCCGGCTGGCCGAGGCCGAGGAGACGATCGAGACCTCCCTGGCCACCCCGCGCGAGGCCGGGCTGCTCGGTACGGACGTCGGCCTGCCGATGCTGATGCTCTCGCGCCACTCGATCGACGAGCGGGGCGAGCCGGTGGAGTGGGTGCGCTCCGTGTACCGGGGCGACCGGTACAAGTTCGTCGCGCGACTGCAGCGGCCGAACGGCTGAGACCGGCCGCTGTTCGCAGAGGTGTGGCGCGAGCCCCCGTCCTGTCCTAACGTCCTTGCGTCAGCACAGGAAGGAACGGGTCCGCCGGTGGCCGACCACCGTTGAATTCCCCTGAATTCAACGGTGTTGTCGTTCCGGTATGCGGACGGGGGTTCCGCTGCCGGAATCCCTCCCCCTAGATTTCCTGCGCATTGCACGACGAGGTGCTCAGCGAGGGGACGGACCGCACCATGCCCACCATGCCTGCCACGCCCGAGAAACGAGCGGTGATCACGCCGGTGCGCGTGATCATCGCGGTATGCCTGATCGCACCCTTTGTCGCCATGCTGTGGGTCGGTTCGTACGCGAAGGTGGACCCGGCGTTCATCGGCATCCCGTTCTTCTACTGGTACCAGATGCTCTGGGTCCTCATCTCGACCGCGCTGACGATGATCGCGTACAAGCTGTGGCAGCGTGACCAGCGCGCCCGCAAGGGAGGTGCGTCCGCATGAAGGACGGTGTGAACGGAGTCGCGCTCGGCGTCTTCATCTTCTTCTTCGTGGCCGTCACGGTCGTCGGCTTCCTGGCCGCGCGCTGGCGCCGCGCCGAGAACGCCGCCACCCTGGACGAATGGGGCCTGGGCGGACGGTCGTTCGGCACCTGGGTCACCTGGTTCCTGCTCGGCGGTGACCTCTACACGGCGTACACCTTCGTCGCCGTCCCGGCCGCCGTCTACGCGGCGGGCGCGGCGGGCTTCTTCGCCGTGCCGTACACGATCCTGGTCTACCCGCTGATCTTCACCTTCCTGCCGCGTCTGTGGTCCGTCTCGCACAAGCACGGCTACGTGACGACATCGGACTTCGTCCGCGGCCGGTTCGGCTCCAAGGGGCTCTCGCTGGCGGTCGCGGTCACCGGCATCCTCGCGACCATGCCGTACATCGCCCTGCAACTCGTCGGCATCCAGGCCGTGCTGGACGTGATGGGCGTCGGCGGCGAGGGCAGCAACTGGTTCGTCAAGGACCTCCCGCTGCTGCTCGCCTTCGCGGTGCTGGCGGCGTACACCTACTCCTCCGGGCTGCGCGCCCCCGCGCTGATCGCCTTCGTCAAGGACGGGCTGATCTACCTGGTCATCCTGGTGGCGATCATCTACATCCCGATGAAGCTGGGCGGCTTCCATGACATCTTCGCCAAGGCCGGTGACGCGTTCGCGCAGACCAACCCGGCGACGGGTAAGCCACGCGGCGCGCTGGCGCCGGGCGCCGCGGGTCAGTGGGGGTACGCGACGCTCGCGCTCGGCTCGGCGCTCGCGCTGTTCATGTATCCGCACTCGATCACCGCGACGCTCTCCTCGCGCAGCCGCAATGTGATCCGGCGCAACACCGCGATCCTGCCGCTGTACTCGCTGATGCTGGGGCTGCTCGCGCTGCTCGGCTTCATGGCGATCGCCGCCGGGGTCAAGGTGAAGAACGGACAGCTGGCGATCCCGCAGCTCTTCGAGAACATGTTCCCCGACTGGTTCGCGGGGGTGGCCTTCGCCGCCATCGGCATCGGCGCGCTGGTTCCCGCGGCGATCATGTCCATCGCGGCGGCGAACCTCTTCACCCGCAACATCTACAAGGACTTCATCAAACCGGAGGCGACACCCGCCCAGGAGGCCAAGGTCTCCAAGCTGGTCTCGCTCGTGGTGAAGGTCGGCGCGCTGCTCTTCGTCCTCGCCATGGACCCGACCGTCGCGATCAACTTCCAGCTCCTCGGCGGCATCTGGATCCTCCAGACGATGCCGGCACTGGTCGGCGGGCTGTTCACCCGGTGGTTCCACCGCTGGGCGCTGCTCGCGGGCTGGGCGGTCGGCATGGCGTACGGGACGCTGGCCGCGTACGGCGTGGCGAGCCCGACGCAGGCGCACTTCGGCGGCTCCTCCAAGGAGATCCCGGGCATCGGCCAGATCGGCTACATCGGGCTGACCGCGTTCGTGCTGAACGTGGTGGTGACGCTGGTGCTGACGGTCGTGCTCAACGCGGTCAAGGCCCCGGCCGGCATCGACGAGACCTCGCCGGAGGACTACACGGCGGACGCCGGCGACGAGGACGTACAGGTCGACCTCCCGCCGGCCACCGTCGGCGCCCCCGGCGGTCACTGAGACCGACCGGCAGGCCGCATGAGGGCCGCCGCGCCTCTCCCCCGGGGAGGCGCGGCGGCCCTTCCGCTGTATCCCCGGGCCCGCGCGCGGCGAAGGCCTCCGAGGGGGTCTCAGGGCTCGTTCCGCCGACCCGGCGGCCATGGGTGGGGGCTCACCGGATTCCCGTGCGACCGGGCTTCGTACGGACTCCTGAGAGGCCCCTGAGAGCCGATCCCAGGCGCTCTCCGGTCCCGTACGTCCGGGGGTCCTGAACGGACACGACACAACATATGGGGGGTGCGATATCGAGCGGCCCCCACATGTATGCTCATCCTCGCTGTCGTCGCAGGGGAATCCGGTGCGAATCCGGAACTGTCCCGCAACGGTGTGATCAGTGCGCTTTTGCGCACCGTGGAGTCCGAGGACCTGCCGACCGCGCATCCGGCTCGACCGATCCGGATGAGACACGTCCGGGCCTCGCGGTTGGGCCTGCGGATGCTGTGCGGTGTGCTGCTCTTCGCTGTGCCCGTACGCACCCGTGCCTCCCGCCGGCCCCCAGCCGAGCGAGGGAGAGCGCACCGTGACCATCGCGCCCACCGCACCTGCCGCAGAACAGGTGACGGACGCCCCGGGAACCGTACTGCTGCGGACCCTGACCGACCTCACCGCCGACCTCACCGACACCGACCCCGGCAAGGTCGCCGCCGCCGCGCTGCGCGGGCGCAACGCCACGTCGGACGAGGCCGAGCTGCGTGAGCTGGCCACCGAGGCGGCAGCCGGTCTGATCTCCGAGGACCCCGCGTACTCGCGGCTCGCCGCCCGGCTGCTCACCCGGTCCATCGCGGACGAGGCGGCCGGGCAGGGCGCGGTGTCCTTCTCCGCCTCGGTCGGCGTCGGGCACCGGGAGGGCCTGATCGGGGACCGCACGGCCGGCTTCGTCACCCTGCACGCCGCCCGGCTCGACGCCCTGATCGACACCGCGGCCGACGACCGCTTCGGCTACTTCGGGCTGCGCACCCTGTACAGCCGCTACCTGCTGCGTCACCCGCTGACCCGCCAGGTCATCGAGACGCCCCAGCACTTCATGCTGCGGGTCGCCTGCGGTCTGGCCGAGGACGACTCGGTACGCGCCCTGGACGAGGTCGCCGCGCTGTACGGGCTGATGAGCCGCCTCGACTACCTGCCCTCCTCCCCCACGCTCTTCAACTCGGGCACCCGGCACCCGCAGATGTCCTCCTGCTACCTGCTGGACTCGCCGCTGGACGAGCTGGACTCGATCTACGGCCGCTACCACGAGGTCGCGCGCCTCTCGAAGCACGCGGGCGGCATCGGCCTCTCGTACTCCCGCATCCGCTCCCGCGGTTCGCTCATCCGCGGCACCAACGGGCACTCCAACGGGATCGTCCCCTTCCTCAAGACGCTGGACGCCTCGGTCGCCGCGGTGAACCAGGGCGGCCGGCGCAAGGGCGCCGCGGCCGTCTACCTGGAGACCTGGCACTCCGACATCGAGGAGTTCCTGGAGCTGCGCGACAACACGGGTGAGGACGCCCGGCGTACGCACAACCTCAACCTGGCGCACTGGGTGCCGGACGAGTTCATGCGCCGGGTCGACGCGGACGGCACCTGGTCGCTGTTCTCCCCCGCCGACGTGCCCGACCTCGTCGACCTGTGGGGGGACGCGTTCGACGCGGCGTACCGCAAGGCCGAGGCCGACGGGCTGGCGCAGAAGACCATCCAGGCCCGGGAGCTGTACGGCCGCATGATGCGGACCCTCGCGCAGACCGGCCAGGGCTGGATGACCTTCAAGGACGCGTCGAACCGTACGGCCAACCAGACCGCGGAGCCCGGCTCGGTCGTCCACTCGTCGAACCTCTGCACCGAGATCCTGGAGGTGACGAACGACGGTGAGACCGCCGTCTGCAACCTCGGCTCGGTGAACGTCGCCGCGTTCGTCTCCGGTGACTCCATGGACTGGGAGCGCCTCGACGAGACCGTCCGCACCGCGGTCACCTTCCTCGACCGGGTCGTGGACATCAACTTCTACCCGACCGACCAGGCGGGCCGCTCCAACGCCAAGTGGCGTCCGGTGGGCCTGGGTCTGATGGGTCTCCAGGACGTCTTCTTCAAGCTGCGGATGCCCTTCGACTCCCCGCAGGCGAGGGCGCTCTCCACCCGGATCTCCGAGCGGATCATGCTCGCCGCCTACGAGGCGTCCTGCGACCTCGCGGAGCGCAGTGGCCCGCTCCCCGCCTGGGAGAAGACGCGTTCGGCGCAGGGTGTGCTGCACCCCGACCACTTCGACACCGAGCCTGCCTGGCCCGCGCGCTGGGACGCGCTGCGCGCCCGGATCGCGAAGACCGGCATGCGCAACTCGCTGCTCCTCGCCATCGCGCCGACCGCGACGATCGCGTCGATCGCCGGGGTGTACGAGTGCGTCGAGCCGCAGGTCTCCAACCTCTTCAAGCGCGAGACGCTCTCGGGTGAATTCCTCCAGGTCAACGCGTACCTGGTGAACGAGCTGAAGGAACTGGGCGTCTGGGACGCGCAGTCCCGCGAGGCGCTGCGCGAAGCCAGCGGCTCGGTGCAGGGGTTCAGCTGGATCCCCGCGGAGGTGCGGGCGCTGTACCGCACCGCGTGGGAGATCCCGCAGCGCGGCCTGATCGACATGGCGGCGGCCCGTACGCCGTACCTCGACCAGAGCCAGTCGCTGAACCTCTTCCTGGAGACGCCGACCATCGGGAAGCTCTCCTCGATGTACGCGTACGCCTGGAAGCAGGGGCTGAAGACGACGTACTACCTGCGCTCGCGCCCGGCGACCCGGATCGCGCGCGCCGCCGCCGCCCCCATTCCCGCACAGCAGGCTCCCGCCGCCCCGGTCGCCGACGCGGACGCGATCGCCTGCTCCCTTGAGAACCCCGAGTCCTGCGAGGCCTGCCAGTAATGAGCACCGATTCCGCCAACTCCCAGAAGAACCTGCTCGATCCGGGCTTCGAACTGACGCTGCGCCCGATGCGTTACCCGGACTTCTACGAGCGCTACCGCGACGCGATCAAGAACACCTGGACGGTGGAGGAGGTCGACCTCCACTCGGACGTGGCGGACCTCGCGAAGCTCAGCCCGGGTGAGCAGCACATGATCGGCCGGCTGGTCGCGTTCTTCGCGACGGGCGACTCGATCGTCTCCAACAACCTGGTGCTCACCCTCTACAAGCACATCAACTCCCCCGAGGCGCGGCTGTATCTGTCGCGACAGCTGTTCGAGGAGGCCGTGCACGTCCAGTTCTATCTGACGCTGCTCGACACCTACCTTCCCGACCCGGACGACCGCGCCGCGGCCTTCGACGCGGTCGAGGAGATCCCCTCCATCCGCGAGAAGGCGCAGTTCTGCTTCAAGTGGATGGACTCGGTCGAGAAGATCGACCGGCTGGAGACGCAGGCGGACCGCCGCCGTTTCCTGCTGAACCTGATCTGCTTCGCCGCGTGCATCGAGGGGCTGTTCTTCTACGGCGCCTTCGCGTACGTGTACTGGTTCCGCTCGCGGGGTCTGCTGCACGGTCTGGCGACGGGGACCAACTGGGTCTTCCGCGACGAGACCATGCACATGAACTTCGCGTTCGAGGTCGTGGACACGGTCCGCAAGGAGGAGCCGGAACTCTTCGACGAAGCGCTCCAGCAGCAGGTCACCGACATGATGCGGGAAGCCGTCGAGGCGGAGCTGCAGTTCGGCCGGGACCTGTGCGGTGACGGCCTGCCGGGCATGAACACCGAGTCGATGCGGGAGTACCTGCAGTGCGTCGCCGACCAGCGGCTGGCCCGGCTGGGCTTCCCGACGGTGTACGGCTCGGAGAACCCGTTCTCCTTCATGGAGCTCCAGGGCGTCCAGGAACTGACGAACTTCTTCGAGCGCCGGCCGTCGGCCTACCAGGTCGCGGTCGAGGGGTCGGTCTCCTTCGACGACGATTTCTAGTATCTGATTCCGGCCGGAGGGGGAGGCGCGCCCGCATCACCAGCGGGCGCGCCCGGACAGGTACTAACGCAGTTTCACCGTGTCACCGGCAGAGGTGATCGCCATCGTCGTGTGCGTACCGGAGAAATTCCAGCGCCAGGTGCCCGAGGCTGTCGCCGTGACCGTGGTGCTCAGGGTGCCCGTGGAGCTGGTCTTCACCGTCTTGACCGTGGCGTACGAGGACGCCCCGGTCTTCTTGAACTGAAGCTTCACGTCCTGCCTCGTGTAGCCGTGGTACTTGAGATCGTTCCAATTGGCCCGCGCGAGCTTGCCCTTGACGGTGAGCTTGCCGCCCTTGGTGACGGGCTCGGGAGTGGCGTCCGTGGTGAGAGTCGACGCGCGCTTGAAGTCGAAGTGCGCGAGGCTGTCATGGATCCAGTAGTCGCCGTCCTTCGCCTGGACAGTGGCGTTGACCTGCCAGGTACCGGCGAGGTCGTTGGGGTCGATGTCCACGGACGACTTGAACCAGGACGGGTGCGCCTGGAAGGTCGCGGTGCAGACGGATGTCGTGCTGTTCGACTTGTGACAGCTGTTCGCGGTCAGGTCCACGGGGCCATAGCCGTTCTTCGTGTTGAAGACGCTGGCGTGGCTGAGGCCCTTCACCCCGGATTTGTCCTTGACCGTGAAGGCGATCGGGAAGGTCTTGACGTCATGCACCCCCACGATGACGTTGCCTCCGTTGTTCACCACGGTTCTGGTGACCCTGATGTCACCCTTGCCCTCGGCGTGAGCCGCCGTGGTCCCCAGTACCCCTAGAACCACGGCACCGGATGCCGCGGTCAACAGCGCAGTTCTGCGCATGTCCCCTCCTTGATACTTCCTCTGGCGAGCTCAGGGTAGGTGCACTCGGAGATGCCGGAGGACGGTCCCCGTCCGCCCGCACCGGACCCGGACCGGACCGCCAACCATCCGACGTCACACGTCAGTTCTGTCCAACCGTGTGGGACTCCCGTCCATGGACACCCCGCTCGTCCGCCGCGAAGGTCGGGGCACCAGCCTACGGAAGGACGTGGACGATCATGCGGATGGCAAGAAGAGGCACGGTGGCGGTGGCCGCGGTGGCCGCTCTGTGTGCCGCGGTGCTGCCTGTGCAGAGCGCGGCAGCCCGGAGCGCCGCCGACGCGGCGCCGCCCGAGGTGCTGCCCGCGCTGAGCGAATGGCACGGCGAGGCGGGCCAGTTCACGCTGGCCGACCGCGCGCGCATCGTGCTGGAGGGGACGGACCACCGTACGGACGCCGACGCCGCCCGCTTCGGCGGCGAACTCACCGGACACCATCCGGTCACGCACGGCAGGGCCAGGAACGGTGATGTCGTCCTGGCCGAGAAGCCGTCCCTCAAGGACCAGTTGGGGAACGAGGGCTACCGCATCTCGGTGGGTGACCGGGTCACCGTCACCGCCGCGACCTCGACCGGTGTCTTCTACGGGACCCGGACCGTGCTCCAGCTCCTGAACGACGACAGGCAGGCGGCCCGTGGCTCCGCCACCGACATCCCCGCCTACCGCGAGCGCGGCGCCGGCGTCTGCGCCTGCTACATCCATGTCTCCCTCCCGTGGTTCGAGCGGCTGATGAAGGACATGGCCTCGCAGAAGCTCAACCAGCTCTGGATCGAGGCCAAGGTCAAGAGCGACGTCGACCCGAAGTCCGCGTTCTGGGGCTACTACACCAAGGCGGAGGTCAAACAGCTGGCCGCGCTGGCCGCGAAGTACCACATCGAGCTGGTCCCCGAGATCAACTCCCCGGGCCACATCGACCCGTATCTGCAGAACCACCCCGAGCTCCAGCTCAAGGACAAGAACGGGGTGCCGTCCCCGACCCGGCTGGACATCTCCAAGCCCGAGGCGCTGACGTACTACACCTCGCTCGTCGACGAGGCGCTGAAGGCCTGGGGGGCCAAGCAGTGGCACATGGGCGGGGACGAGTACATGATCGGCTCCGCGTACCCCGACTACCCGCAGCTGCAGACCGAGGCGGTGAAGCGGTTCGGCGCCGGCGCCACCCCGGACGACCTCTTCACCGACTTCATCAACCAGGTCAACGCCCATGTGAAGGCGGGCGGACACCCGCTGCGCATCTGGAACGACGGGCTGACCGGCAAGAACTCGGTCGTCCCGCTGGACCGTGACATCACCGTCGAGCACTGGATCAGCGGCGGCACCATCGAGAAGCCGTCCCAGCTCATCGCCGAGGGCCGGCCCGTGATGAACTCCGCGTACGCGCTCTACCTCGTGCGCGGCGGCTACACGACACAGACCCAGCAGCTGTACGACAGCAACTGGACGCCCCTGGAGTTCGACGGCGAGACCCTGGCGTCGAAGTCCGCGAACCTGACCGGCGCGAAGATCTCGCTCTGGCCGGACAGCGCCGCGGCCGAGACCGAGAACGAGGTCGAGGCGAAGACCTTCATGCCGCTGCGGTTCATCGCACAGGCGACCTGGGGCGGGCCGAAGCCGAGCCCGACGTACGCCGGTTTCGAGGCGCTGGCGAAGAAGATCGGGCACGCTCCGGGCTGGGCGAACACCGACCGTACGCCGGTCGCCGACGGCACGTACGAGCTGACCGCCAAGGGCCACAAGACCCTTGCCCCGGGGGCCGGTTCGGGCGTCGTGTTCGGCAGTGACGCCACCGCGGCCTGGACGCTGAAGGCCACCGCCGACGGCTACTACACGCTGACGTCGGCCACCACCGGCCAGTGCCTGGAGGACAACCGGGGCGAGCTGCACACCGGGGCACCGCTGGAGGTCGGCTCCGAGCTGTCCGTGGCCACCTGCTCGGCCGCCTCACGCACCCAGCGCTGGCAGCTGGAGAGTTCGGCCGGCGGGCTGACCGTCCGCAACGCCATCTCCCAGCTCGCCATCGGCGAGCGGGCCTCCGACGGCGCCGCGGTGCAGTCGCTGCAGGGTCAGAGGTTCTCGACGGTCTCGTAGCGCGGAGTGCCCTCTTCCATCTGTCGGAGCGCGTCCTTGCGGTCGCGCTTCGACAGGCGGTCGATGTACAGGTAGCCGTACAGGTGGTCGGTCTCGTGCTGGAGGCAGCGGGCGAAGTAGCCGGTGCCGCGCACCTTGATCGGGTTGCCCTCGGCGTCCTGGCCGGAGACCTCGGCGTAGTCGGGGCGGGCCAGCGAGGCGTACGCCGTGGGGACGGATAGGCAGCCCTCGTTGGAGTCGTCGAGGCGGCGGCGGTCGGCCGGGAGCTCGACGAGCACCGGGTTGCAGACGACGCCGGTGTGGCGGTTGCCGTCGTCGTCCGGGCAGTCGTAGACGAAGACCTTGAGGTCGACACCGATCTGGTTCGCGGCCAGGCCCACGCCCTCGGCGGCCTTCTGGCTGGCGAACATGTCGTCGATCAGCTGGGCCAGCTCACCGTCGAAGGACGTGACGTCCTGGCACTCCCGGTGGAGCATGGGGTGGCCCACGACGGTGACGGGACGGGCGGTGCCGCGTGCGCGGTGGGCCGCCTCGCGCTCCTCGCAGTCCTCGGTGTCCACGACGAAACCGTCATTGATCTGCTGGTCCGTCTGCTGCTGCGACATGTCCGCCGTACGCCTTCCTCAAAAACCCGGATCGGTCCGTACAGCCTAACGGCCCCGCCCGCGCGAGGGAGCGGATCGGCGGGCGGCACAGGCGCAGAGGCTCAGCAGACCTCTTCGAGGTCCCGCCATTCACGGCTGTCCGGGCTGTCGGCCACCCAGCCGTCGAGCAGCCCGCGCACCAGCGCCGCCGGGGCCGCGATGCCGCACTCCCGCTCGGCGACCCAGAGCTCACCGGCCGTGCGGTGGCCGAGCGGGCCGGGGTGGCCGGGCTCGCTGTGGTCGTGCGGGTCCAGGTGCTGCGCCCCGTCGCCCTCGTCGCTCTCCATCTGCGACTCCGAGCAGGCCCGGCAGAGCAGCCGTACGGAGGAGGACCAGTCCTCGGCGGCAAATCCGGCGTCGGCCGCGAGCTGCTCCAGGGCGTCGCGGTCCGCCTCACCGGCCGCCTCCACCAGGACCACCCAGGTCGGTACGGGCGACGGCGCCCAGAGCTCGATCTCGTCGAAGACCGGGTAGGAGGGGCCCGCCGCGGTGACCCGCTCGCCGTGCGGGACGCCGTCGTGCAGGACGACCTCGCCCCAGCGCCTGCCGGACGAGGGGAGCGGCACGGACAGCACTTCGATCCGGGCGGGGTCGAGCCTGCGGCCCCAGACCACCTCGGCCTCGCCCTCGGGCGACAGCCGTACCGCGGCGGACCCGAGGTCCATGCCGAGCGGCTCGCCGTTGGACGCGGCCTCGCCGGGCACCTTGAGCCCGTACGCCTGCCAGGCCCGGCGGGCCAGCGGCCAGTCCTGGAGTGCGGTGGCCGCGATCCCGACGTTCCACCAGTCGGGGGCTCCGGTCTGCCGGTCGAGGAGCGCCACGGCGCGCAGCCCGGCGGTGCGTGCCCGGTCCCAGTCGTGCCGGAACTTGTGCAGCAGGGCCAGGTTGAACCAGGACTCGGACAGCCACGGTTCGAGATCGGCCGCGCGCGTGAGCAGCGCCCCCGCGTCCTCGTACCGACCGTCGCCGATCAGCGTGAACGCGCGGTCGGTGGCCTGCCGCCACGAGGCGGAGGGCCGATGCCGTACCTTCCCGAAGATCCTCACGATTCCCGCCTGCCGGTCGCTGAAAAATCTCTGCTTCCCGGGATCCGATTCCCCCGGATGCCCTCTCTTCGCATCCAACCATGCCCGGTCGGAGCACCGCTCATTACCCACTGGTTACCCGGTCCAGGAGCGGCCTCCGCGGGCGGGACGCCCCTAGGGGACACCGCCCCGGGACAGCACACGCGCCAGGGATTCCACGACTTCCGGCTGGTAGTCGTGGCCGGTGCCCAGGCGCAGGCGCTCCAGTGCGCTGAGCGGACCGCCCGCACCTCTTTCTCCTCCATTTTCCCCGGCCAGGTCCTCGTACGCATTGACAGCCCGGACAATGCGGGCAGTGAGCGGCTGGTCGCGGTACGGATCCGCCTGCCGCTCCACGATCACGGCGACCTCGGCGTCCACCCCGGTCTGGCGGACCACCGCCCCGCCGAGCAGGGCGATCCGGCGCTGTTCGGCCGGCTCCAGCCGTGCGGTGGCGCCGTCGGGGACCGGGTCGACGAGGGACAGCTGCCCGATGTCGTGCATCAGCGCCGCGTACTCCAGCACGGTCAACGCCGGTTCGGAGAGGCCCAGTTCGCGGCCGACGGCCCGGCTGAGAGTGGCGACCCGGCGGGCGTGGCCGTGCGGGGTGTATCCGGCGATCTCGGTGGAGCGGGCGAGCGAGGTGATGGTCTGGCGGTAGGTGGTCCGTACCAGTGCGTAGCGGCGGAGCGAGAGCTGGGTGAGCAGCAGCGGTACGGAGAAGACGGGCAGCGCCCACAGCCCGGCGACCGCGACACCCAGCGCCATCACGACCCCGGTGGCACAGACGGCCGAGCCGATGCCCAGCAGCGCGCGCAGCTCGTCGCGCAGGAGCGGGCCGTACGGATAGCTGGTGCGGGCGTGCGTCATCGCCGCGGCCAGCACGGCGTCGCACAGGGCGGTGAGGCCGAGCAGGAGCAGCAGCACGACGGCGTAGGCGGGGCCGCGCACCGCCCACGCCTCGATCCGGCCGGAGCCGCACAGGGGCTGGAAGCAGACGGCCGCGAAGGCGACGGTGAGGACCCGGCGGGCCATGTGGTCGGCGCCCGGCCCCCGGCCGTGTGCGACATGGGGCACGGCCCCGGCCAGCGCGCCCGCGACGGCGACGGCGACGACCTGGGGGACGCCGTGCCCGGTGGGGTGGCCGCCGTTCTGGCCGAGCAGGGCGTAGGCCAGGGCCCCCGCCGCCCCGAGCGGCGCGGGTTCGCGTT
Source organism: Streptomyces sp. NBC_01267 (assembly GCF_036241575.1). Taxonomy (NCBI): domain Bacteria; kingdom Bacillati; phylum Actinomycetota; class Actinomycetes; order Kitasatosporales; family Streptomycetaceae; genus Streptomyces; species Streptomyces sp. NBC_01267. Next base: position 5,333,082 of record NZ_CP108455.1, on the reverse strand, counting down.
CGCTGCCCGGACCGGTGCGGCGGGTGAGTTCCCCCGCGGCGACGAGCGTCCCGAAGGCGAGGGCGGTGTCCGCGTCGTCGATGCCGTACCAGAGGGTCCAGCCGAGGCAGACGCCGGTGACGAGGAGGGCGGCGCCACGGACGAGGCCGACGACGGCCGGGGTTCGGGCGCTCATGCGGGGCTGTCCCGGTCGGTGGCCGTGGCCGCCGTCGCGGTCCCGTCCGTCCCGGCGCGGGCGGGCGGCAGCGGTCCGTGCCGGTGGGCGTCGGGGCCGTCGGCGGTGACGGCCGGGTGCCAGCCGTGCCGCGTCAGCGCCCTGACGAACGCCCGGACGAACTCCGGGTCGAACTGCGTGCCCGCGCACCGCAGCAGTTCCCGCAGCGCCGCGTCGACGGGTCTGGCCCGGCGGTAGGAGCGGGTCGACGTCATCGCGTCGAAGGCGTCGGCGATGGCCACGACGCGGGCGAACTCGGGGATCTGGTCCCCGGAGAGGCCGTACGGATAGCCGGAGCCGTCGAGCCGTTCGTGGTGGTGCAGGATCGCCGCCCGTGCCTCTCCGAGGAAGCCGATGCCGCGGACCATCTCGTGCCCGTACTCGGGGTGCAGCTCGATGACCCGGCGCTCCTCGGGCGTGAGCGGCCCGTCCTTCCTGAGCAGCCTGGTGGGCACCCCGAGCTTCCCCACGTCGTGCAGGATCCCGGCGAAGCGGAGCGCTTCCAGCCGGTCGCCGTCCATGCCCAGCTCACCGGCGATCATCGCCGATGCCTGGCCGACGCGTTCGCTGTGCCCGCGGGTGTACCGGTCCTTGATGTCGACGGCCTGCACCAGCGCCCGGATGGTGGCCTGGTGGGCGGCGCGCTCGCGGTGGTACTGCGCGAAGACCCAGCTGGAGATGTACATGGGCAGCAGCACGAACAGGGCGGCGGGCGGCCCGAAGGGGCTGCGCCACAGCACCGCCATCATCACCCCGGCGAGCCCGTGCACGGCGTACGGGGCAGGCGAGCGCGGCAGCCCCCGCACACCGCCCGCCGTCCGCACGGGCAGCCGCTCGGCGGTCACCCGCACGAGGGCGTCCAGGACGGTCAGCACCAGGCAGAGGACCAGCGCCGCGACGACGGCGGGCAGCAGGACGCCCGGGAATTCGGGCCTGCGGTCCAGCCCGCCGAGCAGCGCGGGAACCTCCGCCGCGGCCCGCACGGCGAGGGCGAGCTGCGCGGCGTGCCAGATACGGCGGACGGTGTACGGGGGGTCCTCGACCCGGCCGAGCAGCGCCCCCGGTACGGCGACGAGCGCGGCGGCGGCGGGCGGCAGCAGCAGGGCGGCGGCGATGAGGACGGGGAAGAACGAGCCGCCACCGGGTGACCGGCGCCCCAGCAGCTCGCATCCGGCGTACACCGCGGCGAGCAGGGCGACGGCGCGCCAGGGCGTCGCCGGGTCGGTGACGGCGGGCAGCGCGCAGCCGAGCGCACCCAGCACCGCGCACAGGACACAGGCGCGCGCCGACGGCGGCAGTGCCCGCATGGCGGCCCTCCCTCTCCTGGATCCGTACGGATCCGTACGGCGTCGGAGTCCGTACAGGTTTGGGGAGGATAGGCGCGCGGGGGCGGCCCGGGGGCCGCATCAGGGGATCAGGGGCACCTTCGGGTGACAATCCGGCGGGCAAACCCGGGGGTGGCCGTGCCGCCGGACCGGGGCCGTGGAAGTGCGGTGGAACAGCGAGACCGCAGCGTCTCCGCTGCGGTCTCCTGGAATCTCAACCGCCCTGCCGGGCAAGGCCGTTCGTACGGCCGGTCAGTCCTGAGCTGCTGCCGAACGGTCGTCGACCGTCACGTCCTGCTCGGGCACGGCCTCGCCCGAGCGGATCAGATCGATGCGTCCCATCACCTTCGACCGCAGGTCGGCCGGTACGTCGTCGCTGCCGCAGCAGCGCTTCACCAGCTTCTTGACGGCCTGTTCGAGGCCGTACTTCTCCAGGCACGGAGAGCACTCCTCGAAGTGCACCTCGAACTTGGTGCAGTCGTTGTCGGGCATCTCGTGGTCGAGGAACTCGTAGAGATGGTCCAGGACCTCGGAGCAGTCCGTTTCGTGCGGCTCTCCGCAACTCATGAGCCCGAACCTTTCGCTTCGTTCGACTCTCCGGCACCCGCGGGGACCAGCCCGCGGTCGCGTGCGTAGTCCTCCAGCATGCCGCGCAGCTGTCGGCGGCCCCGGTGCAGCCGGGACATGACCGTCCCGATGGGTGTTCCCATGATGTCCGCGATCTCCTTGTACGCAAAGCCCTCTACGTCTGCGAGATACACGGCGATACGGAACTCTTCGGGGATCGCCTGGAGCGCGGACTTCACGTCCGAGTCGGGCAGGTGGTCCAGCGCCTGCGACTCGGCGGAACGCAGACCGGTGGACATGTGCGACTCGGCGCGCGCGAGCTGCCAGTCCTCGATCTCCTCGGCGGCACTGCGCTGGGGTTCGCGCTGCTTCTTGCGGTACGAGTTGATGAACGTGTTCGTGAGGATGCGGTACATCCACGCCTTGAGGTTGGTCCCCTCACGGAACTGGTGGAACGAGCCGTACGCCTTCGCGTACGTCTCCTGCACCAGGTCCTCGGCATCGGCCGGATTGCGCGTCATGCGCAGCGCGGCCGAGTACATCTGGTCGAGGTAGCCGAGGGCGTCCCGCTCGAAGCGCGCGTTGCGCTCGGCAGCCGTCTCTTCCGCGTGGCCGTCTTCGGTCCCTGTGTCGGTCCCAGTGACCGGACCCACCTCCTCCAACGCCGTGGCGGATCCGAATGCGGACCCACTCGAATCGGAGGATAGACGACGATCCGGTCCGTCCGCCGCCCGGGAAGACGGGGTCCTGGCCGCTGAAAGCACCGTCCACTCCAGGTCAGACGTTTGCGGGCGGCGCGGGCAGATGGTCGAACCCATGCGACGGACTCCCTCTCCACGTACAAGTTTCTGTGTACCGACGTCCCGCACAACAGTGGCCTGCGGCTCAGCATTCCCCGAGGCGTACCGCCCACCCGGCCACGGAGTCGGTGATGACCTTCAGTGCCTGTTCCTGACCGGTTTCCGCGCGTTTGGCGACGGCGAAGCCGTGGTCGGCGTCCGGGACCTCCACCAGTTCGAGATTCCCCCGGGGGAACTCACCCGGCGCGGGGAACTCGGCGGGCTTCCCGAAGGGGTCCTTGCCGCCCTGGACGACGAGAGTGCTGACCCCGGCCCCGATCAGTTCCTTCTTCCGGGACTTCTCCGGTTTGCCCGGGGGGTGGAGCGGAAAGCTCAGCGCGAGTACGCCCCGGGCGCCCAGCTCCCCCGCCGTCCGGCAGGCCACCCGCGCCCCGGCACTGCGCCCGCCCGCGACGACGGGCAGGCCGGGCTTGCGCAGCGCCGGCCAGACCGCGCGCCACCCGGCGTCCAGGGTCTTCGGCGCGGGGGCGACCTTCTTCCCCGCGACCCGCCAGGGCTGCTCGACCAGCGCGACGCCCACCCCGATCTGCGGCAGCGCGACGGCCAGGGCCTGCAGGTCACGGGCGTCGATGCCACCGCCCGCGCCGTGGCCCAGCGCGATGACGAGGTGCGGGCGGGCGGCGGGATGCCAGGTGATGCGGGCCTCGCCCGCCGGGGTGTCGACACTCTCCACGATCATGCTCTGAGTCACATCAGAAGAGTGTGCCCTCCTCGGGGGCCTCAAGGGCGGTCAGCAGCTCCGGCCCGTTGTTACGAACATTGCTGACCGCGGTCGACACCGGGTACGCCCGGACCAGCCCGGCGGGCGGCGGCGTCAGCAGGCCGGTCAGCTCGCCCGGCTCCGTACGCGCGGGATCCAGCCAGTCGTCCCAGCGGTCCGCGGTGAGCATCAGCGGCATCCGGGGATGGATCTCGGCCAGCGACCCCGGCCCGGCCGCTCCGTGCTCGTGGCCCGCGAGCGGGGTGGTCTCGGCCTCGGTCGTGACGATGGTGCAGGTCGCCCACCACGCCTTGGGGTGGTCGCCGGGCAGTGACGGGTCCCGCCAGAACTCGTACAGTCCGGCGAACGCCATGACCGAACCGTCGGCGGGCGTCACGAAGTAGGGCTGCTTGCGGGGCCGCTTCTTCCTGCCCTCGACCTCCAGCTGCCGCTCGCCGGCCGCGGTCACCCACTCGTAATAGCCGTCGGCGGGGACGATGCAGCGCCGTGCGGCGAAGGCCCGGCGGAACGACGGCTTCTCGTGGACCGTCTCCGCGCGCGCGTTGATCATCCGGGCGGCGCCCTCGGGTGACTTCGCCCACGACGGCACGAGCCCCCAGGTGAGATTGCGCAGCTGGCGAACCGGACGCCTGGTCCCGGCGTCTTTCAGTGGGCGCTCCAGAACGACCTGGACCGTCTTGGTCGGTGCCACGTTCCAGTCCGGGACCACCGGCTCGGTCACCGTCTCCACGGGGTCCCACTTCTCCGCGCCGAAGAGCCCTGCGAGATCCTCGGGGCCACGACTCGCTGCAAACCGTCCGCACATGCCCGCCAGACTGCCATGACCGTCATCTCCCCGAGGAGCCCTCGCCCCCATGGACCGCATCTTCGGCACCCAGGCAGACCCCGACCAGTGGCTGGTGATCGTCACCGGCGCAGTCGCGCTGCTCGCGGTCGTCCCGCACCGCATATGGCGGCTCACCCGCAACGCGGTCACCATCGCCCACGAGGGCGGCCACGGGCTGATCGCCCTGCTCACCGGGCGCCGCCTCGACGGCATCCAGCTGCACTCGGACACCAGCGGCCTGACCGTCAGCCGCGGCAAGCCCTCCGGCCCGGGGATGGTCCTCACCGCCGCCGCGGGCTACACCGCGCCGCCGCTGCTGGGCCTCGGGGGCGCCTGGCTGCTCTCGGCCGGGCACATCACGCTGTTCCTGTGGGTGGCGTGTGTCCTGCTCCTGGCCATGCTGGTGATGATCCGCAACGCGTACGGGGTGCTCACCGTGGTCGTCACGGGCGCCGCGTTCGTCCTGATCTCCTGGCTGACCAGTGCGGAGGTCCAGGCGGCCTTCGCGTACACCGCGGTCTGGTTCCTGCTGATCGGCGGCGTGCGCCCGGCCTTCGAGCTCCAGCGCAAGCGGCCACGCGGCCACGCGGGGGATTCGGACGCCGACCAGCTCGGCCGGCTGACCCATGTCCCGCCCACCGTGTGGCTGCTGTTCTTCCATGTCGTCTCGCTCTGCTCGCTCACCGGCGGCGGGCGCTGGCTGCTCGGCCGGTAGCTTCGCCGGTCCTGGTCCGGGCGGTCCCCCGCGCACCAGGTCGTAAAGTGAGCGTCATGACCGAGAGCTCCGTGCACACCGCCCACTGGCCCGCCCCGCACGCGTCGGGACCTGTCGACGCGACGGTCACCGTGCCCGGATCGAAGTCGGTCACCAATCGCGGTCTCGTCCTGGCCGCCCTCGCCGCGGAGCCCGGCTGGCTGCGCCGCCCGCTGCGTTCCCGGGACACCCTGCTGATGGCCGACGCGCTGCGGGCGCTCGGCGTCCGTATCGAGGAGACCGTCTCCTCCAGCTCCTCCGCCGCGGGCACCCCCGACGGCACCGGCGAGGCCTGGCGGGTGATCCCGGCCGGACTGCACGGCCCGGCCACTCTCGACGTCGGCAACGCCGGTACGGTCATGCGCTTCCTGCCGCCGGTCGCCGCGCTCGCCGACGGTCCGGTCCGGTTCGACGGCGATCCCCGTTCGCACGAGCGTCCGCTGCACGGCGTCATCGACGCGCTGCGCGCGCTCGGTACCCGTATCGACGACGAGGGGCGCGGCGCGCTGCCGCTCACGGTGCACGGCGTCGGGGCCCTCGACGGGGGTGCGGTCGAGATCGACGCGTCCTCCTCGTCCCAGTTCATCTCGGCACTGCTGCTCTCGGCGCCGCGTTTCAACCAGGGCATCGAGGTACGGCACACCGGCGCCACCCTGCCGTCCCTGCCGCACATCCGGATGACCGTGGACATGCTGCGCCGGGTCGGCGCGCAGGTGGACGAGCCGGAGACCGGCGGGGAGCCGAACGTCTGGCGGGTCTCCCCCAGCGCCCTGCTCGGCCGTGACCTGACCATCGAGCCCGACCTCTCCAACGCCCAGCCCTTCCTGGCTGCCGCGCTGGTGACCGGCGGCCGGGTGGTCGTCCCCGACTGGCCGGAGCACACCACCCAGCCGGGCGACGCGCTGCGCGAGATCTTCACCGAGATGGGCGGCGGCTGCACCCTGACCGAGCAGGGGCTGGTGTTCACCGGCTCCGGCCGTATCCACGGCATCGACGTGGACCTGAGCGAGGTCGGCGAACTTACCCCGGGCATCGCGGCCGTTGCCGCCCTCGCGGACTCGCCCTCCACGCTGCGCGGTGTGGCACACCTGCGACTGCACGAGACCGACCGGCTGGCCGCGCTCACCGAGGAGATCAACGCCCTCGGCGGCGATGTCAGCGAGACCGCCGACGGCCTGCGGATCCGCCCGCGACCGCTGCACGGCGGGGTCTTCCACACGTACGACGACCACCGCATGGCCACGGCAGGATCGATCATCGGCCTCGCCGTCGACGGCGTACAGATCGAGAATGTGGCCACGACCGCCAAAACACTTCCCGACTTCACTGAGATGTGGACCGAAATGCTCAAGGCCTGACGCGATGCGCCGATATGGCAAGAACCCCGACGAGGACGACATCCGCGTCCGCCCCAACCCCAAGGGCAACCGCCCCCGTACGAACATCCGCCCCAAGCACGAGGAAGCCGCCGAGGGCATGGTCCTCACGGTCGACCGGGGTCGGCTCACCTGTCTCGTCGAGGGCCGCGCCGTCACCGCGATGAAGGCGCGCGAGCTGGGCCGCAAGGCCGCCGTGGTGGGCGACCAGGTCATGATCGTCGGGGATCTCTCCGGCGCCAAGGACACCCTGGCCCGCATCGTGCGCATCCAGCCGCGGACATCGGTGCTGCGCCGTACGGCCGACGACGACGACCCGTTCGAGCGGGTGGTCGTCGCCAACGCCGACCAGCTGGCGATCGTCACCGCCCTGGCCGACCCCGAACCGCGCCCGCGCATGATCGACCGCTGTCTGGTGGCCGCGTACGACGGCGGGCTGTCCCCGCTGCTCGTCCTCACCAAGTCCGACCTGGCCTCGCCGGACGAACTGCTCGCCTCGTACGGAGCGCTCGACATCCCGTACGTCGTCACCAGCCGCGAGGAGCTGGCGAAGGGTGAGGCGGCGGACCGGGTCAGGGACTTCCTGAACGACAAGGTCACCGCGTTCGTCGGCCACTCGGGCGTCGGCAAGACGACCCTGGTCAACGCGCTGGTACCGGAGGACAGGCGGCGCAGCACCGGCCATGTCAACGCGGTCACCGGCCGGGGCAGGCACACCACGACCTCGGCCCTGGCGCTGCCCCTTCCCGACGAACGCGGCTGGGTGGTCGACACCCCGGGCGTGCGGTCGTTCGGGCTGCACCATGTGGATCCGTCGCGCGTGATCCTGGCCTTCCCGGATCTCGTACCGGGCACCGAGGAGTGCCCGCGCGGCTGCAGCCACGACGAGCCGGAGTGCGCGCTGGACGCCTGGGTGGCCGACGGGCACGCCGATCCGGCCCGGCTGGACTCGCTGCGCAGGCTGCTGGCGACGCGGGAGCGGCGCGAGGGCGACTGACCGTCCCCGTCGGCCCCCGGCCGACGGGACTCCATGCATAATCGCTCCGAGTGATGACGGAGCAGTCACCGATGTGGAGGCACTGAATGGCGTGGCTGCTGGTCGTGGTCGCGGGTGTCCTGGAGACCGGCTTCGCCGTGTGTCTCAAGCTCTCGCACGGTTTCACCAGGCTCTGGCCCACGATCGCCTTCGCCGCGTTCGCCCTCGGCAGCTTCGGCCTGCTGACGCTCTCCCTGCGGAAGTTGGACGTCGGGCCCGCCTACGCCGTCTGGACCGGCATCGGCGCGGCGGGCACCGCCATCTACGGGATGGTCTTCCTCGGGGACGTCGTCTCCACCCTCAAGCTCGTCTCGATCTCCCTGGTGATCGTGGGTGTGATCGGCCTGCAGATCTCGGGGTCGTCGCACTGACGGCAGGGCGCCCCCTGCCTCGGAGGCCGTCGGGTGACCTCAGACCACCTCACGCACCCGCGGGAAGTGACAGGCCGCCACGTGGTCGTCGCCGTGTTCCTGATCCACCGGCACCTCGCTCGCGCAGCGCGCCTGTTCCTCGGCGCCGAGGTCCGCGTACACCGGGCAGCGCCCCCGGAAGCGGCAGCCCTCGTACCGGCGGGTGGGGCTGGGCGGGTCGCCCGGCAGCAGGATCCGGGTGCGCTGCCGCTCCCGCTCGCGTACCGGATCGGGCAGCGGGACGGCGGACAACAGGGCCTGGGTGTACGGATGCCGTGGCCGCTCGAAGACCTCGTCGACCGCCCCTGCCTCTACGGTGCGCCCGAGGTAGACGACGCTCACCCGGTCCGCGATGTGGCGGACCACCGACAGGTCGTGCGAGACGAAGAGGTACGCCAGGCCCAGTTCCGCCTTGAGCCGTTGCAGCAGGTTGAGGACGCCGGCCTGGACGGAGACGTCCAGCGCGGAGACCGGTTCGTCGAGCACCAGCAGCTGCGGTCCGACCGACAGGGCGCGGGCGATGCCGATGCGCTGGCGCTGGCCGCCGGAGAACTCGTGCGGGAAGCGGGTGGCGTGCGCCGGGTCCAGGCCGACCTGTTCCAGCAGCCCCGGTATCCGGCCGCCCGCCGTCCGGCGGTCCACCCCCTGCGCGTGCAGCGGTTCGGCGATGATGTCGCCGACCGTCATCCGGGGGTCGAGGCTGGCCATCGGGTCCTGGAAGACGATCTGCACCTGCCCGCGCAGCGCCCGCCTGGCCGCCTTGCCGAGCCCGTCCAGCGACTGCCCGAAGAGTTCGATCTCACCGCCCTCGGGCCGGACCAGATTGAGCAGTTCGAAGAGGGTGGTGGACTTCCCGGACCCCGACTCGCCGACCAGGGCGAGGGTCTCGCCCCGCCTGATCCGCAGGTCGACGCCGTCGACGGCGTGCACGGACCCCACCCGGCGCTTGAAGGCGGTGCCCTTCAGCACGGGGAAGGTCTTGACGAGTCCGCGCACGTCCAACACGGTCTCGGCGGGCGGCTGTTCGGAGGCCGCCGCCGCGCCGGACGTCTGCCGGCTGCCGGACGCCTGCTCACCGTCGGACGGCTGCTCACCATCGGACGGCTGCTCACCATCGGACGCCTGCTCACCATCGGACGGCTGCTCACCGCCCGGGACCTCGGGGACCTCGGGGGCCTCGGGGACCTCGGGCACCCGCGCACCGCGGGCCGCCGGGATCGTCGGCACCGGGAACACGTCGAGCGGCCCGAGCCCCTGCGCGACGATCTCGTCGGCGCGTACACAGGCGGCCAGGTGCTCACCGTCCACGGCCCGCAGCTCCGGCTCCTCCCCCCGGCAGGCGTCCTCGGCCAGCGGGCACCGGGGCGCGAACGGGCAGCCGGGCGCGAGGCTGCCCGCACCGGGCGGCGACCCGGGGATCGGCACCAGCACCTCACCGGCGACGTCGAGCCTCGGCACCGCGCCGATCAGCCCGAGCGTGTACGGCATCCGGGGCCGGGCGAAGAGGTCCTCGGCGGACGCGGTCTCCACGATCCGGCCCGCGTACATCACGGCCACCCGGTCCGCCGCTCCGGCGATCACGCCGAGGTCGTGGCTGACCAGCACCAGCGCGGCGCCGGTCTCCCGCTGCGCGGTGCGCAGCACGTCCAGTACCTGCGCCTGGATGGTGACGTCCAGCGCGGTGGTCGGCTCGTCGGCCAGGATCACGTCCGGGTCGTTGGCCATGGCCATGGCGATCATGGCGCGCTGGCGCATGCCGCCGGAGAACTCGTGCGGGTACGACCCCGCCCGGACGTGCGGCTCGGGAATCCCGACCAGGTCCAGCAGTTCCACCGCGCGCGCCCTGGCCCGCTCGCGCGGGATGTCCTGGTGGGCGCGGACCGCCTCGGCGATCTGGTCACCGATCCGGTAGACGGGGGTGAAGGCGGAGAGCGGGTCCTGGAAGACCATGCTGATCCGGCTGCCGCGCACCTTGGACAGGGCCCGGTCGGAGGCACCGACGAGTTCGGTGCCGTCGAGCCTCACCGACCCGCGGACGACCGCGTTCCCCGGCAGCAGCCCGAGCACGGCGAGCGCGGTCGCGGACTTGCCGGAGCCCGACTCGCCCACCAGTCCGAGCACTTCACCCCGCTGGAGCGCGAAGTCCACGCCACGGACCGCGGGGGTCCCGTCGAAGTCGACCTCCAGGCCGCTCACTTCGAGTACCGAGGTCATCGCCCTGCTCCCTTGCGCTTACGGCTACGGCTGCGGCGCGAGGTCGGGTCCAGCGCGTCGCGCAGCCCGTCGCCCACAAGATTCACTGCGAGTACGAAGACGATCAGGAGCCCCGCGGCGAAGAAGAACATCCACGGATAGGTCACGGCCGCCCCGGTCGTCGAGGCGATGAGCGTGCCGAGCGAGACGTCGGGCGACTGGACGCCGAACCCGAAGTACGACAGCGCGGTCTCGCTCATCACCGCCCCGCCCACCGCGATCGTCGCGTCGATGATCAGGAAGGAGGCGATGTTGGGCACCACATGGCGCCAGATGATCCGGAACGGGCCGACCCCCATGTACTGGGCGGCACGCACGAATTCGCGCTCCTTCAGCGACAGGGTCATCGATCTGACCACCCGGGCGGTGATCATCCAGCCGAAGACGGCGAGCAGGCCGACGAACGCGAACCAGCCGCCGTCCCGGAGCCGTGGCGAGATGATCGCGATGATCAGGAAGGACGGGAAGACGAGCAGGAGATCGACGAAGAACATCAGCACCCGGTCGGTCCACCCGCCGAAGTACCCGGCGCAGGCGCCGACCAGGGAGGCGAGCACGGTGGAGAACAACGCGACCAGCAGGCCGATCAGCAGGGACTTCTGGAGTCCGCGGATGGTCTGGGCGAAGACGTCCTGCCCGATGCGGTTGGTGCCCCACCAGTGCCGGGCGCTCGGCGCGTCCCGCAGTGCGGTGTAGTCGATGTGGCTGTAGTCCCAGCGGCTGATCAGCGGGCCCGCGAACGCGAGCAGGAAGAGCAGGAGCAGGACGACGGCTCCGGTGAGCGCGCCCGGATTGCGTACGAAGCGGCGCATCACCACCCCGGCGCGTCCTGCGGGGCGTATCGGTTCCGCACCCTGGCCGGCCGCGTCGGCGGCGGCGGTCTCTACGACGGCAGTCATGGTGTCCGTACTCCTCAGGCGTTCCGGATACGCGGGTCGAGCGCGGCGTGCAGGACATCCGCGAGGAAGCCGGACAGCAGGACCATCACGGCGGCGAACACATTGACGGCGACGACGGAGTTGACGTCGTTCTTGCCGATGGAGGAGACGAACCACTCGCCCATGCCGTGCCAGCCGAAGATCGTCTCGGTGAAGGTGGCGCCGGTGAAGAGGGCCAGGAATCCGTAACTGAAGTACGTCGACATGGGGATGAGCGCGGTCCGCAGCCCGTGTTTGAGGAGCGCGGTGCGCCGGGTGAGTCCCTTGGCCTGCGCGGTGCGCAGGTAGTCCGAGCCGAGCACGTCGAGCATGGTGGAGCGCTGGTAGCGGCTGTAACTGGCGATGGTGCCCAGCGCGATGGAGATGGTCGGCAGCAACAGGTGCACCGAGCGATCCTTCAGCACGGCCAGGAATCCGGAGTCGACCCCGGGGCTCCGCTCACCGGTGAACTTGATGACGTCGGTGCCGGTCTTCTGGTTGAACCAGATCGCGCCGATCTTGAGCAGCACGGCGAGCAGGAACACCGGTGTGGACAGCAGCACGAAGGAGATCAGCGTCGTTACCCGGTCGGAGAACCGGTACTGGCGCACGGCGGTCCAGGCACCGGCGAGAACGCCGACGACCGTGCCGAGGACGGTCCCCAGGAGCAGCAGCCGCAGACTGACCCCGATCCGGCGGCCGAACTCCGCGCCCACGGAGGTCCCGTCGATGGTCTGCCCGAGATCGCCGCGCACGGCGTGCCCGGCCCATCGGGCGAAGCGGCCGACGAGCGACTGGTGGTCGTTGACACCGAGCGCGGTGAGGTGGTGGTCGACGGCGCTGGGCGAGAGGGGCGGTTGCCTGCCCGCGTAGTACGCACGCGGATCGAGCGCGAGCGAGGCCAGCAGGTAGGACAGGCAGATGGCGACAAGCAACAGGACGGCGTAGTAGCCGAGTCGCTTGGCCAGGAAGGCGGCCACGGGTGTTGGTTCCTCCGCTTGAGATCACTTGGGATCACTTGAGATCAAAGCCGCGACATCTTTTATCGCTTCGTTGATGGTTTGAGTCGTCTCATAGATCCAGTTTGACCACTATGTGTTGCGTGCATGCAAAGAATGGATTACAGGATCACCGGAGCCCTCCCGTTGTGCAAGGAGATGGACTTACGGTCTCGTGAGCCTGTGGCCTCGATCAGGCCGCCTTGAACCGGAGGAAGAAACCCGATGCGCAGAACCACCGTTGTCGCCATCGCCGCAGCACTGTCGGCCACCCTGGCGGTGGCGGGCTGCAGTTCCTCCGACGGAGACGGCAAAGCAGCGAAGAAACAGGCCGCTCCGCAGGTGGACGGGCAGAGCATCAACGCGCACCCGGTGAGCGACCTCAAGCAGGGCGGGTCGCTGCGGTTCGCCATCGACCAGTGGATCACGCAGTACAACATCAACCAGGTGGACGGCCAGCAGGGCGACGCCCAGGACATCATCAAGGCGGTCCTGCCCGACCTGTTCGACGCCGACGCCAAGGGCACCATCCACGCCAACCCGAACTTCCTGGTCTCGGCGAAGGTCACCTCGACCAGCCCGCAGGTGGTGACCTACGAGCTGAACCCGAAGGCCAAGTGGTCCGACGGGAAGCCGCTGAGCTGGAAGGACTTCCAGGCCCAGTGGAAGGCGCTGAACGGCACCGACAGCGCGTACGAGGCGGCCGACACCTCCGGGTACAGCCAGATATCCAAGGTGGAGCAGGGCGCCGACGCGCACGGCGTGAAGGTCACCTTCTCCTCGCCGTACGCGGACTGGCAGCGGCTCTTCGACCCGCTGTACCCGGCGGCGTACATCGACACCCCCGCGAAGTTCAACAAGGGCTGGTCCGAGAAGGCCCTGGTGACCGGCAACTCCTTCAAGGTCGGTACGTACGACAAGACCGGGCAGACCGTCACCATCGTCCCGGACCCGAAGTGGTGGGGGGACAAGCCGAAGCTCGACTCGGTCGTCTACCGCGTCCTCGACAGCTCCGCGTTCACCGAGGCCTACCTGAACAAGGAGATCGACGAGGCCCCCGCACTCCAGCCCGAGGACTACAAGCGGCTGGTCAAGGCGCCCGACACGGACATCAGGCGCGGGGCGCGCTGGGACGAGGTGCACATCACGCTCAACGGCGGCCACGGCCCGCTGAAGGATGTGAAGGTGCGCAACGCCGTGCAGGCGGCCATCAACCGCGACGGTGTCAACGAGAGCTTCAGCAAGGACCTCTCCTTCGATCTGAAGCCGCTGGACAACCACTTCTTCATGCCGAACCAGGAGGGGTACCAGGACACCGCCGGGGAGTACGGCAAGTACGACCCGGAGCGGGCCAAGAAGCTGCTGGACGAGGCCGGCTGGAAGGACGCGGGCGAGGGCAAGCCGCGCACCAAGGACGGCAAGAAGCTCACGCTCGGTTACACCCTGAGCGCGGGCGGCACCGCGTCGCAGACCGACCAGGCCGAGCTGGTGCAGCAGATGCTCGGCGCGGTGGGTATCAAGGTCGACCTCCAGAAGGTCCCGGCGAACGACTACTTCAACAAGTTCGTCAACACCGGCAACTTCGACATCACCAGCTTCCGCAATGTCGACGCCGTCTACCAGACGATGCTGACGCCGGTCTTCATCCAGCCGGAGGGCAAGAACCTCTTCCAGAACTTCGGTTCGGTCGGCTCCCCGAAGATCGACGAGCTGCTGAACAAAGCGGCGGGCACCACCGACCACGCCGAGGCGATCAAGCTCTACAACGAGGCCGACGTGGAGATCTGGAAGCTCGGCCACTCCATCGAGCTCTACCAGCGTCCGCAGATCGACGCGGTCCGCAAGGGCCTCGCCAACTTCGGCGCCTCCGGCCTGGCCGACACCGACTACGCCAAGGTCGGCTGGCTCAAGTAACTCAAGTAGGCAGTCCTCACCCGGCCCGTCCCACCGCCTCGCGCACCAGGTGACCGACCTTCCGGTCGCCCGGTGCGACGACGTGGGAGAGCGCGAGACGTACCGCCACCTCGCAGCGGTACCTGAGGTCCACGGCCTCCTCCCCTTCGTCTGCCCGCCCCCGTGACAACGCGAGAGCCGCCCGGTGCAGGACCGCGGCGATCAGCTCGCCGGGGGCGGGCGGTCCCGCGTCGGCGCGGCGCTGGGCCGGGAGGCGGGACCGGCCGGGTGCCGGGTCCGGGGCGGGCAGACGGCCGGTCCAGCAGCCCGTCAGCAACGCCCGTACCAGCGGACGGGAACGGGCCGCCGACACCGTCCACTCGGCGACCAGGACCAGCGGTTCACCGCCGACGGACGCTCCCGGCGCGGCGAGCACCCGGTCGACGCCCTGGAGGTACCGGTCCGCCTCACGCCGGACGAGGGCGCGGGCGAGGCCTTCCTTGGAGCCGAACTCGTTGTAGAGCGTCTGCCGGGAGACCCCGGCGGCGGACGCCACGTCGGTCATGCGCACGGCGGACCAGGGGCGGCCGTCGGCGGTGGACACCGCGGAGAGGGCGGAGTCGAGCAGGGATTCGCGCGCTGCAGGCATCTTTGCCTCCTGGGCGGAAGGGCTCTGCGCTCAGAGTTGACGGACGCCGTGGCACTGTCAATACCCCGCGCGGGCAAGCCCCTGTGGCCCGATCGGAGCCCGGTCGATACTGTGACGACCATGCCCGACTACCACGATGATCTGCGCCTTGCCCACGTCCTGGCGGATGCTGCCGACGCGGCGACGATGGCCCGTTTCAAGGCCCTCGACCTGAAGGTCGAGACGAAGCCGGACATGACGCCGGTCAGCGAGGCCGACAAGGGCGCCGAGGAGCTGATCCGCGGACAGCTCCAGCGGGCCAGGCCGCGCGACGCGATCCTCGGCGAGGAGTACGGCCTCTCGGGCACCGGCCCCCGGCGCTGGGTCGTCGACCCGATCGACGGGACCAAGAACTACGTCCGCGGTGTCCCGGTCTGGGCGACCCTCATCTCGCTGACGGTGGCGGGCGAGGACGGTCACGAACCGGTGGTCGGCGTGGTCTCCGCACCCGCGCTGGGCCGCCGCTGGTGGGCGGCGAAGGGCGCGGGCGCGTACAGCGGTCGGAGCCTCACCTCGGCCACCCGGCTGCATGTCTCCAAGGTCTCCAAGATCGCGGACTCCTCCTTCGCCTATGCCTCGTTGGCCGGCTGGGAGGCGCAGGGACGGCTCGACGGGTTCCTCGACCTGACCCGCGACTGCTGGCGTACCCGTGGGTACGGCGACTTCTGGCCGTACATGATGGTCGCCGAGGGGTCGGTGGACATCTGCGCCGAACCCGAGCTGTCCCTCTGGGACATGGCGGCGAACGCCATCATCGTCCAGGAGGCGGGCGGCGAGTTCACCAGTCTGGACGGGGTGCGCGGGGTGGAGGGCGGCAACGCCGCGGCGTCCAACGGACTGCTGCACCAGGACATGCTGGGATACCTCAACCAGCGCTACTGACCGGGCTGTCGGGGCACGGGGGGCGTCTGTCACATCTACGCGCGCCTCCCGGACTCGCCCCCTCCACCCCCTTGCCGCGCTCCTGAGCTGATGCCACTCTGAGAGCTCCCCCACTTGTGAACTTGTGAATTCCCGTGCAAGCTGGATTCACCGAGGAGGTGGCACCCTCCATGTTCGTCCGAGACGCCATGAGCACGGTCGTGCTCACGATCGGCCCCGCCCACACACTCCGCCAGTCCGCAGGACTGATGTCCGCGCGCCGCGTCGGCGCGGCCGTGGTCTTCGACCCCGACACCTGCGGGCTCGGCATTCTCACCGAGCGCGACATCCTCGACGCCGTCGGCAGAGGCCTGGACCCCGACCGGGAGACCGCGGGCGCCCACACCACCACCGACGTGGTCTTCGCCGCACCCACCTGGACCCTGGAGGAAGCGGCGCGGGCGATGTCGAACGGCGGCTTCCGGCATCTGATCGTGCTCGACGACGTGGGCCCGGTCGGGGTGGTGTCGGTGCGCGACATCATCCGCTGCTGGGCCCCGGGCCGGAGCGAAGCGGCTGCGCTGGTCTGACGTACGGCCGAGGGCCCCGTACGCAGCAGTACAGCTGTGTACGGAGCCCTCGGCGCGCAGGCATGGGCAGTCGGATCAGGCGGCGCGCACTGCCTGGACCGCGACGGTCAGGCGCGCAGTGCCTGGACCGCGGCCTCCAGCCGCTTGCCGAAGTCGCCGTCGGCCTGGCGGAAGTTGTTCACCGCACGCTCGGCGATGTCGTCGCGCGAGACCTGCGCGATGAACCCGGCGAGGTTCTCGACGAGCCGCCCCTTCTCGTCCTCCGACATCTGGCGGTACAGGTTGCCCGCCTGGACGAAGTCGCTGTCCTCGGCGTGGCTCGGGGCGGCGTGGTTGCCCGTTTCGCCGCTCACCTGCGCCGAGCGCCAGAGCGGCTGCTCGGTCTGGAAGGGTCCGCCGAAGCTGTTCGGCTCGTAGTTCTTGGCACCCTTGTGACGGCCGTCGTACAGCCCGCCGTCCCGGTAGTTGGTGTTCGCCTCGACGGCGTGCGGACGGTTCACCGGCAGGTGGTCGCCGTTGATGCCGACGCGGTAGCGGTGGGCGTCGCCGTACGCGAAGAGACGGCCCTGGAGCATCTTGTCCGGCGAGGGACCGATGCCCGGTACGAAGCTGGCCGGCGAGAAGGCGGACTGCTCGACCTCGGCGAAGATGTTCTCCGGGTTGCGGTTGAGCTCCAGCTTGCCGATCTCGATCGGCGGGTAGTCCGCGTGCGGCCAGACCTTGGTCAGGTCGAACGGGTTGAAGCGGTACGTCGCCGCGTCGGCCGCGGGCATGATCTGGACCTGCACGGTCCAGGACGGGAAGTCACCGCGCTCGATCGACTCACGCAGGTCGCGCTGGTGGCTGTCCGGGTCCTCACCGGCGAGCTTGGCCGCCTCGGCCGAGGTCAGGTTCTTGATCCCCTGGTCGGTCTTGAAGTGGTACTTGACCCAGAAGACCTCGCCGTCCGCGTTGTTCCACTGGAACGTGTGCGAGCCGTAGCCGTTCATGTGGCGGAGCGTCGCCGGGATGCCGCGGTCGCCGAAGAGCCAGGTCACCTGGTGGGTCGACTCGGGGCTGAGGCCCCAGAAGTCCCACACGTTGTCGGCTTCCTGCGAGCCGGTGTACGGATCGCGCTTCTGGGTGTGGATGAAGTCGGGGAACTTGATGGCGTCCTTGATGAAGAAGACGGGCGTGTTGTTCCCGACGAGGTCGTAGTTCCCCTCCTCCGTGTAGAACTTCAGCGCGAACCCGCGGGGGTCACGCACCGCGTCCGCCGAGCCGAGGTTGCCCGCGACGGTGGAGAAGCGCAGGAAGGTCTCGGTCTCCTTGCCGACCTCGGAGAGGAACTTCGCGCGGGTCCACTGCGAGACGTCGCGGGTCAGCGTGAAGGTGCCGTACGCCCCGGCGCCGCGGGCGTGCACGATGCGCTCCGGGATGCGCTCCCGGTTGAAGTGGGCGAGCTTCTCCAGCAGGTACTGGTCCTGCACCAGAACCGGACCGCCGGCGCCCGCGGTCTCGCTGTTCTGGTTGTCCGCCACCGGAGCACCGGTCTCCGTGGTGAGTGGTCCTTGCGTCACGAGCGCCTCCTGCGTCATTACTGCGGTCCTGTCCCTTGGCCTTTGCCGTTCCCGATCCTACGATGGACTTTGTCTAAGTCAAGCAATCGTCCAAATTCACATCCGTTCGGGACTTGACCCCTACCCTGTTAGGCTGGATCTCATGAGTGACCTGTTGGAACGCCTGCGCGACCGCGGCTGGCGGATGACCGCCCAGCGTCGCGTCGTGGCCGAGGTCCTCGACGGGGACCACGTTCATCTGACCGCCGACGAGGTGCACGCGCGCGCCGTGGCGAAGCTGCCGGAGATTTCCCGGGCGACGGTGTACAACACCCTGGGCGAGATGGTCGTCCTGGGTGAAGTGATCGAGGTCTCGACGGACCGCCGCGCCAAGCGGTACGACCCGAACGCGCACCGCCCCCACCAGCACCTGGTCTGCGCGCAGTGCGGTTCGATCCGCGACGTCCACCCGGCGGGCAACCCGCTGTCGGACCTCCCGGACACCGAGCGCTTCGGCTTCACGATCTCCGACGTGGAAGTGACGTACCGGGGCATCTGCCCGGCCTGCGCCACCGCCTGATCCACCCCACGCCTCCGGCCCCCGGGCCGCCGCACCCCGATCCCGGGTCCGTGCGGCGACCGGGGGCTTCTCGCTGTCCCGTACCGGCGGTCGATACCGGGCGGCGGCTGCGGCACCGGCCGCCAACGACCAGGGCCGCCACCCCCGCCCCCGTCACGCCTCTTCCAGAATCTGACGGTCCGTCATATCCTCTGCGGCGATCACCCGTCCACCATCCTCCGCAAGGAGACCCCGTGGGAGACCCGCACCCGCCCCCACCGCCGCACACCTCCGCCCCCAAACTCCACGCCGCATCCGTCACCCGTACGTTCGGCCGCGGCCGAACCGCCCTGAACGCCCTCGGCCCGGTCGATCTGGACATCGCCCCCGGCGAGTTCACCTGCATCGTCGGCCCGTCGGGCTGCGGAAAGTCGACCCTGCTGCGGATCGCCGCAGGTCTGCTGCGCCCCAGCACGGGCGAACTGTCCATCCGCACCGCATCCACCCGCCCGGCCGCGATGATCTTCCAGGACTACGGCATCTACGACTGGAAGGACGTCCTGGCCAACGTCCGGTTCGGCCTCGACATCCAGCGCGTACCGCGCAAGGAGGCGGACCGCCGCGCCCGCGACTGGCTGGCCCGGATGGGTCTCGCCGACTTCGCCGACGCCTACCCGGAGGCCCTCTCCGGCGGTATGCGCCAACGTGTCGCCATCGCCCGCGCTCTTGCCGTGGAGCCCGAGATCCTGCTGATGGACGAGCCGTTCGCGGCGCTCGACGCCCAGCTGCGCACCATCCTCCAGGACGAACTGCTCGACCTCACCCAGACCACCCGCACCACCACCCTCTTCATCACCCACAGCCTCGAAGAGGCGATCGTGCTGGGCGACCGCGTCCTGGTGATGTCGGCGCGACCCGGCCGGATCATCGCCGAACGCCGTCCGCCGTTCCCCCGGCCACGCACCGGCGACCTGCGCTCGACGCCCGAATTCAGCGCGCTGAAGGCCGAGTTGTGGGAGCTTCTGCGCGGCGAGGTCAGCAGAGAGGCGGTTCCGGCATGAGTACGGCGGTCAAGGTGCCCGAGGAGGGCGTACTGGTCAGGAGGCCGGGCCCGCAGGAACTCCACCCCGTACGCACCCACCGCAGGCGGCGCACCCTGGAACTGACGCTCGCCGTCGCCGTACCGGTCGTCCTGGTCCTGCTGTGGCAGCTGGCCGCCACGCAGTCCTGGATCGACGACCGCGTCTACCCCGCGCCGTCCACGATCCTCTCCGACGGCTGGGACCGCGCGGCCCGGGGCGAGCTGTGGCCCGATGTGTGGGCCACGCTCAAGCGGGTGCTCGGCGGGTACGCGATCGGTACGGTCGCGGGCTATGTCCTGGGCCTGCTGATGGGGTCGCTCGCCCTGGTACGCGCGGCACTTGAGCCCCTGCTCGACGCGCTGTACGTGGTGCCGAAGCTCGCGCTGCTGCCGGTCTTCCTCAATATGTTCGGGCTGGGCGAGGGCCCGCAGATCGCCCTGGTCGCGGCCACCGTCTTCTTCTTCGTCTGGATCTCGACGATGGCGGCGGTCCTCGCCGTCCCGGCCGGACACCGCGACGCCGGGCAGGTGTTCGGCGCCTCGCCGTGGCAGATGTTCCGGCACGTCCTGCTGCCCGCCTCGCTCCCCGCGGTGCTCGTCGGCGCGCGGATCGCGGCGGGGGTGGCCGTCCTCGTCATCGTCGCCTCCGAACAGATCGCCGCGTCGAACGGCCTGGGGCACCTGATCTTCGACTCCCGTGCGCTCTTCCAGAACGACGTGATGTTCGTCGGCATCGTCTGTGTGGCCGTCCTCGGGGTCCTCTTCTCCGAACTGGTGCGGATCGCCGGGCGGTTGCTCACCCCCTGGGCCCCGCGCGACCGGGGCCGCAGCCAGTCCTGACACGGGCCGCCACCGGACCCGGCCGACTCTCTTTTTCCGTACGTACGGAGGCTCCATGCGTATCAGCACCCTGGGCACGACCCTGTTCGTGGCCGGTTCCCTGCTCGTCTCCGCGGGCTGCGCCAAGCACGACGACCCCGGCCCGGCCACGGCCGCGAAACCCCGCACGATCACGGCGGTCGCGGGGTGCGCGAAGGGCTGGACCGACCCGGCCGACCTGGTACCGGACCGCGCCCCGGCCCGGTGCGACAAGGGCGCCCCGGCGCCCCGGCCGCTCGCCAGGAAGCGCAAGCTGGTCCTCGCCACCGGCACCCTGGCCGCCGAATACGTCGCCCCGCTCGAAGTCGGCGTGCAGAAGGGCGAGTTCAAGAAGGAGGGGCTGGACGTCCAGCTGAAGGTGCTGCCGACACCCGACGCGCTCCCGTTGCTGGCCAAGGGAGACATCGACGCCCAGTGGGCGGCGCCCGAGGCGGCCGTGATGAACGGCATCAACGGCGGCTTCGACATCAAATGGGTGGCCGGCAACTTCTCCCCCGACCCCGCCTCGAAGAGCGGCCTCTGGGCGCGGCTCAAGGACGGTGAGACCCCCGCTTCGGTCTCGATGAAGGGCCGGAAGATGGGCACGATGATCGGCAAGGGCTCGGTCGTCACCTACGCGATGGAGAAGGCCCTCGAACAGCACGGCGGCGGCCTGAACTCGATCAGCTTCCAGCAGCTGGGCTCGGCTGACGTCCTCACCGCGCTGCAGAACGGCGGGGTGGACTCGGCCTGGCTGCTCGACCCGGTGTGGCGCAAGGTGGACGGGGACGCGAAGTACGCGTTCCTCGGCGGACAGCCGCTCGGCGAGCCGCTCGGCGGTGTGCTCTTCGGCCCGAACCTGCTGACCAAGGACCCGGATGCGGGCGTCGCGTTCCTGCGCGCGTACATCCGGACCGTGAACACCTACTTCGTAGGCGACTACAAGGCCGACAAGGGGTTCACCGCCTCGCTCGCGAAGCTGCTGAAGACCGACGAGTCGGTCCTGACCGCGACCCCGTCGCTGCGGATGGACTGGGAGATCCGCAAGGGGACGACGGACCGGCTGCAGAAGGCCTACCGCGAGGCGGGGGTCTCGAACGGTGCCGTGCTGCCGGAGGACAAGGTGGTGAACCGCTCGCTGTACGCGGAGGCGGTGGGCCACACGCCCTGAGCCCGTTGAATGACGGAAGGCCCGGCGAATGACGGAAGGCCCGGACTCTTTCGAGTCCGGGCCTTCGTCTTCAGTAGCGGGGACAGGATTTGAACCTGCGACCTCTGGGTTATGAGCCCAGCGAGCTACCGAGCTGCTCCACCCCGCGCCGTTGTGTTCGTAACTGTACGTGGGGGGCGCCGCCCGGCGCAAATCCATTGCCGGGCGGCACCCCCGTACCGGACGGCGGGCCCCGTACCGGACGGCGGGCCCCGTACCGGACGGCGGGCCCCGTACCGGACGGCGGGCCCCGTACCGGACGGCGGGCCCCGTACCGGACAGGTCCTACGCGCTCAGTTCCTGCCGGAGCGCCTCGCACAGCCGCGCGGCCCGCTCGGCGACCTCGGCGGGGCCCAGTTCGACGGCCTGCGCGCACCACTTCTGCCCCTCGGCCAGCTCGCCGCGGCGGATGGCGAGCAGCGCCAGGCGCAGCGCGGCCCGGCCGTGCCCGGCGTTCGCCGCCCTGGCCCACCAGAGACCGGCCTCCCGCTCGTTGCCCTCGCGGGCCAGCAGCAGGCCGAGGTTGAAGGCGCCGTTGCGGCTGCCCGCCTCGGCGGCCTCGCGGTACCACCGCGCGGCCCCCTCGACGTCGTTGCGCGAGGCGGCGAGCATGCCGACCCGTACCTGGGCGCGGCGGTGTCCCTGCTCGGCGGCGCGCTCGTACCACTCCTCGCACTCGCTCTTCTCCGACACCGGCTCGCCGAGCACGGGCGGTCCGGGCGGCGGCATCCTGGCGTCCAGGAGGGCGCCGAGCCGGAAGGCCGCCTCGGTGCTGCCGCCACCGGCCGCGCAGCGCAGATGACGCTCCGCGGTGTGCTCCTCACCGTCCCTGAGCAGAGCTATGCCGACCTGGAGGGCCGCCTCGGTGTGGCCCGCCGCCGCTGCCCGCTCGTACCAGACGAAGGCCTCCCGGTCGTCGTCACGGCCCGCGTACAGGATGCCGAGGTTGAACGCGGCGTCCACGCTGCCCGCCTCGGCGGCCTTGGAGAACCAGGGCTCGGCACCGGCCGGGTCGCCGTTCTGGAGCAGCAGGACGGCGAGCGCGTTCGCGGCTTCGCGGTGCCCGGCGTAGGCCGCGCGGCGGTACCACTGCTCGGCCTGGGCCGTCCGCTCCTGGGCGGCGCAGAGGAGCGCCAGGTTGTACGCGCCGTTGACGTCGCCCGCGTCCATGGCGGCGCGGTACCAGCGCTCGGCGGACTGCTGCTCACCACGGGCCGCGTGCAGCGCGCCCAGGGCGTTGGCGGCGTTCCCGTCGCCCTCCTGGGCGGCGCGCAGCCACCATACGGCGGCGCTCTCCTCGTCGCCCGCGTCCCGCAGCAGGAAGCCGAGGGCGCAGGCCGCGCGGGCCTCGCCGTCCTTCGCGGACGTCAGGTACCAGCGGCCGGCCTCCTTGAGGTCGCCGCGGTTCTCCAGGATCACGCCGAGGTGCAGGGCGGCGCGCCGGTGGCCGCGGGCCGCTGCCTGCCGGTACCACTGCTCGGCCTCGGCCGCCGGGGCCTTGCCCGTGGCGGCCCGGTCCAGCGCACGCGCCAGCCGGTAGGCCGCCTCGCGGTGGCCCCGCTCGGCGGCAGCGCGCAGCCAGCGCTCCGCGCCGACGTCGCTGCGGTGCTCCAGCAGGTCGGCGAGGGCGTAGGCGCCCAGCGCGTGGCCGGTCTCCGCGGACTGGCGCAGCCAGTACTCGGCGGCCGGCTCGTCGCCGCGCTCGCGGTAGTGGCGGCCCAGCGCGTGGGCGGCGGCGGCGGAACCCGCGACGGCGGCGATCCGCCACCAGCCGGCCGCCTCGTCCGCGTATCCCCGCTGGTGGAGCAGCACGCCCAGATTGTTGGCCGCCGCCCGGTCGCCCTCCGCGGTGGCCGCGCGCAGCCACCGCTCGGCGGCGTCGAGATCCCCGCGGCGCAGCAGCAGCGCGCCCAGGACGCTCATCGATGCGACTTCGCCGCTCTCGGCGCCGCGCCGGTGCCGCGCCTCGGTCTCGGCGTCGGCCGTCTCCTCCGCGTCGACGGCGTCTCCGCCGTACTCGGCGTGCGTATGCACAAACCGCCCTGTCTCCAACAGAGTTGCCCTGTCCCCCATAAACACCATCGTCCCACCACCCGCAAGCCGGGTACACCTGGTATATCGCAGCCCACTAGGTCACTACAGCGTTTTGTCGACATGCCCACAGACAGGTAAGTGAAACATGAACCAGCCCCAACTTCCGGTAGGAGGCGGCTTCTTCACAGGAGTCGCACGCAGGAGTCGCACCGGCGGACACATGACGAAGGCCCGGATCTCTTCCGAGATCCGGGCCTTCACCTTCAGTAGCGGGGACAGGATTTGAACCTGCGACCTCTGGGTTATGAGCCCAGCGAGCTACCGAGCTGCTCCACCCCGCGCCGTTGTGTTCGTAACCGTACCACGGTGCGGGGTGCGGCATTTCCAGCCCGCGATCCCGCCTGATCAGGGCTTTTCAGCCCTGATCAGGCTTGCGATCAACTGCTCTTGCCACCCGGCTTCGCGGTGGCCCCGGCATCGGCGGCCCGCTGGATGGCGTCCTGCAGGTCCTTCTGCGCCTTGCCGTACGCCGCCCAGTCCTGCGGCTTCTTGTTCAACGCGGCCTGACCCTCGTCGTACGCCTTCTGCGCGTCCGCGATGGCCTTCTTCACCGTGTCGTTCCCGGTCGCCGGCGGCTTGGTGGTGTTGCCGGTCGGCGGCGGTTCGGTCTGCTGACCGTCCACGCCGAAGACCTTGTTCAGCGCCAGGCCGAGATTGTTCTCGAACGCCGTGGTGTCGCCGTCCGAGGAATCGGCGTCCGCGTACGAGACGGCCACCTTCTTCAGCAGCGGATAGTGCGAGTTGCGGCCCTGCGCGTACACCGGTTCCACGT
Source organism: Streptomyces sp. NBC_01267 (assembly GCF_036241575.1). Lineage (NCBI taxonomy): Bacteria > Bacillati > Actinomycetota > Actinomycetes > Kitasatosporales > Streptomycetaceae > Streptomyces > Streptomyces sp. NBC_01267. Next base: position 5,308,681 of record NZ_CP108455.1, on the reverse strand, counting down.
ACAGGAACCCGCCGTCGAGCGGGACCGTGAGCAGGTTGCCGTACTCGATGTCCGAGTCGGCGCCCTTCATGTCCCGGACGAAGTTGGCCACGTCCGACAGGCTGTTGAGCTTGTTCTGCACCTGTTCGGGACCGGGCACCTCGGACGTCACTCTGAGGAGTCTTATCGTGCCGTAGTCCGGGCTGGCCGCGTCCGCGTCCACCGCCATGAACCCGCCGAGGTTGGGACGTCCGCTCGGTGTGAACGTGGTGGTGAGGGAGAACTGCTGGTCCGTGCCCTTCTGGCCCGGCATCTTCAGCGACAGGTAGTAGGGCGGAACAGCCCTGTTGTCCCTGGTGGTCGGGTCGTTCGGCACCTGCCAGGCGTCACTGCCGCTGTAGAACTGCTTGGGGTCCTCCACGTGGTAGAGGGAGAGCAGCTCGCGCTGGACCTTGAACATGTCCTGCGGGTAACGCAGGTGCGCCGTCAGATCCTTGGGAATGGCCGACTTCGGTTGCACCGTGTGGGGGAATGCCTTCTCCCAGGTCTTGAGGACCGGGTCCTTGGTGTCCCACTCGTACAGCTTGACCTCGCCGGTGTACGCGTCGACGGTGGCCTTCACCGAGTTCCGGATGTAGTTGACCCGGTTCTGCTGGGCGACCACCGCGCGCTGGTTGCTGGTCAGCGAGTCGGCCGTGCTGTCCCCCAGCGTCGTACGCGAGGCGTACGGGTAGCCGTTGGACGTGGTGTAGGCGTCGACGATCCACTGGATCTTTCCGTCGACGACCGCCGGGTAGGAGTCGCCGTCGATGGTCAGCCAGGGGGCGACCGCCTCCACGCGCTGCTTCGGGGTGCGGTTGTAGAGGATCTTCGAACCCTCGCCGATGGCCCCCGAGTAGAGGATCTGCGGCTCGCTGAAGGCCACCGCGTACGCGGCACGGTTCAGCGGGTTGGAGATGTCCACCCCGCTCTTGCCCTGGTAACTGGTGGTCTTCTCACCGTTGTTCTCGTAGTCGAGTTCCTTCTGCGGACCTCCGACGATCGAGTACTGGGTGGTCTTCTCGCCGTAGTAGATCCGCTGCTGGTAGTCGCCGAACGTGCCGCTGGTCGGCAGACCAGACTCGGTGAAGACCGGAGCACCGTTGGTGTCGGTGGCCGTGCCCTTGGCCGCGATCGCGCCGTAGCCGTGGGTGTACGTGAAGTGGTCGTTGATCCAGTTGTGCTTCTGGATGCCCGCGATGTTCAGCTCGCGCAGGCCGATCACCGTGTCCTGGCCGTTGTAGCGGTCCACGTTGAGCGTGGCGGGGAAGCCGTAGTACTTCCGCTTCTGCTCCAGCTGCTGGAACGTGGGCGACACCACATTCGGGTCGATCAGCCGATAGCTGGCCGCCGAGTCGGCGTCGTCCCGCTGCTTGGCCGTGTCCTTGGTCCTGCTCTTGCCCGAGTAGTCGTCGACGTCCGTGCCGGCGATGTTGTACGCCTTGCGCGTGGCTTCGATGTTCTTGTGGATGTACGGCGCTTCCTTGGCCTGCTCGTTCGGCTCGACCGTGAACTTCTGCACGATCGCCGGGTAGAGCCCGCCGATGAGGATCGCCGAGAGCACCATCAGACCGAACCCGATCACCGGCAGCTGCCAGGTGCGGCGCCAGAGCGTCGCGAAGAACAGCAGGGCGCAGATGACCGCGATGCAGAACAGGATCGTTTTAGCCGGGAGATAGGCGTTGGCGTCGACGTAGCGCAGGCCCGTCCAGTTGCCCGTGGCCTTGAAGTCGCTGGACTTCACCGCGAGTCCGTACCGGTCCAGCCAGTACGCCACGGCCTTGAGCGCCACGAACAGGCCGAGCAGCACCGACAGATGACCGGTGGCCGCCCCGGTGGCGCGTGCCCCGGGGCTGGTGACCCGCAGCCCGCCGTACAGGTAGTGCACCAGCGCCGCCGCGATCAGCGAGAGGACCACGGCCGCGAAGCCGAAGCCCAGCAGGAAGCGGTACCAGGGCAGATCGAACGCGTAGAAGGACACATCCAGATGGAACTGCGGGTCCTTCTGCCCGAACGGCACGCCGTTCACGTACATCAGCCAGGTACGCCACTGCCCGGAGGAGGAGGCACCCGCGATCAGGCCGACGATCGCCGTGATCCCGAGCAGCAGCCACTTCTTGTACGGCGCGATACCCATCCGGTAACGATCGAGGTTCTGCTGCTCCAGCGACATCGCACTCAGCGGCGGCCGGAGCCGGTACGCCAGCCAGATGTTGACCCCGACGGCAGCCGCCATGAGCACACCGAAGACGAGGAAGAGCCCGATCTTCGTCCACAGGGTGGTGGTGAAAACGGATGAGTAATGGACGGAGCGGTACCAGAGCAAGTCGGTCCAGAACCCTGCGAACATGAGGAACGCCATGGCCAGCACGGCCAGGACGCCCAGTGTCATCAGCAGGGTCCGGGCGCGGCGGGACGGCCGTCCCACTCTGATCCGTGGCCCGGTCGGGCCTCCACCGCGGTCCGGCATCTGGAAAGCCAACGTGCGCACCTCAAAAATTGCGGTCGTGTGGAACAGGCCCCGCGATCGTAGAGCCCACACATGCAACTTACGGACGCTTTACCCAGTTCCCGTTACCGGGGTCGAAGAGGGCAGGATATTGGTCATGCCCAACCTCTCTTCGCCCTCAGGGCCCCCGATGGCCGCCAGTCCGCTCACCGTGGCGGTGCTCGAAATCGACGAGTACGCGTCCGGCCTCGGCTGGGACCAGCCCGCCCGCCTCTTCGCACTCGTGGACACCGCGAAGCTCCGTACCCAGGAGCCCGGCCTCGCCGCCCAGCTCGGCCTGGACAGCGCCGAGCCCACCGCTTCGCTGACCCCCGTGGAGCAGGACGAGATCCCGTCCACCACTCCGCTCGACGAGTTCCTCGCCACGATCGCCTGGCCCGACGCGGTGGCGGGCTGCGCGATGACGGTCGAGCGGCTGATGCTGCCGCCGTCCGCCGAGGCGTCCGTGCCGGAGGGGATGTCCGAGTCGCAGCTGACGGACTGGGTCGCCGGGCACCCGGACCGTCAGGAGGTACGGATGACGGTGGCGGTGCTGCGGGACGGCACCCGTGAGTCGGCGCTGCGGCTGCGCGCGAAGGACTCGCCCAACGAGGTACTCACCGGGTCCGAGCTGGTTCCGGGCCTCGCCGACGCGCTCTCGGTGACCTTCGAGGCGTAGGGCCTCCCGCGCGCCGCCCGGCTGCCCGGTTCGTCCAGGGACGCCCGGTAACGTCCTACTTGGCCGAGCAGCTGGGCAGTGCGGCGGTGTCGCCCGTGCGGATCTCGTCCAGCGACTTCTTCGCGTCCTGGATGGTCTTCACCCGCACCAGGGTGAGACCGGCCGGGGTGTCGGCGGCTGCGGCCGAGCAGTTCTCGGTGGGCGTCAGGAAGTACCGCGCGCCCGCGTTCCGCGCGCCGATGAGCTTCATGTCGACGCCGCCGATCGGGCCGACCACGCCCTTGTCGTCGATCGTGCCGGTGCCCGCGACGAACTTGCCGCCGGTCAGGTCGCCCGGTGTCAGCTTGTCCACGAGGCCGAGGGAGAACATCAGCCCCGCGCTCGGACCACCCACGTCGGCGAGCTTGATGTCGATCTTGAAGGGGAACGTGTGGTCGGTAGCGGCTGTGATGCCCACGATCGCCCGGTCCTCGTCCGGAGCCGGTGCCTTCGTCGTGGTGATCGTGACGTTCTCGGTCTGCTGCGGCTCGGTGTGCGCCTTCTCCGCCGCTGCCGCCGCCTTGACCGGGACGACGGTGAAGACGACGCGCCGGCCGGGCTTGTGCTTGGTGACCAGCTTCGACACGTCGCCGGGTTCCTTGACCGCCGTACCGTCCACGCTCCTGATGACGTCTCCCGCGTGCAGCTTCCCCTCGGCGGGGCTGCCCTTGACGACTGTGGAGACGACGGTGCGGGACTTGACCGGGATGCCGAGCTCGGTGAGGGCCGCGACCTTGGCGCTCTCCTGGGACTGGCTGAATTCCTCGGCGTTCTGCTGGGTGGACTGCTGCTCCGTCGTGCCGCTCGGATAGAGGGTGTCGTGCGGGACGACCACGCTGTCGTGCGCGAGCCAGCCGTAGACCGCCTCGACCAGGTTCATGTGGTAGTCCGCGGTCGTGACCCGGACCGTCACCATGTTGAGGTGACCGCTCGCCGGGTAGGTCTGGTGACCGGAGATCTGGAGCACCGGCTCGCCGCTCTCCTTGCCGAGCGTGTTCACCGTCGGCCCGGGACTCATCTCCGCGTACGGCACGGAGAGGAACACTCCGCCGCAGAGCAGCGCGATCAGCACCAGCGTGGAGGTGAGCAGCGTCAGAGTGCGGCGTGGCATGGAACGACAGTACGGGACGGGTCCTTCGGTCCACCCCTGGGGCCGGGCCGTACGGGGCGCCGCGGCCCTCGCGGTTCCGTACCGCTGCTCGACGCCTGCTCGACGCGCACTCGACACGTACCGCTCGCGCCCCGCGGTCAGAGAACGTCGGATCCGGCCCCGGCCCTGTCCATGGCCTCACGGTCCATCGCCTCGCGGAAACGCGTGTACCCGGCCAGCTCGGCGCCGTCACCGGACCTGCGCTGCCGGCCGGCCCATCTGCTCCACAGAGCAGCTCCGACCGCGGCGAAGAGTGGTATCAACAACCAGGCGAGTGCGCCCATCCCGACCTCCCGACCCCCGTGAGCAGTCGCGAACCGACTGATCAGCAGATTAGCCACCTGCGGATCCCACGCTCGCGCCAGGGTCACGGTTACGCAAATCGGGCATCGGGTCGAGCGACACGCCGTACGCGGGGCAGCGCGTCAGCGCCTTCGGCCGTCAGACGCCGACCCACTCCTGCGTGCCGTCCGAGAACGTCTGGTGTTTCCATATCGGCACCTCGTGCTTGAGGTCGTCGATGAGCTTGCGGCAGGCGTCGAACGCCTCGCCGCGGTGCGGGCAGGAAACCGCGACGACGACGGCGAGATCACCCACGGCGAGATCACCCACCCGGTGGACGGCGGCCAGCGCCCGCACCGGGAAGTCCGCGACGACCTTCTCCGCGATCCGGCGCATCTCGGCCTCGGCCGAGGGGTGGCACGAGTAGCCGAGCGCGTCGACGTCGGTGCCGCCGTCGTGGTTGCGCACCGTGCCGACGAACAGCGCGGTGCCGCCCGCGGCGTCGTCACCGACCGCCCGGAAGACCTCGTCGATGCTCAGCGGGGTGTCGCGGACCGCCAGCAGCCGGATCGGGTCCTGTGCCGCGTACTCGCCCGGGTGGTCGTGGATGGGTGCCATGGCGCCCATGGTGCCGTACCCGGCCGACAGCGCGGAATAGCGCTTTCGCCCGGTACGCGCGGGTGCGGCTTGGAGCGTCCTACAGGGCGCCCGCCGCGAAGTCCCGGCCACCGGCGGTGGCCGACCCGGCCCGGCCCGGCCTCCGTGCGGTCCCGTCAGATGCGTCCGCGCCTGGCCTTGCGGGCGCGCCGCACCAGCGCGGCGGTGCCGAGCAGCGCGACCGTGGCACCGGCGGCGCCCGCGGCCGTGGCGTCCTTGCGGCCGAGCCGACGGCCGGCGACGGTGTGCCGGCCGGCGACCTCTTCGAGCAGTTCGGCGAGGACTTCCTCGTTGGTCCATCGGGGTCGCCAGCCCGCGTCGTGGAGCCTGCCGACGCTGACCACCCAGGGGTGCATCGTGTACGCCAGGTCCCCGGCCGGTGAGGGGGTGAGCCCGATGCGGTGCAGCCGTGCGGCGGCTCCGAGAGCGACCGCGGACGGCAGCTCCATCCGGCGGATGCCGCTGAGTTCCTCGACCTCGCCCTGTTCCAGCCAGCCGTCGCAGCCGACCGCGAACTCCCCGTCGACCTTTTCGAGCGCCGCGTACTCCAGCGCGCTGACCAGGTCGTCCACATGGCAGAACTGCCAGGTGGGACGGGTTCCCGCGACCACGAGCAGCCGAGGCGACTCGAAGTAACGGGTGAGCGCGGTGTCCGTGCCGCCCACCAGGACCGCGGGCCTGACCACGGTGACGTTCAGCCCCGGGTGCGCGCGCGGCGCACGGCGGCCCAGCCGCTCGATCTCCAGGAGGTCGCCGACGCCGGTGGCTTCCGCGGTGGCCCGCAGCTCGGCGTCCTCGGAGAGCGGAATGTCGTTGTCGGGCAGTGCGCCGTAGACCATCGCTGACGTGCACAGGACGACCCGGTGGACCCCGGCGGCGGCTGCCGCCGTGAGGACGGTCTGGGTTCCGCGCACGTTGTACGCCGTACGGGCCGCGGCGTCGGTCTCCAGATCGAGGTCGAGTGCCAGATGCACCACGACGTCTGCGCCGCGCAGCTTCTCGGCGATCGCCGGGTCGCGCACGTCCAGGACGTGCCAGTGTGCCTCGGGCACGTCACCGCGCCGCTCGTCCATGGCCACGACCCGCTTGACCTCGTCGGACTCGGCCAGGCGCCGGGTGAGCAGGGCCCCGATGCCGGAAGCGGCCCCGGTGACCGCGACGACGGGTCCTCGGGTGGACTTGGTTGAGAGGTTTCGCGCTGCGCGAACCTGCGGATCTGGGGAACTCACCAGGCGTCTCCAGCGGTTGTCTTCAGTACGTACACGAACTGACACGTACGGACCAGGTGGCGTCCATCCTGCCGCAGCCCAGGCGTGAGGAAAGCACTGAGCCCTCATCCGGACCGGGTGTCTGTGGAGAGCCGCCCGGTCGGACCCGGCCTGACCGGGCGGCCACCCCCTACCCTGGGTGGTGTTGTCGGGCAATCGCTGTCGGCCTCTCGGTCGACGGCCCTACGAGCCGAGGAAACCCGTGAGTGACACTCCATTCGGATTCGGCCTTCCGCCGGAGGAGCCGGAGGACGGCGACGAGGGCAAGAGCAAGGACAGCCGTGGCGGCGGGAACTCCCCGCAGAACCCCCTCGGGTTCGGCCCCGGTACCGGCGGCGACAACCCGTTCGCGGCGATGTTCGGTTCGATGAACCCGAACGACCTGGGCGCGGCCTTCCAGCAGCTCGGCCAGATGCTGAGCTACGAGGGCGGTCCCGTGAACTGGGACATGGCCAAGGACCTCGCACGTCAGACGGTCGCCCAGGGCACCGCGGACGGCACCAAGGACAGCAGCGTGGGCCCGGCCGAGCGGTCCGCGGTCGAGGAGGCGCTGCGTCTCGCCGACATCTGGCTGGACGGCGCGACGTCGCTGCCCTCCGGTGCGGGCACCGCGGTCGCCTGGAGCCGCGCCGAATGGGTCGAGGCGACCCTGCCGGTGTGGAAGGAACTCGTCGACCCGGTCGCGGAGCGCGTCGGAGCCGCGATGGGCGGCGTACTGCCCGAGGAGATGCAGGCCATGGCCGGCCCGCTTCTCGGCATGATGCGGTCCATGGGCGGAGCCATGTTCGGCCAGCAGATCGGGCAGGCTGTCGGCGTACTGGCGGGCGAGGTCGTCGGTTCGACCGACATCGGACTCCCGCTCGGACCGGCGGGCAAGGCTGCGCTGCTTCCGCTGAACATCGAGGCCTTCGGCAAGGACCTGGGCGTCGACAAGAACGAGGTACGGCTGTACCTGGCCCTGCGTGAGGCCGCCCACCAGCGGCTCTTCGCCCATGTGCCGTGGCTTCGCTCGCACCTGTTCGGCGCGGTCGAGGGGTACGCCCGCGGGATCAAGGTCGACACCTCCAAGCTGGAGGACGTCGTCGGCCAGCTCGACCCGTCGCACCCCGAGCAGCTGCAGGAAGCACTCCAGCAGGGCATGTTCCAGCCGGAGGACACCCCGGAGCAGAAGGCCGCGCTGGCCCGGCTGGAGACCGCGCTCGCCCTCGTCGAGGGCTGGGTGGACGCGGTGGTCCACGAGGCCGCGAAGTCCCGTCTGACCTCGGCCGAGCGGCTGCGCGAGACACTGCGCCGGCGCCGGGCCTCCGGCGGTCCCGCCGAGCAGACCTTCGCCACGCTGATCGGCCTGGAGCTGCGTCCGCGGCGGCTGCGCGACGCCTCGCGGCTGTGGGCCTCGCTCACGGACGCCCGTGGTGTCGATGGACGCGACGCGCTCTGGGAGCACCCGGACATGCTGCCGACCGCGTCCGACCTGGACGACCCGGACGGTTTCGTCCACCACGAGCACCTGGACTTCTCCGAGCTGGACAAGATGCTCGGCGAGGCGGCGGGCGGCGGAAAGCCCGACCTCACCAAGGGCGGCGCGAGCGACAGCCCCCGGGCGGCGGACTCCCCCGACAGCGGCTCCCCGTCCCCGGACAGTGGCTCCCCGGACGACAGCGCCAAGGGCGGATCCGGCGACGAAGAGGGCGACACCGACAAGTGAGCCTGTACGACGACGCGGTCTTCGTACTGAAGAACTACGAGGACCAGGAAGAGCTGCGGCAGCGGTATCTGGACCACCTGGCGGCTCACCCCGACGGCATGTGGAAGGCCTGCGGGGCCGGGCACGTCACGGCGAGCGCCCTGGTGGTGGATCCGCAGCGCGGGCGCGTACTGCTCACCCTGCACAAGAAGCTGCGGATGTGGCTCCAGATGGGCGGGCACTGCGAGCCGGGTGATGCGACGCTCGCGGCGGCGGCGCTGCGCGAGGCGACGGAGGAATCCGGCATCGAGGCGCTGACGCTGCTGCCCGGCGGTCCCCTCCGGCTGGACCGGCACAGCATTCCGGCCCCCTGCAACTGGCATCTCGACGTGCAGTACGCGGCGCTGGCACCGCCCGGCGCGGTGGAACTGATCAGCGACGAGTCACTGGACCTGCGCTGGTTCGACTACGACGAGGTGGCTTCGGTGGCCGACACATCGGTCCGGCAGCTGATGAGCGCCGCACGCGCGGCACTCTGACGACCGTCCGCCGCCGCGGGGAGCGGGTATGCGGCGGTAGGCGGTGAGGGGCAGGTCTCCCAGGAGACCTGCCCCTCACCGCTGTCCCTTACCTGCCTCTTGCCGCTGTCCCGGAGGCGTCAGTTCCAGGCGTTGTCCCGGTTCTGACCGTGCGCCCCCTGGTGCCCCAGACCGAACTGCGCGAGCGCCCCGTCCCCGATGTTCGCGTTCTGCGGCGGCATCACCTCGCTGGGCTGGACGAGCGCGAAGCCCTGCCCGAGGAAGCTGAGCTCCCAGCCCTCACCGCTGCTGCCCCGGCGCCGCCGTACACCCGACGAGTGCGTCTGGGCCTGCATCTGCACCCGCAGGCCCGACGACCAGGCGACGATCGCATCGGCGTCGGCGTTGACGTACTTGTCCGGCGTGACCTGCATCATCAACGGCTGGCCAGAGGTCATCAGCGCGACCTTGCCCTGCCCGGTGATGTTGAGCTGGTACTTGCCGGATCCGGAGATTCCGTACTGACTGTCCACCGCGACGACCGTGTGGTTCAGGCTGGAGTCCATCGCCAGGACATACGCGCTGTCGACCGTCAGGCCCTCGTGGTCGACGTCCACCACATGCACGTGCTGCGCGAGGTTGGCGAAGTACACGGTGCCCTGTCCGTGGCAGCGCATCAGATCGAGGCCCTCCCCGGTGTACGCGCGCGCCCGCTGCTCCTGGTGCGACTGGTACTCGGCGTCGAATTCGATCAGTCCCTGGTACGCGACCATGGCGCCCTTGCGGGCGAGGATGTCGTCGTACCCGGCCAGTGTGACCCGCAGCAACTGCGGGTTCTGCACCGTGTACCGGTCCTGGGTCTGCTGCTCCGTATAGCTGAAAAGCGGGCTCTGCATGGTGTTCTGGCTCCCCTCAGTTCCGGATCCGCAGGCGGTCGGTGCTGTCCTCGCTGGGCTGCACGACGACGATGCCCTGGCCGGAGAAGGCCATCTGGTACGCCTCCCCGCTGCCCCGCCCGATCAGCGAACCGGCCTTGAAGCTGCGCTTGCCCTTCACCTTCAGGTTCGGCGACCAGGCGACGAGGGCGTCCGGATCGACGTACGTCTCGTCCTCGCCACTGCCGCAGTCGACGACGATCGGTGTGCCGCGCGAGGTGATGGCGACCCAGCCGCAGCCCGAGACCTGGATGTTCCACAACCCCTGGCCGGCGAACTTGGCCATGCCCTTGACCCGCTCCACACCCCAGGTCAGGCTCGCGTCGAGGGCCAGCAGATTGCTGCCGTTGACCGACAGCGCCTCGTTGTCGAGATTGATCACCACGACGTCGGCGCCGTAGTCGGCGAGGTAGAGCAGGCCGTCGCCGGAGCACTTCATGAGTGGAGCGCCCTCGCCGGTGATCCAGTCACGGGCGATCTGACGGACGGCGGGCGGGTTCGGCTCGTACTGCACGAAACCCTCGTACGCGACCATCGAACCGGTGCGTGCGAAGAGGTCCTGGCCGGTCTGCATGGCGACCTTCAGCATCTTGCTGCCGTGGTTCTCCATGCGGGCCGAGACAGGGGTCGGGGCGTAGCCCGCGAGCTGCTGATTCATGACGGGCTCCCTCAGACCTCGTACGGCTGGACGATGATGAAGTTCCCGGGCGCACCCCGGAATTGGAGGTTGACACTTTCCCCGCTGCTGCCCGCGTAGGCGTTGTGCCGCAGCCTGACCTGGCTGGAGACGATCACCTGCGAGGCCGACGACCAGGCCACCACCGCGTTGCAGTCGGCGAAGGTGGTGGGCGTGACCGGCAGGACCACCGGTGAGCCGTGCGTCTTCACGATGATCGTGCCGGTGCCCTGGAACAGCATGGTGAACAGCGCGCCGCCGGGGATGCCGTGGCCCTCGATCCTGCGGACCTCGTACTGGAGCGTCTCGTCGAAGGCGAGCACATTCTGCGCGGAGACGCAGATGCCGTCGCCCTGGAGCTCGATGGGGTGCAGATGGGTGCTGTTCTCCGCGAAGAAGACCTGGCCACGGCCCGTGCAGCGCATCAGCTGCATGTCCTGGCCGGTCGCATGGCCCACGACCCGCCCCGCGAACCCGGCTCCCTTGTAGCTGAAGTCGACCTTGCCCTGGTACATCACCATGCTGCCCTGCCGGGCGAGGACAGGGGTGTCACCGACGGTCAGATCGGCCCGCATCAGGTACTTGTTCTGCGGGGTCCAGCGCTGGCCGGTATCGGTCTCGCGGTACTTCTGGAACGCGGCGTGCAGACCGGGACCAGCGGCCTGCGGCGGTGCCTGGCCGTACGGGGCGGGCTGTCCGGGCGCAGCCGCCTGACCAAAGGGCGCCGGCGGAGCCATGGGGGTGCCGTACGGCGCCGGAGCACCGGGTGGCCGGGTCCCGTCGGGCACCTGTCCCGCGGGCGGTTGACCGAACTGCGGCTGCTGGGGCAGTTGGGGCGGCTGTGCGTACGGAGCGGGCGCGGGCGGAGGTACGGCGCCCTGCGGGTGCATCGGGGCCACGATCGTCGGCGCCGCGTGCACCGACGGCGGGACGGGCGCCGGGGGCTGGGGCACCGCCGCCGGGCCACCGAACGGCGGGGCGGGCTGCGGGACCTGGGGCGGCCGAGCCTGCTCGGGAGGTGCGGGCGGGGCACCGAACGACGGGGCCGGTGCGGGCTCCGCCGCGGGGGCGGCGAAGGCGGGCACGCCGAAAGCGGGAGGCGCTCCCTGCGGCTGCGGGTCCGGTTCCTCCTCGGCGACCTCCCCGCCGAAGTTCCGCAGGAGCGCGTCGAGCCCTCCGTCGAAACCCTGGCCGACCGCGGCGAAACGCCAGACGTCCTTCAGGTAGAAGTCGCCCAGCATGACCGCGCGCTCGGTGGTGAACTCCGCACCGGTGAAGGCGTATCTGGCGACCTCGTCACCGCCCGCGACGATACGGATGTAGCCGGGCCCGACCTGTGACATCTGGCCGGCGCCGTCGATCGTCGCGGTGAACGAGAGCTTCTGGATCTCCGCGGGGACACGGTCGAGCGTGACACGGAACGACTCGGTGTCACCGGCCTGCGCACCGAGGAGCTGAATCGACTCCTCGGGCGACTTCGGCTGATTGAAGAAGACGAAATACCGGTCGTCCGAAAGCTGTTCGTCGGCGTCGAGTCCGAAGCAGCTGATGTCGAAGGTCAGCCCGGCTCCGGCGATCTGTACACCTACATACAGATCCGTGCCCGCTGTGAGGTCGCTGATCTTGGCCTTGTGGCCCCGCTGGAATTCCCTGGCCATACGTAACGACCGTCCCCCGTCCCGAAATGCAATCCGTCGCGCCAGGCTAACGGCAAAGACCGACATCCGGCCAAGCCGGTGCCCACCCGGTACGCAGCCGGTACAGAATCACTCAGCGTCACTCGTCGCGCGCGGCGGGCAGATGGGGCAGCCGGGCGGCGGCCACCACTCCTTCGAGATAGCCGCGGGCCCGCTCGGTACGCGGATACGCCTCCAGGAGCCGCCAGAAACGCGGACCGTGACCGGGCACCAGCAGATGCGCCAGCTCATGGAGCAGCACGTAGTCGACGACGTACTCGGGCATGCCCTGCAGCCGGTGCGAGAGGCGGATACTGCCTTCGGCGGGGGTGCACGAGCCCCAGCGGGTGTTCTGGTTGGTCACCCAGCGCACCGAATCGGGGCGCGCCCGGCCCCCGAAATACTGGTCGGACAGCCTCTCCGCCCGTTCCGCGAGCTCGGTGTCACCGAGGACGCGCTTGCTCTCCTGGGCCTCCAGTTTGTCGAGCATGACCGTCACCCAACGCCGCTCCTCCGCCTCCGACATACGGGCGGGGATGAGCACGATGGTGCGGTCGCCCTCGCGGTACGCCGAAACCGTTCTGCTGCGCCGGGCGCTTCTTCGGACCTCGACCGCGCTCGTCGCGGAACCGCGGGGCGGCTGGCTCTTCGCGCTGCGCGGTGGACTTCCGGCGGTGTGCAGAGGGTCGACGGGCACGCCACGACGTTACCCGCTGTCAGTGCGTGAAGTCCCGCGTGCGGGACGGTCGGAGCTTGATCCATTCCGCAGTGTGCAGCATTTGAAGTACTAATCCCGAACCCTGTGGATAACTTTCGGCACTCTCCGCGAGCACCGGGCATTCTGGCAACACATCCACGGGGGCTCCCGACGGGGCGACGACCACGCCGATGCACACGGCGGGAAACGGGGTATGCGATGCATCCGATGATGAAGCCCGCGCTGCGGCGCGCATGGCGGGACCGGCAGGCCGTCCAATTCGGAGTGACCCCTGCGCAGGCGGTGGTGCTCGACCCGGTCGACCCCGCGACGGGCTGCCTCCTCGACCTCCTGGACGGTACGCGCGGACTGGAGCTGCTGCGCAAGGAGGCACACGCGATGCGGCTGCCCGACGGCCAAGTGGACAAGCTGATCGCCCGGTTGACGCGGGCGGGCCTCCTCGACGATGCGACGGCCGATGCCGCGGCGGCCGGTGCGTCCCGGAATCGGAACGGCACGCCGGAGCGGCTCCGGCCGGATCTGGCCTCGCTCTCCCTCGTCCATCCCGAGCCGGGCGGCGGGACGGTACGGCTGGCCGCGCGACGCGCTGTCCGGGTGCAGGTGCGGGGCGCGGGCCGGGTCGGAGCCACCGTCGCGGCCCTGCTCTCGGCCTCCGGAGTGGGACAGGTCGAGGTGCTCGACGGCGGCTGCGTCGAACCGTGGGACATCGCCCCGGGCGGCCTCCCCGCCAAGGCTGTCGGGGAGCGAAGAGCTTCGGCGGCCGGTCAGCTGGTCCGGCGTGTCGCCCCCGCCCCGCCACCGCGAGCGTCGGCGGCCACACCACGCAGCGCCGACGGCGGTCCCGGCCTGTCACTGGTCGTCGTCGCCCCGCGGGACGGACTCGATGCCTATGTCCCCGACTCGGCACGCGCGGCGGACTGGATCGCGACGGGGACACCCCACCTCTATGCGGGCGTCCTGGAAGGGACGGGCATGGTCGGGCCGCTGGTCCTGCCGGGAGGTACGGCCTGCCCGGGGTGTCTGGAGCTGCGCCGGGCGGAGCGCGATCCCGGGTGGCCACGCATGGTCGCGCAGTGGCGCTCCGGCCGGCGCGGACCCGTGCCTGCCTGCGATCTCGGGCTGGCAACGACCGTCGCGGGGCTGGCCGCGGCACACGCGCTGACGTTCCTCGACGGCGAACTCCCGGCCAGTACCGGCGCCCGGTGGGAGACGTCCCTGCCCCTGCTCGACTGGCGCTCGGCCCGTATCGCACCCCACCCCGACTGCCCCTGCGGTGCGGGTGGGCACACTGAAGGGGAGTACGCCTCGGGGGCCGGGGCTCCGCACGACACAATGGCCGGGTAACCGTACGCTCCACGGCAGTCTGGGATTTGGAGGGGCGCATGTCTGATCTTCCCCGGAAAGCGGTCACACGTACCGCCAAGCTGGCGGCACTCCCACTCGGCTTCGCCGGCCGGGCCACCTGGGGCCTGGGCAAGCGGATCGGCGGAAGATCAGCTGAGATCGTGGCGCGCGAGGTGCAACAGCGCACCGCGGAGCAGCTCTTCAAGGTTCTGGGCGAGCTCAAGGGCGGCGCCATGAAGTTCGGGCAGGCCCTCTCCGTCTTCGAATCCGCGCTGCCCGAGGAGGTCGCCGGGCCCTACCGGGCGGCGCTGACCAAACTCCAGGAATCCGCTCCGCCCATGCCGGTGCGCACGGTCCATGCCGTGCTGGAGGAGCAGTTGGGTGCGGAGTGGCGCGAGCTCTTCATGGAGTTCGAGGACAAACCGTCCGCTGCCGCCTCCATCGGCCAGGTACACAGAGCCGTGTGGCACGACGGGCGCAGAGTCGCCGTCAAGGTGCAGTACCCGGGAGCGGGCGAGGCCCTTCTGTCGGACCTCACCCAGCTGAGCCGCTTCGCCCGGTTGCTCGGGCCGCTCATCCCCGGCATGGACATCAAGCCGCTCATCACCGAGCTGCGCGACCGGGTGTCCGAGGAGCTGGACTACGGACTGGAAGCACAGGCACAGCGCGAGCACGCGGCGGAGTTCGCGGGTGACCCCGATGTGATGGTGCCCGACGTGGTGCACGAGAGCGATCAGGTGCTCGTGACCGAGTGGATGGGTGGGATCCCGCTCGCCGACGTGATCACCGACGGCACAGCCGAACAGCGCGACAGAGCAGGTCAGTTGCTCGCCCGCTTCCTTTTCTCCGGCCCCGCCCGCACCGGACTCCTGCACGCCGACCCGCACCCGGGCAACTTCCGGCTGCTGCCCCCCGAGGGCATGCACGACACGCAAAGCCCACAGGGCATGCCGGACATACAGGATGTATCCGGTGCGGGCTCGGCCGGCCCGGAAGGGGTGGCGGAGGCGGGAAGCGCCGCGCGATGGCGACTGGGCGTGCTGGATTTCGGGACCGTGGACCGGCTGCCCGGCGGGCTGCCGAGCACGATCGGCTACTCACTGCGGATGGCCATCGACGGCGAGGCCGCAGCAGTCTACGAACTGCTCTGCGAGGAGGGCTTCGTCAAGGAGTCCATCGACCTCGACCCGGAAGCGGTACTGGATTACCTACTGCCGATCATCGAGCCGTTGCAGGTCGACGAGTTCACCTTCAGCCGGGGCTGGATGCGGGCGCAGGCCGCCAGGATCGCCGATCCCCGGTCCCCCGCCCATCAGCTGGGCAAGCAGCTCAATCTCCCACCGTCCTACCTGCTGATTCACCGGGTAACGCTGAGCACCATCGGGGTCCTCTGCCAACTGGGCGCCACCGTGCGGCTCCGGGACGAACTCGAAGCGTGGATGCCGGGCTTCCTGCCGGAGGCCGAGGAGGAGGAACTGCCTCCCGCCGAGGCACACGCCTGAACACACCGCGGGGGCCGGTCCAAGTCGACCGGCCCCCGCTGCCCTCTTCGAAGCGCCGCCTGCTCCAGCGGCACGGCCCTGGCTGTCACAGCCCGACCGCTACTCCTGCTATTTCTGCGTTCCTTACTGCATGACAGCCATGGCAAGCGCACGGCGGGCGCGCAACGACGCGCGCTCGGCGCGGCGTTGCATCCTCCGGGCGGCGGCCAGGCGCAGCGCTTGGCGCTCCATCTCGACCTCCCTATGGCGCTGGTGCATATGAGCACGAGCCAAGGCTTCTGGGATGAGTTGCATCTCGCGGGTCCTGTTCTGACGCGACGCGGTCGCGGCGATGGTGGTGACGACTGGGGTTGCGGAGCCGGACGGCTCACTGGTGGAGGAGATCATCGGGTCCTGCTTCTGGGGATCGTGCGTGTGGGGGCGGTCAATCGTTCCGGGGCCGATGAGTTTCATGCCGCGACCGGGTTCTTGCGCGGACGGCCACGCGGGCGCTTGCGGGCAACGACGACACCCTGGACGAAGAGCTCGCCACCCCAGACGCCCCACGGCTCACGACGGTCCTTGGCACCGGCGAGGCAGGCCTCCACCAGCGGGCAGGTGCGGCAGAGCGACTTGGCGTACTCGACATCGGCCGGGGTCTCCGCGAAGAAGACCTCCGGGTCGTAGGCACGGCACGGCACGGGCAGATCGAGGTTCTCGATGGCGTCGTCGAGCTCGGTCAGGGCAGTGAGCGGGAACACGGTGGGGTCCTCCGGGGCATCAGGGGGCGGGAGTGTCTGCGAGGGCGGTACGGACGGGGCGTGCGCTTCGATTTGCACGGTGATTTCATTCCTCGTCTGGTCGTTCCGGTCTGTTTGACCGAAGGTCGTCTGGTGGCCCAGTACAAACAAAAGGGCCGCGGATCCCGGGTGGGGTTCCGCGGCCCTGAAGGCGCCTGCCTGATGCTGAATCAGACTGGATCACTCCAGGGTTCGAGCCCACGGAAGGCCCACATCGTGTGATGCTGCGTTGCCTGCTGTCCGAATCCGGCACCGGTTGCCGCAAACGCATAGGACTTGATCCCCGCGATTGCTACTGCTGCTTCCGGTGCCTGGGTCGGTCGCTCATTGAGATCCCGAATGGGGAGGCTCGCCAGGGAGGCAGGGCTGGCGGCAGACATGCCGGACAGACCGGTCCCACGGAGCGAGGAGCCGAGCAGGCAGGTGGCGACGACCGAGCGGTCGGTCATTTTGGTGAAGTTCGTCATGCTTGCCACTGGTCTCGCCTCCTCTCGGCGTCTCGGGGACTCAAGGCCCGGGGGCCTCGTCCCATTCGTATATGGGGTCAAGTACAGCACGGATTCAGGGCTTCAGAGAAGTCGCTGTTCCCGTGGTTAAGAACCTAAGGGGGTTCCAGGGGCGGGCGCAAACTATTTTTTCAACGAGTTTCGGTCAGTCTTCCCCGTCGTCGCCCGCAAGCTCCTGGCCTGCACAGATCGTCAGCACATCGGACCCGAACCGCGCGATTTTCCGGGCGCCGACACCGGCGATGCCCGTCAGCTCGCCCTCGGTGGAGGGAACAGCCTCCGCGATGGCCATCAGCGTCTTGTCGGTGAACACGCAAAACGCGGGCTGGCCGGTCACCTTCGCCTGGACCGCACGCCACGCGTGCAGCCGCTCGTACAGCGCCTCGTCCATGTCCGACGGGCAGTCCTCGCAGCGCATCAGCTTCATCTCACCGCCGTCGGTCAGCGTCTTGCCGCACACCCGGCACTGAACGGGCCCGCGCCGTTTGCGGCGGACGGCACCGCCCCGCTCGATCCCGCCCGTACCACCGGCTCCGAGACGCGGACCCGTGGCGGCCGAGCCCGGCCGCAGGCCGTTCAGGAAGCGGCTGGGCCGTCGGGAGGCCCGGCCGCCGGGCGACCGGGACACCGCCCAGGAGAGCGAGAGATGCAGCCGGGCCCGCGTGACTCCCACGTACAGCAGGCGGCGCTCCTCCTCGACCTGTTCGTCGGTCTTGGCATAAGTGATCGGCATCATGCCCTCGGTGAGCCCGACCAGGAACACCGCGTCCCACTCCAGCCCCTTCGCCGAATGCAGCGAGGCGAGCGTGACCCCCTCGATGGTCGGGGCGTGCTGCGCCGCCGCCCGCTCGTCCAGCTCCGCGACCAGGTCCGAGAGGGTGGCCCCCTCCCGGGCCCTGGCGAAGTCCTCGGCCAGACGCACCAGTGCGGCCAGCGACTCCCAGCGGTCCCTGACCGCTCCGGACCCCGCCGGGGCTTCGGCCCGCCAGCCCTTGGTGCCGAGCACCGCCCGCACCTGGGACGGCAGGTCCACGGCGTCGTCGAGCAGCGAGTCGTTGCCACCGGCCCGCGCGGCCCCGCGCAGGGCGACACCGGCCTCCCGCACCTCGGGGCGCTCGAAGAACCGCTCCGCGCCGCGCAGCTGATAGGGCACCCCGGCATCGGCAAGCGCCTGCTCGTAGACCTCCGACTGGGCGTTGATCCGGTACAGGACGGCGATCTCCGACGCGGGGACGCCCGCCGCGATGAGGTCGCGGATCCGGCGGGCGGTGCTCTCGGCCTCGGTGGGCTCGTCCCCGTACTCCGTGTAGGTGGGCTCGGGGCCCGGACCGCGCTGGGAGATCAGCTCCAGCCGGTGCTCGGCCGCCCGGCCGGATGCCTGGGCCAGCAGGCCGTTCGCCAGGTGGACGACCTGGGGGGTGGACCGGTAGTCGCGGACCAGCTTCACCACCGTCGCCTCCGGGTGGCGGACGCGGAAGTTCAGCAGGTGGTCCGGGGTGGCGCCGGTGAAGGAGTAGATCGTCTGACTGGCGTCGCCCACCACGCACAGGTCGTCCCGGTCGCCGAGCCACAGATCCAGCAGCCGCTGCTGGAGCGGGCTGACGTCCTGGTACTCGTCCACCACGAAGTGCTGGTACTGGCTGCGGATCCGGTCGGCGATGTCGTGCCGGTCCTGGAGGATGCCCACGGTCAGCAGCAGCACGTCCTCGAAATCGATCACTCCCCGGTCGCGCTTCAGCTGCTCGTACATCGCGTAGACCTGGGAGATCTCGGCCGGGTTGCGAGGGGCGTCGCGGGCGGACTTCGCGATCGCCGCCGGGTAGTCGGCCGGCACGGTCTGGGTGACCTTGGACCACTCGATCTCGCCCGTCACGTCCCGCAGCTCATTGCGGTCGAGCCGGACACCGCAACGTGCCGCGGCCTCCGCGACCAGCTGGATCTTGCGCTCGACGAGCCGGGGCACCTCGCCACCGACCGCCTTCGGCCAGAAGAACTGGAGCTGACGGAGGGCCGCCGAGTGGAACGTCCGCGCCTGGACACCGCCCGCGCCGAGCTGGCGCAGCCGACCGCGCATCTCGCCCGCCGCACGGTTGGTGAAGGTGACGGCGAGCACGGTGGAAGGCTGCAGTATCCCCGCACGCACCCCGTAGGCGATGCGGTGCGTGATGGCGCGGGTCTTGCCCGTACCGGCCCCTGCCAGTACGCACACCGGCCCGTGCAGGGCCGTGGCGACCGCGCGCTGCTCGGGGTCGAGCCCGTCGAGCACCGCGTCGGCAGAGTCCGGGACCTGTGGGAAGAGGGAGGAGTGCGTTGCTGCTGTCACCCCGCCATGCTGCCAGGTCTCACGAGACGGCCGGGTCAGTTGTCCACAGGGGACGAGCGGTAGTCGTACTAATGCGGGCAGTCGTCCGTCCACGGGAATGGTGGCCAGGTCACGTACGTTCTAGCCGGTGCGACGTCCCGGGGCCTGGCCCCGGGATCTCCACATACCGAGACATAGCGAGCCGTGGGGCGACGAGAGCCGCAGGCGAAGCAGCAGAGGAGCGCGAGAAATGCCGGGCACTGTGACGATGTACAGCACCACGTGGTGCGGCTACTGCCGTCGGCTGAAGGGCCAGATGGACCGCGAGGGCATTGCCTACACCGAGGTCAACATCGAGCACGACGCCGACTCCGCGGCCTTCGTCGAGAAGGCGAACGGTGGCAACCAGACCGTGCCGACGGTTCTGGTAGTTCCCGCCCAGGGGGGCTCCGAGGTCGTCATGACGAACCCGAGCCTTGCCCAGGTCAAGCAGGCGCTCGGCGTCTGACTCTCTCGAGACGCAACCCCCGGCCGGCCTGACGCCGCTCGGGGGTTTTGTGTGCCCTGGGGGCTCCAGCAGCAGGACGAGGAAGCCCGTCCTCGGCACACCCGGTATCGGCTACCGCCGTGGTCCGAACTCGACCATGGACGGGGTGCGACTGGCGGTGGCCAGGGGCAGCCGTATGCCATGCGGCATGTGACCGTAGCCGCCGCACACCGACTCTCCACCGTTTCCGCCGTGGACCGCAGTGGCGTCGCTCGTCAGCTCCGTACGGTAGGTGTCGTAGGCGATGCGTAGACCGAAGGCGCCCAGCTGGTTCTGCGGGCCCGCGCGGCCCCCGTAGGGGATGCGGTTGCGACCCTCGACCAGTGGCGGTCCTTCGAACTGCCGAGTGCGGGACCTCTCGACCGGCCGGGCGGTAGAGTCCGCACGTGCGTTGATCTTCCGGGCGGTGGCCAAGCGCCGCCGCAGACGGTACGGGCGACCCCGATGTGTTCGAGGCCGCCCGGTTGGCATACCCGTCATCACAACGCCGGAGATCACGCAATGAATGCTCAGCAACCCCTCACCTACGACGCGTTCGTCGAACTCGCCGCCGCTGATCCAACTGTCGTCGGCCTCGTCCTCAAAGGCTCCCGGGCCCACGAGGGCATGACCACCGAGCATTCCGACCACGACCTGTACGTCGTCCTCGCCGATGGCGCCACGACGGCCCTCGCCCGGTTCACGGGGCACCGCACCCCGGAACTCGACCTCGTCATCCTGTCCCTCGACGAGTTCCGCGCCGCCGGAATGCCCGGCTTTGAGCGGTACGCCCTGGCCCGCGCCCGGATTGTGCTCGACCGGCTCGACGGAGGCATCGCCCAGATCCTGGCCGGCAAGGCACGGCTCGACGCCGATGAAGCCTTCCGGAAGGCGGGCGAGTGGCTCGATGCCTACGCCAACTCCGTCTACCGCTCGGTCAAGAACGACCGCGACGGGCATGCACTCGCGGCCCGCCTCGACGCCGCCGACAGCATCCGGTTTCTGCTGGAGTTGCTCTTCACTGTCGACCGTCGCCCCCGCCCCTACGACAAGTACCTGCAATGGGAGCTCGCCCGATTCCCACTACCCGGCTGGGACACCGGCATGCTGCTCGACACTGCGGACCGCATCTCAGGAATGGGCGACGTGTCCACACAGCGTCGTCTCTTCGCACAGGTCGAGGCAGTGGCCCGGCGGGCCGGGCACAGCGCGGTACTGGACGCATGGGGCGAGGACTTGGACCTGATGCGACCGCAGTAGGAGCGCGCCGCGGGAGCTCCCGCACCGCCACTTTGGCCGTCTGCGGCATTCGCAACAGGCCCTACGTGCCCCCGACAGGGGATCGACACCAGGTACCGACGAGGTCAGAGGAGCCTGGCCTTCGCCGACTCGAAGTGCTCGTCGGTCAAGCTCTCCACCCTGGCTCGGAGGCGTAGGCCAGGGCGCGCGCGAGTGGAGTGTCCGGGGCCGGCGGCTCAGCGGCCGTCTCGAACCCGGTGGCCTGGAGAGCGAACGCAAGGTCGTGATCAGGGGCGCTGTCCGGATGACTCATCGCGCCGGCGTAGCGAGGATGGGCCCCGTGTGCGGGCTCGAAGACGAGGCGGCCCTCCCTGGCCGCCACAAGCAGGAGGGAAGCGTGAGGACCGTGCCGACCGTTCTCTTCCCCGACGGGTCGACGTTGACCAACCCCTCGCTGGCGCAGGTCAAGCAGAAGATCGGCGCGTAACCCCGCCGCCAGGAAGCCCAGGAAGCCCAGGAAGCCCAGGAAGCCCAGAACGCCGCGGAAGCCCGGAAAGCAGGCCCCGCCCGCGTCCGCTCACGCGGCCGGGCTTCCGCAGACGCCCGGCAGTCGGTCCGCCACCGGCAGCCGGGTGCGTTCCTGTTCCAGCTGGCCCAGCAGCGCGTTCTGGGAGGCCTTGCCGGGGGAGCTGAGGAATTTCAGCACCGCGTGCTGGAAGGCGTCGCGCAGCGTGGGCGGCATGGTGTCGGAAGCGTCGAAGCACAGGTGACGGGTGGGTGATGCGCTCGTGCCGCCGGTGAGCAGGGTCGCGACCTTGCCGCCGATCCGGTCCTGGGGCCGCGGGTCCGAGGCGCTGGGGAAGAGCGGCTTCAGCTGCGGTTCGGCCTGTGCCATCCAGGTCTCCCGGCCTTCGGGCCCCGACAGCTGGCTCAGCAGTTTCATGGCTGCCGGGCTGTCGCGGAACACCGCCGCCATGTCGGCCGACACCTCGAACGAGTCCTTGTGTCCGCTCAGCGCCGGTACCGCGTCGGCGGTCGGCTCGAAAGCGATGTCCTGGCCGTAGAGGTAGCGGATGAAGGAGCTCTCGTGCTCCTCCGTGCAGTCTCCGGAGTTGAGCAGGCCCTTGCCCCCCGCCCCTTCGTACGGGGTCTCCAGCGCGCTCCTCGCGTCCTGCCCGTGGATCAGCGTGGCCCAGGTGCTCCAGGCGTCCCGCATCGCGCGGCTGGTCCACGGCAGGTCGCCGACCGCCCACTGCTCGTACACGTCCGGACCCGCCTGGTGCAGCAGGATGTCCTCGATCCAGTCGGTGCCCGGCCAGCCGGTGGTGGCCTGCGCGCTCATCCCCAGGCACCAGGTGTGCGGCTCGACCGGCTGTGACGGTCTGGTCCACACCAGGCTCTTCACATCCACCTTCAGCGGCACCCAGTAGGTGTGTCTGCTGCCGTTGACGACCAGTTCGGGTGCCCACGGCGCGTACGCCTTGCTCCCCAGGTCCCCGGTCAGCGGGGTCAGTACGCCCTCGTGCGCGTACTCGGCCAGCTCGCCCTGGCTGTTGAGGACGGCCACGTCCGGCGGGGCTCCCGCCTCCAGCTGTGCGACCAGGGTCTCCCGCAGCGAGCTGGTGCCCTGGTAGGTGTACGTGTACGGGGTGTGGTCGTCCAGCAGGTCCAGCGTCCTGGTGAACGCCGCCGCCTCGGGCCCCGTCCAGGGACCGAGGACGACCACGGTCTGCCTGCCGCCCGCCGAACAGCCGCCGCTCAGCGCGGCGAGGGCGAGCAGCGTGCCGGAGAGCAGCAGTCGCAGCCCTGCCCGGGAGCGCGTCGAGTACGTTCGGATCACCGGAAGGCCTCCCGTCGCGGAACGCGGACGTAGTCGCGCCGGTAGGCGAGGAGCGCCCAGCCGGTGGTTGCGGCGCTCAGCAGGCCGACCGGCAGGATGAAGCCGGTCACCGACGCCCAGTCCGCGCTGTGCGCCCCGCTCATGGCGTGCTCGGTCCGCTGTTGCAGGGTGTCGATGGGGTTGGGGACGGCCGAGGTGTCGCTCACCGTGGAGACCTCGGCGAGGTCCACGTCGGCGATCTGCCGCACGGCGGCCTGCCCTTGGTGCACCCGCACGGTCCCCAGCACCAGCACCGGCAGGGCGAGCAGCGGCAGTACGGCCGCGGCCAGCGGAAGGCTCAGCAGCCGGAACCGCACCCGGAGGAAGCCGAGCGTGCGCACCAGGCCCACCGCGAGCAGGACGAAGGCGGCGCAGGAGACCGCGGCGAGGACCACCGGCCGGGTCCCCCATCCGGCCTCGGCGTCCAGGTCGGTGCGCAGGCTCCGCTCCAGCTGGTCGATGCGGTCCTGGATGGTGGTCGCCTCGTAGCCGTGCACGGCCCGGTCGGTGCAGCGTGCCGGGGTGCCGGTGGATCGGGTCGTCTCGCAGAGCATGCTGAGCGCGTACGAGAGGTAGGCCTTGCTGAGGGTGGGGTCGTTCCTGTTGCGGTCGGCCGTGCCGACGTAGCCGTTGTAGGCGACGACGAGGCCCGACACCACCTGGAGGCCCTGGCGTTGCGAGGCGCTCAGCGCCGGGGACTGGGCGACCTGGTTGAGGTTCTGGGTGGCGCGGGTGATCAGGGTCGGGTAGGTCTGGCCGAGGCCGACGATCTCCGGTCCGGTGAGCGCCGATTCGGCTTCCCGCTGTGCCTGCGCCAGGGAGACCTCGGCGCGGGTCAGCTCCACCAGGGCGGGGCTGGTGTGCCGGGCCACCCGGGCCGAGTCGTCGTGCACCCCGCCGTACGCCAGGGACAGCGTGCCGAACGCGATCAGGGTGAGCAGCGGCAGGGCGATCACCCGGTCGCGGAGGAAAGCGGGGCTCTGCCCGTCGGGCACGGGGGCCAGGCAGAGGTACCGGCGGAGCCCGTGGAGCATCCGCGCGAGCTGCCGGGGACCGGGGCGCCGGGGCGGTCGGTCGCCGCTCACCGGGGAGTCACCGTGTGGCTGACGCGGATCCGGGCGGACTCGATGTCGAACGGTCTGATCCTGGAGAGGAGCCGGACGCTGCCGTCCTCCCCCGGTTCGATCAGTTTCCGCAGGTGTTTCTGCATGGCCTCGTCGCCCACGTCGACGGCGAGTTGCCAGGCGCGGCCGAAGGCCCGGCAGGCGGTCCCGGCGTCCGGTACGCGCAGCGCGGCGCAGCCTTCCTCGAAGACCCGGACCAGCTCTTCCTGGTGCAGGTAGTGGCCGACGTCCGGGTGCATCCGGCTGTACAGGCCGTGGTCGCCCGACCAGCGGACCAGGACGGGCACGGAGGGCGGCAGGGTGACGGGGATGCGGTCGCCGTCGGCGCGCACGAGTTCGACCTCGGCGAGCATCACCTCCGAGCCCACTTCGTCCCCGGCGTGCAGGGCGGTGAGCGAGAGGAGGTACGAGCGGGTCTCGTCGCCCCAGGGCTGGGTGGCGAACTCCGTCACGTACGGGGTCGGCGTCGGTTCGGGCGCCGGTACGGGTGTCAGCTCCCGCCGGGTGGGATGGACCTGGCCGAAGGAGCGCAGTTCGGCCCGTTCGCTGCGGTAGAGCCGTACGCGCAGTCCGGCGAGGTGGCGGTCCGCGGCTTCGCGGGTGAGGTCGCGGAGCCGCTCGGTGAGCCCGTCCAGGTCCTCGACGGCGTACGCGACACCGTGCAGGGTGCCGGTGATCAGCAGCAGTTCGTGGGATCTCCAGTCGTCGCCGATGCCGACCGCGTCGCAGGTGAACTCGTCGGCGCAGGCCTCGACCTGTTCGGTGAGCCGGTCGCCCGACTCGTACGCGGGCTCGTTCCTGCCGTCGGTGAGCAGCAGTACGTGGCATACGAATCCCTCCCCGTTTCCCGGGAGTTGACGGAAGAGTTCGCGTGCGCGGGTCAGCCAGCCGCCGATCGCGGTGCCGCCGCCCGGGGAACCGGCGCGCAGGGCGTCCTCGGCGGCCCGGCGGGTCGCGTCGTCGGCGGCGACGGGCGCGCCGGGCGTCCCGGGCTGCGGCGCCGGGTAGACGAGGGTGGGCCGTTCGCTGCCCGCGACGACCGCGAAGTAGGTGCCGTCGGGCACGGCGTGCACGGCGGCGGCTGCGGCGTCCCACGCGGCGGCCATCCGGGTGGGCGGGTGCACCATCGACGACGAGTGGTCGATGAGGAACACGACGGCGTGGTGCGGTGCGTGGGCCGGCCCGGGGCCGGTCCGGGGCGTGCGGGGAGGCGGGCGCCGGACGGTGACCGTGACGAGCGCGTACATCCGCGCCTCGTGCCCCTCGTCGGGTACCGGGAGTTCGGCGACCTGGCTCACTTCGAGGCGGACAGCGGGTTCAGCAGGTCCCTGATCCGCTGCCGGTGTGTCTGCCCCAGCCATGGATATCTCCTGTCGTGACGGAAGCCCAGCGGGCGGACCTCGTTGGCCCGGTCGATGAGCGCTTCCGCGATCTCGGTGCTGTCCGGCAGGTCGGAGCGTCTGGCCTGGTCGGCGAGGCCGCGGTAGAGCTGCGAGAGCAGTTCTTTCAGCTGCTGTCTGTTCACGGGTGCGGTGAGCCGGTCGGCGAGGCCCGCGGTGAGTTCGGCGAGGGACCGGGGCGGGACGCGGGTGAGTACCGTCTCCCAGAGTTCCGTCTCCAGGCGTCTGCGGGCCCGCTGGTCGGTCAGTCCGTGCTGGTCGAAGAGCGGGCCGAGCCGGTGCAGCGCGTCCTTGAGCGCCTCGTCCCCGGGGCCGGGGTCGATGCGCGCCCTGGCTGCTTTGATCCGGACGACGGCGGTCCGGGCGGCCGTCAGATGACGGGAGTGCGCCGGTACGAGTTCCAGCGCGGCCAGGGCCTCGTTCAGCCCCTCGGTGCCCGGTCCGGCCAGGTGTACGCGGGCGCAGCCGAAGGCAGCGCCGCCGAAGGAGTGGTTGCGGCGGCGGACCGCGTCGTAGAACTTCAGCGCCCGGGGCCGGTCCTGCCGCTGCTCCGCGCAGTAGCCGAGGGCGATCTTGGGCGCGTACTCGCCGGGGATCGCGCCGTAGATGCCGTCGAAGAGCATGTCGGCCTGCTGGATGTTCCCGCCGGCCAGGGCGAGCAGGCCGCGGTGCCAGTCGATCCGCCAGTCGTACGGGGCCCAGCGCGGGTCGATGAGTTTCCGGGCCTCGGCGACCTCCGTGTAGGCCTGGCACAGTGGCCCGGCGCACTCGTCGCCCGCCCCGTGCACCCGGCAGGGCGGCCCGGCGCCGTCGGCGGCGACCGTGCGCGTCATGTGGAGGCGGCAGCGCAGCAGATGGAGTTCGGCCGACGGGTCCCAGTCGGCGGTGCGCTGGAGGAGGGCGGTCGGGTCGTCCTCGGCGAGACGGTTCAGGCGCGGTGCGTTGAGGTCGTCGGGGTCCGTTCTCGGTACGGGCAGTCCGCAGGCCATCTCGCCGTGCTCGGGTGGTACCGCGCCGAGTGCGGCCGGGGCCTGGGCGCCCCGTGCCAGCTGGTGCAGGGACGGGGGCGAGCCGATCGTCCCGTCGAGCGCGTGGGCGGACTGGACGAAGAGCGGGGACGGTTCGAAGGACTCCTGGCCGGTGCGGAGCGAGCGCAGTTCGCGCAGGACCCCGCGCAGTTGGAGTGCCATCTCGTCGGCGGTGGCGAACCTGGCCCGGCGGTCCGGGCGGGTGGCCCGGTCCAGGACCCGGCGCAGCGATTCGGGGCCCAGGCCCTGGGCGGGCGGGGCCGCTTCGCTGAGTTCGCGCAGGGTCACGCCGAGGCTGAACAGGTCGTCCTGGAAGCGGGTGGCCCCGGTCTTGCCCACGTCCGGGGCGCGGTAGCGGTCGGTGGTCGGGCCCTCGGCGCCCTCCTGGCGGATGCTCCCCACATCGACGATCTTGATCCCGGTGCCGCAGTGCATGACGTTGTGCGGCTTGAGGTCCCCGTACACCTTGCCCTTCTCCTCGTGGAGGTGGCTGAGGGCCTGCAGGATGCGGATGCCGTAGCCGAGCACGAACTCGTGGAAACGCACCCCGCCGAACGCTTCGGGGTCCCTGGCGACGCGCACCCTGACTTCTTCCAGCGTCAGTCCGTTGGCGTATTCGAGGACCAGGAACTCACCGACGGGTTCGTGGCGGCCGTAGTTGAACACCCGGATGAGGTCGGGGTGGTTGAGGGCGACGAGCTGCTGGCGTTCGCTGCTCATCACCTTCTCGTTGAGCCTGCCGCGTTCCCGCAGCTCGCTGTTCGGGTCCGTGTCGTGCTGGTGCAGGAACTTGATCGCCACGGGGCGGTTCTCCAGGCGGGTGTCCTCGGCGAGGTGCACCTCGCCCATCCCGCCGTACCCGACCTGTCTGAGCACCCGGTACTGCCCGGCGAGCATCCGGTCGGGTCCCAGGGCGAGGCTGCGCAGCCCTTCGTCGTCGTCGGGCGCGGCCACCGGGGCCGCGGGCAGCACGTCGGGCAGGGCGAGCGGGTCGATGGACTTGTCCTGGCCGGGGAGCACCACCCGGGCGGTCAGGGCGGCGTGGGTGTCGTCCTGCGGGGCGGGGCCGGGTGGCGCGGGAGCCGGGGCCGGGGTGCCCGCGTGGCGGCCCGCCGTGCGGTCGACGCGCCTGCCGGTGCGCTGGCAGAAGCCCGCGGGGGTGAGCAGTCCTCCGCAGTCCGGGTGGGGGCACGGGGTCACAGGTCCTCGTCCTCTCCGTCGGTGCCGTCCGGGGGACGGCCGGGGGCCTGGGACACGCCCGGGTCCTGGGAAGCGCCGGAATCCTGGGGCGCGGGCTCCTCGTCCAGCAGCCGGTGCACGCTCCGTACGAACACGTCGACCGCCCGCTGCACGTCGTCGAGATCGCTGGGTCCGCCCCTCAGCAGCCGCTGCGCCTCCCGGTAGTGAACGGTCGCCCCGGCGTCCTCGGCCCGGTCTTCGCGGGACAGCCGGGCCTGTTCGGCGGCGAGCAGCCCGCGCAGGCCGTGCAGTCTGTCGAGTTCGGTGCGCAGCTCCCGCTCGGCGCGTTCGGCTGCCAACAGGAAGTGCTCCACGGCCTGTTCGGCGTACGACAACTTCTCCAGCAGGGCGGCCTCGTCCCCGTCCCGCTCCCACTCCCACTCCGCGGTGAGCTGCGCGGTCCACAGTTGTGCGTCGACGCTGCGCGGGTCCGGCACCGCGGGCAGCCGGGTGACCCGTGGGGTCAGCCGCCGGTGCAGCTCCTTGATGCTGCGTTCGGCGTCCGAGAGCCGGTCGGTGCGGGCGGCGAGCCGCGCCAGCCAGAGCCGGGCGCGGCCGGGCGGCAACAGCTCCTGGGTGAGCGCCGGTTCGGGGGCGTTGAGCACGAGGAGCAGCCGCACCCCGCGGTCGGCCAGGGTGCGCAGCAGCCCGGCCAGCTCCTGCGGGGTGGCCGCCGACCGGTCGGCGGAGACGATGGCGACCGAGGACAGCTGCTGCCGCGGTTCCAGGGCCCGGGTCAGCTCCTCGTGGGACATCCCGGCGGCGGCCACCGCCAGGTCGATGGTGCCGGGGCGGGGCACCGTACCGTCGCCGGACCGCCGGGTGTCGGCGGTGGAGAGGGCGGGCGAGCGCTCGCGGTCGGCCAGGTTGAGGGTGGTCCGCAGGGCGGACGCGGCCTCGGCGTCGTCCTCGCGTACGAAGACGGTCTCGGTGTCCCAGGTGTCCGCGTCCCGGTGCAGCCAGCGGGTCAGCGTGCGCTGAAGCCCCAGCGGCCGGCCGGTCCGCGCGGCCTCGGGGGCGACCGACAGCTGCGGGGGGATGACCGGGGAGCCCGTCATGTGGTGTGCGGCGACGAGCGGGAGATGACCGGCGATCGTCGCGCCCGGGATCATGTAGAAGTAGAGCAGGGGCTCTTCCGTGTCGGGGTTGCCGTACACGGCGACCATGATCCCGATCAGCCGGCCGCTCCCGGCCTCGGTGACTCCTGCCCCGCTGAACCCCCGGGGATCGCGGTCGCGGTAGCCGACCGGGTTCAGCTGCACCCATTCGTCGCCGTGCCCTCCGGGGCCCTTGAGCTGGGCGTCCACCCAGAAACCGCCCGAGCGGCCCCTGGGGAAGCCGTCGACCATGACCCTGGTGTCGTACGGAACCGGGTCACGGTCGAGCACGACCGTCGAGGGGACCGGCGCCGGGCTGGTCAGCCGCAGCAGGGCGAGGTCCCCCTCGTGCTTGCCGTGACGCGGCACGAAGTACTCGTCCAGCACGGTCGCCGTGCGGGACACCCCCTGCAACTTCCCTTTCAGCAAAGGGAATTCGACCCTGACCTGATCGGTCCGGCCAGGAAGCACATGGGCGCAGGTCAGTACCAGGTCCTGACCGAACAGGACCCCCGCGCCGAGCACCTGTCCCGGCTGGCCCCCCGGCGGCTGTTCTCGCAGTCGCAGCCGCCAACTCTGTTGATCCATAGGCATGTTGAGCCGTAACGGCTCCCCCCTCATGCTTCCCCAGAATAGGTGCAAGGGACGACAATGAGACCCGAGCTGCACAAGGGGGAGCCATGGGGCACGGGACAGGAGCCACACCAGTGGCCGGTCTGGCGGATCTGATCAGCCAGGTGCGGGCCGAACTGACCGAGGCGCAGAGCCGCATCGGGGACAGTGCGCTGCGCCTCAGCGTGGAGAAGGTGAGTCTGGAGATCGCCGTTCAGGTGAGCCGGGAGGCCGGGGCCGAGGGGAAGCTGCGGATCGGGGTGGTCACCGTGGGCGGCAGTGGGTCCGCGACGCGCGAGAACACCCACCACATCCGGGTCGAACTGCAGCCCCGCAACGAGGACGACACACCGGGCTGGATCGATGTAGGCCGGAAGTAGAGCGACGGTCGCGGGGGCACAGGTCGAGTCGGGACGGGTGGGGTCAGGTGGGGTGGGGTCAGGTCAGCGGCTTCGGCAGCGGCTTGCCGTACCAGAGCTCCACCAGCCGGGCCGCGATCGAGATACCGGCCGGGGGAAGGACCACGCCCGACTCGATCGCGGAACGCAGGTCCTCCCGCGAGAACCAGCGCGCCTCGCTGATCTCCTCGCCGTCCACGGTGATCTCCGACGACGTGGCCCGTGCCATGAAGCCGAGCATCAGGCTGGACGGGAAGGGCCACGGCTGGCTGGCCACGTACTGCACCTCGCCGATCGTGACGCCCGCCTCCTCGAACACCTCGCGCGCCACCGAGGTCTCGATGGACTCGCCCGGCTCGACGAATCCGGCAAGGGTGGAGAACCGCCCCTCGGGCCAGTGCACCTGGCGGCCCAGCAGCGCCCGGTCGTGCTCGTCGGTGACGAGCATGATCACGGCCGGGTCGGTACGCGGGTAGTGCTCGGCCCCGCAGGCCTGGCAGCGGCGGATGTGGCCCGCGGCTGCGATGACCGTGCGCTCGCCGCAGCGCGAGCAGAACCGGTGCAGGCGCTGCCAGTTCTCCAGCGCCACCGCGTGCACCAGCAGCCCGGCGTCGCGCGGCGAGAGCAGCAGGCCCGCCTCGCGCAGTCCGGCCGGGCGCGCGGACTGGTCCATCCGGCCCGGGAGGGTGTCCTTCTGGAGCGCGAAGTAGGACACACCCTCGGGGTCCGTACCGAGGAAGTAGCGGTGCTCCTCGGTGAGCGGGGCCTCGAAGCTCGGGGTCATGAGCAGTTCGGTACGGCCGTCGGCCGTCTCGTCGATCAGCGCCTGACCGCCGGAGACGACGAAGACCCGGGTGGTCGGATGGCTCCAGGCCGCCGCGAGCCAGGCCTCGTCGAGGCGGTGGTGGGCGGCCCGGTCGATGCCGCTGGGCGCGGTCAGGCCGATCGGCCGGTGCGGGTCCGCGCCGGCAGGGGCTCCGGGGGTGTGGCCCCGGGCCCCCTGGCCTTCGGTGGCGTGGTCTTCGGTGGCGTTGCTGACGTTGCTCACAGGTGCTTCCAACTCCCCCTGATGGACTGGGTGGTTCGGTTCAGCGTGGTCATCGCAGGGCAGCGGCCATGTCGCCCCACAGATGCGCGGTGGTCTCGACACCCTTGAGCAGCAGGTCGAGTTCGACCTTCTCGTTGGGTGCGTGCCAGCCGTCGGACGGTACGGAAATCCCCAGGAAGAGGACCGGAGCGCCCAGCACGTCCTGGAGGTCGGCGGCGGGCCCCGATCCGCCCTCCCGGGTGAAGCGGATCTTCTCGCCGAACGCACGGCCCATGGCCCGTACGACCGACTGGAGGGCGGGGTGGTCCAGCGGGGTCAGGCAGGGGCGGGTGCCCGCGCTGAAAGCGATCCCGGACCGGATCCCGGCGGGCACCCGGGCGGCCACCCACTCGGTGACCAGCTTCTCGATACGGACCGGGTCCTGGCCCGCGACCAGCCGGAACGACAGCTTCACCATGGCGGACGACGGGACGACGGTCTTGCCGCCCACGCCCTGGTAACCGCCGCCGATGCCGTTGACCTCGGCGGTCGGGCGGGCCCAGATCCGCTCCAGCGTGGTGTGACCCTGTTCACCGGCGGCGGCACGGGACTTGGCGGTGCGCAGCCACTCGTCCTCGTCGAAGGGCAGCTCCGCGAACAGTTCGCGCTCGGCGTCGGTGAGCTCGGCGATGCCGTCGTAGAAACCCGGGACCGTGACGCGTCCCTCGTCGTCGTGGAGCGCGGCGACCAGCCGGGCGATCGCGGTGGCCGGGTTGGGGACCGCGCCGCCGAAGGAACCGGAGTGGATGTCCTGGTCGGGGCCCCCGAAGGTGATCTCGCACTCGGCGAGGCCGCGCATGCCGGTGCAGACGGTCGGGGTGGTCTCGGACCACATCCCGGTGTCCGAGACGATCACGGTGTCGGCGGCGAGGCGCTCGGCGTGCTGCTCGACGAGTGCGCGGAAGTTCGGGGAGCCGGACTCCTCCTCGCCCTCGATGAGCAGCTTGAGGTTGACCGCGGGGGCGGTGCGGCCGGTGGCGGCCAGGTGGGCCCGGACACCGAGTGTGTGGAAGAACACCTGGCCCTTGTCGTCGGCCGCGCCCCTTCCGTACATCCGGCCGTCCCGGATCACCGGCTCGAAGGGGTCGGTGTGCCAGCCGTCCTCGACCGCCGCGGGCTGGACGTCGTGGTGGCCGTAGACGAGCACGGTCGGTGCGTCCGCCTCGCCGGAGGGCCACTCGGCGAAGACCGCGGGGGCGCCGGGGGTGTCCAGGATCTCCGTGACCGGGAAGCCGGTCTCCTTGAGCTTGGCGGCCAGCCAGTCGGCGCTGCGCCGTACGTCCGCGTCGTGGTCCGGCTGCGCGGACACCGAGGGGATGCGGAGCCACTCGGCCAGGTCTTCGACGAAGGCCTTGCGGTGCTGATCGATGTACGTGCGGACGGCGCTGTCCGGGGTGTCGCTCATGCCGTCGAGCCTAACCGGCCGGTGGGGGTGGCCGGTCCAGCGGATCACCCAGCAGGATGCGCTCCAGCTCCGCCCGGCCGGGCAGCGGTGTGGGCCTGATCACTTCCCCGGTGCGTACGTAGAGGAACGCGGCGGTGACCGAGGAGAGCGGGATGTGGTGCTGCTCGGCCCAGGCCAGGCGGTAGACGGCGAGCTGGAGGGGGTCCGCGGTGTGGAGGCGGTGGGTCTTCCAGTCGACGATCTCGTAGGTGTGCGCGGAGGTGCGGTACACGGCGTCCATCCGGCCGCGGATCAGCCGGCCCGCGAGGCTGAGCGTGAAGGGGGCTTCGACCCGGTGGGGAGTGCGCCCTGCGTACGGGGTGCGCTCGAAGGCTTCCTTCAGTGCGGCGAGATCCCGTTCGTCGGCGATCTCCGGCTCGTCCTCGGCACCGCCGGGGAGTTCGTCGGGGCCCAGCATGGGCAGCGGCAGTTCCTCGAAGCGGGACTCCACCCAGGCGTGGAACCGGGTGCCGCGGCGGGCGGCCGGGTGCGGGGCCTGCGGCATGGGGCGGGCCAGTTCGCGGGCGAAGCCGTCCGGATCCTCGGCGAGACGCAGCAGCTGGGTGGCCGTGAGGGTGTGCGGGACGGGGACGTCGTGCACGGTGCGCCGGGCACGGAGGAGTTCGGCGGTGAGGGCGTCCAGGTCGCGGTCCCAGGAGGTGATGGTGCGGGCGTCCTCGGGGGTGAGGGGGGCCGGGGGCTGCGGGTGGGGGCGGGCCTGGGCGTCGGGGGTGGCGCGGGCGTGCGGTACGGGTGCGGCGGGGTGAGGCACGGGTGAGGCGTGCGGTACGGCCGTCGCGGGGCGCTGCCCCGGGCCGAGGTCCGCACGCGCTGGTGGGTAATCCACGGCGCCGACCTCGCTCTTGTCCAGGTACGGGTCCTGGTCCGGGTCCACGGCCGGGTCCGGGCGCACCGCGTCGAGTTCGGCCAGGACCAGGTCCGCCGCGTCCCGGCGCCGGTCGAACGACGTCCGGTCCAGCGGCAGCGGCCACGCGTGGTCCGCCGCCGCCTCGCGCAGGGCCGGGTTCTCCTCGTCCTCCTCCGGTGCGTCCGCCCAGATCTCCGTCTCGCCGAAGCCCGCCGCGCAGTGCTCGTTCAGCGCGATCAGGAAGTCCGAGGGGCCGCGTGGCCGCTTCTGGCTCGGGCCCCACCAGTGGGCCGAGCCGAGGAGCAGCGAGCGGGGGCGGGTGAAGGTGACGTAGCCGAGGCGGAGTTCTTCCGTGTGCTGGTGGGCCTTCATCTCCGCCTTGAAGGCGGCCAGGCCCTTCGCGTCCCACGCCGGTACGCCGGGAAGCGTCGCCGCGTCGCCGCGCAGCGCGTGCGGCAGTACCTTCGGCTGCGCCGTCCACACCTCGCGGGACTGCTCGCTCGGGAACTGCCTG
This sequence comes from Streptomyces sp. NBC_01267, assembly GCF_036241575.1. Lineage (NCBI taxonomy): Bacteria > Bacillati > Actinomycetota > Actinomycetes > Kitasatosporales > Streptomycetaceae > Streptomyces > Streptomyces sp. NBC_01267. The sequence continues at coordinate 5,275,005 of NZ_CP108455.1, read as the reverse complement.
GCCACCAGGCCGGGGACCGCGACGACGTCCCACTCCAGGCCCTTGGACTTGTGCGCGGTGAGGACCTTGACCGTGTTCTCACCGCCGGGCAGGGCGTTGTCCAGGCCCTTCTCGTACTGGACGGCCGTCCGCAGGAATCCCAGGAACGCCAGCAGGGTCGCCTCGCCGTCCAGGGACGCGAAGCCGGCCGCCGTGTCGAGGAACTGGGAGAGCGTCTCGCGTCTGCGGGCGGCCAGGGCGTGCGGCGAGGCGGAGAGCTCGACCTCCAGGCCCGTGGTGGCGAGCACCCGGTGCAGTACGTCCATGAGCGGGTCGGCCAGCGACCGCCGCAGATCGCGCAGTTCGGCGGCGAGCCGGGCGAACCTGACCCGGGCGTCGGCGGAGAACGGCAGCCCGTCGTCCTCGGCCGTGCTGTCCAGGAAGGTGTCCAGGGCGTCGGCCAGTGAGACCACCTCGGCCGGGTCGACCCCTTCGACGGCCTCGGCGAGCCGCCGGTCCGGGTCGTCGTCGGGGCCGCCCGCGTACCGCACGAGCAGCCGGGCCCGGCGGCCCAGCAGCGCCAGGTCGCGCGGGCCGATCCGCCAGCGCGGGCCGGTCAGCAGCCGGACCAGTGAGGCGTTGGCCCCCGGGTCCTGGAGCACCTCGCAGACCGCCACCAGGTCGGCGACCTCGGGCAGGTGCAGCAGCCCCGAGAGGCCGACCACCTCGACCGGCACGTCCCGGGCCACCAGCGCGCCCTGGATCTCCGCGAAGTCGCCCGCGGTACGGCACAGGACGGCGATCTCGGCCGGTTCCCTGCCCGTCCGCACCAGATGGGCGATCGAGTCGGCGAGCCAGCCGATCTCCTCCTCGTGCGTACGGAGCAGGGCGCACCGCACCATGCCGTCCCGCTCCGCTCCCGGTGCGGGGCGCAGTGCCTCCACGCCCGCGTGCATCGCGCGCAGCGGGGCGGCGAGGCTGTTGGCCAGGTCGAGGAGACGGCCGCCGCTGCGGCGGTTCTCGCTGAGCGAGAAACGGGTGGCGGGGCTTCCGTCGGCGTACGGGAAGTGTTCGGGGAAGTCGTCCAGGTTGGCGACGGAGGCGCCGCGCCAGCCGTAGATCGCCTGGCAGGGGTCGCCGACCGCGGTCACCGCGTGGCCGGTGCCACCGCCGAAGAGCCCGGACAGCAGCAGCCGCTGGGCGACGGAGGTGTCCTGGTACTCGTCGAGCAGGACCACCCGGAATTCGTCCCGCAGGAGGGTGCCGACCTCGGGCCTGGTCATCGCCAGTTCGGCGGAGAGCGCGATCTGGTCGCCGAAGTCGAGGAGGTCGCGGCTGCGCTTGGCCCGGCGGTAACGGCCCACCAGGTCGAGCAGTTCACGGCGGGCCGCGGCGGCCTCGGGGATCTTGCGCAGGTCGGCGTTGGAGAGTCTGGCGCCCTCCAGGGTGCTCAGCAGCTCCGTGTCGTGGGCCCGCAGCGCGGCGGGCGTCACCAGATGCTCGGCGAGTTCGCCGTCGAGCGCCAGCAGGTCGCTGACCAGGGAGGAGAAGGATTTCGTCAGGGCCGGGTAGGGGCCCGGCGCCTCCTTGAGCACGCGCGCGGCCAGCTGGTACCGCGTGGCGTCGGCGAGCAGCCGGGAGGTCGGTTCGAGCCCTATCCGCAGCCCGTGGTCGGTCAGCAGCTGTCCGGCGAACGCGTGGTACGTCGAGATGCGGGGTTCGCCGGGTGAGTAGAAGGGGTCGGCGCTGCGCGGCGTCGTCGAGGGGTGGTGGCCGGGCGACGGGTGGGCCGGGTCGATGACGTCGGGATCGGTGACCCCGGCCCGTACCAGCGCCTTGCGGACCCGCTCGGCCAGCTCGCCCGCCGCCTTGTTGGTGAAGGTCAGCCCGAGCACCTGCTCGGGCGCGACCTGCCCGGTGCCCACCAGCCAGACCACGCGCGCGGCCATCACCGTCGTCTTCCCCGACCCGGCTCCGGCCACGATGACCTGCGGGGCGGGCGGCGCCGTGATGCAGGCCGTCTGCTCCGGGGTGAAGGGGATGCCGAGGAGCTCCTTGAGCTGCTCGGGGTCGGTGATGCGTGGGGTCACCTCGGAAAGGCTAACGGCGACCACTGACAACGTGTCCCGCGCGAGCCGTCACCCGGCCCGGCGTCGCGCCCGTCACCCGGCCGTGAACCGCCCTGCCGGCCCGTCACTCGACGATGTGACGCCCCTCGGGCAGGGCGCTGCACGAGGCCCGGAAAGAGCAGTGCGTGCAGTGGCTTCCCGTGGTCGGTGTGAAGCGCTCGTCGAGCACCTTCCCGGCCGCGGTGGCCAGCAGGTCCCCGACCCACTCCCCCGCGAGCGGCTCCTGTGCCTGGACCTTCGGGAGGGCGTCGCCGCCCTCCTTCCTGGCCGCGGCCTGCCGGAGCTGGACGAGTTCGGCGCCGCCGGGGCCGGGGCGCCGCCCGCCGAAGACCTCGTCGACGGCGCCCTCGCGCACCGCGAGCTGGTAGACGGCGAGCTGCGGGTGGTGGGCCACCTCGTCCTTCGTCGGCGCCTGCTTGCCGGTCTTGAAGTCGACGACGTACGCCCGGCCCTCGGCGTCCTGCTCGACGCGGTCCATGGAGCCCCGGATCCGGACCTCGTACGCACCGGCCTCCAGGGTCACGTCGAAGCCGTGCTCGGTGGCGGCCGGGGTGCGGCCCGCGCGGTCCATGACGTGCCAGCGCAGGAAGCGTTCCAGCGCCACGCGCGCGTGCTCCTTCTCCTGGGCCGACTTCCAGGGGGCGTCGAAGGCGAGCGAGCCCCAGACCGAGTCGAGCCGTTCCATGAGGACGGCCAGGTCGGCCGGGGTCCGCCCGGATGCGACCTCGTCCGCGAGGACGTGCACCACGTTGCCGAAGCCCTGGGCGGCGGTGGCGGGGGCGTCCGCCTTCACTTCCCGCCCCAGGAACCACTGGAGCGAACAGGTGTGGGCGAGCTGGTCGAGCGCGCTGCCGGAGAGGGCGACGGGCTGCTCCGGGTCGCGCACCGGGACCGTGCTGTGCGTCGGTTCGTACAGGCCCCACCAGCGGTGCGGGTGCGCCGCCGGTACGAGCGGCTGGCCCTCCTCGTCCGCGAGCGCGGCCAGCCGGGCGAGCCGGTGGGCCGCGGCGTCCCGGAGCGCGGGCGAGGACCTCGGATCGACGACCGTGGCGCGGAGCTCGGCGACGAGCGGGGCGACGGCGAGCGGTCTGCGGGGGCGCCCCGTGACGTCCTTCGGCTCCACGCCCAGCTCGGCGAGGAAGCGGGAGGGCTGGTCGCCGTCGTCGGCCGGTGCCTTGACCGCGGTGACGACGAGACGGTCGCGGGCGCGGGTGGCCGCGACGTAGAAGAGCCTGCGTTCCTCGGCGAGCAGTGCGCCGGGCGTGAGCGGTTCGGCGAGGCCGTCGCGGCCGATCCGGTCCGCTTCGAGGAGGGATCCGCGCCGTCTGAGGTCGGGCCACAGCCCTTCCTGGACGCCCGCGACGACGACCAGACCCCACTCCAGGCCCTTGGCGCGGTGCGCGGTCATGAGCCGTACGGCGTCGGGCCGCACGGTCCGCTTCGAGAGGGTGTCGGCGGCGATGTCCTGCGCGTCCAGCTCCTCCAGGAAGTTCAGCGCGCCGCGTCCGCCGGTGCGTTCCTCGGCGCGGGCCGCGGTGTCGAAGAGGGCGCAGACGGCGTCCAGATCACGGTCGGCGTTGCGTCCGCCGGCGCCGCCGCGCAGCGTCGCGCGTTCCAGCCGCCGGGGCCAGTTGGTGCCGTTCCACAGTTCCCAGAGGGCCTGCTCGGCGGTGCCGCCGTTCTCCAGGACCTCCCGTGCCTTCCGCAGGAGCTTGCCGAGCTGCTGGGCGCCCCGGGCGTACGCCGAGTCGTGCACGACCAGCCGCTCGGGTTCGGCGAGCGCGCGGGCGAGGAGCTCGTCGGAGGGCGGCGGAAGCCGGTTCCCGCCGGCCCGCTCCTCGTCACGCAGCGCGCGGCCGAGACGGCGCAGGTCCGCGGCGTCCATGCCGCCGAGCGGGGAGGCGAGGAGGGTGAGCGCGGTTTCGGTACCGAGCCAGGGGGCGCCCCCGTCCGGACCGGCCGCGCTCACATCGCCCTCGTCCGGACCGGCCGCGCTCTCGTCACCCTCGTCCGGACGGGCGCGTACCGGCCCGCCCAGCGCCGCGTCCGCGACCGCCCGCAGCGCGGTGAGCAGCGGTGTCACGGCAGGTTCGTGGCGCAGCGGGACATCGTCGCCCGCGATGTCCAGCGGGACCCCGGCCGAGGTGAGCGCACGGCGCACCGCGGGGATCGAGCGGCCTCCCGCGCGCACCAGCACCGCCATGTCGCTCCACGGCACGCCCTCCTCCAGATGGGCCCGGCGCAGGATGTCGGCGATGTTGTCCAGCTCGGTGCCCGCCGTCGGGTAGGTGTACGCCTCGACCCGGCCCCCGGCCCGTACCGCCGAGAGTTCCCGGTGCGCGCGCACCTTGTCGGAGGGCAGCCGGGTCAGCGGCATCCGCTGGGTCAGCAGCCGGGTGGCGGCCAGCACGGATGCCGCGGAACGCCGTGAGGTGGTGAGCACCTCGACCGGGGCGGGGCTCCCGTCGTGGCGGGGAAAGGTAGCGGGGAAGTCCAGGATGCCGCCCACGTCGGCGCCCCGGAACGCGTAGATCGACTGGTCCGGGTCACCGAACGCCACCAGGACCGGCCGGCCCGGTCCTGGTGAACGCCCGCCGCCGGCCAGCGCGCGCAGCAGCCGCACCTGGGCCGGGTCGGTGTCCTGGTACTCGTCCACGAAGATCGCGTCGTAGCGGAGGTCGGCGCGCTGGGCCAGCGGCACCGCACGGAGCACCAGCTCCGCGTAGTCCACCACCCCCTGTGCGTCCAGGACGTCCAGGTACTCGGCGAGGAAGTCGGCCGCCGCCCGCCAGTCGGGGCGGCCCGTACGGTCGGCGAACGCGGCCAGGGTGTCCGGGCCCAGGCCCAGTTCCCGGCTGCGGGCGAGCACCGCGCGCACCTCGTCGGCGAAGCCGCGCGTCGTCAGGCAGGCGCGCAGTTCGTCGGGCCAGCGGATGTGTCCCAGGTCCAGCTGTCCGGCCAGCAGCTCGCGCACCGTGACGTCCTGCTCCGGCCCGGAGAGCAGCCGCAGCGGTTCGGCGAAGAGGTCGGCGTCCTGGTGGGCGCGGACCAGCGCGTAGCAGAACGAGTGGAAGGTGGTTGCCTGCGGGGCGTGCGCTCCGGGGGCGCCCCCCTGGATCCGCACGGCCATCCGGTCGCGGAGTTCCACCGCGGCCTTGCGGCTGAACGTGAGGACGAGGATCCGCTCGGGGTCGGTCCCCTCGGCGATGCGCCGCGCCACCGACTCCACGAGGGTGGTGGATTTTCCCGTACCGGGCCCGGCCAGGACCAGCAGCGGCCCCGCCGCGTGGTCAACCACCGCGCGCTGCCGTGCGTCCAGTACAGGCGGGCCCGCTGCGCCCGGCGGGGTCCGCACCAGCCGGTACGCGCCCGGGGCACGTTGCCGTACCCGGTGGGAAGTGGAGGAGCTCACGTGGATCGCCGGTCCTGGGGAGTGTGTGCAGGTGTGCGGGTGGGGGACGGGGTGCTGTGCCGGTCGGGTCTGCGGTGGCAGTGGTGTCCGCGGCCGTGGTGCCCGCGGTGCCCGTCGTGTCGCACCGAAGCTACGCCAGTGGGGCGCGGCGCCGCAGCGGCCGGGCCCACCGGCCCGGGGCATACTCCGAACGGGTCTCAGACCACCCGCGGGTCCACCGTATGGCGGAAGCTGTCACACATGAGTTCCGCCGCCGTCCCACCGCGCCCGCCGCATGTCCAGGCGGGGCAGATGACCGTCGGCCTCCCGTGCGGTCCGCGAGGCGTCCTTCAGGGGCGTGGACTCCGTGCGGTAGTGCTCCAGCGCCCGCAGTTCGTGGCCGGGCAGCAACGCGCCGTCCGCGCGCACCACACGCCACCACGGGGCGGCTGCGCCGTAGAGGGCCATCACCCGGCCCACCTGACGCGGTCCTCCCTCCCCCAGCCATTCGGCGATGTCTCCGTACGTCATGACGCGGCCGGGCGGGATCCGGTCCGCCACGTCGAGCACCCGTTCCGCGTACTCCGGCAGCTCAGCACTCATCCGGTCCATACTGCACCAGCCCTCCGACAGCTCCTAAAACTCCCACCGCACCGACACTGCTCCGGGCCGCCCACCGAGCGGCCCGCTTTCGGCAAAGGGGCCCTGATGCCCGCCTGCGCCGCCCGGACATGCCACCATCGTCCGGGCGGTGGCCGGACCGTCGGCCGGGCTCTGCCCGCGGGCCCAGCACCCCGAGGTGGAGCGCAGTGATACGAGACCATAAGGACACGACGGAGGGGCCGGGCGTGCCGGAACCGGCAAACGCACCCGACGGGCCGCCCTCCGGCGGAACCGGTACGGGGCCGGATTCCGGTACGGAACCGGGATCCGGTGGGAAGACCGGTGGGAAGACCGGTGGGAAAGCAGCGTCCGGGGCCGGAACGGAGCCCGGCACAGGAACCGGGTCCGGTACAGGAACCGACTGCGGAGAGGCGGCACCCATCGACAGGGTCTCCGGCGACGAACCACTGCTCGCCGCCCGTGTGCACCGCCCCTCCGATCTGCTGCGTCTGCTCATCGGACTGCTGGCCATCGCGCTGGTCCTCGCCGTCGCCGCCTTCGCGCACGGCACCACATCGGGTCTCGCCGAGGACATCAACCACGGCACCGGCCAGACGCCCGACATGCTCATCAAGCTCGCGGGCCTGTTCTCGTCCATCGCGATACTGATCCTGCCGGTCGCCTTCGCGATCGAGCGGCTGGTCAAGCGGGACGGCCTGCGCATCGCGGACGGCGTGCTCGCCGCCGTACTCGCGCACGGGGTGGCGCTCGCCACCGATCTCTGGGTGGCCAAGGCCGCGCCGAAGTCGATCACCGTGGCGCTGACGCACTCGCTGTCGGACGGCTCCCTCACCGACCCCGTGCACGGCTATCTCGCCCCCGTCATCGCCTACATGACAGCGGTCGGCATGGCCCGCAGGCCGCGCTGGCGGGTGGCGCTCTGGGTCGTCCTGCTGGTCAACGCCTTCGCCGTACTGGTCGGCGGGCAGACCACCCCCTTCTCGATCATCCTCACGATCCTGCTCGGCTGGACCGTGGCGTACGGCACGCTGTACGCCGTCGGCTCGCCCAACGTCCGCCCCACCGGCCGCCAGCTCCTCGCCGGACTGCGGCACGTCGGCTTCTCCCCCGAGACCGCCATGCGCGCCGAGGACATCCCCGACTCCGCCGACCAGGGCGACCGGGGCCGCCGCTACTTCGTGACCCTGAAGGACGGGGACCCGCTCGACGTCACCGTGGTCGACCGCGAACAGCAGGCGCAGGGCTTCTTCTACCGGGTGTGGCGCCGCCTCACCCTGCGCTCCATCTCCACCGGCCGCTCCATCCAGTCGCTGCGCCAGGCCCTGGAGCAGGAGGCGCTCCTCGCGTACGCGGCCATCGCCGCCGGGGCCAACGCCCCGAAGCTGATCGCCACCTCCGAACTGGGCCCCGACGCGGTCATGCTGGTGTACGAGCACACCGGCGGACGCTCCCTCGACTCGCTTCCCGACGAGGAGATCACCGACGAGCTGATGCGGAACACCTGGCACCAGGTGCAGGCGCTCCAGTCCCGCCGTATCGCGCACCGCCGGCTCGTCGGCGACGCGATCCTGGTGGACCGGGCGGGCGCGGTGATCGTCACCGATCTGCGCGGCGGTGAGATCGCGGCCGGTGACATCGTGCTGCGCATGGACATCGCCCAGCTGCTCACCACGCTGGGGCTGCGGGCCGGGGCGGAGCGCTCGGTCGCGGCGGCGGTCGCGGTCCTCGGCCCGGACAAGGTCGCCGACAGTCTCCCGCTGCTCCAGCCGCTGGCGCTGAGTCGGTCCTCCCGCGCGACGCTGCGCCAGCTGGCGCGGGAGCGGGCGCAGCGGGAGCGCGAGGCGGTGATCGAGGCGTCGGAGGCGGCGAAGCGCGCCAGGGCCAGGGCCAACGAGGCGCCGGACGACAGCCGCAAGGCCGCCCGTGCCGAGAAGAAGGCCGAGAAGGAGGCCATAGACGACGCGGTGGGCGGGGCGCGCGAGGAGGATCTGCTCGCGCAGATGCGCCATCAGGTGCTGCTGATCCGTCCGCAGGCGCACGCCGAACCGGTCCGGCTGGAACGGGTCAAACTGCGCACCCTGCTCACCGTCATCGCCGGGTCGATCGCCGCGTACTTCCTGTTCTCGCAGCTGGCGAACATCCCGTACCACAACCTGCTCAGCAACACCGAGTGGGGCTGGGTCGCCGCCGCCGTGCTGTTCTCCGCGGTGAGTTACGTGGCTGCCGCGATGAGCCTGACGGGATTCGTCCCCGAGAAGGTGCCGTTCTTCCGGGCGGTCCTGGCGCAGGTCGCCGGGTCCTTCGTGAAACTGGTGGCGCCGGCGGCGGTCGGCGGTGTGGCGCTCAACACCCGCTTCCTGCAACGCGCGGGCGTGCGGCCCGGTCTCGCGGTGGCCAGTGTCGGGGCCTCGCAGCTGTTCGGGCTCGGCAGCCACATCCTGCTGCTGATGATCTTCGGCTATGTGACGGGTACCGAGCAGACCCCTTCGCTGACCCCGTCCCGGACCGTGATCGCCGGGCTGCTGACGGCCGCCGTGCTCGTCCTGGTGGTCACGGCGGTGCCGTTCCTGCGGAAGTTCGTCGTCACACGGGTGCGTTCGCTGTTCGCCGGTGTGGTGCCGCGCATGCTCGACGTACTCCAGCAGCCCCGGAAGCTGCTCACCGGCATCGGCGGGATGCTGCTGCTGACCGGCACGTTCGTGATGTGCCTGGACGCTTCACTGCGGGCCTTCGGCGGCGGCGCGACCATAAGCTACGCGAGCATCGCGGTGGTCTTCCTGACCGCCAACGCGGTGGGTTCGGCGGTGCCGACCCCCGGTGGTGTCGGCGCGGTGGAGACCGCGCTGACCGGCGCACTGATCATCGCCGGGGTGGACCGCGGGACGGCGACCGCGGCGGTGCTGCTCTTCCGGCTGCTGACCTTCTGGCTGCCGGTGCTGCCGGGCTGGCTGTGCTTCAACTACCTGACCCATCGAGGCGAGTTGTAGGGACGGCCGCCCTCTCACGGAACAACCGCCCGGTCACGGGACAACCGCCCGGCACGGGGCGGCCGTTCACACGCCGAAGGGGCCGGCCCGCACCTTCCGTGCGGACCGGCCCCTTCGGGTGGACAACTCCTAGTACACCGGCTTCTCGGGCTCGATCTGGTTGACCCAGCCGATCACGCCGCCGCCCACGTGGACCGCGTCGGCGAAGCCCGCGGACTTCAGGACGGCCAGGACCTCCGCCGAGCGGACGCCCGTCTTGCAGTGCAGGACGATCTTCTTGTCCTGCGGGAGGTCCGACAGCGCGGTCCCCATGATGAACTCGTTCTTCGGGATCAACTTCGCGCCCGGGATCGAGACGATCTCGTACTCGTTCGGCTCGCGGACGTCGATGATCTCGATCTTCTCGTCGGCGTCGATCCACTCCTTGAGCTGCTTGGGAGTGATCGTCGAACCGGCCGCCGCCTCCTGGGCCTCCTCGGACACGACGCCGCAGAAGGCCTCGTAGTCGATGAGTTCGGTGACGGTGGGGTTCTCGCCGCAGACCGCGCAGTCGGGGTCCTTGCGGACCTTGACCTGGCGGTACTGCATCTCCAGGGCGTCGTAGATCATGAGGCGGCCGACCAGCGGCTCACCGATGCCCGCGAGCAGCTTGATGGCCTCGTTGACCTGGATGGAACCGATCGACGCGCAGAGCACACCGAGCACGCCGCCCTCGGCGCAGGACGGGACCATGCCGGGGGGCGGGGGCTCCGGGTAGAGGCACCGGTAGCAGGGGCCGTGCTCCGACCAGAAGACGGACGCCTGGCCGTCGAAGCGGTAGATCGAGCCCCAGACGTACGGCTTGTTGAGCAGCACGCACGCGTCGTTGACCAGGTAGCGGGTGGCGAAGTTGTCCGTGCCGTCCACGATCAGGTCGTACTGGGAGAAGATCTCCATCACGTTCTCGGCCTCGAGCCGCTCTTCGTGAAGGACCACGTTCACCAGCGGGTTGATCCCCAGGACCGAGTCCTTCGCGGACTGGGCCTTGGAGCGGCCGATGTCGGCCTGGCTGTGAATGATCTGGCGCTGCAGATTCGACTCGTCGACCTCGTCGAACTCCACGATGCCCAGCGTGCCCACGCCGGCCGCGGCCAGGTACATGAGGGCGGGCGAACCGAGGCCGCCCGCGCCCACGGCGAGCACCTTGGCGTTCTTCAGCCGCTTCTGCCCGTCCATCCCGACGTCGGGGATGATCAGGTGGCGGGAGTACCTGCGGACCTCGTCGACGGTGAGTTCAGCAGCTGGCTCGACCAGGGGTGGCAACGACACGGGGACTCCGTTGGTCGGTATCTACGTACGATTGTTCTCTCCGTAACACTGCCACGCCCCTTCTCATTCCGAGACACCCGGTCCGATCCGCGAGACGATTTCGTCCCAGTACCCGGGCAGCGTCTCGAACGGGTCGCTCTGCCCCGGCAGGCCGTCGCAGCCGTCCCGGTCGCTGCGGTCGGTGAAGAAGATCGTGCCCGCACCCTGCCAGCGGGCGATACGGACGGCCTCCTCCAGGTGCGTGCGCGGTACGCCGTGTACGAAATGAGCGAAACGTGATGGTTCGTAGGAGGCTGTCCACTCCGCCACCTGCGACCAGCGGTAGTCGGTCCAGGGGCCGCTGAAGGTGACCAACTGGTCGGCGGCCTCGGCGTAGCCCGGGTACGGGTGGCTGCCGTGGCCGAGCACCAGATGGCCGCCGGGTTCCAGCAGGGCTCCGAGCGCACCGGTGATGCGGCGGGTCTCCGGGAGGTCGGCGCGGTCGACGGGGGCCCGGTCGAGGTAGAAGCCGTCGACCCGGTACCAGTCGGTGAACCGGTGTGCCTCCGCGAGCAGTTCGCCGAAGCCCCGCGCCCCGTGGGCCATGTCGAGATGGCCGAGCACCCGGGTCCCGGCGTTGCGGAGCCGTCCGGCCGCCGCCAGGCAGTGCGGGTCGGGACGGGCGCCGGGGCCGTGCGCGACGTTGAGCACGACCCAGTGCAACGGGGTTCCCGGGCGGGTGAGTTCGGCCCATTCGACCGGGGCGACCAGCGGGTGCGCGTAGCCGGGAATGCCGAAGCCCAGCCCGGTCGAGACCGCCGCGGCGGGGGTCAGATACGGCATGCGGCCTCCATCCAGATGTCGGCGAGCGACTCCTCCAGATTGATGCGCGGACGCCAGCCCAGCCGGTCGCGGGCGGTGCGGACGTCCGCCTGCTGCCAGCTGCCGCAGCCGTCGGGGTACGGGGACGGGGCGGCCAGGTGCTCCATGACCGGCTCGGCGGGGCGCGGGGCGACCAGGCCGCCGTGCCGGTGCTGGGGGCCGTCGAGTTCGTGCAGGGTGCCGCCGAAACCGGCGACCCTGGCCAGCACGGCGGCGGCCTCGCGCAGCTTCACGGCGTGCCCCGTACCGATGTTGACGACCCCCTGGGCGGCGGAGAGGGAGGCGGCGTGGACGGCGCGCGCCACGTCCCGTACGTCGACGAAGTCGCGCTGGACGCCGAGCCCGGAGAGCTTCAGCTCGTTGTCCCCCGCCTGCATCGCCCGGCGCATCGCCTCGGCGAGGCGGCCGAGCGGGGAGCCCGCCGGGGTGCCGGGACCGACCGGCGAGAAGACCCGCAGGACGATCGCGTCCAGCCCCGAGTTGAGCACCAGTTCACTGGCCGCGAGCTTGGAGACGCCGTACGGGCCACCGGGGCGCGGCACCGCGTCCTCGGCGGTGGACGAGCCCGGCTGGCTGGGCCCGTACTCGGCCCCGCAGCCCAGCTGCACCAGCCGGGCGCTGCAACTGCTGCGGCGCAGTGCCTCGCAGACGGTGGCGACGGCGACCGTGTTGTGCCGGGTCAGATCGCGTGCGCCGCCGCGGGTGGCTCCGGCGCAGTTGATGACGACTCCGGGGTGGACGGCGTCCAGGAAGCGGGTCAGGGCTCCCGGGCTGCCACTGGCGAGGTCGAAGCGGACGTCGGCGTCGTCGCCGCGTCCGAGGGCCGTGAGATGCACGGCGGGGTCGGCGAGCAGGCGGTCGGCCACGTAGCGGCCGAGGTACCCGTTGGCTCCGAGCAGCAGCACCCTCATCGCGCGGCCACCTCTCGATACCGACATGCCGGGGCTGTGGGTTCGGGGCTCATGTTGCGTTCTCCTTCAGGGGTGTTACGGGGTGAATGGCCCGCGACGTCGGCTCCGCGGGAGGTCTCGGGGCGCGCGCTAGGTGTGCGCCGAGGCGCGGGAGAGCGCGCCGGTGGCGTGCACCAGCAGCGCGAGGGCGGCGGCCCCGCAGGCGAGGGCGGACACGGCGGGCACACCCAGGGCGTCCACGGGAACGGCGAGGAAGCGGCAGCCGGGGAGCCGGCCCGCGAGGACCGATGCCAGGGCGAGGGCCTCGACGGTGCAGGCGGCCCCCAGGGCGGTGGCCGCGCCGCCGGGGAAGCCGTGGACGGTGAGCAGCCTGGCGAGGAAGAGCAGAACGGCGAGGGCGGCGGCTCCGGGGGTGAATCCCCGGACGGACAGCAGGAGCGCGGGCGCCGCCGCGTACAGCACGGCGACGGCGACGACGAGCGGTCTGGCCCGCGCCGCGAATTCGGCCGTGCCCCGGCTCGCGGCCAGTCCGCGCCGGGCCAGCAGCGAGAGGAGCCGGGCACACCAGACGGCGGGCGCCACGGCCAGCGCCAGGCCGACCAGCGGTGCGGCGGCCAGCGGTGCGGCGGCCAGTGGCCAGGTCCCGTCGGGGCCGCCGCGCAGCAACTGGTCCAGCAGGCCGTCGCCGCAGAGCGCGTAGCCGAGCAGCCAGCAGACGTAACCGCGCGCGCCGGGCACCGCACGCCCCTCGGCCCGCAACGGGCCCCGGCGCAGGGTGAGGAGGAGGGCTGCGCCGGTGACGAGCGCGCCCGCGGCGGCGACCGCGAGCCGTCCACCGCCGTGGACCAGCGGGATCCCGACGGCCGTGGCGACCGCGCAACCGCCGGGCAGCAGCCCGAACAAGGGTGCGTGCGGGGCGACTTCATGGGCAGCGGCGGGTTCGTCCACCGGGTGCCCGGCTTCCGCGCTGCGGGGTACGCGGGCGTACAGCTCGTCGGCGAGCGCGAAGACGTCCCGGTGCCGGAACCGGGCCGCGGTGCGGTCGGTGATGCCGTGCGCTTCGAGTCCGGCGGCGATCTCCAGCGGGTCGACGGCCCGTTCGCACAGCTCGCGGTGGCGGTGCATCAGGGCCCGTACGGGGTCGGCGGAGCCTCGCGCGCCCTTCCGTAAGGGCGGGGCCGCGAGTCCGGACGCGGCCTCGGCGAGCACGGCTTCGGAACGCTCGTCCCAGGCGTCGGCCCCCGCGGGCGGGCGCGGACCGTCCGGGGCGGGTCCTGGCGGCTGTTCGGTGGGACCGGGCCTGCTCATACGGCGACCTCTCTGCGCCGGAGTCGGAACCGGGGCCGGTGGACGGGGAGTTCGACGGCGGACGGCGGGGGCGCACAGCCGTGCGCCGGGGGCCTGGGCCCGCGTGCCGTACACCCCGATCGGGCCGTCGGGTGCGCGCGGCCGGACACCCGGCGCACGGCGGCCGATCTGCTCCGGCGTACGCCTCCGGTCGACGCGCCCCGGACCAGCGGGAGTTCGCAAGCCGTCGCCTCGAAGGCAGCGGCTTCACGGACCGCCGTTCCGAGAGCCGGAGCCGCTATGGGGACCGTGCGGGGCTGGTTCATCGGCCGCCCTCCCCCGCGACAGCCCCCACCCGGAGCGGTTCGGGCTCCGGCGCCGCCCAACTCGGCGTACGCACCGTGCCCGCGTGAGCCGCCCAGGCTCCCGCGACCTGCGCCTCCGCCGGGTGCGCGAACGGGCGGGGATCACCCTTGTCGTGCGCCGGCGTACGCCGGACCGGGCCGTGCGAGAGCAGGTCGAGGTAAATGCCGTGAAATGCCGCGATGTTCTGTTCGACCGTGAAGAGTTCGAGCGCCCGCGCACGCGCCGCCGCACCGAGCCGTTCCCGGCGCCGCGGGTCGCGCAGCAGCGCCAGGCAGGCGTCGGCGAGCGCACGCGGATTGCGCGGTGGCACCACGAGCCCCGTGCCGCCGACGACTTCGACGACCGCGCCGACATCCGTGGAGACCGTCGCCCGGCCGCAGAACATCGCTTCGACGAGGCTCACCGGGAAGCCCTCCACCACGCTGGAGAGCACCACGACCGCGCCGCCCGCGTAGGCGTCCGCGAGCTCCGGCACCTCCGGGCCGCCGATCTCCTCGAAGGTCACCGGGTTGGAACCGACCGCGTGCACGTCCGCCGCCTCGTCGGGGAAGAGCTGGGCGGCGAGGGCGCGGCAGTGGGCGAGGTGGTCCGCGCCCCCGGGCCCCGGCGCGGGAGCTCCGACGATGCGGAGTCCGGCCTCCGGCTCCTCCTTGCGCACCTCGGCGAAGGCGTGCAGCAGGGAGATCAGGTCCTTGGCGGGCTCGATACGGCCGACCCACACCAGGGTGGCCGGGTCGCCCGTTTCCCCGCCGTCCCCCACGGCGGAGAATCGTTCGGCCTCCATGCCGGGATGGACCGTGCGCAGTTTGGCGCGGTCGGCGCCGCACTTCTCCTGCCAGCGGCGGGCGTGCGCGTTGCCGTGGGTGATGACCGCGGCCCGGCGGTAGACCTCGGCGGCCAGCCTGCCGTGGAAGCCCGCGAGCAGCGCGCGGACCGGGGCGCTGCGGGTGCTGCCCGCCAGGTAGTGCGAGCGCAGTTCGACGCCGTACTCCGTGACCAGCAGGGGAACCCCGAAGAAGCGGAGGGCCAGCAGTCCGGGGAGCGCGGCGCCGCCGCCGGACGCGGCATGGCAGAGGTCGACCGCCCCGAGCTCGTCCTCGGTGTACCAGTCGAGGGAGAGCGGACGCAGGGCCCGCTCCAGCAGTCCGGCGAAGGTGAGGTAGTCGGGGACTCTCGCGGACTGCACCGTGCGGCTCGCGCCGGGCGCACGACAGGCGGATTCCAGGGCGCGGACGGCGGTTTCGGAGCGGAGCGCCGGGTACAGAGGACCCTTCTCGACCGCGAGCTCGGCCAGTCCGTAGAGGCCGTCCGCGAAGAGGCCGTCCGCGAGGCCGGTGCCCTCGCCGCACACGGCCGAGACCAGCTGCCGGAAGCAGTCGGCGAACCGGCGCCGGTCTCTTCGGCCGTACCTGCGGCCGTCCGCCTCGGCCTTCCAGAGCGGCGCGGTGCGCACCCGCCGTACCTGCGGCGGCAGTTCGAGCCGTCCGCCCGCCTCCTGCTGCGCGCTGCGGCTCAGCGCGTAGAGGTCGAACTCGTGCCCGTCCAGCCCTCGTACGAGCCGGTCGCACCAGAACCTCGACTCACCCGTCGCATACGGATACCCACCTTCCGTAAGCAGTCCTATCCGCACGTGCACACCCCCGGTCTCCCTTCAGGCAGCCGCCGTTGGTGACGGCGACTCGCAGCGGGACGACCGTAAGCGGACGAAGAGGTGGCGCGACGGACGGTTGTCCATCGCGCCACCAGAAGGGGTGAACCGTCGTAACTTTCCCACCCCGGTCGCGTTCTGTGCCGCTACGGTGCCTTTCGGTCACGGCGGGTCAGGCCGCGGCGGGCTCCTTCCTGGCCGCCCGGCGCACCGCCGCGAGCAGCGGATCGAGCGCGGGCACCGCGGCCAGCAGCTGCCGGGTGTACGGGTCCTGCGGGGCGCCGTACACGGACTCCACCTCGCCCTCCTCGACGATCCGGCCCTGCCGCATCACGGCCACCCGGTCACTGACCTGCCGTACGACCGCGAGGTCGTGCGCGATGAAGACCAGCGCGAGCCCCAGCTCCTCCTGCAGTTCCGCCAGCAGGGCGGTGACCTGGGCCTGCGTCGTCACATCGAGCGCGGACACCGCCTCGTCGCAGACGATCAGTTCCGGCTCGGCGGCGAGCGCCCGCGCGATCCCGACGCGCTGGCGCTGGCCGCCGCTGAACTCGTGCGGATAGCGGTCGTACTGCGCGGGGTCGAGACCGACCCGCTCCAGCAGGTCCCGCACCCGGGCCCGGATCGCGGCCCCGTCCCGCTCGCCGCGGGCCCGCAGCGGGTCGGCGACGGACTCGCCGACGGAGCGGCGCGGGTTGAGCGAGGAGACGGGGTCCTGGAAGACCATCTGCACCCGGCCGGTCCGGGTCACCCGGCCGGACGTGGGCTCCAGCAGCCCGACGAGCATCCGCCCCAGGGTGGTCTTGCCGCTGCCGCTCTCGCCGACGACACCGAGGGTTTCGCCCGGGTGCACGCTCAGGGTGACGCCGTCGACGGCGGCGAGCGCGGCCCTGCCGCGGCCGAAGACCTGGCGCAGACCGACGGCTTCGACCACCGGGGCGCCCGCGGAGCCGGGAACCGGCCTCCGGCCCGCGACCACCCGTCGCGGCGGATCGTCGACCCGGGGCACCGCCGCGAGCAGCGCCTTGGTGTACGGCTCGCGCGGCGATCCGAGCACCTCCGCCACACTCCCGCGCTCCACGGCCCGCCCGGCCCGCATCACCAGTACGTCGTCCACCGACTCCGCCGCCACCCCCACGTCATGGGTGACCAGCAGCAGTCCCGTTCCCGTCTCGCGCCGCAGGTCGTGCAGCAGATCCAGGATCTGCGCCTGGACGGTGACGTCCAGCGCGGTCGTCGGCTCGTCGGCGATCAGCAGCTGCGGCTCGCAGGCCAGTGCCATCGCGATGAGTGCGCGCTGCCGCATCCCGCCGCTGAACTCGTGCGGTCGCGAGCGGGCCCGCCGGGCGGCGTCCGGGATACCGACCCGGTCGAGCACCTCGACGGCCCGGGTGCGCGCGGCCCGGCGGGAGGTCTTCACATGGGTCCGGTACACCTCGGCGATCTGGTCGCCGATCGCGTGGTACGGGTCCAGCGAGGACAGCGGGTCCTGGAAGACCATCGCGGCCTTCCCGCCGCGCAGCTCCCGCAGTTCGGCCTCGGAAGCGGTCCGCACATCGGTCCCCGCCACCCGTACCGAGCCGCTGACCTGCGCGCCGCTCCCCCGGTGCAGTCCGAGCAGCGCGTACGCGGACGCGCTCTTGCCGGAGCCCGACTCGCCGACGACGCCGAGCGCGCCGCCCGGCTCCAGCGTGAACGACAACCGGTCGACGGCCCGTACGGCCCCGTCGAAGGTGATCGTGAGGTCCTCGACCTCGATCAGACTCATGACAGGACCACCCGTCGGTCGGCCATCGCGTACAGCACGTCCGCGACGGCATTGGCGAGCACCACGAAGAAGCCGGTGACGAGCACCATGCCGACCACCACCGGCAGGTCCACGACCCGGACGGCGTGGACGAGTTCACGTCCGATGCCGGGGATGCCGAACAGCGACTCGGTGAGCACGGCGCCGCCGAACATCGACCCGAAGTCGTTGGCGTTGAGCGCGATGACCGGCGCGAACGCCCCGCGCAGCGCGTGCCGTCCGATGATCCGGCGCTCGCTCACCCCGTAGGCACGGAAGGTCCGTACGTGGTCGTCGGCGAGCGTCTCCAGCATGGCGGCCCTGGTCAGCCGGGCGTACTTGGCGGACTCGATCAGGGCGAGCGAGAGCCACGGCAGCAGCAGGTTCCACGCCCACTGCTGCGGGTCGTCGGAGAACGGTACGTACTGCGGATACGGCAGCAGGCCCAGCGTCCCGCAGACCACGACCATCAGCACCAGGCCGATGACGAAGACGGGCGTCGCGGTACCGGCCAGGGTGATCCCGGTGAGCAGCCGCTCGGTGGGCCGCCCGCGCCGCCAGGCCGAGAGCACGCCCGTGCCGACGCCGAGGATCAGCCACATCACCATGGCACCGAGCGTGAGCGAGGCGGTGACCGGCAGTTCGGTGCGGATCAGGTCGGTGACCTGCTGGTCGGTGCGGTACGAGAGGCCCAGGCACGGCGCGTCGCAGTGCAGCACCGAGGTGCCGGTGGAGAAGTCCCGGCCGGCGAAGACGCCCTGGAGGAAGTGCCCGTACTGCACGTACACCGGGTCGCCGAGCCTCAACTGCTCGCTCACCTGGTGCACTTGGACGGGCGAGCAGCGGGGGCCGCAGGTGATCTGGGCGACGTCACCGGGGGCGACGTAGAACACCGCGTAGACGATCACGGAGATCGCGAGGAGTGTGACGAGGGCGCCTGTGAGGCGCCGCAGCAGGAAGCCGGTCAGGCGGCCGTTCATCCGGTGGCCCTCTTCTCGCGCTTGCGTCCGGTGCCGATCCGCAGCCGGGAGGCGGCGCGCGGGTCGAGTGCGGTCCGTATGCCGTCGCCCAGCACGGTCAGCGAGAACACCGTGGCGAAGAGCATCCCGGCGGGCAGCAGCAGATACTGCGGAGCGGCCTGGTACCAGACGTCGGCCGAGGTGAGCATCTGCCCCCACGACGGGGTGGGCGGCTGCACGCCGACGCCGAGGAAGGA
The DNA here is from genome assembly GCF_036241575.1 of Streptomyces sp. NBC_01267. NCBI lineage: Bacteria > Bacillati > Actinomycetota > Actinomycetes > Kitasatosporales > Streptomycetaceae > Streptomyces > Streptomyces sp. NBC_01267. Next base: position 5,256,512 of record NZ_CP108455.1, on the reverse strand, counting down.
CAGCGCGGCCTCCGCCGAGATGTTGGCGGGGAAGAGCAGCGCGGCGTAGGTGATGACGGGCGCGGCGAGCGCGGGGAGCAGTTCGCGACGGGCGATCTGCCACTGGTTCCAGCCGCTGAGCCGGGCCGCCTCCACATGGTCCAGCGACTTGAGGCTCAGCGTCCGGGCGCGGACGATCTTCGCCGTACCGCCCCAGGCGATCAGCCCGATCACCAGCGCGACCAGCACCGGCCTGGGAAAGGTGTCGGGCACGATCGCCATCAGTGCCAGCGAGAGGATCATCAGCGGCATGGCCACGACCACGTCGGTGATCCGGCTCAGGACGTTGTCGACGAGCCTGCTGCCGAGCCCGGCCGCGACACCGAGGACGACGCCGAGTCCGACCTGCACCAGGGTCGCGGCGAACGCCACGGCCAGGGAGACCCGCGCCCCGTAGACCAGCCGGGCGAAGAGATCGCGGCCGGTCTGCGGTTCGATGCCGAGCCAGTGGTCCGCGCTGATCCCGCCGAGGGGGCCGACGGGTACTCCGCCGCGCGCGGAATCGATGAGACCGGGGTGGTACGCGTTGGGGTCCTGGCCCTCCAGCGCGGTGAGCAGCGGCGCGCCGACGGCGACCAGCACGAGCAGGGCGACGACGCACGCCGCCGCGACGGCGGCGCGCTGTCCGCGCATCCGCCGTCGGAACGACCGGTCCCCGGCGGCGGGGGCCGCAGCGACGGCCCCCGCCTCCTCGGCCGGTCCGGTGTCCAACAGTGCTTCCGGCATGGCTACTTGACCGCTACCTGGGAGATGTCGAGCACGCCGGTCCAGTCGCTGATCACGACGTTCCTGATGCCCTGGCCGTAGAGCCGCTTGTAGACCGGGTGGAAGAGCGGCACGGTCAGCGCCTGCGCACCGATCTTCTTGTCGAGCGCGCCCCAGCGTTCGGCGGCGGCGTTCAGGTCGGTCAGCTTGTTGATCTCGTCGATCTCCTTGTTGACCGAAGGGTCGTTCAGGAAGCCGGAGTTGAAGTTGGCGCCGTCCTTGACGATCTGCCGGCCGTCGAAGATCGGGGCGAGGAAGGGACCGCCGGAGGGCCAGTCGGCGCCCCAGTGGGCGAGGAAGAGACCGGGTTCGGTCTTCGCGCCGTGCACCTTGTCCTTGTAGTCGTTGTCCTCCAGGCCCTGGAGCTCGACGGTGATGCCCGCCTTCTTCAGGGCGTCCTGGAGCGCGGTGGCGATCTCCGGGCTGGTCTCGAAGTCCCTGGCGTCGGAGTGGGTCAGGGTGATGGTCAGGCCGTGGGGGTAACCGGCCTCCTTCAGCAGGTCCTTGGCCTTGGCCGGGTCACCGGTCGCACCGGCCGGGAAGTGGTCGTACGGCGTGTAGCCGAAGGACTTCTGGTCCGGCAGATAGGTGGTGGCGGGCTCGGCGAGTGCGGAGCCGCCCGCCGCGTTGATCACCGAGGAGCGGTCGACGGCGTACGCGACGGCCTGGCGCACCTTCGGGTTGTCGAACGGCTTCACCTTCGGGTTGAAGGCGAGGTAGTCCGTGTAGCCGAAGTGGCCCGTGCCGACGCGCGAAGCGAGCTTCTTGTCACCGGTGACCTCGGCCAGTTCGGCCGGGCCGAGGTTGGTGTCGGTGGTCACCGCGGTGGCGTCCGCGCCCTGCGAGGAGGAGAGCCGCTGGTTGATGACGGAGGAGTCGAGGCCGGAGCGGACGTCGACCTTGTCGGGGTAGGCCTTGCGCTCGCTGTCGGTCTTCGCCGACCAGAAGGTGTTGCGCGCCAGGGTGAGCCGCTCGCCGTCGTTCTCGTTGCTGACGACCTTGTACGGGCCGGAGGAGACCGGGTGCTTCTCGTACGTGGTGCCGGTGTCCTTGGCCTTCGGCACCGGGGTGGTCTGTGTCTGGGTCGCCAGGTAGGGGAATTCCCCCTCGGGCTTGTTCAGATGGAAGACGATGGTCCTGGCGTCGGGCGTCTCGATCGAGGCGAGCTGCTTCCCCTTCTTGCCGTCCGGACCGGCCTTGTAAGGGCCCTGGTACCGGTCCCCGCCTATGAGCCAGTCACGCAGGTACGGTGCGCCGCCCGACAGTTCGGCGGCGAAGGAACGCTCGATGCCGTACTTGATGTCACCCGAAGTGATGGATGTGCCGTCCTCGTACTTCAGCCCGTCCTTGAGCGTGTACGTCCAGACGGTGGCGTTCTTGCTGGGCCTGCCCAGGTCGGTCGCGAGGTCGGGCACGACCTTCGAGCCCGCGGCGCCGTCCGCGCGGTGACGGGTGGTGAGCGTACGGAAGACCAGCGAGGGGACGTTGCCGCCGCCGGAGGTGTAGAGCCGGGCGGGGTCGAAGTCCTCCTGCGGCTGGCTGTTGAGGACGGTGAGGGTGCCGCCCCTCCGGGGCTTGCCCCCGGCCCCGGCGGACGTGGCGCCGCCGTGGCCCTCGGGCCCGGCGCAGGCGGCTGCGCCCAGGGCCAGGACCAGACTCGCGGCCGCCACTGACGCTGTGCGTGGGGACAGATGACGCATCGGAAAAGCACCTCTCGGTGTGCTGAAAGCGGACTGGAGCAGACGAATCCGCGCAGGCAGCAGCACCGGAAGGAGTACCGGGAAAAAGAAGGGCCGCGCCTGCGGGTGGAATACGCCCTGGCGCGGCGGACAGAAATGCCGACGCGCGCCGGAGCAGGCGGGTCAGCGACAGAGAACGTCGGCGACGCAGTGCCCGGTCACGCCGAACAGCACCAGCTCAAGGGCGGTGCGATCGGTGGACACAGGGCAGTGCGGCATGCCGAGAAATATGAACGACGCAAAGAACGATGTCAATGCGGGCGAGGCCGGTTATGAGACGCCGTCTCAACGGGTGGGATACACCCAGGGGTTCGCCCTGCACCGGATCCCGTCGATGTCCAGCGACTTGGTCTGCTGCTGCATCACGGGCGCCAGTGCGCCGGGGGTGCGGCAACTCTCGTGGTTGTGTCCGAGCCGGTGGCCGACCTCGTGGTTGATCAGCATCTGCCGGTACGGATAGATCTTGCTGTCGCCGAACGTCTCCGAGCCCTGGGCCCAGCGATACGCGTTGATCATCACGCGGTCGGTCGCCGCGGAATCGCAGGACACATTCTCCTCAAGCGTATCCAGACCGGATTTCTCACACCATTTCGCGGTGGTGACGGGACTGGCCAGCGTAATCACGAAATCCGGCTGTCCCGAAGAAATGCGCTCGAAGGTCTTGGCACCGTCGTGCGCCCAACTCCGGTTGTCGTTCAGGGTCTTCTGGACCGCTTCGGCGAAAAGCATGCCGTCGAGGCCCATTCCCTTCTCGATGTCCACCCGGTAACGGTATTTGCGCCCCGTGCCCGGCGCCTTCGCCGATCCGGGGACCACCGAGAACTTTCCCGTTGCTTCGAGCTTCGGGTCGAGCGGATACAGCGTGGACATCTTCTTCGCGTACGTCAGGGGGACCACGGCGGCCTTCGGTTCGGGCCGGTTGTCGCCGCGCGAGGCGGGCCCCGCGCCGGTCTCCCGCTCCGTAGCGCCGGCCGCCCGCGAAGTGTCGTGGGACCCGCCGCCGTCGGCGACCTGACCCGCGACCACGACGGCCAGCACCGTGGTCACCGCAGCGGCGGCGATCCCGGTGAACGTACGGCCCTTGCTGCCCTTCTCGCTGCCCGCCTTCTCACTGCCCGCGGCCCCGCCGTCGGCCGGGACACCCGGACCGGCGGTGCTTTCGGACCCGTCCGGTACGTCGGGGGCGACGGGGACGGTGAGCGTCGCGGAGGCAGCGGGCGCGGCCGTCGCGCTGCCGCGCTTCTCCTCCGGGCCCGCCTGCCCGGTACGGGAATCCTGCCCGCCACGGGCGTCCTGCCCGGTACGGGGATCCTGCCCGCCGCCGGCGTCCTTCCGCCGGCCGGACGTCCCGAACGCCTCGACGAACTCCCGCCGGGGACCCGGGACCTGAGGGCGCGCCTGCACACCCTGCCAGGTGCCGTACCGCTCGGGCGCGGGCGCGCTCCACTCCGGCTGCTCGGGGTGACCGCCCCGCACCTGCTCGGGCGCCGCGGGGGCTCTTCTGCGCCGTCCGGTCCCGACCTCGGCCCCGGTACGCGTCGCGGCGCCTTCACCGTCACCGGCGGTCGCGCCGGAGACGCCTTCCACGCTCTGGGGCACATCGCCCCGGCGGCTGTGACGTCCCACTCCCCGGATCAGCTCCCACTGCTGTTGTAGTCCTCCAGCAATTCCCGGAAGGCCGTCGCGACCGATTCCGGGAACTCCATCATCGCCACGTGCCCGGCGTCGGGCAGTGACAGCAGCCGTGATCCGCGGAACGCGGTCACCGCCTTGCGTGCCATACGGTACGAGACGAGCTGGTCCCGGACTCCGTACACCAGCAGCGTAGGGGCAAGCACCCGCCGGGCCTGCCTCCAGAGCCCGTGCTCCCCGCCCAGGGTGTACGCGTTGACGATGCCGCGCGCCGACCGGGTCATGGCATCCCAGAAGTACGGCAGTTGCAGCCGCCGTTCCATTTCCTCGACCGCGTGGCGCAGGCCCTCTTCGCTGACCCGTGACGGGTCGCCGTAACAGAGCCCGAGCATGCCGCGGGTACGCATCTCGGGCGTCCAGTCCTTGGTGAGCCGCAGGAACAGAGCGGCGGTACCGGGCACCGCGAGCAGCCCGGTCGGCGCCGCGGAACGCTGTACGCGCAGCTCGGGCAGCGCGGGCGAGACCAGGGTGAGGGTGCGCACCAGGTCGGGCCGCAGGGCCGCGACACGGGTGGTGACCGCGCCGCCCAGGGAATTGCCGAAGAGATGGACGGGCCCGCGCCCGCCGGCGTCGAGCAGCCGGATCACCGCACGGGCGTGGCCGGTGACCGAGTAGTCGCCGTCGTCGGGCGGCGGGGAATCCCCGAAGCCGGGCAGATCGACCGCCTCGCTGTCCACGGCGTCCTCGATGAGGGGCATCAGCGCCGACCAGTTCTGCGAGGACCCGCCGAGCCCGTGCACGAAGAGCGCGGGCGGCAGCCCGGCCCGCGCCCCGGGCCGGGAACGTACGGTCAGCGTCAGTCCGGGGAACGTCACCGTGCGCAGCGATTCCCCTGCCGCGATCCGTACGGTGCTCGCCCCGGTGGCCGGGGCGGCGGCCACCATTCCCGGCAGCTCGGTCGAAGACATAAGGCGATGTTACGAGACGATCACGCGAAGGTCCGTGTGTCAGCCGTCACAGGCCGCATCGCGCTACGGGGCGCGGGCTCCTACTCTCGGAAGGGAGGGAAGGGACGCCACCATGCCGACCGAACCCACGGAATCCACGGAATCCACCGACCCGACCGACCCGTCCGAACCGACCACGCGCGACGACGAGGCCGGTCCGTCCGAGGCCGACCCGGCCGACAGCGCGGAGCAGCGCACCGACCTCTCGCCGCAGGAGGACGACCCGCTGACCGGCATCGATCCCGCCACGGCGAACGAGGCGGACGCCGCCGAACAGGCCCGCGTCGTCCCCGTCGACGAGGACGACTACCGCTGAATCTCTCTTCCCCCAGCCGTCCGGTCCGTGAAATTCTGCGTCCGCACCGCACACAGCCGGGTTACCCAAAAGTACGATGGCGGGGCAGCGACGCACCTGCGTGTGCTTGTTCCACTGTGCTTGTTCAATCATTGGGAGGCGGCGTGACAGCCATCGAGCAGACCGAGGCAGCGCGCCCGCGGGGTACGCGGCTGCCGCGCCGCGCACGACGTAACCAGCTCCTGGGGGCCGCCCAGGAAGTCTTTGTCGCACAGGGCTACCACTCTGCGGCGATGGACGACATCGCTGAACGGGCCGGGGTCAGCAAGCCCGTGCTCTACCAGCACTTCCCGGGCAAGCTCGACCTGTATCTGGCACTGCTCGACCAGCACTGCGAATCGCTGCTCCAGGCGGTCCGTACGGCTCTGGCCTCGACCACGGACAACAAACTGCGCGTGGCCGCGACGATGGACGCCTACTTCGCGTACGTCCAGGACGAGGGCGGCGCGTTCCGGCTGGTCTTCGAGTCCGACCTGACGAACGAGCCCGCGGTGCGTGAGCGCGTCGACCGGGTGTCGCTCCAGTGCGCCGAGGCGATCTCCGACGTCATCGCGGGCGACACCGGACTCTCCAAGGACGAGTCGATGCTGCTGGCGGTGGGCCTCGGCGGTGTGTCCCAGGTGGTCGCCCGCTACTGGCTCTCCAGCGAGTCCGGCATCCCGCGCGACACGGCGGTACAGCTCCTGACCTCGCTCGCCTGGCGCGGCATCGCGGGCTTCCCGCTGCACGGCAGCGACCAGCACTGAGAAATACTGTTCGCTGCGGGCGTGCAGTGCTGACGTCTTACCTGTTCCCGTACCGGGCTAATGTGTGCAGCGTACGGCGCGGCTGACCGCGCATCGCACGACCGTCGGAGGGACATAGCCGTGGAGGTCAAGATCGGCGTGCAGCACGCGCCCCGGGAGATCGTTCTGGAGAGCGGGCAGTCCGCCGAGGAGGTCGAGCGCTCGGTTGCCGACGCGCTGGCCGGCAAGGCACAGCTGCTCAGCCTCACGGACGACAAGGGCCGCAGGGTCCTGGTACCGGCCGACCGGATCGCTTACGTGGAGCTCGGCGAACCGGCGACCCGCCGGGTCGGCTTCGGCGCCCTGTAAGCAGCACACAGCAGCAGGACCCAGCAGGACGAACGACGGGAACGGCCCGGCGGTCAACACGACCGCCGGGCCGTTCCCGTGTGTCCGGCCGGGCCCTGGTGAGGGTTGCGTCCGGGAGCCACCGGGTAGGACCGGGTCAGTAGCAATTCGCCTGGTCACGGAAGGGATGACATGTTCTGGGAAGCCCTCGGCTCCGTTCTGCTCGGCCTCGCACTGGCCTGGTCGGCGGCGCGGACATCGCCGGCCCGACTGCCGGCCCGGCAAGTGGTGCTGGTCACCGGCCCGATCGGCGCCCTGTTCGGCGCCTTCCTCACCCACTCGGCACTCGGCCCCGGCCATCTGCTGGCGACACTGGTGGGCGCCGTGGCCGTGAGCGCCGTGGTGCTCTCGCTGCTCGTGCGTCCGGCGGGGAGGATCCGACGATCAGCCACGATCTGAGTCTCACCCGCGTTCCGGGTACGGCGGCAGCGCCTGCGCCCGGCAGTCCGGCCGGTGCTACGCGGCCAGCCCCAGCGCGGCCATCCGCTTCGTGTGCGCCTCGGTGATCCGGGAGAACATCCGCCCGACCTCCGCCAGGTCGAAGCCGTCGGCGACGCCCCCCACGAGCATCGTGGACAGCGCGTCCCGGTCGGCCACCACCCGCTGGGCCTGGCTCAGTGCCTCGCCCATCAGCCGCCGCGCCCAGAGCGCCAGCCGCCCGCCGACCCGCGGCTCCGCCTCGATCGCCGCGCGCACCTTCTCCACGGCGAAGTTGCCGTGCCCCGTGTCGTCGAGCACCGCGAGCACCAGCTCACGAGTGTCCGTGTCGAGCCGGGCCGCGACCTCACGGTAGAAGTCACTGGCGATCGAGTCGCCCACGTATGCCTTGACCAGGCCCTCCAGCCAGTCCGACGGTGCGGTCTGCCGGTGGAAGTCGTCCAGTGCCTGCGCGAACGGTTCCATGGACGCCGTCGGCTCCACATCGATCGCGGACAGCCGCTCGGACAACCGCTCGAAGTGGGAGAACTCGGCCGACGCCATCTTCGCGAGCGCTGCCTTGTCGGCGAGCGTGGGTGCGAGTTTGGCGTCCTCGGCGAGCCGCTCGAAGGCCGCCAGTTCGCCGTACGCGAGCGCGCCGAGCAGGTCCACGACCGCGGCGTGATACCTCGGGTCGGCGGATGCCGTTTCCCAGCTCTGGGCGGCGATTCCGGTGGGGGCGTTGGCGGTGTCAGGCGTCTCCATGGACCGCACAATAGCGCTCCGCCCCCGAACGACGAATCGACGAGCGGGGCCGGAACGCGCACGGGGAACAGGGCGCCGGAGAGGGTCCGCACAGGCCCGTCCGGTCACTGTGGCCTTGGTCTCCCGATGAATTCACCCAACACAGCTGCGCGATTTGGGGGTACAGTGGTAATGCGCCTGTCGAATGTTTCGGCATGCCATCCGAATGAGGATGCCCGGTCGGTGGCCCGATCGGCTCCACCTGACCGCCCTCACCATTCGATGTGAGGGGCCCCCTCAGCGGCACGAGCGCTTGAGCGAAGGCAGTGGTCCCGCGCCAGACGGCACGGTACGACCCCCTTGTTCGCCTCGGTCCGCGTCTCACAGAAGAGGCAGCACCCTGACTACGTTCCGAGACCTCGGCATTCTGACCGAGACCGCCGAAGCCCTTGAGGCCGTCGGCATCACCTCCCCGTTCCCCATCCAGGAGATGACGCTCCCCGTCGCGCTCTCCGGCTCCGACGTCATCGGCCAGGCCAAGACCGGTACCGGCAAGACGCTCGGCTTCGGACTGCCGCTGCTCGAGCGCGTCACCGTCCCCGCGGACGTCGAGGCGGGCCGGGCCGGGCCCGACAAGCTGACCGACGCTCCGCAGGCGCTCGTCGTCGTACCGACCCGTGAGCTGTGCCAGCAGGTGACCAACGACCTGCAGACCGCCGGCAAGGTCCGTAACGTCCGGGTGCTCGCCATCTACGGCGGCCGGGCCTACGAGCCGCAGGTCGAGGCCCTGAAGAAGGGCGTCGACATCATCGTCGGCACGCCGGGCCGACTGCTCGACCTGGCGGGCCAGAAGAAGCTCAACCTCGGTCACGTCCGGGCGCTCGTCCTCGACGAGGCCGACGAGATGCTGGACCTGGGCTTCCTCCCCGACGTCGAGCGCATCATGGGCATGCTGCCGGTCAAGCGCCAGACCATGCTGTTCTCCGCGACCATGCCCGGCGCGGTCATCGGCCTGGCCCGGCGTTACATGTCGCAGCCCACCCACATCCGCGCGACCTCGCCCGACGGCGAGGGCCAGACCGTCGCGAACATCACGCAGCACATCTTCCGCGCGCACTCCATGGACAAGCCGGAGCTGGTCTCCCGCATCCTCCAGGCGGACGGCCGCGGCCTCGCGATGATCTTCTGCCGTACGAAGCGGACGGCCGCCGACATCGCCGAGCAGCTGGCCACCCGCGGCTTCGCCTCCGGCGCGGTCCACGGCGACCTCGGCCAGGGCGCCCGCGAGCAGGCGCTGCGCGCCTTCCGCAACGGCAAGGTCGACGTCCTGGTGTGCACCGACGTCGCGGCCCGCGGTATCGATGTCGACGATGTGACGCACGTCATCAACTACCAGTCCCCCGAGGACGAGAAGACGTACCTGCACCGCATCGGCCGCACCGGCCGCGCGGGCAAGTCGGGTACGGCGATCACCCTGGTCGACTGGGACGACATCCCGCGCTGGAAGCTGATCAACAAGGCGCTGGACCTGCCGTTCGACGAGCCGGAGGAGACCTACTCCACCTCCGCGCACCTCTACGAGCTGCTGGGCATCCCGGTCGGCACGAAGGGCGTCCTGCCGCGCGCGGAGCGTACGCGCGCCGGGCTCGGCGCCGAAGCGGTCGAGGACCTGGGCGAGACCGGCGGCCGTGGCCGCAAGGCGTCCGTGCCCGCGCCCGCCGTGAAGGAGGAGCGTGCGCCGCGCACGCCCCGCCAGCGCCGCCGCACCCGCAACGGCGCACCGCTCACCGAGTCGGCCGAGGCCGCACCCGCGGTGGCCGTGACCGAGCAGCCCGCGCCCGCCGACGACGCCACGGAGGCCCGCGCACCGCGTCGTCGCCGTCGCACCCGGGCGAGCGCCGACACCCGGACCGCGGTGGCCGAGGCCGCCGTGGTGGCTCCGGCCGCGCCGGTGGCCGAGGCGGAGGCGCCCGCGGTGGTCAAGCCGAAGCGGACGCGTACGACGAAGCCGAAGGCGGCTGCCGCGGACACCGTGGCAGCGGCTCCGGCCGATGCGAAGTCGGCAGAGGCGACCGAGGCGGCGGAGGCGAAGCCGAAGCGCCGCCGTACGCGCACGCCGAAGGCACAGCCGGAGAGCTGAGCCCCGAACGAGCCCTGGTGGCCCGGACCCCGCGTGACGGGGTCCGGGCCACCGGCATGCCGGGGCGAGGTCGTGCCGGGCGAGGGGTGCTCCGCGGAATCACCCCGGCACGCTCCCGCCGCGTTCCCGCCCCAGCGCACTCCCGTTCCGCCCCGCTCCCGCCCCCGCTAGCCTCGTCGCATGAGCAGGCCACCCACCTTCACCCCGCCCCCCGGCACCCACCCGCGCCCCCTCCTGACCTCCCGCGGCACCTTCGCCACCCTGGACACACCGGCCACCGCCCCCCACCAGGGCACCGCGCTCCTGCTGCCCGGTTACACGGGAAGCAAGGAGGACTTCATCGCGATGTTCACGCCGCTCGCCGCAGCCGGTTACCGGGTCGTGGCCGTCGACGGTCGCGGACAGTACGAAACGGCCGGGCCCGACGACCAAGAGGCCTACTCCCAGGCCGAGTTGGCCAGGGACGTACTGGCGCAGGCCGAGGCTCTCGGCGGTGGCGTGCATCTGGTCGGGCACTCGCTCGGCGGCCAGATCGCCCGCGCGGCGGTCCTGCTCGACCCGGCCCCCTTCACCTCACTGACGCTGATCTCCTCGGGTCCCGCCGAGGTCACCGCCGCCCAGCAGCAGAAGATCAGGCTGCTGAGCGAGGCGCTGCCCGTGCTGGACATGGGCAGGGTGTGGGAGGCGATGCAGGCGATGGGACCGCCGCAGGACGCCGACGAAGGCGACCACGAACCGGCCATGCGCCGACGCTGGTTGATGCATTCACCCGCTCAACTCATCGCCACAGGACGGCAGTTGGCCACCGAGCCGGACCGGGTGGACGAACTCGCCGCCGTACCGCTGCCCCAGCACGTCGTGTCGGGCGAGCGCGACGACACCTGGCCGGTGCCGCTGCTCGACGCGATGGCGGTACGGCTGGGAGCCGCGCGGACCGTCGTCGAGGGGGCCGAACACTCGCCCAACACCGACCGGCCCACGCGGACGGCCGAAGCGCTGAGCGCCTTCTGGGACGCCCAGCACGGAGACGTACAGCACGGACACGTACAGCACGGACACGTAGAGCAGGGAGACGCGCAGCGCTGACGCGCGCCACGGAACCGCCCGGACCGGGCGGGGGCGCCGCTCGCTCAGTACTGCGACTGCAGATGGTTCCAGAAGCCGTCCCGCAGGGCCCGTCGCAGATCGCCGTGCCCGCGCAGCGACCGCTGGAGCAGCCGTTCCGCCTCCACCAGCAGGTCCTGGTCCACCGGGCCCGGCAGGTAGGGGCGGCCCGGCAGCAGCTCGGCCAGCGTCTGGCGGCCCCGTTCGGAGAGCCAGGTCGCCGCGATCTGCGCGCCCACGAAGCGGACGTCCTCACGGGACGGCGGGGGCGTGCCCTCCTCGTACACCGTGACCGGACGCCGCACGACGTACGGCTGCCAGAATTCGAGGTCGAAGGTGCGCTGGCTGTCGACCTCCCAGAGCAGCGGTTCGGCCTGGTTGCGGCCCTCCCCCGCCTCGATGCCCCAGAGATGGACCCGCGCGCCGTACCCCTGCGCGGCCTCGACCGCCGAGACCAGGTCCTCGTCACCGCCGACCAGCGCCGCGTCGCTGATCGCCCGGTGTCTGGCCAGCGACTCCAGATCCGTGCGGATGAGCGAGTCGACGCCCTTCTGCTGATTGTTGGCGTTGAGGTTGCCCAGCCGGACCTTGACGTCGGGCAGCTCGGCGATGGACTGCTGCTCGGGGGTGTGGATACGGCGCCGGGCGCCGTCGTACCAGTACACCCGCAGCAGACGGCTGTCCGCGAAGATCGTCCGGGCCTTGTCGATGAAGGCCTCGATCAGCCCCTCGGCGTCGAGGTCGAACGACCGGCGGTCCTCGTTGCCGGTGACCAGCAGACCGGCGGCGGCGTACACATACCCGGCGTCGACGAAGATCGCGTGCGTGGAGGGCGTCTTGGACACCTCGGCGAGCACGCGCTGGAGAAGCTCATTCGTGCGCTGCAGCTGAGCGCTGATATCAGGATCGTTCATACGGGCTTCATTGTCTGTGCCGTCACGGAGCGAGCACAACCTGTCGCCCCCACCCGTGGATACTTAGGCTCGCGAAAATTTTCCTTAGCGTAGGGAATGTTTGCTGGAAGCAACTCGTTGTTCCCTTCGGAACGTGTTGATCCCTTAATGACGCAATCCCCTCTTAACGGGCGGGCAACCGCCCGGACGCAGCGCGGGACGAGACTGACAGGGCCCGCACCAGTAGTTCTCCTAGCAGGAGGATCAGACGAAGGGAGAAGCCTTGCGCTTCGAAATCATGCGACTCGATGACGTCGACGGCACAGCCGTGGACAGCACCGTCGTAGACGCCGCCTCCGTCAACCGGATCGTGCAGCAGGCCGCCGCAATCGGCCAGCGCATCTACATCCGGCCGGCCGACACCTCGGCTTCGTAACACCGTAAGAAGTCAAAGACGAAGCGCCCCCGCACGGACCGTGCGGGGGCGCTGTGCGTTCAGCGGTACGGCGACGCGGGCCGAGAGGCTGCCGGGTGGGCCGCTCAGCCGCCCTTGATGACCTGGGTGATGCCGTTGATGATCTGCTGGACCGCGATGGCCGACAGCATCATCCCGGCGAGCCGCGTCACCAGCACCACACCGCCGTCCTTGATCACCCGGATGATCAGCAGCGAGTACCGCATGGTCACCCAGAGCACCGCGTGCATGGCGATGATCGCTCCCCACACCGACACCTGCTGGGCCGCGGTGTTCGCGTGCTGCACCGCCAGGATCACCGAGACGATCGCACCGGGCCCGGCGAGCAGCGGCATGCCCAGGGGCACGAGGGCCACATTGACGTCCTTCGTCTGCGTCGGCTCGTCCGTCTTGCCGGTGAGCAGATCGAGCGCGATGAGCAGCAGGAGCAGACCGCCCGCGATCATCAGCGCCGGTACGGAGACATGCAGGTAGTCGAGGATCTGCTGGCCGAGCAGACCGAAGACGGCGATCACCCCGAACGCCACGGCGACGGCCTGGCCCGCCATCCGGCGCTGGACCTTGGCGGGGCGGCCCGCTGTCAGGGCAAGGAAGATCGGAGTGATCCCAGGTGGGTCCATGATCACAAAAAGCGTGACAAAAAGGGATCCGAAAACGGCAACGTCGAACACAGTGAGGGCCTTGCTTGCGTGGAGAGGTACGGAGCTTGCGTGGAGGTACGGAGGAAGAGCGAAGGGGAGAGTGAAGCGAGGGAGAGATGTGCCGCCGGGAGCGGCGGCAGGGACTTACGCGGAGTGTCCGCCGGCGCCCGGCACCGGGAACGCGCCGGTCGCGCGCCGGGTGATCTCGCCGTAGACCTCGGGATGCGTCGTACACGCCCCGAGCTCCACGAACTTCCGGCTGCCGTGGTAGTCGCTGGAGCCCGTGGCCAGCAGCCCGAGCTCGTCGGCCAGGACCCGCAACCGTGCCCGGGTGGGCTCGTCGTGGTCCATGTGGTCGACCTCGATGCCGTCGAGACCGCGCGCGGCGAGGTCCGCCACCACCGACTCGGGCACCACCCGGCCCCGCTTGACCGCTTGCGGGTGCGCGAAGACGGTGACGCCACCGGCCTGCTTGACCAGCCGGATCGCGGTGAACGGGTCGAGTTCGTGCTTCTCCGCGTACGCCCGCCCGCCGTCGGCCAGCCACTCGGGGGTGAAGGCGTCGGAGACGGTGTCGACGACGCCGAGCTCGACGAGGGCGGTGGCGATGTGCGGGCGGCCGATCGAGGCGTCGCCCGCGATGCGCGCGACCTGTTCCCAGGTGATCGGGACGCCCAGCCCCTGGAGCTTCTCGACCATGGTCCGGGCGCGCGGGACGCGGTCGTCCCGTACGAGTTCACGCTCGCGCAGGAACTCCGGCTCGGTGGGGTCGAAGAGGTAGGCGAGCATGTGCAGCCCGATGCCGTCGATCCGGCAGGAGAGCTCGGCGCCGGTGACCAGGGTCAGTCCTGCGGGCAGTGCGGCTATCGCCTCGGCATGGCCGCGGGTGGAGTCGTGATCGGTGAGCGCGACGACGTCCAGGCCCGCCGCGGCGGCGTTGCGCACCAGCTCGGCGGGGGTGTCCGTACCGTCCGAAGCCGTGGAGTGGGTGTGCAGATCAATGCGCACGACGCGTGACTCCGGGGCTCAGGACGTGGAAAGGGACAGTCAAGGGTAACTGGCGCGCGGCCCTCCCCCGGTCGGCCGCGACTCCGCCCGGTCGGCCCCGGCCGGGACCTCGGCTCCCGCCCGGTCACCGTGGGCCGGGGGCGCCGCGCGTCAGGACAGAATGCGCGGCGACAGCGCCCCGCACGGCAGCAGATCGACCTCGGCACCGATGCCCCGGAGGTCGGTCAGCACCAACTCGTCGTACATCAGCAGCCCCGACTGCTCGGGCCACAGGACCGCCCACAGCCAGAGCCCGCGCGCCTCACCCGCGAAGACCGCGCGGTCGCCGGGGGACGTGACGTGCCAGAGCGGGGTGGGACGCCCCGCGGCCAGCACCTTCGCCTGCGGGGGCTTGTCGACGTCGATGTACGGACCGGGGTCGGGGCCCTCGATGCCCGCGTACCGCGCGCCGAGTCCGACGCCCAGCTCCTCCGCCACCAGCAGCAGCTCTCCCGTCCCGCCGAGCGGGCCGGGACCCGAACAGGCCACAGCGGTGGCTCTGCCTCCACTGCGCTCGTCGCCCGCGGAGACCACCCCGGTGAACAGCCAGCCGACGGGCAGCGGCCATGGCATCCACACGGGCACCTTCGCACGGTGGACCACGACGCCGAGGCCCTCGACGCTGGGTGGAATCACGGGCTGCAACGGATAGACCGTCCCGTGCACGTCGCACTGCCACGAGTCGGCAAAGAGGCCGGGCGCCCTGACCCGGCCACCACACTTCGGGCAACTGGGTTCGCCCCTCATAGTTCCCAACGGTCCTCCCCGCCCGTCGTCGCGTCAAGACGATCAACCGTCCGCGGCGCAGCTACCGGGACGGGACCGCCTGACCAGCAGAATTAGATGTATGTTGCATTCATTAGCCCACCTAACTTATTGTGTGTATAACGCAACGACCTAGCGGGACAGTTCGGAGAGTTCGGAGAGTGAGGCATCACATGCACGGAGCCGGAGAGGACCCGTTCGACGAAGGAGCCGGGAGCATCCTGCGTCAGCCGATGGCCGTCTGGGCCACGGCGGGCGCGTCCGTCGTGGCCTTCATGGGGATCGGGCTCGTCGACCCGATCCTGCCGTCCATCGCCAAGGGCCTGCAGGCGACACCCAGTCAGGTCTCCCTGCTGTTCACCTCGTACTTCCTGATCACCGCCGTCGCGATGCTGGTCACCGGCTGGGTCTCCAGCCGGATCGGCGGCAAGAAGACCCTGCTGGCCGGACTCGCGCTGGTCGTGGTCTTCGCGGCCCTCTCCGGCACCTCGGGCTCCGTCGGGGAACTGGTCGGCTTCCGGGCCGGCTGGGGGCTCGGCAACGCGCTCTTCGTCTCCACCGCACTCGCCGTCATCGTCGGCGCCGCGGCGGGCGGCAGCGCGGCGGCGATCCTGCTGTACGAGTCGGCACTCGGCCTCGGCATGGCGTGCGGGCCGCTGGTGGGCGCGCTGCTCGGCAATGCCAGCTGGCGCTACCCGTTCTTCGGCACCGCGGCCCTGATGGCCATCGGCTTCATCTGCATCTCGTTCCTGCTCAAGGAACAGCCCAGGCCGGCCCGTAAGACATCCCTGCTCGACCCGATCCGGGCACTCGGACACGGCGGGCTCGCCTCCGTCGCGGGTTCGGCCTTCTTCTACAACTACGCGTTCTTCACGGTCCTGGCGTTCACCCCGTTCGTGCTGAACATGACGCCGTACAAGTCGGGTGCGGTCTTCTTCGGCTGGGGCCTGCTGCTCGCGGTCTTCTCGGTACTCGTCGCGCCGCGGCTCCAGAAGCGCTTCGGGACCCTCAGGGTGCTGGGGCTCTCCCTCGTCCTGCTCGCCGCCGACCTGGTGGTGCTCGGTTACGGCAACCACACGACGGCGATCGTCTGCACGGTCCTGTCCGGTGCCTTCATCGGCCTCAACAACACCGTCTACACGGAGCTGGCGCTCGGCGTCTCGGACGCGCCGCGTCCGGTGGCCAGCGCGGGCTACAACTTCGTCCGCTGGTTCGCAGCAGCCGCCGCGCCGTTCCTCGCCCCGAAGATCGAGGGCTGGACGAACATCCACATCCCGTTCGTGGTGGCCGCGGTCGCCGCGGTGCTCGGAGCGGTCGTGGTCGGGGTCCGGCGCACGGCCCTGAGCCACGAGGCGGAGGAACTCCAGCCGGCCCACGCGACCGAGGACGGGGTCTCGGTCTTCGTGAACTGAGAGCCTTCGTGAGCTGAGAGCCTTCGCGAGCTGATACCCAAGACTCCCGGTGAACCGAGTCCTCGTGAGTCGAGAATCCGCCAACCGGCAGCAGCAGATTGCCGGTTGGCCGTCAGCCGAGCGTGACGGACCTGCGCAGCGGATCGCGCAGGTCCGTTCCGTGTGTCAGCCAGCGCTCCTGGAGCTCCTGCGCTCCGTGCACCCGCTTCCAGGCGGCCTCGTTGCCGGTCATCGGCAGCAGCGGCAGGAAGCGGACCGGATCCAGCGGTTCGTCGAGCTCCAGATCCGCCACGAGTCCCCCGGGTTCGGCGACCAGGACAGAGCTGAACGGGGCGCCGCCCCACAGTGGTTCACCGAGGTCGAGCGAGGCGCCGGGGGCCACCACCACCCCCTCCACCTGCGGGGAAGCGGCGAGTACGGCCAGCGGGCGGAGCACCTGGTCGGTGTCGGCGAGCCCGGCGCGTACCGAGAGCACCAACTCGGCGCGGGGGCCCTTTACCGGGTCGGCGAGGGTGGCCGTGGGGTCGGCCATCGGGTGCGCGGACATTCCCAGCGTGGCGTACCGGACGAGTGCCGGGTCGCCGGAGTCCACGAAACGCAGCACCTCGATCCGGTCCGTACCCAGGAACGTCACTGCCGCGCGAGCGTCCGGTTCACCCAGCGCCGAGCGCAGTCGGGCTTCCACCAGAGCGAGAACATCTCCCATGGGCCGAGCATAGAGCGCGTATCGAACGGGCAAAGTGGGGGCTTGACACTTCACTCGCCTGATAGTCTTGGCCGCTGGTCAGGGCAGTATGAACGTCCCCTACGGGGGACCGGCCGGAGGAGGTGGGACTGCAATGGATCGAGATCCGAGTCGACCGTGCAGTACGAGCCGCTCTTCCGTGCACTCCCTGTGTTCGCCGTGATCTGAGTTATCCGTAGATCCGAGACCCTGCCTACCCGGCTCCCATGCTGGGAAAACGCTTGAGTCTCATGGCATTTCGCACGCCGGAAGAGCACACCGCTTCTGTCTGATCCGTGTCTGTAGCGAACGCCGTCACCGCGACGCCGCGGTTCCGCCCGCTTTGCGGACGTATGAGACCAACACCTCGATACGCCCCCATTCCGGGCAGTGCCACGCTCGCCGACGGCCTCTCCGTGAAGGAGCCCCGCCATGTCGATGATCCGTGACCTGCGCGCAGCGGTCCGCCCGGCCCTGCGCAAGAGCAGCACCACGCACAGCAATTACGACCCCACCCGTGACCCCTCCGCCAGCAGCGCCGTGGTGGACTGCGCGGTCTACCGCGACGGCGTACGCCAGCACAGTCAGGGGTGCCTGACCCCGCGTGAAGCGCTGAAGTCGGTGCGCGCGGGGGGCGGATTCGCCTGGATCGGGCTGCACGAGCCGACCGAGGAGGAGTTCTCCGGGATCGCGGCCGAGTTCGAACTGCACCCGCTCGCCGTCGAGGACGCGGTCCACGCCCACCAGCGGCCCAAGCTGGAGCGGTACGACGACACCCTCTTCACCGTCTTCAAGACCATCCACTACGTCGAGCACGCCCAGCTCACCTCGACCAGCGAGGTCGTCGAGACCGGTGAGGTGATGTGCTTCACCGGGCGGGACTTCGTCATCACCGTCCGGCACGGCGGACAGGGCTCGCTGCGCGCCCTGCGCCACCGCCTGCAGGAGGACACCGAACTGCTCGCCAAGGGCCCGTCGGCCGTACTGCACTCCCTCGCCGACCAGGTCGTCGACGGCTACCTCGCGGTCGCCGCCGCCGTCCAGGACGACATCGACGAGGTCGAGATCGATGTCTTCTCCGAGCCCGCGAAGGGCACTTCGCGCGGCACCGACGCCGGGCGCATCTACCAACTGAAGCGTGAGGTACTGGAGTTCAAGCGCGCGGTGTCGCCCCTGCTGCGGCCGATGCAGCAGCTGAGCGAGCGCCCCATGCGGCTGATCGACCCGGACATCCAGAAGTACTTCCGTGATGTCGCCGACCACTTGGCCCGCGTGCAGGAGCAGGTGGTCGGCTTCGACGACCTGCTCAACTCGATCCTCCAGGCGAACCTGGCGCAGGCGACGGTCGCGCAGAACGAGGACATGCGCAAGATCACCGCGTGGGCGGCGGTGATCGCCGTTCCGACGATGATCACCGGGGTCTACGGCATGAACTTCAAGTACATGCCCGAGACCCAGTGGCGATTCGGCTATCCCCTGGTGATGGGCGGGATCCTGGTCGTCTGCCTCGCCATCCACCGCACGCTCCGGCGCAACGGCTGGCTCTGAGCAGCCCGCTGTGCGGCGGCGGCTGCGGCGGGCGGGGTCGTTACGCTGGGCCCATGACACCGACTGTGCTGGAGCAGGCCCTCGTCGAGGAGGCCACCAAGAAGTCCGGCCTCATCTGGGTGCGGGGCTCGGGTCCCGCACGGGCGCTGTGGCACGTGTGGCACGAGGGAGCGGCCCTGCTCGTCGGTGACGGGCCCGGGGAGCAGCCGCTGCCCGGTCTGACCGCGGGGGCGCCCGCCGAGGTCACGGTGCGCAGCAAGGACAAGGGCGGGCGGCTGGTGACGTGGTCCACCGTCGTCACGGACCTCGCGCCCGGCTCCGAGGAGTGGGACGCGGCCGTCGCCGAGCTCAAGGGCAAGCGGCTGAACGCACCCGACAGCGAGGCGATGGTGGAGCGCTGGGCGCAGGAGTGCCGGGTGCTGCGGCTGGTTCCCGGCGAGTCCCGTACCGAGCTGCCGGACGGTTCGCTCGCCGCGGCCCCGCTGCCGACTCCGGCGACGACGCGGCGCCCGGTGCCCGCCGGGCTCCCGAAGCTGCTGCTCAAGCGGAAGCGCAAGCGGTGACGTGACGCGGTCCCCGGACCGGGCACGTCCCGGGCCCTTCGCGTCAGCTCTTCGCGTCAGCCTTCACATCACCACGTCGGTTCGTCACGTCTTCGGCAGGTTCTGCCCGTAGTCCACCGTGTCGTTCCGGTCGGGCGCCTTCAGGGCGAAGTCCTTGTTCCACTCGGCCAGTTGAACCACCCCCGCGCCACCCGCCCGCTGGAACCGCAGCGGGTACGGCGTCCCCTTGAGCGACACGTCGAGCCTGCCGCCCGACCCGTCGCCGCCGGTGACCTGGACGGTGCGCACCCCGGCGACCTCGGTGCGGTCACCCTTCTTCAGTGAGCCGTGCAGGCCGAGCAGCCCGTCGAGCAGGCTGTTCATGTCGGTGAGGCCGCGGAACTGCTCGTACGCCGGGTCACCCTTCGGGACCTTCACGTACTTGTCGTCGAGCTTGCCCGCGGCGGCGGTCCCGCCCTCGCCGTCCTTCTGGTTCCAGAAGCCCGCGCCGGCCTTCACGTAGAGCGCGTCATCGATCCGCAGCAACGCGAAGGTGCTGCTCCTCGACGTGACGGACCCCGTGCCGCCGTCCGACTTGAGCTGCATGTTCAGCTTGTACGAGCCGCCCTTGCTGACCAGCGTGCCCGACACCCGTACGGCACTCGCCCCGTCCGCCGCCTTGCGCGCGCGGGACTCGATGTCCTTCGCGGAGAGCTTGCCGACGCCGTTGGTCCCCGCGTCCGGGTCCTCACCACAGGCTGCGAGCGACACCGCCAGAGCGGCGCACAGGGCGCCTGCGAGTCCTGCCCTGCGGGCTCGGGCGGCCGGGGGAAATGCAGCCACGTGCGCACTGCCTCTCATACGAGTGTCCTCAACAGCAGACCGCAGCGTACCCGTCGCCCCTACGGAAATGACGGCAGAGCCATCCGGACGCTCTACCGGGGCAGTACCGATCGGGACGGGCTAACGTGAAGTCCGAAAGAAGGCCTCATGCCATCATGAATCAGCATGAAGCGGCGCCGTGCGGACAAGGAACGGACCGGCAGGAAGAGGAGGCGCGTACATGGCCGCAGGCGCCCCCCGGATCTTCGTCTCCCACCTCTCCGGTGTCGCCGTGTTCGATCCGAACGGCGACCAGGTGGGCCGGGTCCGCGACCTCGTCGCCATGTTGCGTGTCGGCAGCCGGCCGCCGCGGCTGCTCGGTCTGGTCGTCGAGGTGACCAGCCGCCGCCGGATCTTCCTGCCGATGACCCGGGTGACAGGCATCGAGTCGGGACAGGTCATCACCACGGGCGTGCTCAATGTGCGCCGCTTCGAACAGCACCCCACCGAGCGCCTGGTCCTCGGCGAACTGCTGGACCGCCGGGTGTACCTGACCGGCACGGACGAGGCGGTGACCGTCCTCGACGTGTCCGTGCGGCAGCTGCCCGCCCGCCGTGACTGGGAGATCGACAAGGTCTTCGTACGGAGAGGGAAGGGCGGCGCGCTCCGCCGCAAGGGCGAGACCCTGACCGTCGAGTGGTCGGCGGTCACCGGATTCTCGCTGGAGGAGGAGGCGCAGGGTGCGGAGAACCTGGTCGCCACCTTCGAGGAGCTGCACCCGGCCGACATCGCCAATGTGCTGCACCACCTGACGCCCAAGCGCCGTGCGGAGGTGGCCGCCGCACTCGACGACGACCGGCTCGCCGACGTACTGGAGGAGCTGCCCGAGGACGACCAGGTGGAGATCCTCGGCAAGCTCCAGGAGGAACGCGCCGCGGACGTCCTGGAGGCGATGGACCCGGACGACGCCGCCGACCTGCTGAGTGAGCTGCCCGAGGCGGACAAGGAGCGGCTGCTGACACTGATGCGACCGCACGACGCCGCGGACGTGCGGCGGCTGCTCGCGTACGAGGAGCGGACCGCCGGTGGTCTGATGACGACCGAGCCGATCGTGCTGCGTCCGGACGCCACGATCGCGGACGCGCTGGCCCGGGTCCGCAAGCAGGACCTGTCCCCCGCGCTGGCCGCGCAGGTGTACGTGTGCAGGCCGCCCGACGAGACGCCGACCGGCAAGTATCTAGGCACGGTGCACTTCCAGCGACTGCTGCGCGACCCTCCGTTCACTCTGGTCGGCGCGGTCGTCGACAGCGATCTCCCGCCGCTGTCGCCGGAGTCCACGCTGCCCGCGCTGACCAGTTACCTCGCGGCGTACAACCTGGTCGCCGCGCCGGTCGTGGACGCGAGCGGTTCGCTGCTCGGGGTGGTCACCGTCGACGACGTGCTCGACCACCTGCTGCCGCGCGACTGGCGCGAGACCGACTTCCACCAGGAGCCCGGCGTCCCGGACGGGCCCGGCGCCGCGGACGACCGGGCGGAGGTGTCCGATGGCCGCTGAGCCGACGCCCAGGGGCCGCCTGGACCAGCCGCTGATGAAACGGCGGCGCTGGCTGCCGGAGTACGACCCGGAGTCGTTCGGGCGGCTCTCGGAGCAGGTCGCGCGGTTCCTGGGGACCGGGCGGTTCATCGTCTGGATGACGGTCGTCATCGTCATCTGGCTGGTGTGGAACAGCTTCGCGCCGACCGCCGTCCGCTTCGACCCGTACCCCTTCATCTTCCTGACCCTGGTGCTGTCGCTCCAGGCCTCGTACGCGGCGCCGCTGATCCTCCTCGCGCAGAACCGGCAGGACGACCGGGACCGGGTCAATCTGGAGCAGGACCGGAACCAGAACGAACGCTCCATCGCCGACACCGAATACCTCACACGGGAGATCGCCGCGCTGCGGATGGGCCTCGGCGAGGTCGCGACCCGTGACTGGATCCGTTCCGAACTCCAGGACCTGGTGCGGGAGATGGCGGAGCGGCGTGCCGTATTCCCGCGGGAAAGTGATGAAGCCGACCACTGACCACTCTTTCCCGGGGCGGGAGTGGGCGCCGTACCATCGACCCATGGCTATGGAAGACGCGGTGCGTGAAGCGCTGGCGACAGTGAACGACCCCGAGATCCACCGACCGATCACCGAACTCGGCATGGTCAAATCGGTTGATATCGGAGCGGACGGCGCGGTCGCTGTCACGATCTACCTCACCGTCTCCGGTTGCCCGATGCGCGAGACCATCACGACGAACGTCACCGACGCCGTCGCCCGGGTCGAGGGGGTGACCTCGGTCTCCGTCGGGCTGGACGTCATGAGCGACGAACAGCGCAAGGAGCTCGCGGCCTCGCTGCGCGGCGGCACCGCGGAGCGCGAGGTGCCGTTCGCCAAGCCGGGCTCGCTGACCCGCGTCTACGCGGTGGCCTCGGGCAAGGGCGGCGTCGGCAAGTCGTCGGTCACGGTCAACCTGGCCGCGGCGCTGGCGGCGGACGGCCTGAAGGTCGGCGTCGTCGACGCGGACATCTACGGGCACAGCGTGCCGCGGATGCTCGGTGCGTACGGCCGCCCCACCCAGGTCGAGAACATGATCATGCCGCCGTCGGCACACGGGGTGAAGGTCATCTCGATCGGCATGTTCACCCCGGGCAACGCCCCGGTGGTCTGGCGCGGACCCATGCTGCACCGGGCGCTCCAGCAGTTCCTGGCCGATGTGTACTGGGGCGACCTGGACGTCCTGCTGCTCGACCTCCCGCCGGGCACCGGTGACATCGCGATCTCGGTGGCACAGCTCGTGCCGAACGCCGAGATCCTGGTGGTGACCACCCCGCAGCAGGCCGCTGCCGAGGTCGCCGAACGGGCCGGTTCCATCGCGGTCCAGACCCACCAGAAGATCGTCGGCGTCGTCGAGAACATGTCGGGGCTGCCGTGCCCGCACTGCGACGAGATGGTCGACGTCTTCGGTACGGGCGGCGGGCAGAAGGTCGCCGAAGGCCTGACGAAGACGACCGGCGCCACGGTTCCGGTACTCGGCTCGATCCCGATCGACGTACGGCTGCGGGAGGGCGGCGACGAGGGCAAGCCCGTCGTGCTGACCGACCCGGACTCCCCGGCGGGCACCGCGCTGCGCGCCATCGCGACCAAGCTCAGCAGCCGCCAGCGCGGCCTGGCGGGCATGTCGCTGGGGGTCACCCCGCGCAACAAGTTCTAGACGTTCCCACCGGTACGGCTCGGGGGCGACCGCAGACGGCGGTCGCCCCCGAGCCGTACCGGGCCAGTTCCGAGCCCGGCGTTCCGGGCCAGGCCAAGATCGGCCGGGCGGCGGGTCCTAGACGTACGCCCTGATGTCCTTGGCCACGGCGAACGCCAGCCCGTACGCGCTCATTCCGCGCCCGTACGCCCCGAGGTGCACCCCGTCAGGCGTGGCACCCGCGAGCACCCAGCCGAACTCCGACTCCCGGTAGGCGAACGGGGTGGGTACCCCGTCGACCGGCAGGGTCAGCTCCGACCACTCCGGGCCGGACAGATCGTCCGCCAGGTCGAAAGCCGTCTCGGTCTGCTGGTCGAGCCATTCGTCCCGCCGGGAATGGTCCAGCTGCGGGGGCCAGGTGTACGAAAGCAGTCCGGCACCGGCCAGCCAGGCGGCCGAGGAGACCGAGGTGGCCTCCAGTACGCCCGTACCGTCGCCGCTGCGCCGCACCGGGCTGGAGGCGACCGTCACCACGACCGCGAAGTGCTCCTTCTCGGGGTGCGCGTCCGGTCGTACGGACGGCTCGTCGCCATGCCCTACGGAGCCGTGCTGAACCGTGCCGTCCGCTGCCACGCCCACCTGCATCAGCCAACGGGGGCCGACGAACGCCTCGTCCAGTCCGTACCAGGAAAAGGGCGCTCTCAGATAGTCGTCGACCGTGCGCGTCCCTGTCCGACTCGTCGTCTCCATGTGCCGGCCGCCTCCTCGATCCTCGATGTCCGAAGCGGCCCACCCCCACGGGCGCCCTCACTGCCGGACAGATGGAGAATACTCAGGTGGCGTCCGAGTCGAACGGCGGACGCTCGTCGGTGTCGACCTTCGTCCGCTTCTTCAGCAGGTCGGGGCCGGTCGATGAGCCGTTGGCCGCACCGGACGACGCGCCGACGGCGGGGGTGCTGTCCTCGTCCGTGTCACTCTCCGTGGCACTGGACCTGCCCTGCACCACGTCGGTGATCTCGGAGATCTCCTTCTTGAGATCGAAGCTGCTGCGGATCTCCTTCAGCCCCAGATCGTCGCTGCCGTCCATGAGCTGCTTACGGACGAAGGTCTTGGGGTTGAGGTCCTCGAACTCGAAGTCCTTGAACTCGGGGCCGAGTTCCGTGCGGATGTCTTCCTTCGCACTCTCGGAGAACTCACGGATCTTCCGGATCGTGCGCGTGACGTCCTGGATGAGCTTCGGCAGCTTGTCCGGGCCGAAAACGATCACGGCGAGCACCACGAGCGTCACGATCTCAAGGGGGCCTACGTCATTGAACACTTTATTGCTCCTGGTGTTCTCCGCGGCCCGCAGGTCGGGGTCAGATCCGGGCCCCGACCACGGTACCCGGCAAAGCTGTCCGGACGGTACCTCCCAGTGACGTTCATATGCCGTCGGCCGAACCAAGAGTCAAGGTCACAGCCCGCTCCCGGCCGTCGTGCCGGACGGTGAGAGCCAGTCTGTCGCCGGGCCGGTGTGCGCGGATCTTGACGATCAACTCCACGCTGCTGCGCACCTTCCGGCCGTCCACACCTGTGACGATGTCCCCCGGCCTGATCCCGGCGGCGGCTCCCGCGCCGCCCGGTGCGACGGCGGGTCCGCCGTCGTTGGCCTTGGCAGCCACCTTGGCGCCGCCCCCTGTGTACTGCATGTCGAGTGTGACGCCGATCACGGGATGGGTGGCCTTGCCGGTGTTGATCAGCTGCTCGGCTACCCGCTTCGCCTGGTTGATGGGGATCGCGAAGCCGAGTCCGATGGAGCCGCCCTGGCCGCTTCCGGCGTCCGAACCGCTGTCCGCGGGGCGGATGGCGCTGTTGATGCCGATCACGCGGGCCTTGGTGTCGACCAGCGGCCCGCCCGAATTACCGGGGTTGATCGGGGCGTCGGTCTGGAGGGCGTCGACATAGCTGACGTCACTGCCGCTGCCCTTGCCGCCGCCGGACGTGATGGGGCGCTCCTTGGCGCTGATGATGCCCGAGGTCACCGTGTTGTCCAGGTCGAAGGGGGCGCCGATGGCCACCACCGGGTCACCGACCTGGACGTTGTCGGAGTTGCCGAGGGGCAGCGGGGTGAGCCCGGAGACCCCGCTGACCTGGACGACCGCGAGGTCGTAACCGCTGTCCCGGCCGACGACCTTCGCCTTGGCGCTCTCGCCGCTGCTGAAGGTGACCGTGATGTCGCCGGAGGAGCTCGCCGGGGCGACCACATGGTTGTTGGTGAGGATGTGACCCTCGCGGTCGAGGACGAATCCGGTGCCGGTGCCCTGCTCGTCCTTGCCGCTGACGTGCAGGGTGACCACGCTCGGCAGGGCGCTCGCGGCGATGCCCGCGACGCTGCCGGCCACGCGGTCCGTGCTCTCCGGTCCGGCCTGCGGCAGCTTGATGTCGCTGAAGGAGCCGTTGCGCTCGATGTACGCGCCGACACCTCCGCCGATGACACCGGTGACCAGGGCGAGTACCAGCGCGGCCACGATGCCGCCGCGTCGCTTGCGCGGTGCGGGCGGCGGGGCGGCCGGGAGGCCCGCCGGGGGCAGATCCGCCGGCATGCCCCACGGGTCGTACCGGTGCCACTGCGGGGACTGCGGGGCGGGCAGCGGGACGGAGAACGGATGCCGGTCCGCCTGCGGGTACGGCTGCGGCGGCACGGGCTGCGGCCCCGACGGTTCCGGCTGAGGCAGCGGCTGATGGAACGGCAGCTGCTGGTGAGGCGCGTGCTGCTGCGGCTGCGGGGCGCCCGCGTGGAGCGGTGGGACGGGAGTGCCCTGGGCCGGCGTCGGAACGGGCCGCTGTACGGGCGGAGCGGGGGCCCAGGGGCCCGGACCGCCGTAGGGCGGGGTGCCGTAGGGGTCGGGCTCGTGCAAGGGCCGTGGGCGGTCGGCTGGGGCGGCGGGCCCAGTGTGTTCCGTACCGGTTCCGGAACCTTCCGTGCCGGGCCCGGAACCTTCCGTACCGGCTCCGGAACTTCCCGTGCCGGGCCCGGTGTCTTCCACGCCCGTTCCGGAACTTCCCGTGCCGGGCCCGGGTATGACCGGCGGAACTGCCGCCTCGGGTGCGGCTTCAGCAACCGGGTCCGGTCCTGGCTGCGCCTGCGCGGGAATTCCCGGCGCGGGCCTGCTCCACCACTTGACCTCCGGCCCGGTGGGCTTCCCCTCGTCCATGCTCTCCCCGCACCCGCCCCACGCTCTGCGTGCCCTGTGGAGGGCACCCCTCCAGGGATTCAACCAGGTTTACCGGCCGAATCCCCCGTCCGGTACCGCTCGACCACGGACGGGACAGGTCCCGATGCCAGCGGGCCTAGTGCCTGGCGGGAACCGGCAGTTCCGAGCCGCCGCCCACGCTGAGCTGCGCGGGGGACGGTGTGGTCGTGGGGCTCGGCTGCACCGGCCCGGCCGGTGCGGTGGCCGCGAGGGGAGGACGGATCGTGGGAGACAGCGACGCGGCCGTCAGCAGCGGGGTGGTCAGCGAGTACAGCGACTGCTGGGCGGGCCGGGTCACGGGGGTGAAGGTCGAGTGCTGCGCGGCGAACACCGAGGGCGAGAGCACGGGCGGCCGGTCGCGGCCGTCCATGGTGCGCACGCCCGCGCCGTTACTCGCGCCGTCGCGGCGCCGGTCCGACAGGGTGCTGATGCCGACCGGGTCGGTAGCGCTCAGCGGTGTCACGTTGTTGGCCGTGCCGTCGGTACGCGCCGCGGGATCACTCGCGCCGCCCAGCGGCAGTGTGCCGCCCAGCGCGATGGCCGCGAGCGACACGGCGCTGGCAGCCGCGAAGGCGAATCTCCGGCCACGCCAGGCCGAACGCTCCTGGTCGGTCCGGCCCACCGGGTGGATCCGGAACCCGCTGTCCGGGCCGCCGCCCGGAAGCGCGGTGGCGCCGTGCCCCGCGGGCACATAGCCGAAGGTGTCCACGCGGGGGCCCGAGGAACGCCCGTCGTCCGGCCTTCCGGGCCCGAAGAATCCGTCGGCGAAACGTCCGCCGAACATTCCGCCGGAACGCGGATCGTCCCCACCGGGTCCGCCGGGAAGCCCCTGGAGACGGGCCAGCAGCCCCTCGGACGGCGGCGGCGGCGCGGTCTCGGCGAAGACGCTCTTCAGCCGTCGCTGGGCATCGGCCTCGGTCTTGCACTTGGCACAGGTGGCGAGATGCGCGAGCACCCGCTCGCGCGCGTCGTGTTTCAGCTCACCGTCGACCAGGGCGGCGAGCCGGTCCCCGAGGTGCTGCTCGGCCGGGGTCGGACTGGATCCACTCACGCGGTCCCATCCTCTCCGTCCGGGCCGATGGCCACCCCGGCCAGCGCGCGCTGCTCCGCACGACGGGCCTCGGGCGAGCGGTGCTGAAGAGCCTTGCGCAGGTGGGAGCGGCCCCGGTGGATCCTGCTGCGCACGGTGCCGAGCTTGACGCCCAGCGTCGCGGCGATCTCCTCGTACGACAGCCCCTCGATGTCACAGAGCACCACCGCGGCACGGAATTCCGGAGCGAGGGTGTCCAGCGCCTGCTGGACGTCCGCGTCGAAGTGGGTGTCGTGGAAGACCTGCTGCGGAGACGGCTCACGGCTCGGCAGCCGCTCGGCGGCGTCGTCACCGAGCGCGTCGAAGCGGATCCGCTGCTTGCGGCGGACCATGTCCAGGAAGAGGTTGGTGGTGATGCGGTGCAGCCAGCCCTCGAAGGTGCCGGGTGTGTACGTCGACAGCGAGCGGAAGACGCGGACGAAGACTTCCTGTGTGAGGTCCTCGGCGTCGTGCTGGTTGCCGGTCAGCCGGTAGGCGAGGCGGTAGACCCGGCCGCTGTGCGTGCTGACGATCTCCTCCCACGAGGGCGGAGTCCATGTCTGCGCGTCCGCGTCCGAGGCGAAGGTCGCGGTCTGGGCGGAGTCAGCAGCGCTCGGGCTGTCAGCAATGTCGGTCACGGATTTCGGCTCACCCGCCGACCTGAGAAAGCGCCGCAACGCTCCTCTCCGATCCACAGGCGCAGCCGCACCTCCCCTGTCGGCTCTGGTGGTGTCCAGTGGAGCCCCTACCATAGCCACCTCGCCCGTTAGCTCCGGATAAGACTGATTGCCGGATTCCGCATACATCCGCATCCCCCCTGCCCTCTCATAACGCCCGGTCCCATCTGCGGGTTCCCGAGCGCAGCGGATACAGTCACGAGTGCGTCAACTACGGGGACAGGAGAGGTCCATTACCGCCAACCGGCAGACGAGCTGGGCGTTCGCCGACGCCTTTGTCGCCGAGGGCGAAGCCCTGCGCTGGGCCCGTGACCGGGCCCGTGACGCCGGACTTCCCTCGGTCTCCCCGGGCACCGGCGCTGCGCTGCGGCTGCTCGCCGCCGCCGCGGACGCCAAAGCAGTGGCGGAAATCGGTACGGGTACCGGCGTATCCGGCATCTATCTGCTCCAGGGCATGCGGCCCGACGGGGTCCTGACCACCGTCGATCCGGAGCCCGAACGTCAGGGCTTCGCCCGCCAGGCCCTGCGTGCCGCGGGCTTCGCGGGGAACCGGGCACGCTTCATTCCCGGCCGCGCCCTCGACGTACTGCCGCGGCTCGCGGACGGCGGGTACGACCTCGTCTTCTGCGACGGCGACCGGCTGGAGTCGCTCGATGTCCTCGCGGAATCGCTGCGGCTGCTGCGCCCCGGTGGACTGGTGTGCTTCGAGGGGGTCTTCGCGGACGGCCGTACGGTCGATTCCGCGGCCCAGCCCGCCGAGGTGCTGCACCTGCGGGAGTTGTTGCGCGCGGTGCGCGAGAGCCAGGAACTGCTGCCCTCACTGATTCCGGTGGGCGACGGGCTGCTCTGCGCCGTACGCCTCGGCTGACGCGTGCGGCGGGAACACCGCGCCGCCGCACCCCGATCCGAGAGCCCCCGAGCCCCGAGCCCCGAGGAAAACACAACTGCCCCGGCCGGAGCCGGGGCAGTGGAGAAAACAGTGGGGCGTCCGCGTCAGCCGACGACCTTCTTCAGCGCGTCGCCGAGTGCATCGGCCTCGTCCGGAGTCAGCTCGACAACCAGTCGCCCGCCGCCTTCGAGCGGAACGCGCATGACGATGCCCCGCCCCTCCTTGGTCACCTCGAGCGGGCCGTCGCCCGTTCGCGGCTTCATGGCCGCCATGCTCGTTCCCCTTCCTGAAACCAGCTCATCGCAGCCGACAACCCAGGTGTCACCGGCATCGAACATATTGCTTCCCCGCCATTATCCCGCATCGCAGGACCCGATGACCAACATCGGTCTGCATCGCTTGCGCAACGCACTTCCCCAAAACCACCCAATTCGGCGTTCCCCCTGCGATACTGCGCCGCCTCCCACACCTTTCTCGACCAGCATTGTTTGACGCAGGTCACATGTTCGCCGCCGATGATCTCCGTCATGCTGAGCAGCGGACCACGATCCAGGCGAACCAGCCGACCCAGCAGCCGACCAAGCAGTGGAGGCCCCCATGGCGGACAGCGTGCTCTACGAGGTGACCGACGGACTCGCGACGATCACGATCAACCGTCCCGATGCGATGAACGCGATGAACACCGAGGCGAAGGCCGCTCTGCGCGACGCCCTGCAGACCGCCGCGGCGGCTCCGGAGGTACGCGCCGTACTGCTCACCGCCACCGGGCGGGCCTTCTGCGTCGGACAGGACCTCAAGGAACACATCTCGCTGCTGGCGGCCGACCGCGAGGCGGGCACCGGGCACACCATGAGCACGGTGAAGGAGCACTACAACCCCGTCGTGCGCGCCATCACCGAGATGCCGAAGCCGGTCGTCGCCGGGATCAACGGGGTCGCCGCCGGGGCCGGACTGGGCTTCGCCCTGGCCGCCGACTACCGCGTCGTCGCCGACACCGCGAAATTCACCACCTCGTTCGCGGGTGTCGCCCTGACCGCCGACTCGGGTGTCTCCTGGACGCTGCCGCGGCTGATCGGCCGGAGCCGCGCCGCCGACCTGCTGCTCTTCCCGCGCTCGTTCACCGCCCAGGAGGCGCACGACCTGGGCATCGCCAACAAGCTGGTCCCGGCGGCCGAGCTGGCCGACGAGGCGCGGTCGGTGGCCCGTGCCCTCGCGGAGGGCCCGACGGTCGCCTACGCCGCGATCAAGGAATCACTCGCCTACGGGGCGGAGCACTCGCTGGGCGAGACGCTGGAGAAGGAGGACGAACTCCAGACGAGGGCGGGCGCGTCGGAGGACCATCTCATCGCGGTCCAGGCCTTCGTCGGCAAGACGGAGCCGCGCTACCTGGGCCGCTGAGAGCAGACGGACACCGGGCTCAGGCGCTTCCCGAGTCCCCCCGCGCGAAACAGTCCGCCAGGTGGTCGTCGACCAGGCCGCAGGCCTGCATCAGGGCGTAGGCCGTGGTCGGGCCGACGAAGCGGATCCCGCGCTTCTTGAGGTCCTTGGCCAGTGCCGTGGACTCCGGTGTCACCGCGGGCACGTCCGCGCCGCTCCGGGGCGCCGGGCGGCCGGCCGGGTCCGGGGCGTACGACCAGATCAGCGCGTCGAGCTCGCCGGCCTTCCAGTCGGCGAGCACCCGCGCGTTGGCGATGGTCGCGTCGATCTTGGCGCGGTTGCGGATGATGCCCGGATCGGCCAGCAGCCGCTCCTTGTCGGCGTCCGTGAAGGCCGCCACCGCGGGGATCCCGAACCCCGAGAAGGCCTTGCGGAACCCTTCGCGGCGGCGCAGGATCGTGATCCACGACAGCCCCGACTGGAACGCTTCGAGGCAGAGCCGCTCGTACAGCGCGCCGTCCCCGTGGACCGGCTTGCCCCACTCGGTGTCGTGGTAGCCGACGTAGTCCTCGGTGGACGCGCCCCACGGGCAGCGCAGCTTGCCGTCGGCCCCCAGGACCGCTCCGGAGCTCATCGCTGCGGGTCCTCGTCGCCGACCGCGGCGGCCCGCGCACCGGCGAGCGCCGATTCCAGCTCCGCGATCCGCGCGTCCCGCTCGGCGAGTTCGGCGCCCAGCCTGCTCAGTACGTCGTCCACGTCGGCCATCCGGTAGCCGCGCACCACCATGGGCAGCCGCAGCGCCTCGATGTCCGCGCGGCCGACCGGGCGGGCCACGGGCAGCGGGTCGACGGGCAGTTCGGGGGACACCTCGGGCAGCACTTCGCCTTCGCCGCCGCCGATCACCGCGAGGGTGACCGCCGCGACCACCACGACCATCGCGATCAGCAAGAACAAGAACACGAGCGAGCCTCTCCCCGGGTACCGAAATCGTGCGTCCGATCGTGCCATGCAAACCTGAGGTCCAACGACCCGATCCGCCGTCTGTCGTGCACCGGGTCGTAGGGTCGCAGGCGACTCAGAGGCTATGGAGGATACGGCGAATGTTGCGGTTGGGACGGCGCGAGTTCGACGCGCACGAACCGGTGATCATGGCGATCGTCAACCGGACCCCGGACTCGTTCTACGACCAGGGAGCGACATTCCGTGACGAGCCGGCGCTGGCCCGGGTCGAGGAGGCGGTCTCCCAGGGGGCGGCCATCATCGACATCGGCGGGGTCAAGGCGGGCCCCGGCGAGGAGGTCACCGCCGCCGAGGAGGCCCGGCGCACGGTCGGTTTCGTCGCCGAGGTACGGCGGCGCCACCCCGATGTGGTCATCAGCGTCGACACCTGGCGCCACGACGTGGGCGAGGCGGTCTGCGAAGCGGGCGCGGACCTGCTCAACGACGCCTGGGGCGGGGTGGACCCGCAACTCGCCGCGGTGGCCGCGCGGTTCGGCGCCGGTCTGGTGTGTACGCACGCGGGCGGCGCGCAGCCGCGCACCCGGCCGCACCGGGTCACGTACGAGGACGTGATGGCCGACATCCTGCGGGTCACGGTCGGTCTCGCCGAGCGTGCGGTCTCGCTCGGGGTGCGCCGCGACGGCATCATGATCGACCCCGGCCACGACTTCGGGAAGAACACCCGGCACTCGCTGGAGGCCACCCGCAGGCTGGGCGAGATGACCGCGACCGGCTGGCCGGTGCTGGTGTCGCTGTCCAACAAGGACTTCGTGGGCGAGGCGCTCGACAGGCCGGTGAAGGAACGGCTGCTGGGGACGCTGGCCACCACCGCGGTGTCGGCGTGGCTGGGGGCGCAGGTGTACCGGGTGCACGAGGTCGAGGAGACCCGGCAGGTGCTGGACATGGTGGCGACGATCGCCGGGCACCGGGAACCGGCGGTGGCACGGCGGGGACTGGCCTGAGACCCGGGCAGCCGTCCGGACCCGGGGACTGGCCTGAGGCCCGGACGCCCGTCCCGTCCCAGGCCCCGGCAGCCGTCTGCCGCCGGACGGGCCGTCGAGCCCCTCCGGCGGCAGAATCGCTCCACGACCGACCGCCCGGCGACCGACCGTCCCGCGGCCGACCGCCCCACGGCCAACCGCCCTACAGCCCGGTCTCCTTCGTCACCAGCGCCACCGCCTCGTCCACGTCGTCCGTGACGTGGAACAGCAGCAGGTCCCGCTCGGACGCCTTGCCCTGGGCGATCACCGTCCCGCGCAGCCAGTCCACCAGGCCGCCCCAGTACTCCGTGCCGAAGAGCACGATCGGGAACCGTGTCACCTTCCGCGTCTGGACCAGGGTCAGCGCTTCGAACAGTTCGTCCAGCGTGCCGAGTCCGCCCGGCAGGACCACGAAGCCCTGCGCATACTTCACAAACATCGTCTTCCGGACAAAGAAGTACCGGAAGTTGACGCCGATGTCGACGTGCTGGTTGAGCCCCTGCTCGAAGGGCAGCTCGATGCCGAGCCCGACGGAGACCCCGTTCGCCTCCCGGGCCCCCTTGTTCGCCGCTTCCATCGCGCCCGGCCCGCCGCCGGTGATCACGGCGAAGCCCGCGTCGACCAGCGCCCGGCCGATCCGTACGCCCGCCTCGTACTCCGGTGAACCGGGCGCCGTGCGGGCCGAGCCGAAGACGCTGATGGCGCTGGGCAGTTCGGCCAGTGCGCCGAAACCCTCCACGAACTCCGACTGGATGCGCATGACCCGCCAGGGGTCGGTGTGCAGCCAGTCGGCGCCGCCCTCGGAGGTGTCGAGCAGCCGCTGGTCGGTGGTACCGGGCTGGACCTGTTCCCGGCGGCGCACCACCGGTCCGAGTCGCTGTTCCTCCGGCGCCCGTGCTCCCTCAGGGTTGCCCATGCTGTTGCTCCCTCCGCTGTGCGTGTCCCGACAGCCTAGGTCGACAGATGTGACGAAGAGGGAAATTCAGGCGGTCAGCCAGGCACGGAGTCGTTCCTCCGCCTGCTCGATCATGGCGACCGCGACCCGTTCGTCCCGCTTGTGCGCGAGCAGCGGGTTGCCGGGGCCGTAGTTCACCGCGGGGACGCCGAGCGCGCTGAAGCGTGAGACGTCCGTCCAGCCGAACTTCGGCCTGGCCGTGCCGCCGACGGCCGCCATGAACGCCGCCGCGGCCGGGTGCGCGAGGCCCGGAAGGGCGCCGCCGCTGTGGTCGTCCACGGTGAAGGTGTCGACGTCGCAGTCCGCGAAGAACTCCTTGACGTACGCCAGTGCGTCCGCCTCGCTGCGGTCCGGTGCGTAACGGAAGTTGACGACCACCGTGCAGGCGTCCGGGATGACGTTGTTGGCGACGCCCGCCTCGATCCGTACGGCGTTGAGGCCCTCGTGGAACTCCAGTCCGTCGATCACCGGCCTGCGCGGCTCGTAGGAGGCCAGCTTCGCCAGGATCGGGGCCGCCGTGTGGATCGCGTTGGACCCCATCCAGCTGCGCGCCGAGTGGGACCGCTCGCCCTTCGTGGTCAGGATGACCCGCAGCGTGCCCTGGCAGCCGCCCTCGACCTCGCAGTCGGAGGACTCCAGGAGTACGGCGAAGTCGGCGGCCAGCCAGTCGGGGTGCGCCTCGGCCACGTGCTTCAGGCCGTTCAGGTCGGCGGCGACCTCTTCGTTGTCGTAGAAGACGAAGGTGAGATCCCGGTTGGGGCTGGGCAGGGTCGCCGCGATCCGCAGCTGCACGGCGACACCGGACTTCATGTCGCTGGTGCCGCAGCCCCAGAGGATGCCGTCCTCGTCGAGCCGGGACGGGACGTTGTCCGCGATCGGCACCGTGTCGAGATGCCCGGCCAGCACGACACGCTCGGCGCGACCCAGGTTGGTACGGGCGACGACGTTGTTCCCGTAGCGGTCGACAGTCAGGTGAGGCAGGGCGCGCAGCGCCTCCTCGACCGCGTCCGCGAGGGGCTTCTCGGTGCCGCTCACGGACGGGAAATCGACGAGCCGCGCCGTCAGGGCCGATGCGTCGATGGTGAGGTCAAGCGGGGTCTCGGACATGGTCCGACCCTAGCGCGGGCTCCAGTACGGTGACCCCTGTGTCCCGTCCCTCTGCCGCCCCACGCCGCGGCCGTCTCTTCCGCGTCACGGCCGCCGTCGCCGTGCTGCTCGCGCTGGCGGGCTATGTGGTGGTGCAGTACCTCAACGGGGGCGGGGGCAGTGGGCCACCGCGCTGCACGGCCGGTTCCTCCGACGGGACCACCTACGAACTGAGCCCCGAACAGGCCGTCAACGCGGCGACGATCTCCGCTGTCGGCACTTCGCGCGGGATGCCGGAGCGCGCGGTGACCATCGCGCTGGCGACCGCGCTCCAGGAGTCGGGGCTGCGCAATCTCGACCACGGCGACCTGGATTCGCTCGGTCTCTTCCAGCAGCGGCCCTCGCAGGGCTGGGGCACCACGAAGCAGATCATGGACCCGGTCTACTCGGCGCGGAAGTTCTACGAGCACCTCGACAAGGTCCACGACTACGCGCACCTGCCGCTGACGGTCGCGGCGCAGCGCGTGCAGCGGAGCGCTTTCCCGGAGGCGTACGCGAAGCACGAGCCGGACGCGGCGCTGTTGGCGTCCGCGCTCACCGGCCGGGCGCCCGCCTCGTTCACCTGCTCGGCGACGAAGAGCGCCGTGGCGGGTGATCCGGCGAAGGTACGGGCCCGGCTGGCCCGGGAGTTCGGGCCCGGAGTGCTGCCGGCCGGCCGGCCCGCGCCGTCGACGGACGTACGGCTCCCGGTGCACGGCACCAAGGCGGCGGCCGGGGGCACGGCGCACCGCACCGGGTCCGGGCCGGGCACCGGCGCCGGGTCCGGGTCCGGGAAGCAGCGCGGCTGGGAGCTGGCGCACTGGGCCGTGGCCAACTCCGCCGCGCTCGGCATCGAACGGGTCTCCTACGGGGGCCGGGTGTGGGCCGCCGGTACCGACGAGACCTCCTGGGGCAAGGCGGACACCAGGTCCGGCGGCACAGCGGGGCAGAGCCCGGACGAAGTCCGCATCTCCCTGGCGAAGTAGCGCCGGAGACCGGCGAAGTCACACCGGAGGCGCCCCCGCACGACCGTGCGACCCGTCGCCCGGAAGCGTCCCGTACCGACCGCCGGTGGGAATCTTCCGCGCCCCTCGCGCGCCCCTCCCCTGCCGGTCCTGGGATCCCTTGGGAATCAAGGGGAGTGACGGTTCGGCAACCGAGGCCGGCATCCGTCGTTTGTCCGTTTTTATCCGAACCTGATTATGCGACGCATTGCACACTCTTTACCTCGGCTCACCGCAACTTCCCCCTGCCCCCGAGCGGTTGTCACAGCGTCCGAACGCCGGACAGCCCGTTGTCCCCTCCCGCTCAAGGAGCGTCATGTCCCTCTCCCTGCCCCGCCGGATCGCCCGTACCGCGCTGCTCATCGCGGCGGGTGCGGTCCCCGTGGTCGCCGCGGCCGGTGTCGCGAGCGCCGCTGAGCTCCCGCAGACCCCGAACCTGGGTGGCGTGACCGCCCTCGACGGCGCCGGCCTGGGCAACTCCGTCGACGGCGCCGCCCAGAAGGCCACCGGCCTGGCCGGTGACACCGGCGGCAAGGCCGTCAACAAGGCCGTCCCGACCGCGGGCAAGGCCGTCGGCGCCGCGGGCAGGACCGCGGTTCCGGCCGCGCAGCAGGCCGCCGGGGACACCGCGGCCACCGCCGCCGGTGTCGTCGGCGGGGCCGCCCAGAGCGCCACGGACGGCGGCCTGTCGGCCGGCGGTCAGCCCACCGGCGGGCTGCCGCTCGGCTGACCGGAGGCGCCGATACGGCCCGGCTTGGTCGGATACAGCCCGATACAAGCCAATACGGGCCGATGTGGCCTGATACGCGGAGGGGCCCCGGGGAAGCGAACTCCCCGGGGCCCCTCCGCGTACCGACTCGGACCGCGTACCGGCGCGGACTCCCTGCCGGCGCGAAAGCCGGACCGGTTCAGCCGCCGTCGCCCAGCCGCTTCACCGCGGCGGCCACCCGTTCGTCCGTAGCCGTCAGCGCCACCCGCACGAACTGCTCACCCGCCACCCCGTAGAAGTCGCCGGGCGCCACCAGGATGCCCAGCTCGGCGAGGTGGGCCACCGTCGTCCAGCACGGCTCGTCGCGCGTCGCCCACAGGTAGAGGCTCGCCTCGCTGTGCTCGATGCGGAAGCCGTGCGACTCCAGCGCCGCGCGCAGCGAAGCGCGCCGGGCCAGGTACCGCGCCCGCTGCTCGGCCACGTGCACGTCGTCACCGAGTGCGGCGACCGTGGCGGCCTGTACCGGAGCGGGCGTCATCATCCCGCCGTGCTTGCGGATCTTCAGCAGCTCGCCCAGCACCTCGGCGTCGCCCGCGCAGAACGCGGCACGGTACCCGGCCAGGTTGGACCGCTTGGAGAGCGAGTGGACGGCGATCAGGCCCTCGTACGTGCCACCGCAGACGTCCGGGTGCAGTACGGAGACCGGCTCGGCCTCCCAGCCCAGTTCCAGGTAGCACTCGTCGCTGGCGATCAGGATCCCGTGCTCGCGCGCCCAGGCGACGATCCGCACCAGCTCGTCCTTGGCGAGGACCCGGCCCGTCGGGTTGGACGGCGAGTTCAGCCAGAGCAGCTCGAGACCCGTGGGGTCGAGCTCCGTCGGGTCGTCGTACACGACGGGCTCCGCGCCGCAGAGCCGCGCGCCCACCTCGTACGTCGGGTACGCGAGCCGCGGGTACGCCACCCGGTCCCCCGCCCCCAGACCGAGCTGGGTGGGCAGCCAGGCCACCAGTTCCTTGGAACCGACGACCGGCAGGACATTGGTGTGCGCGACCCCGCGCGCACCGAGCCGGCGCTCGCACCAGCCGGTGAGCGCGTCACGCAGCGCCACCGTCCCCCACACCGTCGGATACCCCGGTGAGTCGGCCGCCGCGATCAGCGCGTTCCGGACGATCCCGGGGACCGGGTCGACCGGGGTGCCGACGGAGAGATCCACGATGCCGTCCGGGTGGGCGGTCGCTGTTGCCTTGTACGGCTCCAACTTGTCCCAGGGAAAGACGGGGAGACGCGATGAGACTGCGGACACGGGCTTCACTTTCTCGTACGTATGCCGGCCGTATGCCGGCTGCTGCGTATCTGTCGGTATCTGTCCAAGGCTGCACGGAAAACACCGCGGTCCCGTACGCGGACGAGCCGTACGGGACCGGGGGCGGCCGGGACAGGCCCTACGGAGTCAGCCGTTCTGCGGAGGCAGCGCCGCGATGAAGGGGTGGTCGCGCTCGATGAGACCGAGCTTGGAGGCACCACCGGGCGAGCCGAGATCGTCGAAGTATTCGACGTTCGCCTTGTAGTAGTCCTTCCACTCCTCCGGGGTGTCGTCCTCGTAGAAGATCGCCTCCACCGGACATACCGGCTCACAGGCACCACAGTCGACGCATTCGTCCGGGTGGATGTACAAGGACCTGGAGCCCTCGTAGATGCAGTCGACGGGGCACTCCTCGATGCACGCCTTGTCCTTGACGTCGACACAAGGCTGCGCGATGACGTAAGTCACGCTGTCGTTCCTCCTCGGTAGGGCTGCTCTGCGCGGGAGCGCGGCGTCGTCGATGCCCGCACCTAGTATCTCCGTTCCTGGGCGCGATCCGAACAGGAGGGGCGGAGAGAGCTGTGGAATTCACTACCGGCGGACGGCTTGAGGTCCGAATTACACCCGATGACGTGGGCAAACGGGTATCAGTCAGGCAGCTGACCGATGAGGCCCCACCAGGTGAGAAGTACACGGACACGGTGGGCGTTCTCACATCATGGGATTCCGGTGTGCTGTCCGTCACACAGAGATCGGGCGTGTCGGTACGCATCCCGGAGTCGGCCCTCGTCGCGGGGAAGACGGTACCGGCCGCGCCCGCCCGCAGGCGCGGCCCCTCGGCCACCTTCGCCGAGCTGGCGCGGGCCACTGCCCGCGCCTGGCAGCCGGTGGAGAGCGAGCGGCTGGGCGAGTGGGAGCTCCGGGCGGCGTCCGGATTCACCCGCCGCGCCAACTCCGTGCTTCCGCTGGGCGATCCGGGCCGTCCGCTGGACGACGCGCTGGAGTACGCACGGGAGTGGTACGCGGCCCGGGGTCTGCCCGCGTACGTCCAGCTGGCGACGGGCAACGAGGGCACGCAGGAACTGCTGGCCGCCGGTCTGGAGCAGCGTGGCTGGACCCGTGAGGTGAGCGCGCTGGTCCGGATCGGCGCGCTGGCCCCGATCGGTGATCTGGACACGGACGTCTCCCGGGTCTCGCTCTCCCGTACCTGCGACGAGTCCTGGCTCAGGCGCTACCACCGGTTCGACGACCGGGACACCCCGGGCGGCGATGTCCTGAAGGTGCTCGGCAGCGGCCCCTCGACCTGGTTCGCCTCGGTCGCGGGTCCCGGCCCGGCGCCCGCGGCGATCGGGCGCTGTGTGGTCGACGGCCGCTGGGCGGGCTTCATGGCGATAGAGGTGGCTCCCGCCGCCCGCCGCCGGGGGCTGGCGAGCACGGTGATGGCGGCGCTCGCCCGCAAGGCGCTGGACGAGGGTGCGTCGGCCGCGTGGCTCCAGGTCGAGGAGGAGAACGCCGGAGCCCGTGCGCTGTACGACGGGATGGGGTTCCGGACCCACCACAGCTACCACCATTACCGGCAGACCTCCGCGGCGGCCTGAGGCGTCCGGGCTGAACAGATTCGCCACAGGCACGGCACAGGACACGGGACAGGGACGGACGGGGACGGGACTCGGATGGACGGGCAATCGACCGACTGGCGACGGCAGTTCGCCGAGGAGGCGCGCTCCGAGCGGCCCGATCTCGCGCTGCTGTGTCTGCTGCTGGGCACCGAGGCCGACCCCGCGCTGGGGCAGGACGGCATCGACGCGGCCCAGATCGAACTGGACCGGCTGGCAGGCCTGTTGCCGTACGGGACCTCCGGGCCCCGGGCCTGGGCGGCGGCCCTCGGTGAACTCCTCGGCGTACGGACCGGGTTCAGGGGCACCCCGGGCGACTACCAACGACTGGAGTCCTCGCTCCTGCACGAGGTGCTGCGCCGCCGCCGCGGGCTGCCGATCCTGCTCTCGGTGGTCTGGACCGAGGTCGCACGCCGGGCCGGAGCCCCGGTGTACGGCGTGGCGCTGCCCGGTCATTTCGTGGTCGGCCTCGGGCACCCGTCGGACCCGGCGGACGAACAGGTCCTGGTCGATCCGTTCGCCGGAGGCCGGCAGCTGACCGCCCAGGACGCCGGGATCCTGGTCACGGGGACGACGGGTGCACCCCTGGACCCCTCGATGCTCGCCCCGGCGGGCCCGCTGGAGATCGTCCTGCGCGTCCTGAACAACATCCGCGCCTGGGCCGCCGCCCGCCCGGAGCGCACCGACGTACACCTGTGGGCGATCGAGCTCTCCCTGCTGCTCCCCGCCCATCCGGCCCGGCTCCGCTACGAGCACGCCCAACTGCTCGTCGAACGCGGTGACTTCGTGCGCGGGGCAGCGGAGCTGGACGAGTACGCGGAGGTGGTCGCCGCGGTCGAACCGGGGGCGGCCGAGGCGATCCGGAGGCGGGCCCGGTCGGCGCGCGCGATGCTCAACTGACGCCGGCCCGCGTCGGCCCGGTGCCGGCGTACCGCCCCGGTGCGATGCCCACGACCCGCTTGAAGTGCCGGGCCAGGTGGGACTGGTCGTAGAACCCGGTGGCCACGGCCACCTCGCCGGGCGGCCGGCCGTCCAGCAGCAGCCGGCGGGCGCGGTCGATCCGGCGGGACATCAGGTACTGGTGCGGGGCGATCCCGAAAGCGGCGCTGAAGGCCCGTACCAGGTGGGCGGGGTGGGCGTGCACCAGCGTGCCGGCCTCGTCCAGGGTCACCCCCTGGACCAGCCGCTCGTCGAGGAGCTCGCGCAGCCGGTGCGCGAGGGCCGGGGCGGGAGCCGGCGGGCGGTTCACCGGCCGGGGCCGCAGATGCCCGCGCAGCCGTTCGCCGATCAGTGCGAGTCTGCTCTCCGCCTCCAGCTCGTCCCCGGGGTGCGCGAGGGCCGTGTGCAGTTGCCCGACGCGCTGTCGCAGCACCGGGTCGACCAGATCGGGGCCGTCGACCGCGGGGCCGATGTAGCCCGCGTCCAGCTGCGTCATGTCCAGGTAGAGCACCCGCTTGCGGAAGCCGTGCGGGGTGGCGGGCGAGCCGTTGTGGGGCACCTGCGGCGGCAGCAGCGACACCGTGCCGCGCGGAGTGCCGTGCTCGTGCCGGTCCAGGTCGTAGCGCACGGCGCCGTCGTCGACGATCAGCAGCGTCCAGGCGTCGTGGACGTGCATCGGGT
Organism: Streptomyces sp. NBC_01267; assembly: GCF_036241575.1. Taxonomy (NCBI): domain Bacteria; kingdom Bacillati; phylum Actinomycetota; class Actinomycetes; order Kitasatosporales; family Streptomycetaceae; genus Streptomyces; species Streptomyces sp. NBC_01267. The sequence goes on along the minus strand of NZ_CP108455.1, from coordinate 5,215,793 downwards.
AGGCGTGCTCGGTGAAGTGGGCGTGGAAGACCTCCACGATGCCCGCGACCGGCGGGCGCCATGCGGAGATCTCCTGCCGGGCCACCATGCAAGGAACGTACAAGACGGCGGGGCGGGGCAGTCGGCAGTCTCGAAGCATGAGAACCGAGAACCTGACCGCTGATGTCCCCGCCGCCCCGCCCGTCCGCTTCGACACCAAGATCGCCGTCCTGCTGCGCGAGGACCTGGAGACCTGGCAGCGGCTGAACGTGACGGCCTTCCTGGTCAGCGGGCTCGGCCCGGCGGCCCCCGAGGTGATCGGCGAACCGTACGCGGACGCCGACGGCACCGGCTATCTGCCGATGTTCCGGCAGCCGGTCCTGGTCTTCGAGGGCACGAAGGAGAACCTGACGGCCGCGCACACGCGGGTGCTGTCCCGCGCGCTGCCGAGGGCGGTCTTCACCCGCGACCTGTTCGGCACGGGCAACGACCGCGACAACCGCGCGGCGGTGGCGGCGGTACCGCGCGACGAGCTGGACCTGGTGGGGCTGGCCGTGTACGGGCCGCGGAACGCGGTGGACAAGGTCCTCAAGGGTGCGCGGATGCATCCCTGACCGGGACCGCGCCGGGCCGCCCGGACCGGCCGCGTCCGGAACAGCGCCTACAGCCAGCCCTTCTCGCGGGCGATCCGCACCGCCTCGGCCCGGTTGCGGGCCGTCAGCTTCTGGATCGCCGTCGAGAGGTAGTTGCGGACGGTGCCCTGCGACAGGTGCAGCGCCGCGGCCAGTTCCGCGTTGGTCGAGCCGTCGGCCGCCGCGCGCAGCACCGCGCGTTCGCGCTCCGTCAGCGGGTTCGCTCCGTCGGAGAGGGCCGCGGCGGCCAGCGTCGGGTCGATGACCCGTTCACCGGCGAGCACCTTCCGTACCGCGGCGGCCAGTTGGGCGGCGGGGGCGTCCTTGACCAGGAAGGCGTGGGCGCCCGACTCCATGGCGCGGCGCAGATAGCCGGGGCGGCCGAAGGTGGTGAGGACGACGACCTTGAGTGCGGGCAGTTCGCGCTGCAGCTCGGCCGCCGCGTCGATGCCGGTCATGCCCGGCATCTCGATGTCGAGCAGGGCGACATCGACCGTGTGCGTCCGGGCGGCGGCCAGTACCTCGTCGCCACGGGCCACTTGGGCGACGACTTCGAAGTCCGGCTCCAGGCCGAGCAGCGCGGCAAGGGCCTCCCGGACCATCGACTGGTCCTCGGCGAGCAAGAGCCTGATCATGTACCGGATCCTAGGGGGACCCGGGCGGTGAGGGTGAAGCCCTTCCCGGATCGTGTGTCGAGGGTGCCGCCGACCATTTCGAGCCGCTCGGTCATCCCGGTCAGGCCGTTGCCCTTCGGGGCGGCGCTCCCACCGGAGTTGTCGCCGTCGTCCCGCACGGTGAGTTCGTAGTGACGCCCGTCGAGGTTCTGCCGGACCTGGACCGTGACGGTGCAGTTCCGGGCGCCGCTGTGGCGTACGACGTTGGTGACCCCTTCGCGCAACGCCCAGGCCAGAGCGGCCTCCTGGTCCTCGTCCAGCCCGTCGGTCGGGCAGTCGGCCGGTACGTCCGCCACCACGCCCGCGGCGGCCAGCGCCGTGCGCGCCCCGGCCAGTTCGCCGGGCAGGGTGGGCCGCCGGTAGCCGGTGACCGCTTCCCGTACGTCCTTCAGGGCCTGCCTGCTGACCTGCTGGATGTCCTCGATCTGGGCGGCTGCCCGGCCGGGCTGGTCGGGGAGCATCCGGCCCGCCAGTTCGGACTTGAGGGCGATCAGCGACAGGGAGTGGCCGAGGAGGTCGTGCAGGTCGCGGGACATCCGCAGCCGTTCCTCGTTGGCGGCGAGCTGGGCGACCGTGGCGCGGGCCTCCTTCAACTGGACCGTCGTACGGATCAGCTGCCCCACCCCGGTCATCGCGAACCCGCCGAGCAGCGCCGGGACGAGGAGTCCGCCGACCGCCTCCACGGGCTGGTCGCCGCGGAGGGCGAGGAGGCACATCACGGCGGTGGATCCGATGATCGACCAGCCGGCCTGCCGGGCCGGCAGGACCGCCCCGCAGCTCACCGCCACGTACACGAAGAGCACGAGCCAGGTCGGACCGAGCGTCAGCGAGAGCGCCACGGCGAGCGCCCCGAGGAAGACCAGCGTGCCGCGGACCACGGGCGTGGTGAGCCGCCGCGCGGTGTGCCGGAAGACCAGCACCAGGTACGCGAGGACGAAGACCACGAGTCCCGTCCAGCCGAACACCTCCCCGACGGTGGAGTAGCCGCCGTCGAGGAGCTTGTTCAGGGGCGGGCTCATGAAGGCCAGCCAGATGCCGATCCAGATCATCTTCTTGGCGGCCAGCCGCGCGTTCTCCGGGACCCTCCCGATGCCGACGACTCGTTCCTCGTTCACGCCTTCAGGGTGTCCTTCCGGTACAGCCAGGCCGCGCCGCCCGCGAAGACCAGGAAGTAGACGAAGAGGATGCCCACGTCCTTGGCGTGCGGGGCGCTGCCCAGTTCGATGGACTGGCCGAGTGCGGCGTACGCGTGGGTGGGAAGCCACTCGGCGATGTTCTGGAGCCACTGCGGGAAGGACGTGGTGGGCAGCCAGAGGCCGCCGAGGATGGAGAGGCCGAAGTAGATGATCATCGTGATCGGCCGGACCGCGTCCCCGCTGGCGAGGTAGCCGATGGCGACCCCGAGCGCGGCGAAGACCAGGCTCCCGGCCCAGATGACCCCGGTCAGCGCCAGCCACTGCCAGGCGTCGAACCGTACGTGTTTGAACGCGGCGGCCACGACGAAGACGACGACGATGCACGGCAGGGTGACCACGGCCGCGCTGGCGATCTTCGCCAGGACGTAGCCGCGGCCGGGCAGCGAGGTGAGCCGCAGCTGACGGACCCAGCCCTTCTCGCGCTCCTTGGCGATGCGTTCGCTGTTGCCCATCAGTACGGCGGTCAGCGCGCCGAAGGACGCCATCGCGACCACGTAGAAGCTCTGCAGGGTGAGGCTGGTGCCGTCCACCTTGTCCGTGGACGACGCCCCGCTCGCGATGATCAGGTAGAGCATCGAGGGGTAGAGGATCGAGAAGAACATGAACTTCTTGTTCCGCAGGGTCCGGGTGATTTCGAGCCTGATCAGGGTGCTCATGCTGCTTTGGCCTCCTCGGCCTCCGTGATGGCGACGAAGGCCTGTTCCAGGCCGAGTCCGGCGACTTCGAGGTTGTGCGGGTAGAGCCCGAGTCCGTACACGGCGTGGACGGTCCCGTCGGCGTCGGACGACTGGATGCGGACCGTACGGCCGGACACGTCGCACGCGGTGAGGAACGGCAGTCCGCGCAGCGCCGCCTCGTCGATGACCCCTTCGAGGTCGAAGGCGATCCGGCGGGCCCCCGCCTTCGCCTTGATCTCGGAGGCGGTGCCGTCGGCGAGGAGGCGGCCCTTGTGCAGGACGAGCACCCGGTCGGCGATCGCGTCCGCCTCCTCCAGGTAGTGGGTGGCGAAGAGGACCGTACGGCCCTGGTCGGCCTGTTCCCGCATGGTGGCCCAGAAGGAGTGCCGGGCGGAGACGTCCATCCCGGTGGTCGGCTCGTCGAGGACGATCAGGTCGCTGTCGCCCGCGGTCGCCAGGGCGAACCGGACGCGCTGCTCCTGGCCGCCGGAGAGTTTGTTGACCATACGGTCCGCGATCTGGGTGATCCCGGCCCGGTCCAGTACCTCGGCGACGGTACGCGGACGGCGGTGCAGGTCGCAGCCGAGTTTCACCAGCTCGCGCACCGTGACCTCCTCCATCAGGCCGCCGCTCTGCAGCATCGCCCCGACCCGGCCGTCCTTGATGGCCTGCTCGGGCGTCGTACCGAAGACCCGGACGGTCCCCGAGTCGGGCCTGCGCAGGCCCAGCAGGAGGTCGAGCGTCGAGGACTTGCCCGCTCCGTTGGGACCGAGGAGCGCGACCGTCTCACCGGGGTGCAGATCGAGGGAGAGGCCGGCCACGGCGTGCACCGGGCCGTAGCTCTTGTTCACTTGCTCGAAGCTCACCACAGTGGTGGGCGGTGCTGTCGTCGTCATGGGTCAAGCGTCCCGCAGCGGGCGGTACGGCGGCAGTGCGGTCTGTCGTGAGTCGGCGGTGACAGATGTCATGCCCTACACATGACACGGCCCCCGGGCCGGTGTTCCGACGCTGTGCCGGTGTCCGGACGGGGGCCGTGCGAGGTGTGCCGTAAGAGCTGTACGGGGGTGGGATCAGCCCGCGTCGAGGTTGATCGTGGCCGTGCGCTCGGCGGGGGTCTTGCCGAGCAGCGCGGTCCCCATGGCCTGCGCCACGTCGGTCGCGGAGACCGGGTGCTTCTGCCCGTCGCCCTTGGTGATCATGACGCCGTCGAAGACCCCTTCGAGGAGCTGGGTGATCGCGGGCCGGTTGTAGACCTCGACCAGCCGGCCGTTGACCGCCTTCATGGAGAGGATCTTCGGCAGTGACCTCTCGGGGCCGAACTGGATCTGCTTGGTGCCCGCCTTGATCGTGATCAGGCCGGACATCGCGGGCTGTGCGAACTCCTTCATCGCCCGGTCGATCTCGGTCCGGGTGACGGTCGGCTGCCTGGCCGCGACCGGCAGCACGACGGTGTGCGGCTTGCCCGTCTGCACCTGGGCGCGGAACGCGTCCTGGACCGCGACCATCGACCGGTCGACGTCCAGCGACTTGCCCGCCTTGCCCGGCACGGCAACGGCCTTGCCCGGCTCGAACTTGATGGTGCCCTCCGACGCGGAGCCCGAGACGCCCGCCAGATCCGTCAGCGCGGCGCCGAGCTTCTCCTGGTCGGTGGGCAGGATCGGGTCGACCACCCGCTGCCCGCCGAAGAGCGAACCGATGACCGAGACGGGGTTGTAGTCGCTGCCCGCGGCCTGGCGGACGGTGGCCTGGGTGTCCAGGGAGAGACCCGCGGCGGCGGTCCTGAGTTCGGTTTTACGGCCGTCGACGCTGAGCTGGATCGGCGCGCCGACCCGCTTGCCGAGAACGGTGTCGAGCTTGTTGACGGCCTCGTCCCGGGTGCCGCCGCCGATGTCGACGCCGAGCACCGTGGTGCCCTTGGGCACGGCGGAGTGGTTCATCAACAGGCCCGCGCCGTACGCCACACCGGCCAGCACGACGATGCCGACCCCGATGAGGCCCAGTTTGGAACGGCCGCCCTTCTTCTTGCCGGGCGTGGCCGGACGGACCGGGGCGGGTCCGGGCGTGGGGGCGGTGATGGGGTTCGACGGCGCGGACGGGTCGAAGGCTGCTTTCCCGTCGGACTGCCGGGGCGCGCCAGGACCGGCTCCGGGGCCCGGCGGGAACGGCGAACGGCGCTCCGGCGGGGCCACCGGGCTGCCGCTGTTCAGCGTGGAGCCCGAGACGTTGCCGCCCGCCGGGGCGGCGGCCGGGCCCTGGCCCTTCAGGCCCTGGCCGTTCATCCCCTGCGGGAATCCCGGGGCGGGCTGCTGCGGGGTCAGTACCGCTGTGTCGTCCGACATCGGCGGCGGCGTGGCCGCCGGGAAGGGCGGAAGCGAGTCGAGCGGCGGCGTCAGCGAACTGGTGCCGGTGACCGGACCGGTGGTCGGTCCGGTGGGTGCTGCGGGTGCGGCCGGTCCGGGGGGCACGGTGCCGCGCTGAGGCGGCTCCGAGAAGTAGGGGAGGTCGGGGCGCTGCCCGGCCTCGTCCGGCGCTCCGGTCCCGGGAGCCGCTCCGGACCCGGGAGCAACGGGCGCCGCGGGGGCGGCCGGTGCTGCGGGCGGGGCGGCGGCCGAGGACGCCGCAGGCTTGCGCGGCGCGAACCAGTCACTGGTCGGCCGCTCGGCGGGCGGCTCGGGGGCGGGCTCCGCCTCCGGCTCCGGCGGCCGGGGCATGGTCGCCGTGCGCTCGGCGTCCGGCGCATCGGCGAGGTCGCTCTCGGCCATCGGCGTACGCATGACGACCGGCGGAATCGGCCGCGAGCCAGGGATGTTGATCCGGATACGCGTGGTCAGCGTGGTCTCGGTCCTGGGCTCATCCGGCTGCGGCCCGGTGGCCGGAGCCGGGGACACGGCGTCCTCCGGAGACTGGCGGGTTCCGTACGGCGGCGTGCCCGAGGGGTACGCGGCCCCGCCACGCCCCTGAGGGCCGGTGGACGAACTGTCAGTTTCACGACTCAAGGCAGGTTCTCCCGGTTGGCTCCGCCGCCCGTTCTTACTTGTGCGGGAGGTTCGGCGGCGCGCACCACCATACTGGCCACGGCGCGATGACACCCCACGCCCATGGGAATGCGACGTTCCGGGGGCCTGACACGTGCGGCAGGTTCACCGGGCGAAGCGGCACATCACTTGCCAGGTCGGGCGGAATCCGGGCCCGCCTGCGGCAGTACGCGCAGGGTGGCGCAGATCACAGCGGCCACCATGCCGCCCAGCAGGAACACGTACGAGGCCACGCCCGCGCCGAAGACGAAGTCACCCTCCGGGCGGGTGGCCGTCAACAGCATGACGGAGACCAGCCATCCGACCGCGGGCGCGCCGACCCCGATGCCCGTGCCGGTGGCGACCCGGCCGCCGTAGAAGAGCGCGGCGGCGCCGACCAGGGCGAGCACAAGGCCGCCGGGGAACCAGGCGGCCTGGATGAGCGCGCCCGCGAAGCCGACCAGCGCGCCGAGGACGAGCAGCCCGAAGTAGGCAGCGATCCGGCGGGGGTTCAGCGGCGCCGCCAAGCCGGTACCGCTCTGATTCGTACTCATTCGACTGCTCCCGTACCGCCCTGGACCGTGCTCATCCGACTGCTCCCGTACCACGCTGGTTCACGCCGGCCCCACCGTTCCCGCGACGCCTGTGACGCCTGCGAAGAGATCAGCCTCCCGCTCGCCCTCCGGCGCCCCGGAGGCGCCCCGCACCAGCTCGTAGTACTCACGCACGAAGAGCGGCTGCCAGCGGTCGTTGGAGAGCGCGAAGAACGGTCCGTCCACCGCGATCTGGCTGGCGTGCGCGCGCATCGCGGCGGACTTGGCAGCCGTGTACGCCGTGCCGTCGATCTCCGTGGTGACGAGCGCATCGCCCACCACGCCCGGTACATCACCGATGTCCGCGATGCCCTGGAAGTCCGCACCGGCCGCCCGCAGTCGGGCGAAGCCCTCCTCGGCCACCGACCGCGGCACCCGGTTCCAGTAGATCTTCCCGATCGCGTGCGGCTCACCGAGGTCCTGCCGGAAGGCGGGCTCGGCCGCCAGCTCGGCGGCGCGCATGGCGACGCGGTGCGCCTGGATGTGGTCGGGGTGGCCGTAACCGCCGTTCGGGTCGTACGTCACCAGGACCTGCGGACGTACCGAACGGATCACCTCCACGAGGTACGGGGCCGCCTCGTCCACGGGGGTGTTCCAGAAGGCGCCCGCCCGGTGGTTCTGCTCGACACCCATCATCCCGGAGTCCCGGTAGCGGCCGGGCCCGCCGAGGAAACGGTGGTCCCGCACACCCAGCTCCCGCATCGCGGCGGCCAGTTCACCGATGCGATGCGCCCCCAGGGCGTCCTCCCGGTCGGCTGCCAGATGCGCCAGTCCGGGCGGAATGACCTCACCCTCCTCACCGAGGGTGCAGGTCACCAGGGTGACGTGGGCGCCCGTGGCCGCGTACGCGGCCATGGTGGCGCCGTTGTTGATCGACTCGTCGTCGGGGTGCGCGTGCACCAGAAGCAGACGCTGGGCGGGGAGGTCCGTCATGGGAACAGCCTACGAGCCGCACCCGCCGGTCCGCCCCTCTCAGAACTTGAGGCCGCCGATCATCCCGGCCACATTCGTGGTCAGGGAGTGGATGCTGGGCGCCATGGACGAGCTGGCCAGATAGAAACCCAGGAGTGCACAGACCAGCGCGTGCGCCGCTTTCAGCCCCGACTTCCTGACCAGCAGCACAACGATGATCGCCAGCAGCACCACCGCCGAGATCGAGAGTGCCATGACGGTTCACCTCCACATTGCGTACGGGACAGGGGCATGCCACAACTGCCGGTAGCGTCATACCCACCTAGCGCTACGGATCATAACTATCCGGGGGCGTGCATGATCGATGCACGGCAGCACGAGGGGCGCACGGACGTACGCCACGGACAGAACCGGTCGGCACATGCCTCAGGTCTAAGACCTGTCCGGCCGGTCCCCGCCCGCGCGGCCAAGTCGTAAGTTCAGTGCCATGACTTCGAACGAACTCTCCTTCCCGCGCCAATTCGCGAGAACCCAGCGCTTCACGCTGGGGGCCCCGCGCGCCTTCACGGTGTCGCCCGACGGGAACCGGGTGCTCTACCTGCGCTCCTCGTCCGGCACCGACCGTACGAACCAGCTCTGGGTGCTCGACCTCGAACGGGGCGCACAGGAGCGCGTGGCCGCCGATCCTCAGGCGCTCCTCGGCGGCGCGGACGAGCAGCTCTCGGCCCAGGAGCGGGCACGCCGCGAGCGGAGCCGGGAGGGCTCGGCGGGCATCGTCGGGTACGCGGTCGACGCGGCGGCCGAGCTGGCCGCATTCGCCCTGTCCGGACGGCTGTTCACCGCTGAACTGCGGGCCGGTTCCACCCGCGAGATCCGGGTGCCGGGGTCCGCGATCGACCCCCGCCCGTCCCCCGACGGCCGCCTCGTCGCCTATGTGACCGGCGGCGCACTGCGCGTCGTGGGGGCGGACGGGGAGGGCGACAAGGCCCTCGCCGAGCCCGAGGACGCCCATGTCTCGTACGGTCTGGCCGAGTTCGTCGCGGCCGAGGAGATGCAGCGCTCACGCGGCTACTGGTGGGCGCCGGACTCGCAGTCCCTGCTGGTCGCGCGGGCCGACGACAGCGCCGTACAGCGGTGGTGGATCGCCGATCCCGCGCATCCGGACCGCGAGCCCGCACAGGTCGGCTATCCGGCGGCCGGGACGCCCAACGCCGAGGTGCGGCTCTTCCTCTACCGCCTGGACGGTTCGCGTACCGAGGTGGTCTGGGACCGTGGCCGGTATCCGTACCTGGCCGCCGTGCACTGGTCGGACGACGGCGCACCCCTGCTGCTCACGCAGGCGCGTGACCAGCGCAGTCAGCGGTATCTGGGGGTCAGTACGGAGACCGGCGCGACCAGGACCGTGCATGTCGACGAGGACCCGGTGTGGCTCGATCTGTTCCCCGGCGTGCCCGCCTGGGCACCGGCCGGCGGCCTGGTACGGATCGCCGACGAGGGCGGAGCGCGGGTGCTCGCGGTCGGCGACCGGCTGCTCACCGGGCCGGAGTTGCACGTTCGGGCGGTGCTGGACATCTCGGTTGACGACATCCTCGTTTCCGCCTCGGCGGGCGAGACCGCCGCGGTTCCCGAGACCGGCGAGATCCACGTGTACCGGGTCAACGAACTGGGCGTGGAGCGCGTCTCGGCAGATCCGGGTGTGCACTCCGCGGTGCGCTCCGGGGGTGTGACGGTGCTCGTCTCGGCCGGTACGGAGGTGCCGGGCGCGACCGTACGGGTGCTGCGGGACGGCAAGGAGGTGGCCACGGTCGCCTCGTACGCGGAGAAGCCGGGCCTCACTCCCCGCGTGACCTTCGCCGAGGGGGGCGCACGGAAAATTCCGTGCGCCGTCCTGCTCCCCACCGGCCACCGGGAATCGGACGGCAAGCTGCCGGTCCTGCTCGACCCGTACGGCGGCCCGCACGGCCAGCGGGTGCTCGCGGCGCACAACCCGCACCTCACGTCCCAGTGGTTCGCCGACCAAGGCTTCGCGGTGATCGTCGCGGACGGCCGGGGCACCCCCGGCCGCTCCCCGGCCTGGGAGAAGGCGGTCAAGGACAACTTCCCACTGACGCTCGACGACCAGGTCGACGCCCTGCACAGCCTGGCCGAACAGGGCTTCCCGCTGGACCTGGAGCGGGTCGCGATCCGCGGCTGGTCGTACGGCGGCTACCTCGCCGCGCTCGCCGTACTGCGCCGCCCCGACGTCTTCCACGCGGGCGTCGCGGGCGCTCCGGTCACCGACTGGCGGCTGTACGACACGCATTACACGGAGCGCTACCTCGGCGACCCGCAGGAGCAGCCCGAGGTGTACGCGGCGAGCGGGCTGGTCACCGACGACGGGCTCTCCGCCCCGGAGAACCCCGCGCGGCCCCTGATGATCATCCACGGGCTCGCCGACGACAACGTGGTCGCGGCGCACACCCTGCGGCTCTCCTCGGCCCTGCTCGCCGCGGGCCGCCCGCACGAGGTGCTGCCGCTGTCCGGGGTGACGCACATGACACCGCAGGAACAGGTGGCCGAAAATCTGCTGCTGCTCCAGGTGGACTTCATCAAGCGGTCCCTGGCGCCCGGCGCGGACGGCGAAAGCCACTAGGCCGACGGTTCGAAGGCCTGTCCGGCCGGGGCATGGTGCCGCCCCGGCCGGTCGCGCCACGCTGTCAGGCGGGCGTCGCTGTCAGGCGGGCGTCGCCCCGGTCGGCGGCCCCTCGGGACCGGACCCCGGAGGGCCCGGGGGCGCGCCTCCCGACGGCCCTGACGCCCCCGGCTGTCCGGGCGGGCCCTCCAACGGCCGCGGCGGCCCCGGCGGCCCCTCGTCCGGCCCCAGCCCGATGTCCGGTACGACCTGCTTCTCCTCGGCGAAGTGACAGGCCGAGTCGTGGTGCACCGGGCCATCGACCATCCGGAACACCGCGGGCACGGCCAGCGCGGGCACCTCCTGCGCGCACCGCTCCTGCGCCTTCCAGCAGCGGGTACGGAACCGGCAGCCCGACGGCGGATTGGCGGGCGACGGCACGTCCCCGACCAGGATGATCCGTTCCCGCCGTTCCCGCGCCTCCGGGTCGGGCAGCGGCACGGCGGAGAGCAGCGCCTGGGTGTACGGGTGTGTCGGGTGCTCGTAGATCTCCGCGTCCGAGCCGACCTCGACGATCCGCCCGAGGTACATCACGCCGACCCGGTCGGAGATGTGCCGGACGATCGACAGGTCGTGCGCGATGAACACGTACGCCAGGTTGAACTCCTTCTGCAGCCGGTCCATCAGGTTGATGACCTGCGCCTGCACCGACACGTCCAGCGCCGAGACCGGCTCGTCGGCCACGATGATCTCGGGGTTGAGCGCGAGGCCGCGGGCGATGCCGATGCGCTGACGCTGACCGCCGGAGAACTGGTGCGGATACCGGTTGATGTACTCCGGGTTCAGACCGACCACGTCCAGCAGGTCCTGCACCTTGCGGCGCCGGTCCCCCTTCGGAGCCACCTCGGGGTGGATCTCGTACGGCTCCCCGATGATGTCACCCACCGTCATACGCGGATTGAGCGACGTGTACGGGTCCTGGAACACCATCTGGATGTTCCGCCGCACCGCCTTCAGCGCCCGCCCGGACAGCTTGGTGATGTCCTCGCCCTTGTACTTGATCGAACCGCCCGTCGGGGCCTCCAGGTTGACCAGCATCCTGGCGACGGTCGACTTGCCGCAGCCGGACTCCCCCACGATGCCGAGCGTCTCGCCCTGGCTGAGCGCGAACGACACCCCGTCGACGGCCTTGACCGCGCCGACGCTCTTCTTGAAGAGGATGCCCTGGGTCAGCGGGTAGTGCTTGACCAGGTCCCGGACTTCGAGGATGGGGTGTACCTCGTTCGCGAACGCCGTCTCCGCGTGCGACTTCTCCATCAGGTCACGCTCGGCCTCGGCCGCGTCGCGTGCGTCCCGGCGCCCCGAGTGGTCAGCGTGCATCGAGCGTCTCCTTCCAGAAGTGGCAGGCGCTCCGGCGTTCCTGGTTCACCTCGTACAGGGGCGGCACGTCGGTACGGCACACCTCCTGGGCCATCGGGCAACGGGGGTTGAAGGCACAACCGGGCGGGATGTGCAGCAGGTTGGGCGGCAGGCCCTTGATCGCGTAGAGGTCCTGGCCCTTCTGGTCCAGCCGCGGGATCGAGGCGAGGAGACCCTTGGTGTACGGGTGGGCGGGGGCCCGGTAGATCTGGTGGACCGGCGACGTCTCGACGATCCGGCCCGCGTACATCACCGCGATCTTGTCCGCGACGTCAGCGACCACGCCGAGGTCGTGGGTGATCAGGATGAGCCCCATGTTGAACTCCCGCTGGAGCTCGGCGAGCAGGTCCATCACCTGGGCCTGCACGGTCACGTCGAGCGCCGTGGTCGGCTCGTCCGCGATGATCAGGTCCGGCTCCAGGGCCAGCGCCATCGCGATCATGATGCGCTGACGCATACCGCCCGAGAACTGGTGCGGGTACTGCCCGACGCGCTCCTTGGCCGCCGGGATCCGTACCGTGTCCATCAGTTCGACGGCCTTGGCCTTGGCTGCCTTGTGGGACATGCCCTTGTGGACCGTGAACATCTCACCGAGCTGTTCACCCACGCTGAGCACCGGGTTGAGCGAGGAGAGCGCGTCCTGGAAGATCATCGCCATCTTGGCGCCGCGGACCTTCCGCCGCTGCTCCTCCTTGAGCTTCAGCAGGTCCTGGCCCTGGAAGATGATCTCGCCACCGGCGATGTGTCCGGGCGGCACGTCGAGGATGCCCATGATCGCCTGGGCCGTGACGGACTTGCCGGAGCCGGACTCCCCGAGGACGGCGAGCGTCTCACCGGAGTCCACGGTGTAGTCGACGCCGTTCACCGCCTTCGCGACCCCGTCGCGGGTCCGGAACTCCACGTGCAGATCGCGCACTTCGAGCAACATGGTCCGGCTCCTCAGCGCAGCTTGGGGTCGAGGGCGTCGCGCACCGCGTCGCCGAGCATGATGAACGCGAGCACCGTGACGGCCAGCGCACCGGCCGGCCAGAGCAGCATGTGCGGGGCGTTGCGGATGTACGGGGAGGCGGCGGAGATGTCGATGCCCCAGGACACGGTGGGCGGCTTCAGGCCGACGCCGAGGTACGAGAGCGTCGCCTCCAGCGAGATGTACGTACCGAGGGCGATGGTCGCCACCACGATCACCGGGGCGACCGCGTTCGGCGTGATGTGGCGCAGCAGCATCCGGGAGTTGGACGCGCCGAGCGCCCGCGCTGCCTGGACGTAGTCGTTCTGTTTGACGGTGATGACCGAGCCGCGCGCGATACGGGCGATCTGCGGCCAGCCGAGGAGCACCATGAAGCCGATGACCGGCCAGACGGTGCTGCTGGTGACCACGGACAGCAGGACCAGACCGCCGAGGACCACCGGGATGCCGAAGAAGATGTCGGTGATCCGGGAGAGGATCGCGTCGCCGGCGCCGCCGAAGAACCCGGCGAGACCGCCGAGGAAGCTGCCGATGAGGGCCACTCCGACGGTGGCGCAGACACCGACGGTCACCGACTGGCGGGCCCCGTAGACGGTACGGGTGTAGACGTCGCAGCCCTGGCCCGTGAAACCGAACGGGTGCCCTGGCTGGGAGCCCTGCTGGGCCTTGTCGAGGTTGCAGTTGAGCGGGTTCTGGGTGGCGATCAGCTGCGGCCAGATCGAGATCACCACCAGGAACAGGATGATCAGGCCGGAGATGATGAAGATCGGGTTCCGGCGCAGATCGCGCCAGGCGTCGGACCAGAGGCTGCGGGGCCGTTCCTCGGGGCCTCCGTCGTGGGCCTGCTTCGCGCCCTCCAGCGTGGCGCCCTCGCCGGTCGCGAGGTCCATGGGCCCACCGGCGCCGGTGCCGGCGATCGCCTCGTCGGGATTCTGGGACTCAGGCATACCGGATCCTCGGGTCGAGAACGGCGTAGAGGAGGTCGACGATGAGGTTCGCCACCAGGAAGACGATGACGAGGACCGTGACGAAGCCGACGACCGTCTGGCTGTTCTGGCGGAGAATGCCCTGGTAGAGCTGGTAACCGACACCGTGGATGTTGAAGATGCGCTCGGTGACGATGGCACCGCCCATCAGTGCGCCGATGTCCGTACCGATGAACGTCACCACCGGGATCAGCGAGTTGCGCAGCAGGTGCCGGACGATGATGCGGCGCTTCGGCAGGCCCTTGGCGACGGCGGTGCGGACGTAGTCGGCGCGGCGGTTCTCCGCGATCGACGTCCGGGTCAGCCGGGTGACGTACGCGAGGGAGACGGACGCCAGCACCAGTCCGGGCACGATGAGTTGGTTCAGGGGGGCCGAGGGCGAGACGGCGGGCTCGATGATCCCCCAGTTCACCCCGAGGAACAGCTGGGCGAGCAGACCGGTCACGAAGGTCGGGACCGAGATGACGACCAGGGTGAGCAGCAGGACCGTGCTGTCGATCGGGCGGCCCCGGCGGAGCCCGGTGATCACACCGAAGGTGATGCCGATGATGATCTCGAACACGATCGCCACCACGGTGAGTCTGATGGTGACGGGGAAGGCGCTGCCCATCAGGTCGGTGACCTTCTCACCGTTGAACGCGGTGCCGAAGTCCCCGGTGAAGACATTGCCCATGTAGGTCAGGTACTGCTGCCACACGGACTTGTCGAGGCCGAACTGGGAGCGCAGCTGAGCAGCGGTCGCCGGGTCGCAGGCGCGGTCTCCGCAGAGGCCGGCGATGGGGTCACCCATCACGTTCACCATCAGGAAGATCAGTAGCGTGGCACCGATGAACACCGGGATCATCTGGAGCAGACGCCTGATCACATAACGTCCCATGAGGGGCTCCGGGGGTCGTTGTAGGAGGGAGTACGGCCCGGCGCTCGCGGTGCGCCGGGCCGTACTCCCAGTGGCGTCAGTGGACCTTGATCTCGTTGTAGACCGGGACGCTGAACGGGTTCAGCGCGACGTTCGAGATGCGGTCCGAGTAGCCTGCGCTGCCGTTCTGGTACCAGAGCGGAATGGCGCCCATGTCGTCCCGCAGTACCCCTTCGGCCTGCTGGAACTTCTGCACGGCGGAGGCGGTGTCGGTGTCCGCGTTGGCCTCGTTGACCAGCTTGTCGAAGGTCTTGTTGGTCCAGTGGCCGTCGTTGGACGAGGCGTTGGTGTAGTACAGCGGCTGCAGGAAGTTCTGGATGAGCGGGTAGTCCATCTGCCAGCCGGCGCGGAACGGGCCCGACAGCTTCTTCGCGCTGATCTGGTTGCGGAAGTCGGCGAAGGTGCCGACCGGGTTGCCGACACAGGCCTTGTCGTTGCCGAGCGCGTTGTTGACGTTGTTGCAGATGGCGTCGATCCACTCCTTGTGGGAGCCGGTGTCCGCGTTGTACGTGATCTTCAGCTGACCGCCGGGGATGCCGCCGCCCTCCTTGATCATCTTCTTCGCCTCGGTGGGGTTGTACGTGCAGGAGCTGCCGCAGAGCCCGGCCTTGTACCCGCCCGCGGCACCGAGGACCGGTGAGGTCCAGTCGGTCGCCGGGGTCCGGGTGTCCGCGAAGATCGTCTTGGTGATCTGGGGCCGGTTGATCGCCATCGAGAGGCCGATCCGGACCTTCTTGGCCCCGGCGGTGTTCCACTCGGGCTTGTAGAAGGGGAAGGCGAGCGTCTGGATGATGCCGGCCGGGGTGTTGATGTAGCGCCCGCTCAGGTCGGACTTGACGTTCTTGAGCTGCGCGGCGGGGATGTCGTCGACCAGGTCGAGGTTGCCCGCGGTCAGGTCGGTGTACGCGGTGTTGTTGTCGGTGTAGACCTTGAGGTCCACCCCGCCGTTCTGCGCCTTGTCGGAGCCCGGGTACTTGTCCCACGTGCGCAGGCTCATCTCCGAGCCCTTGGTGTACGACTTGATGGTGTACGGGCCGTTGCCGATCGGCTTGGACAGCCACGCCGAGTGGTTCGTGTAGAACTCCGAGGGCAGCGGGGCGAAGGCGGCGTACCCGAGGGTGTCCGGGAAGGTGGAGAACTTCTGGTTGAGCTTGACCGTGAAGGTCGTGTCGTTGACGACCTTCAGCCCGGACAGTGTGGTGGCCGTGGCGCTGCCG